>NZ_JBPKBH010000015.1:134285-180810 GCF_051388915.1 Yinghuangia sp. YIM S09857 | reverse complement strand
CGGGGTCGAGGTGGCGCGCCACCTCGGGCGGGCAGGACAGGTACTGGTTCTCCTCCTGGCGCAGCCAGGCGAGCGAGTACGTGAAGGTCATGCCGATCCGCGGCCCGTCGGAACGATTCTCCCCTCCGCCGTGGATGACGGTGCCGGTGTAGAGGAGGACCGATCCGCGCGGCATGACGGCCTGCACGCACTCCTCCGGTACGGCCTCGCGGTCGAAGTCCCAGGTCTGGCTGCCGGGCACGACGTTGGTCGCGCCGTTGTCCGCCGTGAAGTCGGTCAACGCCCAAATGGCGTTGAACTGCGGCTCGATGGGACGGGGGATCCCGCCCGCGCCGACGAAGCCGGTGCCCGCCCCGCCCCACACGAATCGGTCGCGGTGCAGGGGTTGTGCGCCCTGCCCCGGAAGGATCGTGATGAGCTGCGTCAGGTTGAGCTGGATCTTCTCGCAGTACGGGCCGAGCACCGCGTTGGCCGCGCCCAGCACCAGCGGATGCAGAACCGTCGGTCGGCTCGCCGGGCACAACGCGATCAGGCCGCCGGTGCGCTTGGTCTTGACCCCGGCCCACTCGTGGCCGCTCGGCTCGGTCCGGTCGATCAACGGCGCCACGTCCTCGTCGATGCGGCGCAGCGCCTCCGGCGAGAGCAGGTCGCGCACGATGCACGCGCCGTCCCGTTCGATCGCCGCCAAGATGTCGTCGACACCGCAGTCGGGGCCCAGCGTCTCAAGGTTCACGGAAGTCCTCGCTTCTCCAGGGTTCGTGCGGACGTGCGGACGGCCCAGCGCACTAGAGGCCGAGCACATCCCGGGCGCGGTCGATCTCGTCGGGATCTGCGGTCGTGGGGATGAGCCGGAGTTCGTCGAGACCTGCCTCGCGCGCGCCGTTCACGGCGTTCCGGAGCCCGGCGGCCCCGCAGTTCAACGTGCCCGCCCCGGGGCGGACGAGGAAGGAGCCCGGGACCGCGTCCGCGACACCACGCCCCCAGAACTCCATGACGTGGTCGGCCAGTTGGGTCTTCGGGTCGGGACCGAGCGCGAACCAGACCGGCGCGGAGAAGTGCGGCCGTTCGGTTCTTCCGGCGGCCTTCCACGCCTCCACGACCCTCGTGCGCTGCCTGGCCAGTTCCTCGGCGTCGAAGTGGAGGGACTGCGCGGGGTCGCTCACCCCGACGGCCCATCTCGCCGCCCGGGCAAGCGCCTTGGGGCCGGAGACGCCGGCCACCAGGGGCACGCCGCCCTCCTGGAGCGGCGCCGGGCCGACCGGGTGGTGCCCCGCGACGGGAGGCTCCTGCGCCCAGACCTTGCGCATGGCCGCGACCATCTCGTCCATGCGCTGCCGTTTGCGTTGGAGGTGGCTCCCGACCGCGACATAGTCCGCGTCCCACCCGCCGATCCCGACCCCGAGCGTCAGCCGCCCGCCGGAGAGGACGTCGATGGTCGCCAGGTCCTTCGCGAAGAGCACGGCGTTGCGGGTGGGGAGGGCGACGACGTCCGTCCACAGGCGCACCCGCTCGGTCATCGCCGCCGCGGCGGCAAGCTGCGGGACGACGGACCACCCGTCGGGGTACAGCAGGCGGTCCCACGTCGCGAGTCCGTGCCACGGTCCTTCGTCGATCCTGCGGTACCAGGAGAGCTCCACCTCGCGCCCGTGGGGGAACAAGGTGGGAAGCCCCATGCTGATGCGCAGCTCCGAGGTCCCGGCCGACTCCGCACTCAACGCTGTTCCCCGAACAGGACCGTGTACGGGTCGACCATGTCGAGGCGGTGCGAGCAGATCGGCGACTTGTCGCCGTACGCGTGGTACCCGGCGAAGCTGCACAGCTCGCGCATGCGCTTGGGAAGCGTCCGGGCGCGGTCCAGGGAGACGGCCAGCGTCTGCGCCTCCTCCGGCTTCAGCCACCCGACGCAGCAGGTGACGGACATGCCCCGGCGGCGGTGGTCGGCGGTCCGGTTCGCTCCCCCGGCATGGACCAGCTTGCCGGTGAAGAAGAAACCGCTGCCGGCCTTCATCACGACGGGGGTCGTGTCCCGGTCGATGTCGAGGGCGTACGGGTCGATCCCGGCCTCGGGGCGGTGACTGCCGGGTACGACGCGCGTCGCGCCGGACTCCTCCGTGAAATCGGTCAACGCCAACATGCAGCTCGCCATGATGTCGTGCGGCCCACCGGCCACCTGCGGCCAGGTGGACTCGTCGCGGTGGAGCGTCTGCGCGGGCTCCCCCGGGCCGATCTCGATGACCTGTCCGGCGTTGTACTGGTGGTCCGTGCCCCAGGTGAGGACCTCCGAGACCCACGCCTGGTGGTGGTCGTCGAGGATCACCTCGACGACCGCGTCGCTCTTCTCCACGAGGCCTTCCAGCCGCTTCGTGCGGGGCATGAACCCGCCGCCGGGCATCGCCCCGAAGTCCCGTACCGGGTCCATCCCCACGAGGTGGGGGTCAACGTCCGCGTTGATGCGCGCCAGGAGTTCCGACGACAGCACGTCCTCGACGATGACGCCGCCGTCGCGGTCGGTGATCTCCTTGATCTCCGCTGCCGTGGCCGTCGCCGGCAACGTCGTCAGCGGCGCGGGCACCCCGCCGGAAGCGCGCATAAGGGAATTCCTTTCACAAAGGACCGCGAGAACCGCGAGGACCGCAGTGGCGGTCAACTCCGGCTGGCATCAACGACGTTACTCAGCCCATGGCAACTAAGTCAACACATTGTCGTTTTACTGGTCGGCGTGCGGGGCTCCAGCGGGGCTTCGCCGGACGGAACGCGGAAGAGGGGACGTCGCGGGAGCGGACCGCACGGGAACGGACGGCGCGGGAACGGACAGCGCGGGAGCAGACGGCGCAGGAACGGACAGCGCGGGAGCAGACGGCGCAGGAACGGACCGCGCAGGAGCAGACGGCGCAGGAACGGACCGCGCAGGAGCAGACGGCGCAGGAACGGACCGCGCAGGAGCAGACGGCGCAGGAACGGACGTCGCCGCCGGACAGGCTTCTTCCGACGGCGTCGTCCGAGGGGCCTCGTCGGGCGGGTGTCAGCCCGGCCGCGCGGTCGTCGCCCGGCAGACCAGGTCGATCAACTGGTCGAGCTCGTGCGGCGACGTCCCGCCCTCGCCCAGCAGCGACGTGGCGATGAGGGGCGCCAGCAGGATCTTCACGACGCTGTACGGGTCCACCTCCGGGCGGACCTCTCCGCGGTCGACGGCCCGCTGGACCATCCCGGTCCACTGGGGCAGCGACTTCCGCCAGGCGCCCATGACCACCGCGCTGAACGCCGGATAGCGGCCGGTCGCCATCGCGGCCATGATCGCCCGTTCGACGGGCTCGTCGACCAGCGCCGCCACCTCGGTCACCACCGCGCGGACATCGCCTTCCCACGAGCCCGTGTCCGGCGGGTCGATGCGGTGGTCCCAGTGGAAGGCCACCGCATCGGCGAGCAGGTCGGCCGGAGTCGGCCACCACCGGTAGATTGTGGCGCGGTTCACTCCCGACCGTCCCGCGACCTCGGTCGCGGGCAGCTCGACCATGCCTTCCACCAGCAGGTCCAGACATGCCCGAAGGACGGCCTCCCGCACCCGCTCGCTCCGGCCGCCCGGCCGGACGCGGCTCCGCGACGGACGGTCCGTCCGGACGCCGCCGTCGTTCGCCGAGACGCTCACAAGGCCCCCGCGGATCCGCGCGAAGGGGCCTGCGGAGCACGGTGATCGCCGTCAACCGCAGCCGGCGTCCGCGGTTGCGGCACCGGACGGACGGTCCCCGCCGCGACCGAGGCGTAGGCCGCCTCCACACCGTGTACCTCGTCGATGTCCATACGTTCCTTGTCGTCGATACCGGGAGCGAGGGCGCCCATGCGCATGACGCCGGACCCGAGCGCGAACGCGCGTACCCGCCGGAAGCCGGGCGGTTCGCCCTCGAGCCACGAGCCCGTACGGGGAAGGCTAGCCACGCCGCCGCCCTTACGGCAACAGTCAGTGGCGTTAACACCTTGGGCCTATGTCGGTCGCGACCGCGGCCCGCCCTCGAACGGCTCAGAGGGTCGCGCATCCGGAGGGGCGGTGATGCGCGGTTCCCTACCCGACCGCGCAGGCGAAGTGGTGTTCTCCCGGCCCGACGTCGGCAGTGTTGCCGTCGGGCAAGGTGACGGTGGCGCGGGTGCCGGGCGGAACGGCGGTGGTGAGGTGGAAGGTGTCCTCTTCGGTGCGCCAGTGGCTCGTGATGCGGCCGTAGGGGGTGTCCAGGTCGGCCTCGGCTGACGTGAGGCCACCGCCTGGGTGCGGGTGGATGTCGAAGTGCCGGTAGCCCGGGGCGTCTTCGCGGGGGCGGATGCCCGCTGTATAGCGGTGCAGGAAGGAGACGACGGCGCCTTTGCTGTAGTGGTTCTGGGAGGCGTGCGGGATGGCGTCGGCGGACATGCCGTCCCAGTTCTCCCAGATCGTGGTGGCGCCGCGGTCGATCATGACCAGCCAGGAGGGCTCACTGTCCCGGAACAGCAGGTCGTACGCGACATCGAGATGGCCGGTGTCCGCGAGCACCGGCAGCAGGAACGGTGTGGCGAGGAACCCTGTGCCCAGATGCGTGTCGGCCGCGCGAACGAGTTCCACCAGCCGCCGCGCGGTCCGCGCACGCAGCTCGGGGGGAACCAGGCCGAACGCGAGGGCCCGCACGTGGGTGGCCTGGGTGTCGACGACCAGCGTGCCGTCGGGCCGGATGAACTCGGCGCGCCAGGCGGCCAGTACGTTCTCCGCATAGGAGGCGTGGCGGGCGGCGTCCTCGTGCTTGCCGAGGACCGAGGCGGTCCGGGCGAGCAGGGTCGAGGAGAGATAGAGGTACGCGGTGGCCACGACGCCCTGGTCGATGGCCCAGAAGGGCTGCTCCTCGTGCGGCTCGGTCCATTCTCCCCAGTGGAAGCCGGAATCCCACAGGAACTCCTCGTGCGGTGCCGGTTCCGGGCGTGCGACGGCGCGCTCGTGGTACCGGCCCTCGCGGGCACGCGTGGCGGCGAACGCCACCCACCGGGTCATGGACGCGTACTGCTCGGCGAGGACGCTCTCGTCGGCGTAGGCGAGGTAGGTCTGCCACGGCACGATGACGGCGGCGTCGCCCCAGCCGGCCGAGCCGTTCATGTAGTTGTACGTCTCGTCCGCTCGGCGGGCATGGCCCGGTTCGGGCGCCCAGTTGGGGACGCGTCCGTCGGGCCACTGGTCGGCGGCCAGGTCGCGCAGCCACTTCACGGAGAAGCCGGCGACGTCGTACAGGAACGCGGCGGTCGGCAGGAAGATCTGCCAGTCGCCCGTGAACGCCGCGCGTTCCCGGGTGGGGCAGTCGGTGGGCACGTCGCAGGCGTTGCCGCGGAAGCTCCACACCGCCGCCTCGTGCAGCCGGTTGATCCGCTCGTCGCTGCACCGGAACCAGCCCGTGCGCCGGAGGTCGGTGTGCACGACGACCGCTTCCAGGTCTTCGACGGTCAGCGCACGCGGGTGGCCTTCGATGCGGACGTACCGGAAGCCGTGGGTGGTGTGCCGGGGTTCGAACGACTCGCCGGGTCGGCCCGAGGACACGACGCGGTCGCGTTGGCCGACGCCGTACGCGGTCCCGGCCATGGCGTCTTCGGCGGCGAGGTGGTCCAGCGTCACGTCGCCGTCCGGACCGAGCGCCTCGCCGTGCGTGAGGGCCAGTTCGGTGCCACGCGGTCCCAGGTCGCGCAGCCGGACCCAGCCGTTGATGTTCTGACCGAAGTCGACGACCTGGACGCCTGGGCGGGGTGCGGTGATCGCCGTCGGCGTGAGCGTTTCGACGCCGCGCACCGGCGGCGCCGGGCTGGTGGTCAGGCGCGCCGGTTGCGCGCAGAGCGCGTCGCGAGCCGCCTCGGCCTTCGCCCACCCGGAGTCGTCGAACCCGGGCTCGGCCCAGCCGACGAACGCCTGGGTGAAGTCGGTCTCCTGACCGTCCATCAGGTCTACCGCGGTGGTCTCGCTCCGGTGGCAGCGCCAGTCGGGGCCGGTGCCGACGATCACGGGGCCGGCTTCGGTCTCCACATGCAGTTCCGCGAGCAGTGCCGTCCGGGTGCCGTAGCCGTCCGGGACGCGGTGGAACCCGGTGCGGCCGCGGAACCACCCGTCCGACAGCATCGCGCCGATGCTGTTGGCTCCCGGACGCAGCAGCGCCCCGACGTCGAACGTCTGCACGTGCAGTCGGGAGCGGTAGGCGGTGAATCCGGGCGTCAGCTCGTGGTCTCCGACGCGGACGCCGTTGACGAACAGTTCGTAGACGCCGTGCGCGGTGGCGTACACGCGGGAGCGGCCGGGGGCGCCGTCGAGGTGGAAGTCGCGGCGCAGCAGGTGGGCCGGACGCCGTCCCGCCTCGGGGACGACGGGCTCGGACGGTGCGATCCACTCCGCCGTCCAGTCGTCAGCGCGCAGCCCGGCCTCCCAGGAGCAGGGTTCCGACCACGGGCTCTCTCCCAGGTCGGTCCACACCTTGACCTGCCACGACACCGCCTGCCCTGGCGCCGGTCGGGGCCCCGCGTACGGGACCAGCACGCTCTCGCCGCCCTCGGTCCGCCCGGAGTCCCATCCGTCGGTGCGGATGCGGTACGCCAGCTGCCGATCCGCGCCTTCGGGCAGCCACCACGACAAGCGCGGTCGGACGACGTCGATGCCGAGGGCCTCGTCGAGATGCTCGACGCGGAGCCGGGTGGGGCGGGTCACAGTGGCCTCCGGGGGCGGGAGTCATGGGGTCCGTGTCATTGAAACGATTAAAACCTTGAAGTGCAAGGTTTCTTCGGCCCAGGTTGGACGCACGGCAGCATGCGCTCCGTCCCGTGCCGTGGTGGGAGCACCGGGAGGGCATCGACGCCGCCGGGGAGCCGCATGCCTCGCCCAACCACTACGGCAAGGGCGCGGTCATCCAGTTCCTCACACCCACGTCGCGGACATCCGCCCTCCGGCCGACCCCGGCGAACACACCGCCGCATAACGGCGCTTCACCATCGAGCCGGTCCCCGGCGGCGGCATCGACCGGGCACAGGCCGAACTCGACACCCCGTACGGCACCATCACATCGGCATGGCGCATCCACGACGGCGCCTTCCACCTCACCGCTACCGTCCCCCCAGGCACCACCGCAACCGTTCGACTCCCGGACGGACGCACCTTCCACGCCCCGCCAGGCACCCACACGTACCGGTGGGCACAGTCCCGCACCCGCCCAATTCGCGAGCGCACGCCGCCGAACCCGACCGTCGAGCGAGCGCCGGCCTTGTAGTTATGCATTGATGCATGTATGACTGGGGACGTGGCAGGCACTGTGGAAGACGACCCGGCGGTCCGGCGCATCGAGGCGTTCATCGGCCAGATCACGGCCATGAGCCGGTTGCCCGCCTCGCGACGACGGCTGCGGCGCCTCGCCGAGATCGACACCCACGAGTCCGGGCTGTCGATTCTGCTGCTCCTGCGCCGAACCGGCCCGCTCTCGGTGACCGACCTGGCCCGCAACCTGGGGGTCAACCAGTCGACCGCAAGTCGGCAGGTCGCCCCCCTGGAAGAGGACGGATTCATCACCCGGACCGTCCACCCCTCCCACCGACGCATCGCCCTGTTGAACCTGAGCGACGAGGGGCGCGCGGCGTGCGAGCGCGCCCAGGCCGTCGGCCGCCGCGACATCGCGTGGGCCATCAAGGACTGGACACCCGAAGACCGGGCCGTCCTCGGCGAGTTGCTGGAGCGCTTCGGAGAAGCCTGGTCCAAGGGCGCCGCCGTCGAGGGCCTCACGCCTGATCCCCCCGAGGGGCTGTAGTCCCACCGGTTCACGGCCGCACCACCGCTCCTACGTCCTTCGGAGAGTTCGTTGGAAGACCACGACAGCATTCGCAGCCGGGTTCGCGCCCTCGTCGCGCGGCACGACCCGGCCGGCCTGCCGCAGCAGGAGTTCCTCGGGTACCGCTTCGACGCGGGGCTGGCGTGGGTGCACGCGCCCGTGGGCCTGGGCGGTCTGGGGGCCTCCCGTGCGCTTCAGCGGGACGTCGACGACGAACTCGAAGCGGCAGGCGTACCCAGGCTCAACGCCGCCCGCAATCCGATCGGCCTGGGCATGGGCGCCCCGACCGTGCTCGCGCACGGCACCGGCGCGCAACGCGAACGCCTGCTGCGCCCCTTGTGGACCGGCGAGGAAGTGTGGTGCCAGCTCTTCAGCGAGCCCGGCGCCGGCTCCGACCTCGCCGGCCTGGCCACGCGCGCGGTCCGCGACGGCGACCACTGGGTGGTCGACGGGCAGAAGGTATGGACGTCCCTGGCCCACCACGCGCGCTGGGCGATGCTGCTCGCCCGCACCGACCCGGAGCTGCCCAAGCACCAGGGCATGACGTACTTCATCCTGGACATGCACGCCCCGGGCGTCGAGGTCCGCCCCCTGCGACAGGCCACCGGACAGGCCGAGTTCAACGAGGTCTTCCTCAGCGACGTGCGCATACCCGACAGCATGCGCGTCGGCGAGCTCGGCCAGGGTTGGACGGTCGCCACCACCACGCTGATGAACGAACGCGTCGCGATCGGCGCCGCCGCGGCGCCTCGCGAAGGCGGCCCGGTCGGGGACCTCATGCGCCTGTGGCGCGAACGCCCCGACCTGCGCACCCCCGGCCTGCACCACCGCCTGCTGCGCCTGTGGGTACGCGCCGAAGCCGCCCGCATCGGCAACGAACGCACACGCCAGGCGAGCGCCGCGGGCAAACCCGGCCCCGAAGGCTCCGCCGCGAAGCTCGCCTACGCCGCCATCGCCCAGGAGACCACCCGCCTCCACCTCGAACTCACCGGCCCGGACGCCCTGACCTACGACGACTGGACGTTCCGCCGCAGCGAGATGACCGGCAGCGGCCGGGTCCGCTGCCCCGGCTTCCACTACCTGCGCACCCGTGCCAACTCCATCGAAGGCGGCACCAACGAGGTCCTGCGCGGCGTCATCGCCGACCGCGTCCTCGACCTGCCGCGCGAACCGCGCACGGACACCAAGCTCCCCTGGAAGGACGTCCCCCGATGACCCCCGTCCGCCCGGCCGACCCGCCGATTCCGTCGCTCGTCCACAGCGACGTGGAGGACGACCTGCGCGCGACCCTGCGCGCGCTCCTCGGCGAACGCAGCTCCTGGCAGCGGGTGTTGGCCCGTCTCGACAGCCCGGACCAGCCCTACGACGACGACCTGTGGAAGGTGCTCGCCCAAGACCTCGGCCTGAGCGGCCTGCTGATCCCCGAACGTTTCGGGGGCGCCGGCGCCACGGCCCGCGAAGCCGCGGTGGTGTGCGAGGAGTTGGGCAGGTTCCTCACGCCCGTCCCCTACCTGGCGAGCGCCGTACTGGCCACCACCGCGATGCTCAGCTGCGGACCGTGGGCCGAGCCCGGCATCGCCGACGACCTCGGCGCGCTCGCCGCGGGCACCACCACCGCGACACTCGCCGTCCCCGCCCAGCACGCGCCCGACGCCGAATTCCCCCGAAACGTCACGGGCGTCCGCAGCGACGGCGGGTTGGCGCTCACCGGGACGGTCTCACATGTCCTCGCCGCGGACCTCGCCGACCTGTTCGTCGTCCCCGCGATCGTGGACGGCGCCGCCCATCTGGCCCTGGTCCGCGGCGACACCGACGGCGTGGCCGTCAGCCGCGAAACCGTCCTGGACGCGACGCGGCCGCTCGGCACCCTCGAACTGCGCGGCGCCGAGGCCCGCGTGCTCGCGGACCCGGTCGTCGCGGTCGGCGCCTTGCGGCACACCCTCGACACCGGCGCGGCCCTGCTCGCGTCCGAGCAACTCGGCACCGCCGAACAGGCACTGGACACCGCGGTCGAATACCTGCGCACCCGCCACCAGTTCGGCCGACCCATCGGCTCGTTCCAGGCACTCCGGCACCGCGCCGCCGACCTGTGGGCCGACCTCGCCGCGGCACGCGGCACCGCCCGGTACGCCGCCGCCTGCGCCGCCGAGGACTCCGGCGACTTCCCGCTGGCCGCCGCCCTCGCGTCCGCACACGTCGGGGAGATCGCCGTGCACACCGCGGAGGAAAGCCTCCACCTGCACGGCGGCATCGGCTTCACCTGGGAGCACCCCGCCCACCTCTACCTGAAGCGCGCAATGAGCGCCTCCTTGATGCTCGGCACCCCCGACCACCACTACGCGGCCCTGACCGACCTCGCCGACATCCCCGGCGCCTGACGCGTCCTTCGACACGAACGAGGTGTGGAAGGCGTCCGCGCAATGCCCGGGCTCGCGGGGCACAGGGCCCGGGCGAGAGTTCGTGAGTCCTGGTGCGGGCACCGACGACGTGTGGCGGCAGTCCGGGGTGCCACGCGTTCGGCTGAGCATCTGTCCCGCGGCGCGTGGTTGTCGGACGCCGCGTGCCGCGGTGCGAACGCCGTAACTCAGGTCGGTGCTGTGCCGGAGGCCTGTGCCGGAGGCGGCACGTGGTTTCCCGGGACGATGAGGCGCCGGTGCCGTGGTGCGGCGCCGGGAAGGGCGCGTCCGGTGGCGGTCCATTCGGCGGCCAGGGCGTTGTAGACAGGTGTGTTCAGATCCGCTCCGGGACGCCCCGGCAGCGGCGGGGGGTGCGGAGCACGGGGGTAAGGCAGCGTCATGTCGGGATTCAACGAGCGCGGCCCGGTCCTGGTCGTGGCCATCCGTGGTCTTTGACGGGAATGACAGGGTGACGCGTCGTTTCGGCCACAGTCGGGACCGGACTGTCAGGTGTGCTTGTCGGACGCGGGTGCTCGCGTAGGCCGGTCCGGCGATTTGCGCTGGGCAGTCGTCGACGGAAACCATGTCGCCGGCTGTCTCGCGAAGCGCCGCCGACCGCCAACGGCAAGCTCGCCCCCCGCTCCCCGACGACTGGATACGCATGTTCACGCCGATCGCGCGCCGTCGGGGCCTCCCCCGCGCGTACCACGACTTCCCCGAGACCCCGATCGAGGTGTCCGGCCAGTCCGTCCAGCGGATATGCCGGCAGTACGGGTTGAACCTGGCCGACACGATGAACGTGATCGACGCCTACCGCACCCTCGCGGCCGACTACGCCCCCTTCAACACGTGGCTTGCCGCCTCCATCCTGCGCGACCTGCGCGAGGCGGTGAGACTCGATCCCGACGTACACATCGTGTTCCTCGGGCGCGACGGCCACGCCTTGGCTGCCGGATGCCGCGGGCTGGATCCCGCTTTCGTCGCAAGACACACCACGGAGGCCCGTCTTTCGCGCCCCGTGATGAAAGCCCTGCTGCGACAGCACGAACGGCGCGAGGCACGCACAGCCGGCCGGCCCGCGCCGCGTACTGCCGCGAACAAACGGGATGAGGGAACCAGCAGGACGAGATTCGTCCGATCCGAAGTCGCCCGCATGTTCCGTGAACGCGGACAACTGCGCAATACCCGTGCGTACTTCCGGCGCCTCGGCTTACCGGTGGACGACCCCGACGCACGGGTGATCGTGGTCGACAACGGCTTGCTCGGAAGCACGTCCGAGGCGATGCACAAAGCGTTCGCCTGGGACGTCCAGTCGCATCTGGCCCTCGCGATGGTCACACCTGACCACCCCAGGCCCAACCGGATCAAAGGACATCTCGTCCACGTCCCTCCGGAACGACCGATAGGCACAGGGATCCTCCCCTACGTTCCGAACGACCCGAAGCTGGCGCTCTTGAGCAATCAGGTGATCACTCTCTGGGAGTCCATCACGCAAGGACCGCGTCAGAGTGTGGCGCGTGTGTCCGTTCGGGGACCGGTCGACGAACGCTTCCGCAAAATGGCCCCGAAATTCCATCTCACGCCCCCGCGCTGGAAGAATCCGCAGGCCGTACGAGCCATGCGCACGGCCGCGCTGCTGCTGGCCTACCGCCATGCGGCCGGATACCGCGACCGGGACCTCGACGGAGTGCTCGTCGAACTCAACGAAGCCCGCGACCGGTTCCCCCGGGAAGTACGTCGAGTGGCTGCCGGAGACCCGACGGTGGACCGGTCGCTCGCCGATCTGTCCTGGGCAGGCTCGTGGCGCTGGCAATTCGGAGGCGAGGCCGACTACAAAGCCGGAAAGCTCGCCAAATCCAGGGCAGTGGGCCTCGCTCCCCCGGAGCGACAGCCTTCCGCCCTCGACCCTGCGCCCGGACGAGCACCATTGCCGGGTATCGCGGCCTACGACAGCGTCGGGGCCGCGACCGGAGACACATGCGCGTGGTGCCTGCCCAGCGCCGATCCCGCGTTCGCCCCCCGGACAACAGCGCGGAGCGATGCGCGGCATCCGCGCCTTGAGGCCGCCCCCCCGGGACGCAACACACCTCCTGTACACGTCGATCCCGCCTACGATGCCGTGGCAGATGTGCTGAGGCGGTCGTTGGGACCCGTGCAGGACTCCGCAGCAGTTCCGAACCGGGGGCACCAGATCGCTCCGCCGGTGAAGACCGGCGTCTATCCCGACATGCACGTCACGCTCGGCCGGGGGCGGCACCTCGCGAAGGGCCTCCAATGGGGACTGTGACGCCCGAACCGGCGTGGCAGCCGGGTGACTGTCATTACCTCACCGGCGGACACGCGTAAATCTATCTTTGTCAGAGTAGACATTGGACGGTGGCGTGGCTATGGTTTCTGTTGTAGCCAGAAGGACAGCAGGGCCTGGCAGAGGACGAACTGCCGGCAAGCAGTACTCGTAGGGCGGTGCGGAGGTCGGGGTCTCGACGCCGGATTTGTGGTGGAAGGGCAACGGGACCGGTATCCGCACCGGGCGGCCTGCGACACAAGGGGCCGCCGCTAGCAGGACGGTAGAAGCAGCACGAGTAGATGCAGTTCGCAGTAACCGCGGTAGGTGGCGCTTGCGTCAGGCCACCCGCCTTCAACATCAGCGGTTCGCAACACCAGCAGGACACAGCAACACAGCAGTACCCCACCCCCAAAAAGTCGACCGCCGAGGAAGAACGGAGGCGCCGAACACCATCAGGATCGCCCGGACGCAGACGAATCCGGGTACCGCAGGACATCGATAGTGAGGTGGTCTCCGGTCGAGAATCAGCGATCCCCGCATCCCGACAACATCACGGTCGGGTCCGCGGACAGCACGCCGACAGAGGATTAGGTCGGCAGATGGTGTAGAAGTTCCTTCGGGGCCCTGGTGCCGTATGGCGCCGGGGCCCCTCCACGCGTTCCCCGACACGACGTCCCACAAGGGACAAGGCAAGAAGCAAGAGAGGTGCAATGACAGCTGAGGACTCGTTCGGCCGTCTCGACGACGACGACTACCCCGCCTACACGATGGGCCGGGCCGCCGAGATGATCGGCGCCACCCAGGGCTTCCTCCGCGCCCTCGGAGAAGCCCGCCTGATCACCCCGCTGCGGTCCGAGGGCGGCCACCGCCGCTACTCCCGCTACCAACTGCGCATCGCCGCCCGCGCCCGCGAACTCGTCGACCGCGGCACCCCCATTGAGGCCGCCTGCCGCATCGTCATCCTCGAAGACCAACTGGAAGAAGCACTCCGCATCAACGAACAGCTCCGCAAAGACCGCCCGCCCGGCCAGGACGGCAACGGCAACAGCGACGGCAACAGCGACGGCGACGGCGTCTAGGTTGCGTCTGCCGGATCTTTGTGGCGCTCACAGTCTCCGGTGCCGTGCGTCGGCAAGGCATCGGCCCGAAGCTCGCACTCGGTCGTGCTCGCCGCCCGGCCCTGACGGCCTCCTTACGCCCGCGACGCCGCGAGGCGCTGTGCCCAGGCGCAGTGAGCGGTGCGAACATCCGGCGGACCCGGTCCGGCCGACTTGTCCTGGGCAACCACCGCCCTGGCGGCCCGGGGATCCGAGACCACCCCTGGAACGAGACAGCACGGAGGACGGCCGTGGACCACGACCCGCAGGCACTCGCGGCACTCACGCGGCAACTCACGGCGGCTGCCGGGCAACTGCGGCTCGCCGTCCGGACGATGGACGATCTGGGGTGGACAACCGACAGCTACGGCAGACATCATCTGCGGCACCTCGCCGACTGCCTTGAGGACACCGCTCGGCAGGCCGCCGCCCTCCTGCGCCACGCGGGGCCGCCGCCCCTTCCCGGGTGAGCGGGTCGTCGCTCGCGCGGTCGGCGGCAGGCCCGGCGGTCCGCCGGGGGGCGTCGGCGCCGGCGGTGCTACGTCTTGGGCATGACGCGGCCGCCGATACGGAGCCACGGCATTTGCGGTGCCCTGATGCCCGTCCGCGGGACTGTGCTACGCGGGGGCGGTGGTGCCGAGCAGCGCCGAGGCGGTCTGGAACGGCGTCGGTCCGGGCTGCGGTGCAGCTTCGGAGGGGTGGCATGTGAAGCCGAGCCGGGACATGGCTCGGGTGACTTCGTCCGCGGTGAAGTCACGCTGGTCCTGCCGGGTGAGGATGCTCCCCACCTGCTTGACCGGGTACCGACGGCGGCCGATGACCACAGAACCGCTCGTGATGGGCTCGGGCTTGACGCCCTTCATGGATTCCAGAACTCCGTGCCTGGAGAAATCGAATGCGAAACCGGCGATGACGCAGCGCATTGTGCCTCACAGAAGTAGAGGGCCGATCGGGGTCGAGAGGCGACGGCGGCCGGCGGTGGCGCCCCGGGGTCGTCACTCTCTCGGGGGACGGGGTGTACGCCGCCCCGATGTGTCACACCGCGAGTTCCGCGCCCCGCGTCTCCGGCGCGGCTGCGGCGAAAGCCTCGTTCGCGTCGATGACGTCGCGGAGGCGGACGTCGTCCGTGTATGACGGGCTGTCGCGTACGGCAGCCAGAAGGGCCCGGGTGACCAGGCCCGTGCACTGGTCGTCCTCATCGCAGAGAAGCAAGTGCTCGGCGAGGGCTCCGGCCATCACGGCCAGGGCCACCTCGACAGTCATGTCGGCGCCGACCCGCGGTCCGGAAGCGTACGAGGCGTCGACAAGGACCGCGGGGGCGTCGCGCGCCGGGTCCGGATGCGTCTGAACCGGTTTCAAGGGTGCCTCCTCAAGGACGAGCGGCTGAATGGGCGCCTCGGTCGCCAAGGCGTCAGGCCGCCGTGTCGGAGGCGGACTGCCAGGAGGACGCGCGGCGCGGGGCTCGGCCGGTGCTCCGACCCTGCGTGGGACGGCTACGCCGGCCCCGGTTCACGGAAGAGCCGCGGCGGGGTCGTTCACGGGGAGCACCGTCCGCGGCGGGCGAGGAGATGGTGACCGGGATGCCCGAGGGTGCCTGCGCGCCCGTGATGCGGCTCAGTTCCGCGTCGCCGGAACGTACCTGGGTGATCTGCGCGCTGACACCCGCAGCCGCCATCAGTCGGCTCATGCCGCGGCGCTGGTCGGGCGTGACGAGGGTGACGACGCTGCCGGACTCGCCGGCGCGGGCGGTGCGGCCGCCGCGGTGCAGATAGTCCTTGTGGTCGGTGGGCGGGTCGACGTTCACGACCAGGTCGAGGTTGTCGACGTGGATCCCGCGCGCGGCGACGTTGGTGGCCACCAGCACCGTCACGTGACCGGACTTGAACTGGGCGAGCGTACGCGTGCGTTGTGGCTGGGACTTGCCGCCGTGCAGTGCCGCGGCGCGTACGCCGCTGTCCAGCAGGTGCCGGGTCAGGCGGTCGACGGCGTGCTTGGTGTCCAGGAACATGATCACCCGGCCGTCGCGCGCCGCGATTTCCGTGGTCGCCCGGTGCTTATCCGAGCCGTGCATGTGAAGCACATGGTGTTCCATCGTGGTGACCGCACCCGCGGAGGGGTCGACCGAGTGCACCACGGGGTCGGTCAGATAGCGGCGCACCAGCCGGTCGACGTTGCGGTCCAGCGTGGCCGAGAACAGCATCCGCTGCCCCTCCGGCCGTACCTGGTCGAGCAACGCGGTGACCTGCGGCATGAATCCCATGTCGGTCATCTGGTCGGCCTCGTCGAGGACGGTGACGCCGACCTGGTTCAGGCGACAGTGGCCCCGGTCGATGAGGTCCTTGAGCCGACCCGGTGTGGCGACGACGACCTCCACCCCGTTGCGAAGTGCGTTGCCCTGCCTGCCGATCGGCATGCCGCCGACCACCGTGGCCAGCCGCAGATGCACGGCGCGGGCGTACGGGGTGAGCGCGTCGGTGACCTGCTGGGCCAACTCGCGCGTGGGGACCAGGATCAGGGCCAGCGGCTGTCGCGGCTCGGCGCGCATCCCGGCCGTGCGGGCCAGCAGCGCGAGGCCGAAGGCAAGGGTCTTGCCCGATCCGGTTCGGCCGCGGCCGAGCACATCGCGCCCCGCAAGGGCGTTGGGCAGGGTGGCCGCCTGGATCGGGAACGGCTCGGTCACGCCCTGGCTCCCGAGCGCCGCCAGCAGCGGCGCCGGCATGGCGAGGTCGGAGAACGCCGCCACGGCCGGGAGTGCCGGAGTGACCGTCTCGGGCAGCGCGAACTCGCTCCGCGGTGCGGACGGCCGACGTCCGCTGCCCGCCGAACGGCTCGGTCCGCCGGAACGGCCGGAGGGGGCCGCCCCGTGGCGGCCGCCGCGCTGCGCGGAGCCCGAACGGCCGGTGCGGGTACGGGCGAAGGGATCGGCTTTACGTGTGCGGTTCATGCGGAACCTTCCTTGATGCGGCGCGCGCCAAGGAATTCCCGCGGCAGACCGGCCGGTGCGGAGAATTTCGGAACGAGCCGAGGGAGTTTCATCGGAAACCCGGCGGGTGTGTCGTCCGGCCGGCGGATCCGGAAAAATCGGTACGGGAAGCAGCCAGGGCGAATGCCGCCAGTGCAGGCCCCTCGTGAGCTCGGAAACGGCGGGAGCGCGCGGACGTGCGCGCGCCGGGCGTGCCGAACAGAAGCGCAGCCAGGGCCCGCACCCTCAGGTGCGGGCCCTGGCTGCGAAGTACGTGTGCGCGTCAGGCGGAAACGATGTTCTCGGCCGTCGGGCCCTTCTGGCCCTGCGCGATGTCGAAGGTCACCTTCTGGCCTTCCTGGAGCTCACGGAAGCCCTGGGCGGCGATGTTCGAGAAGTGGGCGAAGACGTCAGGTCCGCCGCCGTCCTGCTCGATGAAGCCGAAGCCCTTTTCCGCGTTGAACCACTTCACTGTGCCGCTTGCCATGTCAAATCTCCTCGAAAGGGGCCGGGCCCGGAGCCCGCACTTCACGGACTCCGCGTCGCCGCGATGATCACCCCACCGGTAATGATCCGGACCTTCAAAAGCGCTTCCCGCCGGGAAAACACGACGGGGACGCTCGGAGATTTTGGGAACCACAACTGCAACTGAGGACGACAGTAGCACGCGGTGAAGAAATTCCCGCAACAGGCGAACTCGTTCGTTTCGTCGCGAAAGAAATCCTCGCCGCCCGTCGAGGCAATTTCTCACTCTGCGGCCACATATTTTGCCTCTCGTCGGGCCCAGGACCTCATTCGATCACTCCCGCCGACGGCATGAGCCGGCGCACGAAAGCCGGCCGGTACTGGTCCGGGCTTCGCGGTCAGGCACCCGGCCGGATCAGTCCCCTCTGGTAGGCGCGGACGAGGCGGCGGGGGACGAGGTGTTCTCTCCCGTCGAGGGTGATCGGGATCAGGTCGGGAGTCGTCGCCTTCCACCGGGCCCGGCGGGTGCGGGTGTTGCTGCGTGACATGCGGCGCTTGGGAACGGCCATGGTGTTGTACGTCCTTCGAAGGTTCGGTCGGTGGTCCGGGACGAGGCGCTCGGTCGGTGGTCCGGGACGAGGCGCTACCAGCTCGCTTTGCGTACGCCCGGGAGAAATCCGGCGTGGGCCTGCTCGCGGAAGCGGACGCGGGACAGGCCGAAGGTGCGCAGGTGGCCCCGCGGACGGCCGTCGACCGCATCGCGGTTGCGCAGCCGCGTCGCACTGGCGTCGCGCGGCTGGCGGCGGAGTGCGCGCAGGGCGGCGGCGCGCTCGGCTTCGGTGGAGCGGGGGCTGCGGAGGACTTCCTTGAGTTCGGCGCGGCGTTCGGCGTACCGGGCGACGATCACGCGCCGCCGGTCGTTCTTCGCGATCTTGCTCTGCTTCGCCATCAGACCTTCTCCCCCCGCGCCCGGATGGCGGCGACGACGGATTCGATGCCGCGTCGGTCGACCGTCTTGATGCCCTTGGCGCTGAGCGTGAGGGTCACGTACCGGTCTTCGGAGGCCAGCCAGTACCGCTTGCGCTGGATGTTGGGATCGAAGCGGCGCTTGGTCCGGCGGTGCGAGTGCGAGATCGTGTTGCCGAACGCGGGTTTCCTGCCGGTCACTTGGCAGTGCGCGGACATGTGTCTCCTCCGGAGTCGGTGAGGTCGCCGGTCACGCGTGTGCGTGTGGGGCGGTGTCCCAGGTGGGGAAGGGGTCGTCGGACCCGCCGGGTGGCGGCTCCGCGGGGTCGAGCAGGCAGCGCGACAGGGCGTCGTGGAGCGGTTCCGGGTGCAAATCCGTGCCGATGAAGACGAGTTCCTGTCCGTCGGGGAGGTCCGGGTCGGCGATCCCGGCCGGTTCGAAGCGGGCGACCGGTCCGGCCTGCGACCACATCCCGGTGACGGTGGGTCGGGTGGCGAGCCGGAAGAACCCCTTGGCGCGGATGACGTCCCCGAACCGGCCGTTGCCGAGGTCTCCGCACAGCAGTTCCCAGAGCCGGCCGGGGTGGAAGGGGCGCGGGGCGCGGAACACCGTGCTGGCGATGCCGTACGCCTCGGTCTCCGGTGTGTGCGGGTCGCCGTTCAGTTCGGCGACCCAGCCCGGTGCCTGCCCGGCCCTCGCCACGTCGAACAGCCCGGTGCCGAGCACCTGGTCGAGCGGGACGACGCCGCGGTGGGCGCGCAGGATCCGGGCGAGCGGATTGAGCCTGCGCAGCGTGGCGTGCAGGCGCTGCTCGCGCGCGGCGTCGACCAGGTCCGTCTTCGACAGCACGATGACATCGGCGAACTCGACCTGGTCGATGAGCAGATCGCTGACCGTGCGGTCGTCGTCCCGGTACGCGGCCAGACCGCGTTCGGCAAGGTCGTCCCCGGAGGCCACGTCCGCGGGGAACGCCGACGCGTCCACCACCGTGACCATGGTGTCCAAGCGGGCCAGCGCCCTGAGGTCGGCGCCGTCGTCCCGTTCGAAGGAAAAGGTCGCCGCGACGGGCATCGGCTCGGACACGCCCGTCGACTCGATGAGCAGGTAGTCGAAGCGGCCGGTGCGGGCGAGGCGGGCGACCTCGTCCAACAGGTCCTCGCGCAGCGTGCAGCAGATGCATCCATTGGTCAGCTCGACGAGCCGTTCGCCGGTGCGGGTCAGTACACCCGTACCGGCGATGAGGGAGGCGTCGATGTTGACTTCGCTCATGTCGTTGACGATGACGGCGACCCGCAGCCCGTCGGTGTTGCGGAGGACGTGGTTGAGGAGCGTCGTCTTGCCCGCGCCGAGGAAGCCGGACAGCACGGTCACCGGCAGGCGGCCGTCGTCGGGGGACGGATCCGGCCGACTCACCGCTTGGCCCGGGCGGCGTCGGCGGACGCGAATGCATAGGGCAGCAGGGCCATTTCGCGCGCGTTCTTGACGGCGCGCGACACGGCGCGCTGCTGTTGCACCGTCAAGCCGGTCACCCGGCGGCTGCGGATCTTGCCGCGGTCGGAGACGAAGCGCCGGAGCAGGGTGGTGTCCTTGTAGTCGACGTACGTGATGCCCGCGGCGTCGAGCGGGTTCTTGCGGGCTTTGCGCGGGGCTGCGCCGGAGCGGGCCATGCGTGGGTTCTCCTTGCGGTGGGTCGTGCGGTCAGACGGCGACGTCGTCGAGGAACTCGGCGAAGGGATCCGCGAGTTCCCGCCAGCCGGCTGGGCCGCGCAGGTATTCCTCGTCGGTCAACAGGCAGGTGTCCAGGAGCTCGAACAACGGCTCGCGGTCGAGGTCCGGGGCAATGAAGCACAGGTGCTGGCCCCGGTCGCCGTGCAGCGGGTCCCAGTCCACCGCGGCGGCGGCCTGGCGGAGCGGCGGCATCGCGTCCCATTCGGCGTCGGTGAGCGACGCGAGCCAGGGCCCCGCCGACTCGACGGAGAGCGATCCGCCGGCGGCCTCCCAGGCGAGCAGTTCGTCGGGCCGACTCGCGAGCCACAGGCGACCGCGGCTGCGCAGCGCGGCCGGGACCGCGTCCTCCAGCGCGTCGTAGAGGCGCTGGGGATGGGCCGGTCGGCGGCGACGCCACACCGCGGCGACCACGCCCGCGGACTCGCCTTCCTGGGGGAGCAGCGAGCACGCCGGGTGTACGCGCGCCGCGGCGGCAGCGGCGTCGAAGGCCGCCGTCGTGAACGAGTCCAGGCCGCGTGCGTTCAGCGGGAGGAGCGTGGCCGCGGGATGCATCAGGCGCATGAGCGCCAGCCCGGTGGTCTGCCGGTGGTCGCTGACAGGGGGATGCGCGAGGACGGTCGCGTACTCGATCTGCCGGGCCAGAACCTCCGCGACGGTGCCCTGGTCGTCGGGCGAGGACGCGAGTCCCAACTCGGCCAGGTCGACGGGTCGGGCCAAGTCGTCGACGAGACGGCCCGGCGCGACGGCGGCGACCACGGCGGCGAGCCGCAACCGGGCGCCGGCATGCGTCGCGATCGCCTCGGCCACCTCCTGGGGTTCGACGCTGTCCCAGGTCTCGATGACCGCGAGCCTGATCCTGCGAGCCGTCGCAAGATGCCGCAACCGGGGCAGGACGTCCTCACGGATCCCGCAGCAGACGCAGGAGTTGGTGAGCGGCAGATCCACCCGTTCCACGACCTTCTCCGCGTCGCGAACCACGAGTTCGACCCGGGTCTCGGCACCGTGCACGAGACGCTGGTGGACGAGGACCGCCCCGGGGACCGCGCCGAGCAGGCGGTCGCCCGCGGCCCGGCGGACATCGGCGTGCAGACCGGTCAACAGGACGACCGGCAGGGGCGGATCGGGGAGCATCAGCGGGCCTCACACACTCTCAGATGGAAATGATTGTCATTACCGTACATGATGTCGCGGACGGCGCCACCCCCCGAGGCGCCGCTCTTGATGAAAATCATGTTCAGTAAGGTCGACATCGACATCGACCCCGACACCCCTTGGGAGTAGACGCATGGCCCGCAATGACGTACGTCCGATCGTCAAACTGCGCTCGACGGCCGGCACCGGCTACACGTACGTGACGCGCAAGAACCGCCGCAACAACCCCGACCGGCTCGAACTGCGGAAGTACGACCCGGTGGTGCGTCGACACGTCGCCTTCCGCGAGGAGCGCTGACCGGGACCCCGAACGGCGGGAGGGGTGCGCGACCGGAGGACCGGCGCCACCCCTCACGCTATCGATAATGAAAATCATTTCATGTACGGTGTGTGCCCGTGCCCACGACTTCACCGGAGGGCGGCGCCCCGGACGGCCCCGGCCGCCGCGACCCGTCGCTTCACCCGACGCACCGTCAAATCCCGCAGGCAGGCGGCCGCTTCGTGGTCCTCGTCGACCGCGAACGATGCGTCGGCGCCGGTCAGTGCGTGCTCGCCGCCGCCGACGTCTTCGATCAGGCCCCGGAGGACGGCCGGGTCCTGCTGCTGGACCACGCTCCTGGCGCCGACCACGCCGACGGAATCACCCGCGCCGCTCACGACTGCCCGTCCGGCGCCATCACTGTGACGGCCCGCGATTCGACGTGACGGCCCCGCGTCGGATCCGACTTGCACCGATCCCACGGCATCCGCACCTCACGACCAGGAGAGTCATGTCCCACAACCTTGATCGCCGCCGATTCGTGCTCGGCACCGCGGGCGGCGCACTGGCATTGGCGACCGGATCGGCGCTGCTCACCGCCTGCTCCGACGACGCGGACCCGGCCGCGGACCAGGCCGGGCGCGGCAAGCAGCCCGGGGGAACCCTGCGCGCCGCCTTCGTCGGCGGCGGCGCCGCCGAGACGCTCGACCACTTCCGCGGACCGACACCCATGGACTTCGTCCGGGCCCGGGCATGGCACGGCAGCCTCGGCAACCTGGACCCGAGCGCGCCGGACGGCGTCCGCTACGGCGTATTGGAAGGCATCGACGTATCGGACGACCTGGCCACGTACACCCTGCGGGTGCGGCCGGGCGTCCGGTTCACCGACGGCTCGCCGGTGACGGCGCGGGACGTCCTGTACTCCCTGGCCGGACCGGCCCAGGCCAGTCCGCTGCCCGTCTACAAGATGCCGACCGCGAACTTCGACCTCGACCGCGCCCGGGTCGAGGGCGACCTCACCGTGACCCTGCCGACCCGCAGGCCGATCGCGGACGGCCGGCTGATCCTGTGCCAGGGCAACTTCCTCGTGGTGAAGGAGGGTACGACCGAGTACTCCCCCAGGACGCCGACCTGCGGTCCCTTCAAGCTCACCCGGTTCGAGCCCGGGCAGGGCGCGGCGTTCACCCGCAACGACGACTTCTACGGCCTCGCGCTCGGCGGCGGCCCCTACCTCGACGGACTCGAACTGCGATCCATAGTCGCCGGCGACGCCCGCGCAGGGGCTTTGACGGGTGGTCAGGTCGACTTCGCGCACGACCTCCCCCCGGTGACCGCGCGCACTCTTGAAGCCGATCAGCGCGTCGTGCTGACGCCGACCGAAAGCCCGTACCTGGTCGGCCTGTCCTTCCGGATGAACATGACCGTCAAACCGTTCGACGATCCGCGCGTGCGGGAGGCGTTCAAGCTCGCCGTCGACCGGGAGGCCATGGTCGAGACCGTGCTCTTCGGCCGGGGCACGATCGGCAACGACCTGCCCTCGATCGGATTCTCCGACTACGCGCGGCAGATCCCGCAGCGCGCCCACGATCCCGAGCGGGCGCGCACGCTCCTGCGCGAGGCCGGCGCGGAGGGTATGGAGGTCACCCTGACCAGCGGACCCGAGACGCCGGGCATGATCGAGGCCGCGACGCTGTACATCGAGGACCTGAAGAAGGTCGGGGTCCGGGCGTCCCTGAGCGAACTACCCGCCGGACAGCTTTTCGCGGACTTCCCCGCGTACACCCGTCTGCCGTTTGCGGCCGCGTTCAACGTGCCGGTGCCCGCGCTGTCCTCGTACCAGGTGACCACCGCCGGCGGCGCCCCGGGCGCCCTGGGTTGGAACCGCCCCGACGTGGACGCGCTGGTCACGCAGGCGCGGGCGGAGCGGAATCCCTTGCGGGCCAAGGAGATCGGTGCCGCGGCACAGCAGGCCATGTGGAGCGACGGCAACACGGTGATGCCGGTGTTCAAGCCGTACGTCAACGCCGCCACGCGCAACGTCGCCGGCGTCGCCGACGACCTCTTCCAGCAGTTCCCCGGGTTCGGCCAGGCGACGGTGCGATGACGGCCGCACGGCGGCGGCACCCGGCGGCAGGCGGACCGCGGTGAACCTCCTCTGCTTCGTCCTGCGGCGCACGGCGGGCGCGATCGCCGTTCTGATCGTGCTGTCCGCCGGGGTGTTCGCCGCCACCGAAGTGCTTCCCGGAGACGCCGCCGACGTGATGGCGGGCGTCGACGCCGCACCCGCCCAACGCGCACAGTTGCGGGCCGAACTGGGCCTGGACCGCCCGGCGGCGGACCGCTACCGGGAGTGGGCCTCGGGTGCGGTACGCGGTGACCTGGGAACCGGGACGGTCGGCCGCCGCCCCGTGTCCGACGTGGTGGGCGCCAGGCTGCCCAACAGCGCCCTGCTCGCGGGCCTCGCGCTGGCCGTCGCCGCGCCGCTCGCCGTCGTCCTGGGCCTCGTCGCGGGGATGCGCGCCGGCGGGGCACTCGACCGATGGATCACCACGGCCACGCAAATCGCGGTGGGAATACCGGAGTTCGTGACGGCCGGCGTGCTTCTCGCGGTGCTCTCGGTGTGGCTCGGCGCGCTGCCGCGGGTGTCCCTGGTGCCGCTGGGGCAGTCGCCGCTCCAGGCCCCGGAGGCGCTGGTCCTGCCGGTGCTGACGCTGTCCGTGGTCGGCCTGGCCGCCGCGACCCGCCTCATCCGGGCGACGGTTGCCGACATCCGTACGGCGCCCTACATCGAGTCGGCGCGCCTGAACGGCGTGCGGGGGGTACGCCTGGCGGTGCGCCATGTTCTGCCCGGGGCACTCGCACCGGCCGTCCAGGCACTCGCCCTGACCACCGGCGGCCTCGTCGGCGGAACCGTGGTGGTGGAAAGCGTGTTCGGCTACCCGGGCATCGGCAACGAACTGCAACAGGCGGTCGCCGGCCGGGACGTGCCCATGGTGCAGGGCATCGCGCTCACGCTGTGCGCGGTCATGCTTCTGAGCCTGCTTGTCGGCGACGTGGTCGCGCGAATGCTCGACCCTCGGGCGCGCGCATGACGACGACATCGGAAGCCGCGCCCCCGCGTCCACGGCCGAAGGTCGCGACCGTCTGCGCGGGCGCCGGACTGCTGTTCGTGCTGTTCGTCGCCCTGGCGGGCCCGTACATCGCGCCGCACGCACCGACCGACCAGGTCGGCGTGCCGTTCGAATCCCCCGGTGCGGGACACCTGTTGGGCACCGACGTGCTAGGCCGCGATGTGCTCTCCCGCGTCCTGCACGGCGGGCGCACGATCGTGGTCGCGGGCGTGTGCGCCACGACGCTGACCACCGTGGTCGGCGTGCTCGTCGGGCTCTGGGCGGCCTTCACCGGGAAGCGCGCCGGCGACCTGCTGGTGCGGCTCGTGGACATACTCGCCGCGGTGCCCGCGCTGCTGCTGATGCTGGTGCTCGCCGCCGGGTTCCCCGGGAGCGACACCGCCGTCGTCGCTGCCGTCGCGTTGACCACGCTGCCGTTCTCGGTCCGCGTCGTGCGCGCCGCCGGACAGCGGCTCGCCGGACGCGGATATGTCGAGACGGCTCGCGCGCGTGGCGACGGCGCGCTGTCCGTGCTCCGTTACGACGTGCTGCCCAATATGGTCGGGCCGCTGCTGACCGACGCGGGAATCCGTCTGGTCGCCGCCGTGCACCTGAGCGCCACGGCCGGGTTCCTGGGCCTGGGTCGAGGGGCGCCGTCGGCGAACTGGGGGCGCATGGTCCAGGAGAACCTGCCGGGCGCCCCCTTGACGACCGTGCCGTTCCTGGCTCCCACGGTCCTGCTCGTCGTCTTCGCGGTCTCCGTGAACCTGCTGGCGGACCGGCTGGCGGAATCCTTCGGAAGGGAAACGACATGACGCTCGCGGTGGTCCGCGGCCTGACCGTCGCGCCGGCCGGCGGACCCGCCGTCGTGCGCGGAGTCGACCTGACCGTCGCCCCGGGCGAAGTGGTGGGCGTCGTCGGCCGCTCCGGGTCCGGGAAGACCACCCTCGCCCTCACTCTGCTCGGCCACGTGCGTCCGGGTCTGCGGGTGCGCGAGGGTACGGTCCGCGTCGGAGGCGCGGACCCGCTGACCCGCGAGGGCGCGCGCCGCGTGCGCGGGGCGTCCGTGAGCTTTCTCGGCCAGGATCCCGCGTCCGCCCTCAACCCGGTGCGGCGCGTCGGGGCACAGGTCGCCGAAGCCGTTCGGCTGCGCGGTCCGGCCGCCGCCACGCGGGCCCAGGTGGGCGCGGACGTCGCGCGGCTTCTCTCCGGGGTCGGACTCCCGGTGGACCGCGCCTTCCTGCGGCGGTACCCGCATTCCCTGTCCGGCGGGCAGGCGCAGCGCGTCGCCCTCGCCATCGCGCTCGCCGGTTCACCCGACCTGATGGTGCTGGACGAGCCGACCAGCGGTCTCGACAGCGTCCTCGCGCAACGCACCCGCGTGCTCGTGACGGAAGTGCTGCGTGATCACGGTCGGGCCGCACTGCTCGTGAGCCACGATCTCCATCTGGTGGCGGGGCTGGCCGACCGCGTCATGGTGATGGAAGCGGGCCGGGTGGTGCGGGAAGGGGCACCGCGCGACGTGTTGGCGGAGCGGTTGGCCCCGGTACGGGTCACCCCGCGGCCTCCGGGTACCGAATCGCCGCCGGGAGGACTACTCGTCCACGGCGTGTCCGCTTTCCACGGTTCCACACGGGTGCTGGTCGATGTGTCCCTGCGCGTTCCGACCGGTTCCTGCACCGCGGTGGTCGGCCCGTCCGGGTCCGGCAAGACGACGCTCGCCCGCTGCGCCGCGGGTCTCCACCGGATGGCGTCGGGTGGCGTGGACTGGGACGCGAGCGGCTCGCCCGGTCCCGCGTCCGCCCGAACTCGCCCGCGGCGCGGGCACATCCAGTTCGTCCAGCAGGATCCGGTCGGCGCGCTCAATCCGCGCGAGACGGTGCGCGGAGCACTGCTGCGTCCGCTCCGAGCACTGCGGGGCCTCGACGAAGCCCGCGCCGAACGGGAAGTCGATCGGCTGCTGGACCTGGTCCGCCTACCGCCGGACGTCGCGGGCCGCCGACCCGCCGGTCTGTCCGGAGGGGAACGCCAACGGGTCGCCCTCGCCCGGGCGTTGGCCGCGGATCCGGTGGTCCTGATCTGCGACGAGGTCACCTCCGCGCTGGACCCCGAGATCGCCCGATCCGTGCTGGACCTGCTCGATTCGCTGCGCCGCGAACTCGGGCTGACCCTGCTGCTGGTGACCCACGACCTGGCGGTGGTGGCTCGGCACGCCGATCACGTGACGGTCCTCGATCGGGGGCGGGTGGTCGAATCAGGTCCGGTCGGCGAGGTGCTGACCCGACCTCGTGAGGCCGTCACGCGACACCTTCTCGCATGCGCGCCCTCACTGGCCCGAGCCGAGTCGGCGACTGTGCCCGGGGTACCGGGGCGGAACCGCGGGCCCACACCCGTCTGAACGGATGTGCGCCCACGGCCCCGACGCATCTCAGCGCGCCTCCCCCCGCTGCCCGCCGATCCCCCAGCGCGCGGCGGGCGTGCCGCTGAGGAGTACCCACGTCTGTGCGCGGGCGTTCTCGCCCAGCGCGGCCACCACAGCCTCGGTGATCCCGCTGACCAACGCCTGCTCGGTCTCGGGGGTCAGCCGCTCCTCATACAACTTGACCTCGACGAAAGGCATGTGCACGTCTCCTTTTGGCGTTCGGTTCGGTTTCAGGCGGAGCGGTCGGTCCGCGGTCGGTCGGCTCCTCGCGGTCGGGCCGCGGTCGGTCGGCTCGACGCGCTCGGCCCGCGGTCGGTGCGCTCGACGCGGTCGGTCCTACTCGATGGTCATTCAGTCGGCGAGCGCCCTGGCGAGGCACGAGCGCAGCGTCCGGGCCAGGTAGTCCACGTCGTCGTCGGTGAGGCCGGGGTGGCAGGGCAGGTTCACCTGCGCCTCGAACCACGAGCGTTCCGCGACCGGGCAGGCGCCGCGTCCGTTCCCGCGAGCCCGCCACTCCGGGACCAAGTGCAGGGGGAAGTAACGCAGTTGCACCTCCACGCCCGCCTCGTCCAGCCCGCGGATCAGGCTCTCCCTCCGGGCGGCGTCGTCGAGGAAGAACGTGTACAGGTGACAAGCGTGTTCGTCCCCGGCCGCGGCCCGGTGGGTGCGGGTTCCGGCGAACTCGCCCACGACCGCGTCGAGCCGCTCGGCCACCGCCCGGCGGCGCAGCGTGGCCGCCGCCATGCGCCCCAACTGCACGACGCCCACGGCGGCCGCTGCCTCGGACATGGTCGCGTTCGTCCCGGCCCGGCGCACCCGGGTGCACGTCCGGCGGTACACCTCGTCCGCGTACCGCATCCACGGCAGTAGCGACGGCGCGTTGTCGGGTCCGGCGTACGGCAGGAACTCGTAGTCGGTGTCGTTCGATCGGACGCGCTCCAGGCGCTCGGCCCACTCGGGCCGGTCGAACGTCACCATGCCGCCCTCGCCGAGGGTGGTGATGCCTTTCGAGCCGTGGAAGCTGAAGCAGCCGATGTCGGCGAGCGAACCGGGCCGTCGACCCTGGTGGCGGGCCCCGAGAGCGTGCGCGCAGTCCTCGACGACGAGTGCTCCGTGCCGCCGCGCCAACGCCGTGATCTCCGACATTCGGGCGGGCAGCCCGCCGTAGTGGACGAGCAGGACGGCCGCGGTGCGGTCGGAGATGAGGCCGGCGAGGGCGTCGGGATCCAGGTTGAGGGTGTCGGGTTCGACGTCGCAGAACACGACGTCCACGCCGAGGTCCAGAAGCGGCTGCACGGTCGCCTGAAAGGTCTGCGGTGTGACGATGACCTCGTCGCCGGGCCGGAGTTCGAGCAGGCGCAGCGCCGTTTCGAGGGCGACGGTCCCGCTCGTGACGCTCGTGGCGTAGCGGGTGCCGACGTACTCGCGGAACTGCTCCTCGAAACGGTCGCGCCAAATTCCCTGAGTCAGCGCCCCGCCCCCTTCTATCACCTCGGCGACCGCTTCCGTCTCGGCACGGCCGAGGACCGCGCCGCGACTCGGATAAGAAATACGCATGGCGGAATTCACGATTCTCCCCTCCTGGGAAATCGATGGAATGTTCTACAAAATGGCAGGTCAAAGCGCATGCATGAAGCCGACGAGTGCATTCCGGCAGCCGAGATCAGGCACGCTCACGCTATCGCCATCGGCACCGTCTGAAAATCTCGGAGAATCCCGAAGCCCGGCTTGACTTTTCCGTTCACGGCTTTATTGAATACCGACGAGCCCCCTCCCTTCTGGAGTTTCCATGAAATTCGGACTGACCTTTTTTCCGGTACTCGGTCCCGCGGAGCGGTCCGCGTCCGCGTACTTCGACGACTGCCTGCGCCTGGCGGAGGTGGCCGACGGGCTCGGCTTCGACCACGTGCAGACCGTCGAGCACTACTTCTCGGCGTACGGCGGTTACTGCCCCGACCCGGTGACGCTGCTGGCGGCGATCGCCGCACGTACCCGCCGCATCCGCGTGGTCACCGGCGCGGTGGTCCCGGCCTTCACCCACCCGGTCAAGCTCGCGGGCAAGCTGGCCATGCTCGACAACCTCTCGCACGGCCGGCTCGACGTCGGATTCGGACGCGCCTTCCTGCCCGAGGAGTTCGCCGCGTTCGGGGTGCCGATGGCGCAGAGCCGGTCCCGCTTCGCCGAGAACGTGGAGGCGTGCCGCCGTCTGTGGGTCGAGGAAGATGTCGTGCATCGCGGCGAGTTCACCGAGTTCGGCCCGGTGACGATGCTGCCGCGCACCGTCCAGCGACCCCATCCGCCCGTCTTCGTGGCCGCCACCACGAGCACCGAGTCGTGCGCGGCGGCCGGTGCCGCCGGCCACCACCTCCAGGTCGTGCCGTCGGTGGTCGACACCGACACGCTGCGGGCCATGCTCGCCGCTTTCCGCGCCGCACGCGCCGAGGCCGGGCACGACGGACCGGGACGCGTGCAGATCAAGTACACGTGCTACCTGGACGACGACCGCGAGGCCGCGTTGGCGGCCGGCCGCCGCTGGGAGAACAACTACATCGAGAAGATGACCGCCGCCGTGGCCTCGTGGGCCGCCCCCGGCGCGGGCGGCGGCGACTACCCCGGCTACGCGGCGCTGGTGGACAAAGTGCGGGCCTACGACTTCGACCGGGCCCTGGCCGACAACAAGGTCCTGGCCGGTACCTGCGCTGATGTCGCGGAGCAACTCGCTTGGACAGCCGGGGTGTTCGGGCCGGATCTTGAGGTCAGCCTGCAATTCAACCCCGGGGCGCTGCCCTCGAAGACGGCCGAACGCGCGCTGCGGGACTTCGCCGCGCGTGTCGCCCCACGACTGGCCGATCTGTGATGACGCCGACTCCCCCCACCGGTACTGGAGATACGCATGGCTGACTTCGACGCGGACGTCGCGGTGATCGGGCTCGGCGCGTTCGGCGCCTCCACACTGTGGCGCCTGGCCGCTCGCGGCGTGGATGTCCTCGGATTCGAACGGCACACCCCAGGGCACGCGTTCGGCTCCTCGCACGGCGGCAGCCGGATGTTCCGCACCGCATGCCTGGAACACCCGGGCCTGGTGGACCTCGCGCGACTGTCCCTCGACCTGTGGCGGGAGTTGGAGAAGGCGAGCGGCGACGACCTTTTCACCGCGTCGGGGGGACTGCTCGCCGGTCCCCGGCAGGGCCACCTCGTGCCCGCGGCACTCGCGGTGGCCCGGGCGCACGGCGTCGAGGCGGAGCTCCTGGACGCCGACGAGGTGCGCCGCCGCTTCCCGGCGCACGGCAGTCTCCCGGACGGCCATGCCGCGGTGTGGGAACCGGGCGCCGGGCTCGTACGGCCGGAGGCGTCGATCAGGGCCGCGGTCGCGGTCGCGAGCGACGCCGGCGCGCGTGTCCACGCGGACGCGCGCGTGGTGGCCGTCGAGCCGGGGCCGGATCACGTGCGGATACGAACGGCCGTACGGGAGTTCCGGGTTCGTCAGGTCGTGGGCACCGCCGGTGCCTGGCTCGGTGGCCTGGTGCCCGGACTCCCCCTCGCGGCGGTGCGAATGCCCATGACGTGGTTCGCCGCGCGCCCCGAGGCGGCCGACGACTTCCGCCTGGCACGGTTCCCGGCCTTCATCCGGGAGTTGGACGACGGCACGAGCCTGTGGGGGCACGGAACCGTACGCGCCGGCGAGGACGTCAAACTCGGCCTTGAGGACGGCGGTTCGACCTTCGACGTGGTGGATGCCGAATCGCTCGACCGGGGGTTCCGCCGCGCGGACTGGACCGGCGTCGGCGAGCGACTGCCGGCGGCCCTCCCGGGCCTGGAGACGGTGCCCGCACGTGGTGAGATCTGCCTGTTCACCCGCACCCCCGACCGGCAGTTCGTGCTCGGCCGTCCGGGCGGCGACCCGCGCGTGGTCGTGGGCGGCGGGTGCAGCGGCCACGGCTTCAAGCACGCCACCGGGGTCGGCGAGGTGCTCGCCGCACTCGTGGTCGGGGAGGAACCCCCGGTCGGGGTCGGTTTCGCCGACCCCGACCGGTTCCTCCGGTAGCAGGGTCACCGGTCGGCCCGGGAGGCCGCGAGCGCCTTCTTGTCGATCTTCCCGACCGGCGTCATCGGCATCGCGGCCAGCGTGACGACTTCCTGCGGTGCCTTGTACGCGGCGAGGCCGCGTTCCCCCAGGAACGCGGCCAGTTCGCGCACGGTCGGCGAGGTGTCGGCCGCGCGGCACACCAGGAAGGCCACCGGCCGCTCACCCCACTGCTCGTCGGCGACGCCCACCACCGCGGCCGAACTGATGTCGGGGTGGGCGAGCAGGTGGCCTTCCACCTCGGTGGCCACGATCTTCTCGCCGCCCCGGTTGATCTGGTCCTTCACCCGGCCCACCACCACGAGGTGGCCGGTGGGCAGGCGGCGCACCAGGTCGCCGGTGCGGTAGAACCCGTCCGGGGTGAAGGAGACGGCGTTGTGCTCGGGCGCGCGGTAGTACCCGCGCAGGGTGTAGGGCCCCCGGGTCAGCAGCTCGCCGGGCTGTCCGTCGGGAACTCCCGCGCCGTTCTCGTCGACGACACGGATCTCGTCGTCCGGACTGCCGGGGCGGCCCTGGGTCGTGGTGACCAGCGCGGCCGGGTCGTCGAGGCCGGTGTAGTTGAGCAGCCCCTCCGCCATCCCGAACACCTGTTGCAGCCGCACCCCGAGCGTCGGCTCGACGCGACGGGCCACGTCGTCCGCGAGCCGTGCGCTGCCCACCTGCAATACCCGCAGCGAGGACAGGTCCCGGCCGGTCGCGGCGTACTCGTCGAACCAGTGCGGGACCAGCGGAGGGTTGATCGCCGTGATGGTCACGCCCTCGCGTTCGATCAGCGCGAACGCCGCCTCCGGCGCGGGGGTGGGCGCGAGGACCACGGTGCCGCCGAACATCAGCGTGCCCAGGACCCCGGGGCACGCAAGGGTGAAGTTGAAGGCGATCGGCAGGATCGCCAGGTACACCGACTCGGAGTCCAGGCCGCATGCCTCGGCTCCGGAGCGCGCGTTGTAGGCGTAGTCGTCGTGCGTGCGCGGGATCAGTTTGGGCGCCCCGGTGGTCCCCCCGGACAGCAGCAGGATCGCCAGGTCCTCCGCGCCGATCGCCGGATCGTGGTGCGCCGGTGCGTCCGCTTCGACCAGGTCGGCAAGGCTCGTGTACGGTCCCGGCTCGCCGACGACGATCACATGGGCCAGGCTCTCGGCCCCCTCCTCGGCCAGGACCTCGCCGGCCAGCGCGCGGTGGTCGAAGCGCTGGTACAGGTCGGGCACCACGTAGGCGACCGCTCCCGACACGCGGACCAGGTGGACGATCTCGGTCCGCCGGTGCCCCGGCAGGGCGTGCACGGGTATCGCTCCGACGCGCAGCAGCGCGAACCACACGTGCACGAACTCCGCCACGTTCGGCAGTTGCACGACGACCCGGTCCCCGCGCCGCAGACCGAGCCGGAGCAGTCCGGCCACCAGCCCGTCCACGTGGGCGTCCAGCGCCGGGTACGTCCAGCGGCGGTCGCCGTCCACCAGCGCCGTGCGATCGGGGTGGCGTGCCGCCCAGTCACGCAGCCGGTCGCCGAGTGTGCGGCCCTCCCAGTAGCCCTTCGCGCGGTACTGCCGGGCGCTTTCCTCCGGCCATCCGGGCCAGTCCTGAGTCACGGGTGTCCTCCGTCGGTTCGCTGTCTGCCTGTCACACCGCCCTGGCGGACCGGCGTTTGGCCGCACTGGTGTTCGCCGTCGGGATGTGCTTAGGATGTGGATACCGGATATGAAAATCATTTTCAACTGACCGGGCCGCCCGTTGCCGGCGCATGCCGGGGGCGGGCTTCGCCGTGCGCACCATCGACCGACAAGCTGGAGGGAAACCGCCCGTGAGCGACGAACGTCGAACGTTCGACGCCGAGGCCGTACGTCGTACGGTCGCCCAGGCGTTGCACCTGGCCCCCGATGAACTCCGGGACGCTGCCGACCTGTTCGAGTTCGGCCTGGACTCACTGACGCTGATCCGGCTGGCCGGCGGCTGGCGGCGTGCGGGAATCGCGGTGTCCTTCGAGGACCTGGTCGAACGCCCGACCCTGGCCGACTGGCTCACCCTGCTGGACGAACGCTCATCCACCGCACCGCGGTCCGCGCCTGCCGCGGCCGTCGCGTTCGACGACGAGGCGCCGTACCCGCTCGCCACGATGCAGCACGCGTACTGGACCGGACGGCAGGACGGACAACCGCTCGGCGGTGTCGGCGCGCACTTCTACACCGAGTTCGACGGATCCGGGGTCGACCCGGTCCGGCTGCGCGAGGCCCTGGCCGCGCTCACCCGGCGGCACGCCATGCTGCGGGCACACTTCACCGACGACGCCCGGCAGTACCACGCCTCCCCCGACGAGGTGCGGGCCGCACCGGTGCTGCACGACCTGCGCGACCTGTCGTCCGACGCGGTCGAGCGCCGTCTCGCCGAACTGCGCGAGACCTGGTCGCACCACCGCATGGACGTCGCGGCCGGCGAGGTCTTCCGGCTGGGTCTGTCGCTGCTGCCCGAGGGGCGGACCCGGCTGCACGTCGACCTCGACATGATCGCGGGCGACGCGATGAGCCTGCGCATCCTGCTCCACGACCTGCGGCACCTGTACGAGACACCGGACCGGCCCCTGCCCCCGATCGGGATCGGGTACGGGCGCTACCTCGCGGAACACGCCGAGGCCCGGACGGACGCGCGGGACAGCGCACGGGAGTGGTGGCGCCAACGCCTCACGGACCTGCCCGCGCCGCCCGCCCTGCCCACCGTCGTCGATCCGCTCACACCGGTGCACGCGCAGGACACCGCGCTCAACCGCACCAAGCGCCTGCACCACCACTTGGACGCACGGGCGAAGGCCGCACTCCTGGAACACGCCCGCCGTCACGGCGTCGCCCCCACCGCGGCACTGGCCGCCGCCTTCGCGGAGGTCATCGGCGCATGGAGTGCCGGCCCCCGGCTGCTGCTCAACCTTCCGCTGTTCGACCGCGAACCGCTGCACCCCGATGTAGGCCACCTCGTCGGGGACTTCAGCGCCTCGATCATGCTCGGTGTGGACACCGCGGAACCGTCCGCCTTCGCGGAACGGGCCCGCCGTGTCCAGGACGACATGCACGCCGCGGTGGCCCACGGCGCGTACGGCGGCGTGGAGGTGCTGCGCGACCTGTCCCGCACGACCGGCGAGCCCGTGCTCGCGCCCGTCGTGTTCACGAGTGCGGTCGGCCTGGGCGAGGTCTTCGACGCCGAGGTCCAGGCGCTGTTCGGCGCGCCGGTGTGGATCATCTCGCAGGGCCCGCAGGTATGGCTGGACGCCCAGGTCACCGAACTCGACCAGGGCCTGCTGCTGAACTGGGACGTGCGCGAGGCCGTGTTCGCCCCGGGAGTGCCCGAGGCCGCGTTCGCCGCCTTCCGCGACCTGGTCACCACCCTGGTCACCGACGAACGGGCGTGGCTCGCGCCGGTCGGCACACTCGCGCCCTCCACGCAGCTCGAACGCCGCCCCGAGCCGGACGCGTCGGCGCACGAACCCCGCACGCTGCACGGCGCGTTCTTCGCACACGCCGAGACCGCCCCGGCGCGGATCGCGGTCGTCGACGGGTCGAACGACGCACCCTGGACGTACGGCCGCCTCGCCGAACGCGCCCGGCGCCTGACCACCCGCCTGGTCCGCGACGGCGTACGCCCGGGCGACACCGTGGCCGTGACCCTGCCCAAGGGGATCGACCAGATCGTCGCGGTCCTCGGTGTGCTCGCCGCGGGTGCTGCGTACGTCCCCGTCGGCGTGGACCAACCCGTGCACCGCAGGCGGACGATGCACCGGACGGCACGCGCCCGGGTCACGGTGACCGACGAGGCGCACGCACACCTCGTGGACCCGGTCCCGGACGCGGTGGTGGTGCGTATCGAGGAAACCGCCGGGGAGGCGCCCGCCGCCGTCATCGCGCCGTCCTCCCCCGCCGACATCGCCTACGTCATCTTCACCTCCGGCTCCACCGGCGTACCCAAGGGCGTCGAGGTCCCGCACCGCGCCGCGGCCAACACGATCGACGCCGTGGGCAGCCTGTTCGGCATCGGGGCCGAGGACCGCACCCTGGCGATGTCCGCCCTCGACTTCGACCTGTCCGTGTACGACATGTTCGCCTTCCTGTCCGTCGGCGGCTCCCTCGTCACCGTCGACGAGCCCCACCGCAGGGACGCCGCGCACTGGGCCGAACTCGTACGGCGCCACGGCGTGTCCGTCCTGTCCTGCGTACCTGCGCTGCTCGACATGCTCGTCACCGCCGCCGCCGAGGACGGCCTGGGGAGCGAACTGCGCCTGGTGATGCTGGGCGGCGACTGGGTGGGCCTGGACCAGCCCGCCCGCCTGCGTGCCCTCGTGCCCGGATGCCGTTTCGTCGCCTTGGGCGGCATGACCGAGGCGGCCATCCACTCCACGGTGTACGAGGTGCACGAGGTGGACCCCGCCTGGCGGTCCGTCCCGTACGGCGCGCCGCTCCCCGGCACCCGTGCCCGTGTCGCCGACGCCCGTGGGCGGGATTGTCCCGACTGGGTCGTCGGCGAACTGTGGGTCGGCGGCGCCGGCGTGGCCGACGGATACCGCGGGGACCCCGAGCGCACCGCCGCCCGCTTCGTCGAGCGCGACGGAACGCGCTGGTACCGCAGCGGCGACCTGGCCCGCTACCGCGACGACGGCGTCCTGGAGTTCCTCGGCCGTGCCGACCACCAGGTCAAGGTGCGCGGGCATCGGATCGAACTGGGCGAGATCGAGGCGGCGTTGGAGAGCCACCCCGGCGTCCTGCACGCGGTCGCCACCGTCGTCGAGGGTCCCGCCCGCAGGCTCGCCGCCGCGGTGTCGCCGGACGGGCCCCAGCCCCCCGACCCCGCCGCGCTGCGCGCCTGGGCCGCCGAACGGATCCCGCCGTACATGGTCCCCGAACACGTGCACGTGTGGGACGCCATGCCGCTGACCGGCAACGGCAAGCTCGACCGGCGCGCGGTGCAGCGGGTGCTGGATCGGACCGACCGTGCCCGATCAGGCGCCGGCGACCCTCCCGAGGGCGAGATCGAGACGGCGGTGGCCAAGGTCTGGGGTGAACTCCTGGACGCCACCACCGTCACCCGCGACGACGGCTTCTTCGAACTCGGCGGCGACTCGCTGGTGGCCACCCGCATGCTGAGCAGGTTGCGGGCGGCGGGCATCGCCGGAGCGAGCGTGGCCGCGGTGTTCACCTCGCCCCGGCTGCGCGACTTCGCCGCCCGGCTCACGACCGCGCCCTCCCCCGCGGCCGCACGCGCGATCGTCGCGGCCGACCCCGCACACCGCGGCGACCCCTTCCCGCTCACCGAGGTCCAGGCCGCGTACCTGGCCGGGCGCTCCCCCGAATTCACCCTGGGCGGCGTCGGCACCTGGCACTACAGCGAGTTCGAGGGCACCGGCATCGACATCGAGCGCATGCAGCGGGCCTGGCGCGCGCTGATTCGCCGGCACGACATGCTCCGCGCGGTGATCGACCGGGACGGCACGCAGCGGGTACTGGCCGACGTCCCGGACCTCGTGATCGACGTGGTCGACACGGACGCCGCCGGCGCGGAGGCGGCTCTGGCGGTGCTGCGGGCGGAAGGCTCGCACCGGGTCCTGGACCTGGGCACCTGGCCGCTGTTCGAGGTTCGCGCCGTCCGCTGGCCCGGCGCCGACGGGCAGTCGCGCACCAGGTTGTCCATCGGCCTCGACTACATCGTCTTCGACGCCCTGTCGATCATGACGCTCTACACCGAACTCGACCGCCTCTACCGCGATCCGACTGCGACGCTGCCGCCGATCGAGGTGTCCTTCCGCGACTACCTCGGCCACACCGCCGACGACACCGAGGCCGAGAACCGCTCGCGGGAGTACTGGTCCTCCCGCATCGCCGAACTACCGCCCGCCCCGAACCTGCCGCTCGCCAAGCCGCTGTCCGAGGTGGTCGCACCGCGGTTCACGCGCCGAACGTTCCGGATCCCGCCCGACCGCTGGCGGGCGATCCGCGAACACGCCCGGGCCGACGGCCTCACGCCCTCGACCCTGCTGCTCGCCTGCTACGCGGAAGTACTCGCGGCGTGGAGCGGATCGGACGCGGTCACCGTCACGCTGACGCTGTTCAACCGACGCGAACTACACCCGCACATCGCGCGCGTGCTCGGCGACTTCACCGCGCTCGCCCCGGCCGGCTACCGCCGAGCCGACGCCGACCTGTTGCCGGCCGCGACCGAACTCCAGCGGCAACAGGCCCTCGACCTGGACCACCGAGACGCCTCCCCGGCGTGGCTGCTCCGCGAGCTCGCCCGACGTGGCGACGGGGAAGGGGCCGTACCCGTCGTCTTCACCAGCGCGATCGGCGTCGGGGACGGGGTGTCCATGGACCTCTCCGACACCTTCCCGACGCGCGTGTGGGGAGTCTCGCAGTCGCCGCAGGTGTGCCTGGACAACCAGGTCACCGAGGAGGACGGCGGCCTGCGCGTCACCTGGGACGCGGTCGAGGAGGCGTTCGGCCCTGAGGTGCTGGACGGCATGCTCGACGCCTACCTGCGGCTCCTGCACCACGTCGCAGACCGGGGAACGCGCACGCCCGTGCCCGACTTGCTCCCCGAGGCGACCCGCGCCGTACGTGCCGCGGTGAACGCCACGGAGACCGGGATACCCGTGCGCACGCTGCACTCGGCGTTCTTCGAGCACGCCCGGTCGGAACCGGACGCGGTCGCACTCATCGCCCCCGACGGGGCGAGCACGACCTACGGCGAACTCGCCGACGGTGCTCTCCGGATCGCCGCGTGGCTCCGGGCGAGGGGTGTCGAGCCCGCCGAGCCGGTCGCGGTCACCCTGCCCAAGAGCGCCGCGCAGATCACCGCCGTCCTCGGTGTGCTCGCCGCCGCGGGCACGTACGTACCGGTCGGCACCGAGCAGCCGCCGGTACGCCGCGAGCGCATCCTCAGCGCGGCCGGAGTGCGCGTCGTCCTCGACCGCGAGGCGCTCGCCGAAGCGCTGACCGCCGAACCGCTGCCCGCACCGGTTGAGACCGAGCCGCACCGAGCCGCCTACGTCATCTTCACGTCGGGCTCCACCGGGGAGCCGAAAGGCGTCGAAATGACGCACGCAGCGGTGTGGAACACCGTCGCGGACGTTCGCGACCGGCACCGCCTCGGACCCCGTGACCGCGTCCTGGCGCTCTCGGCGCTCGACTTCGACCTGTCCGTGTTCGACGTCTTCGGGCTGTTGTCCGTCGGCGGCGCCCTGGTCCTGCCCCACGAGGACGACCGGCGCGAACCCGCGACCTGGCGCGAACTCGTGCGCGAGCACCGAGTCACCGTCTGGAACACCGTGCCCGTGCTGCTGGACATGCTCCTGGCGGCCGACGAGAACGCACCCGGCGGCGACCACGCACTCACCACGTTGCGGGCAGCGCTCGTCTCCGGTGACTGGATCGGCCTCGATCTGCCCGGAAGGTTGCGCGAACGCACCGCAGCGCGCTGCCGCTTCACCGCGATGGGCGGTGCCACCGAGGCCGCGATCTGGTCCAACTCGCTTACCGTGCACGCGGTTCCGCCGACGTGGACCTCCATCCCCTACGGCCACCCGCTTGCCAACCAGCGCTTCCGCGTCTGCGACCGGGCCGGACGCGACGTCCCGGACCTGGTCGTGGGCGAACTGTGGATCGGGGGCGCCGGGCTGGCCACCGGTTACCGGGGCGACCCGCGGCGCACCGCCGCGAAGTTCGTCACCCGCGACAGGGAACGGTGGTACCGCACCGGAGACTTGGGCCGGTACTGGCCGGACGGCACGCTGGAGTTCCTCGGACGCGCCGACGAACAGGCCAAGATCGGCGGCAACCGGATCGAGCCCGGCGAAGTCGAGAACGCGCTGCTTGGTCACCCCGGTGTCACCCGTGCCGCCGTGGTGGCGATCGGCGGCAGGGCGGCCGCGTCCCTGGTCGCGTTCGTCACTGTCGAGGGCACGCTGCCCGAGGACCTGATGTCCTGGACGTTGGACCGGCTGCCGCCCTATGCGATCCCCACTCGCGTCACGGTGCTCGAATCGCTGCCGCTGACCGGCAACGGCAAGGTCGACCGCGGAGCGTTGCGCGAGTTGGCTCGCGAGGCAGCCCCCCATGACACCGTCGGCGAGGCACCCTCCGGCGACGTCGAACGCGCGGTGGCCGCGCTGTGGGCCGAGCACCTGGGTGTCGCCGTCACGGACCGGCACGCCAACTTCTTCGCCCTGGGCGGCGACAGCCTCGCCGCCATCCGGGTCGCCGCCACGGTCGAACGGCGTTTCGGCGTGCCGCTGCCCACCCGGCACTTCCTCGCCGCACCGACCGTGGCCGCCCTGGCCACCCGCGTCGCGGCACACATCACCACCGGTCCGGCGGACGCCGCCGAGTTCGAGAACGGGGTCCTATGAACATCACCGACCTGCTGGCCGACTACTCCGATGCCGGCATCACCATCTGGGCGGACGACGGACGACTGCGCTACCGGGCCAGGGCGGGCGCGATGACCGAGGAGCGCAAAGCCACGCTGCGTGCCCATCGCGAAGTCCTGCTCGCCCACCTGACCGCCCCCGTCGAGGACTTCCGCATCACGCCGGACCCGGCCGCACGCCACGAGCCGTTCCCCCTCACCGACCTCCAGGCCGCCTATCTGGTCGGCCGGGCCGACGCGTACGAATACGGCGGCGTCGCCTGCCACGCCTACCTCGAACTCGCCTATCCGGACCTGGACCCGGACCGTGTCACCGCGGCATGGCGCACCCTGCTCGCCCGGCACGACATGCTCCGGGCCGTCGTGCACCCGGACGGCTACCAGGAGGTGCCGCGCGACATACCCCGGCCGGTCGTCGCGGTGGACGACATACGCGGGCAGGGCGCGAGCGTCGGCGCCGCCGCGGTGGAACGCACCCGCGCGGCCTTGGCCGAACGCGACGGCCATCCCCGCGAGGGACTGCCGCACACCGTGCATGTCACCCGGACCGATACGGGGGCGACCCTGCATCTGTCCGTCGACCTGCTCACCATCGACCACGCGAGCCTGCGCAACCTGGTGACCGAGTTCCACACCGAGTACAACGCCCCGGGCACGCTTCCCGCGGCCCCCGAAGTGACCTTCCGCGACTACGTCCTGGCACGTCGGGCACTGACCGAATCCCCCGGATACGAGCGCGACCGCGCCTACTGGCTGGACCGCGTGGACGCCCTGCCGCCCGCTCCCGAACTCCCGCTCGCCGAGCCCTGGGCCGACCCGGCGGACACCGTCGGCGGAGCGAAGTTCCGCCGCCTGGAGACCACCGTCCCGGCCGCGCTCTGGCACCGGCTGCGCGCTCACGCGGCGGAGCACGGCGTGACGCCGTCCGGCGCGCTGCTCACCGCGTTCGCGGAGACCGTCGGCCGCTGGAGCCGCAACCCTCGGTTCACCCTCAACCTGCCGGTCGTCGACCGTCCTCCACTGCACGACGAACTGGACTCCGTCGTCGGCGAGTTCACCCGCATCGAACTGCTCGCCGTCGACCTGACGGCGGACGAGCGGTTCGCCGACCGGGCCCGCACCGTCGCGGCGCAGTTCCTCGACGACCTCGCCCACCCGTTGTTCGGGGGCGGCGAGGTCCTGGCGGAGATCTCCCGCCGCACCGGATCGCGCGTCCTGATGCCCGTCGTGTTCACCAGCGCCCTGGGCGGCGGAACCGTCGCCGATGTCGTGCACGCCCGGACCCAGACACCGCAGGTGTGGATCGACGCCCAGGTCATGGAACGCGGCGGGGACCTCGCGCTGTCGTGGGACGTCCGCGAGGGCGTCCTGCCCGCGGGTCTCGCCGACGACGCCTTCGCGGCCTTCGCCGCTCTGGTGGACGTCCTGGCGACCGACCCGGCCGCCTGGGAGCTCCCCGCTCGGCTCGAACTGCCGCCCGCGCAGGCCGATCGGCGTGCCGCGGCCAACGACACAGGCGGACCGGTCAGCGAGGCGCTGCTGCACGAGGCGTTCGTGGCCCAGGCCGCCGCGACGCCGCACGCCGTCGCGCTGCGCGCCGCCGACCGCGACCTGACCTACCGCGAACTCCTGGACGCCGCAGAGGTGGTGGCGTCCCGCCTCACCTTCGGCGGACAGGCGCCCCGGACGCCCGTGGCGATTCTCCTGGACAAGGGCTGGGAGCAGATCGCCGCCGTCCTCGGCACCCTGCTGGCGGGCGGCGCCTATCTGCCGATCGACGTCGCGCAACCCGCGCTACGGCGCGACGCGATCCTGCGGGACGCCGGGGTCCGGCTCGCCCTGACCCGATCCGACCTCGTCGAGGTCGCGCCGCTGCCCGAGGGCGTGACCGCGGTCCGCGTCGACCTCCTCCCGGCAGGCGGCGCCGCGACCGCGACCTTGGTCGAGCGTCGCGACCCCGACGACCTGGCGTACGTCATCTACACGTCCGGCTCGACCGGCACACCCAAGGGCGTGATGATCAGCCACCGGGCCGCACTCAACACCGTCGCGGACATCAACCGCCGCTTCGGTGTCACCGCGGACGACCGCGTACTCGGCGTCGCGAGCCTGGGCTTCGACCTCTCCGTCTACGACATCTTCGGGCCCCTGGCGGTCGGGGGCGCGCTCGTCCTGCCGAACGCGCCACGCCGGGGCGACCCGTCCCACTGGGCCGAACTGATCGCCGGCACCGGCGTGACCGTATGGAACTCGGTCCCCGGACAGTTGCGCATGTTGCTCGACTGGCTGGGTTCGGACACGGCGGCACTGGGCTCGCTCCGGCTGGCGCTGCTGTCCGGCGACTGGATACCGGTCCCGCTGCCGGACGACGCCCGTGCGATGGTCCCCGGGCTCGAAGTGGTGGCGCTGGGGGGCGCCACGGAGGGCGCGATCTGGTCGATCGTCCACCCGGTCGGGGCCGTCGACCGCCGCCGCCCCAGCATCCCCTACGGGCGCCCCCTCACCAACCAGAGCTTCCATGTCCTCGACGAGCACCTGCGTCCCCGGCCGGATTGGGTGGCGGGTGAGCTGTACATCGGTGGGCTCGGCGTGGCCGAGGGCTACCTCGGCGACGCCGAGCGCACCGCCGAGCGCTTCGTCCGGCACCCCGTGACGGGCGAACGGCTCTACCGCACCGGGGACCTGGGCCGCCACCTCCCCGATGGGGACATCGAGTTCCTGGGGCGTGAGGACGCGCAGGTCAAGATCCGCGGCTACCGCGTCGAACTGGCCGAGATCGAGGCCGCGGTGCACGGTCACCCCGCGGTCGGCGGATGCGCGGTCGTCGTGGACGGCCAGGGCGACGGCCGGCGGCTGGCCGCCTTCGTCGAACCCGCGCGCCGCGACCGGCCTGTGCCCGTGGCGGACGGCGCCGACCGGGCGGCCGCCGAAGCCGTCCGGGAAGCGGCGGCGAGTATCGACGGGGACCGCCTGACCGCGTTCCTCGGCACTCTCGACGAGGTCGCCCTCGCCGTGATGTCCCGCACGCTGTTCGGGGCGGGCCTGTTCAGCGGCGATGACGCGCACACGTTCGACGAGATCTGCGCCGGACTGAACGCGACTGCGCGGCACCGCCGGCTCGTCCGTCGCTGGATCGACGCGCTGGTCGCGGAAGGACGCATGCGGGAGCAGGCGAACGCGTACACCGGGCTGCTCGCCGTCACCCCCGGCGACCTCGCCGCGGCGTGGGAGGAGGCGGCCGTCCGCGAGCGGGAGGTCGACTGGAGCACCGAACTGCTGGACACCATGCGGACCTGCGCGGACCGCGTCGACGCGCTGCTCGACGGCTCGCTGGACATTCGGGACCTGCTGTTCCCCGGTGCCTCACGTAGCTCGATCGAGTCGGCGTACCGCGACAACCTGGCCGTCCGGCATCTCGGCCACGGCCTGACCGCCGCCCTGCGTGCCGCGGCCGCGGCGCACGTGGGCGAGCGCCGGCTGCGCGTCCTTGAGGTCGCGGGCGGTGTCGGCGGAACCACGACCAGGCTGATCCCGGCCCTGGCCGAGTACGGAGTCGACTATCTGTTCACCGACGCCTCGCCGTTCTTCCTCGCCGAGGCGCGCGACCGCTTCGTCGACCACCCGTGGGTGCGCTACGGCCTGCTGGACATCGACCAGGACCCCCGGACCCAAGGCCATGCCCCCAACAGCTACGACGTCATCGTGTGCGCCGACGCCCTGCACGCGAGCACGGACGCCGGAACCGCACTGTCCCGGCTGTGCGAGCTCCTCGCCCCCGGCGGCCGGCTGGCCTTCGTCGAGAACACCCGGGACGCGCACTACCCGCTGATGGTCTCCATGGAGTTCCTCGAACTCACCGGCTCGCCGTGGACCGATGTACGCGCCGCCACCGGACAGTCCTTCCTCACCCGCGACCAATGGCTCGGCCTTCTCGCCGAACAGGGAGTGCACGACACCCTTGTGCTGCCGCCCACCGGCGACCCGATCGCGGCGACCGGCCAGGAACTGTTCCTGGCGTCCGTCAAGACCGACCGCGTGCGCACCGACGCGGACGAGCTCGCCCGGCACACCGCCACCCGGCTGCCGGAATACATGGTCCCGGCCGCCTTCCATCTGGTCGACGCGCTCCCGCACACCCCCAACGGCAAGGTGGACCGCGCCCGGCTGATGTCCTGGCTGCCCGCCGAAACCGCCGCGGCCCCGACCGCCTCCGCCCCTCCGGCGGACGACCTCGAACGCGAACTCGCGGCTCTGTGGTCGCAATTGCTCGCCGTGGAGCCCATCAGCCGAGACGACGACTTCTTCGCTCTCGGCGGCGACTCGCTGCTGGTCGCACGCATGGTCGGCAGGCTGCGCGAACTCATCCCTTCGGCCGCCGACCTGGAATGGGAATCGGTCCTTCGGCACATGTTGCTGCGCCCGACGGTCGCCGGTCTCGCCGCGCACCTGCGGGCCGCCGGCACCGACCGGCCCCCGACACCCGAAGAGGCGCCCGCCTCACCCCTGGTCCACCTGCACGGCCCGCCCGCCGGTGAGGGGCCGGTCACCGTCCTCGTGCACGCGGGCACGGGCACCGTGATGCCCTACCGCGCACTGATCACCGAGATCCGACGCCGCTCGCCGGGCCGCGGAACCGTGCTCGGCCTGGAGATCCCGGGCCTGGACGGCTACCTCGACGCACCCCCCGACGGCCTCATCGAGGCACTGGCGGCCGACTACGCCAAGGCCCTGGCCGCCACCGGCGCGGAGGCCTTCCACCTGGTCGGCTACTGCCTGGGCGGCCTGATCGCCACCGAGGTCGCCCGAGGGCTCACCGAGTCCGGCGCCGACGTCGCGAGCCTGACCGTGATCAGCAGCCACAGCCCGCGTTTCCGGCTCGACGACGAGATCCTCTCCGAGTACTCGTTCGCGGTGATGATGGGCATCGCGCCCGCGGACCTGGGCTTTCCCGCCGACGAGAACGCGGTCGCGGCGGCGGCGGACGCCGTGTTGGCCGGAAGCCCGGGAGTACTGCGCGACGGCGGGATCGCCGGTCTGGACGGCGAACACGCGCCCGTCGCAGCGTGCTTCCGCGAGCTCGGCGAGGTTTCCCGGCAAATCCGCGTGACCCGCATGTGCGACGCGGTGCCCGCCGCGGCCGGAACGTACGAACCCGACCACATGAACCGGCTTTTCCGCACGTTCCGGCAGAGCGTGTTCGCGATCACCCGCTACCAGGCGGAACCCTACGCCGGGGACATCACCTTCCTGCGCCACAGCGGCGCCTACCCGTTCCCCGGCAGTCGGGACGCGGTCACCGAGCACTGGCACGACCTGGCCTTGGGCGAGCTCCGCATCCTCGACATCCCCGGCGACCATTTCAGCTGTCTGTCCGTCGACCACGCGCCCGGCATCCTCAAGGTGCTGGACGACCTCACCGACGGCGCGGTGACCCGATGACCGGGCCCGTGATCGGCGTCCTGGGCGCCACCGGATCGGTGGGCCGCGAGGCGGTCCGCGAGTTGGCCGAACTCGGGTACGGGCGCCTGCGGTTGGGCGGGCGGCGCGCCGATGCGTTGCGGGAGCTCACGTGCACCTGCCCACCCGCGAAGGACGCGGAGACCGTCGCGGTGGACGCAAACGACCCGCACGACCTGCGCACCTTCGCCGAGGGCTGCGCGACCGTTCTCAACTGCGCCGGTCCCAGCTACCTCCTCGGCGACCGCGTCGCCCGAGCCGCGCTCGCCGCCGGTGCTCACTATGTCGATGTGGCCGGCGACGACCCTGTGGCGGAGAAACTCGGCGCCCGGAACCTGCCGTCGGACGACCGCGTCGTGGTCCTGTCCGCGGGTGCCCTGCCCGGACTGTCCAGCCTGCTGCCGCGCCTGCTCGCCGCGGAGTTCGAGCACGTGGGCCGGCTGAGCGCGTACACCGGCGGCATGGAGGACTGCTCCGCGACGGTCGCGGCGGACATGATGCTGTCGCTGACCACGGGCGGAGCCGACGGCGCTTCCTTCGGAGAGGCCCTGGCCGCCTGGCGCGGCGGGCGCCGGGCCTCGCGCGTGTTGCGCACCGACGAGCGAGGCCGGGCACCGCACTTCGCGGGGGACGTCGCCCTGGTGCCCTTCCTGAGCACCGAGACCGAACGCCTCGCCGCGGCCCTCGCCCTGGACGAGGTCGACTGGTTCAACGTCTACCCGGGGCCGCAGGTGCGTACGGTGTTGGGCCGGCTCCCCGGCCGCCTGGACGCGGGCGACGATCCGGACGCGCTCGCCGTCGAGATGATGCGGGCCGCCCGACTGGACCTGGCCGGGCGCAGTCCGTTCTACACGATGGTGTTCACCCTCTCCGGCGTCGCCGACGGCGTCATGGGCACGCGGAGCCTGGTCCTGCGCGCGCGCAGCAGCTATCGGCTCACCGCGACGGTCGCCGCCGCGGCCGTCGACGCCGTGGCGACGGGGCGGGTGCCTCCGGGCGTGCACTTCGCCGCCGAGGTGCTGCAAGCCGGGGCGGTGGCCGCCCGGCTGCGCGAATCCGGTGCCTGCGAACGCCTGGAGATCCACCGCGCCGACGCCGCGGAGCCGTACGAGGACGAGGAAGGCGAGCTTTGAGCCCGCGACGCGTGGTGGTGTGCGGCACCAACTTCGGCCGCTTCCACCTCGAAGCCATCGCACGACGGCCCGGCGAGTACGAACTGGCCGCGATCCTGGCCCGCGGCTCGGCGGCGTCCCGCGCCCTCGCCGACCGGCTCGGCGTGCCCTTCCACACCTCTTCAGACACCCTCCCGGAGGACGTCGACATCGCCTGCGTCGCGGTCGGCGCGGCGATCTCCGGCGGCTCGGGCACCGAACTCGCGCAGACACTCATGCGGCGCGGTGTGCACGTGCTCCAGGAACACCCGCTGCATCTGGCGGAGTTCACCGAGTGCCTGCGCGTGGCCCGGAAGCACGGCGTGCAGTACCGGGTCAACACCCATTACCGCCATGTCGAACCTGTGCGCCGATTCCTTGCTGCTGCACGGCAGTTGCGGCAGCGTCAGGCCCCCTTGTTCGTCGACGCCGCCACTCCTGTGCACCTTCTGCACCCGCTGGTGGACATCCTCGGCGCCGCTTTGGGGGCGGTCCGGCCGTGGCACATCGGCGACCCGGCGCCCGCGGAACCCGGGCATCCGTTCCGGAGTTTGCACGGGACGCTCGCGGGCGTCCCGCTGACGCTGCGCGTGCACCACCAGCTCGACCCCGCCGACCGGGACAACCACGCCCTGCTGTGGCATCGCGTGGCCATCGGCACCGCGGGCGGCGTACTCACCCTCGCGGACACCCACGGGCCCGTGTTGTGGAGCCCCCGCCTGCACGCCGACCGGGACGTGGAAGGCCGCTTCGTCCTGGAAGGCGCCGGCACGGCGCGCTTCGACCTGCCGA
>NZ_JBPKBH010000015.1:121889-134170 GCF_051388915.1 Yinghuangia sp. YIM S09857 | reverse complement strand
GACCACGTCCGTGGTCGGCGACACCGAGGGCCACAGCTTCCGCGACGTGTTCTCGCGACTGTGGCCGGACGCCATCGCACTCGCGCTGGACGGGCTGCGGGACGCGGCGGACAGGGACGCGGACGTGTTGCGAGGCGCGCAGTTCGACCTCACGGTGTGCCGGATCTGGTCGAAGATCGCGGATCTCCTGGGCCCGCCGGAGATCGTCCGACCCCGCGCCCCCGAACCGCTGGCCGTCACCGAACTGCTGGGCGACACCGAACCGCTGGACGGCACCGAACTGTCGGACGGACCCGAACCGCCGGGCGGCACCGAACTGTCGGGCGGCGCCGAACCGCAAACGACCGGGACTCCGTCGCCCCACGCCTCGGTCGCCGAGACCGAACCCGTCACTCCCGCGGGCTACTCGGCGTCGGCGGAGTTCTTCGACCTCGTCGCGGAAGGGCACACGGCCACCGGGTCCGTGCCCGCGGTCGTCGCGGCGCTCGCCGGCATCGATCCGAGCAGCGGCCCGATCCTCGACCTCGGTGCCGGTACGGGCCTGGTGACCGAGGCCGTCGCACGGGCGTACCCCCAGGCGGAGATTGTGGCCGCCGAGCCCTCCGCAGGCATGCGCGCGGCACTGACGTCGCGCGTGTTCTCCGACGAGGACCTGCGCCGACGTGTCACCGTCACCGACGGAGCGGCGCCCGACCTCGACCTGCCCGCCTCGTTGAGCGCGGTGGTGTTGTGCGGCGTCCTCGGCCACCTGGACGCGCAGGCGCGTGCGACCCTGTGGGGCCGCCTCGACGAACGCCTCGCGCCCGACGCGCCGATCATCGTCGAACTCATGAACCTGGAACGGCCCGCGACGCTGCCGGAACTCCGCCTGGCCCGCGCCGTCGTGGGGCGGCAGACCTACACCTGGTGGTTCTCCGGGGAACCGGAAGCCTGCCCGGCACCGACAGCGGGAACCGACACGGGCCCGGCTCCCGGAGCAGTCGGTGGTGACGCAGATCGCATGCGCCTGCGCAGCCGGTGGACCGTACACGACGGCGACGCCCTCGTACGGGAGGTCCCCGACGCGTACGTATGGCACGCGTTCGACCTGGACCGCGTCGCCCGCGAAAGCGGACGTGTCCTCGAACGCCTCGCGTCCAGGCCAGGAGGTCCGCCTCTCGCCGTCCTCCGCAAACACCAGGCCACGCCGCCTGCTTGAAACGCGCGCAAGTACTTGCCCGCCGTCTTCCCCGCCACGACTGCCGCAAAGGACCCCAGTGAGCAACCCGCTCGACTTCCCCATCCCGCGTACCTGCCCGTTCACCGTCCCCGACGCGTACGCCAGGCTGCGCGAGGAGCAGCCCGCGGCCCGCGTCACCCTGCCCACCGGCAAGACCGCGTGGATCCTCACCCGCTACGACGACGTACGGGCGGTCCTGGCGAGCCCGGCGACGAGCGCCGACATCCGGCATCCGAACTTCCCCGCGATGGGCATCGGCGAGCAGGAAGCGGGCGCGAAGTCCCGCCCGTTCATCCGCACCGACCCGCCGGAGCACACCCGGTACCGCCGGATGCTGCTGCCGGAACTGACCGTCAAGCGCGTACGCGCGATGCGCCCGGCCGTGCAGGAGATCACCGACGCGCTCCTGGACCGCATGCTCGACGCCGGCTCGGCGGCGGACCTCGTGCCCGCCTACGCGAACGCGGTGTCCACGTCCACGATCTGCGAACTCATCGGACTACCCAAGGACGACCTGGAGTTCTTCCACGACATCACCCGTGTGTCGGGCGGTCGGGGCAGCACCGCGGAGGAGGTCTCGGCCGCTCTGGGCGATCTGTTCAAGCTCCTCGCCGACCTGATCGCACTGCGCGAACGCGAGCCCGGCGACGACCTGTTGTCGAAACTCGTCGTCGACCACCTGCGTACCGGCAACGTCACCCACCACGAACTGCTGTCCACCATCGGCATCACCGTCATCGCCGGACGCGAGACCACCACCAACATGATCGCGCTCAGCACGCTCCTGCTGCTGCGCGAACCGGGGCTCCTGGCCGAACTGCGCGACGAGCCCGTCCTGTTCCCGGCGGCGGTGGACGAACTCCTGCGGGTGCTGTCCATCGCCGACTCCATTCCGCTGCGGGTGGCCGGCGAGGACGTCGACGTCGACGGGGCGGTCATCCCGGCCGGCGACGGGCTCATCGCGCTGCTCGGCGCGGCCGACCACGATCCGGAGGTCTTCCCCGACCCCGCGACCGTGGACTTCCGCCGCGGCACCACCCGGCACGTCGCCTTCGGCTACGGCATCCACCAGTGCGTCGGCCAGCACCTGGCCCGCCTCGAACTGGAGATCGCCCTGGAGACGCTGTTCCGCCGCGTGCCGACGCTGCGACTCGCGGTGCCGTTCGAAGAACTGGAGTTCAAGCAGGAGTCCGCGACCTTCGGCATCGAGTCCCTTCCGGTGGCCTGGTGACACGCCCCGCCGACCACGGCAAGCGCTGGCTTCGGTGCTGGACACCGCGCCCCACCGCCCGACTGCGCCTGGTGTGCCTCCCGCACGCCGGGGGCGGCGCGGGAAGCTACCGCGCCTGGGATGCCCTGATGCCCGGCGGTGTGGAACTGGTCGCCGCGCAATACCCGGGCCGCGAGGACCGGTTCGGCGACCCCCCGGTCGACGGCATGGACGACCTCGTCCGCAACATCGCCGACGCCGTCACCGCTCTCGGCGACCGGCCGTACGCGCTGTTCGGGCACAGCATGGGGTCGGCGGTGGCGTGGGAGCTCGCCCACGAACTGCGCCGCCGGGGTGCGCGCGAGCCGGTGCGGCTGTGCGTGTCCGGGCGCGAGGCCCCGGTCGCCGCCCGCGCGGGCACCGTGCATCTGCGCGACGACGACGGGCTGTGCGACGAGTTGGAGCGCCTGGGCGGCACCCACCGGGACGTGCTGGCCGACGCCGACCTGCGCCGCGCGGTGCTGTCGTACGTCCGCGACGACTACCGGCTGATCGAGACGTACAGGCCCCGGCCGAGAGCACCCCTGGGCTGTCCCATCGACGTGTTCACCGGCGACGCGGACCCGGAGTTCGGGGCGGACCGTGCCGAACCGTGGGCTGCGCTGACCACCGCCGGGATGCGCGTCCACGTCTTCCCCGGGGGCCACTTCTACCTCACGCCGCACCGGCGCGAGGTCGTCGCCACCCTGGCCGGTCGTCTGGACCCGACCGCGACCGTCACGAACTCCCGTTGGCCCAGCACCCCTTGACGCATGCGTCCGAACACGAGGAATCCGATCCAGTGATCGACTACTACTCGACCTCCGCGGAGTTCTACGACCTCGTCGCCGCCCGCCATGTCGCGAGCAGCGGGCCGGCCCTGACCGCGGTCCTGGCCGACGTCGACGCGTCCACGGGCACGGTGGTCGAAATCGGCGCCGGCACCGGACGCGTCACCCGGGTCATCGCCGACGCGCTGCCCGACGCCGAGATCGTCGCGGCGGAACCGTCCGCGACGATGCGGGCCGTCCTCGCCGCCCGGATCGCCCGCGACCCGGATCTGCGCCGCCGGGTGACCGTCACCGACGGCTCCGCCCAGGACATGGCCCTGCCCGAGAAGATCGCCGCGGCGGTGGTGTTCGGCGTCGCCGGACACCTGGACGGCGACGAACGCGTGAAGCTGTGGCGCCGCCTGGCCGAACGCCTCGCCCCGGGCGGGCTCATCGCGATCGAGCTGATGGGCACCGCGACCCCGCGACCCATGCCGCCGACGCTGTCGCTACGCGAGCGCATCGGCCGGCAGACCTATGAGTGGTGGATCGCCGCCGAACCCGTGGCCGCCGACCGCACGCGCTTCACCACCACGTGGAAGGTCCTCCAGGAGGACGGGCAGCCCGTCCGCGAGGTCGCCGACAGCTACGACTGGCACGCGTACGACATCGACCGGCTCGCCGCCGAGTCCGCGATGGCCATCCGCCGGATCACCCGCGTCGGCTCCCACGTCGTCCCGCAGATCGGAGTCCTCGTCCCATGACCACGCCCACTCCCGAACGCCCGCTGCGCCGGGCGACCCGGGGTGCGCACCGGCAACTGGCGGTCGCCGTGGCCGCGCAGGCGCTCGCCGCACTGGTGGGAGTCGTCCCTTTCGTCGCCGTGGGTGAACTCGCCCGGCGGCTGTTCGACGACCCCGCCCTGCCCGGCGCGCGCATGTGGCCACTCGTCGCGGTGGCATCGGGTGCCGCCGTCCTCGCCCTGGCCCTCGGCTACGCCGCCGCCACCCTCAGCCACTATGCCGACAACACGCTGCAACTGCGGTTGCGCCGCGAACTGGCCGAACACGTCGGCCGGTTGCCGCTGGGGTGGTTCTCCGCGCGCGGCACCGGGCGGATCACCGCCGCGACCCATGACGACGTGCACGCGCTGCACCAGCTCGTCGCCCACACCCTGCTCGACGTGACGACCGTGCTGGTCACGCCGACCGCGGCCCTGGTGTATCTGCTCGTCGTCGATTGGCGTCTGGCCCTGGTCGCCCTGGTGCCGGCGGTGGCGGGCGCGCTGCTGTTCCGGCGGGCCATGACCGACGCGGGGTCGCAAATGGCCGAGTACCACCGGGCGCAGACCCGGCTCACCTCGGCCGCGATCGAGTTCGCGGACGGCATCCCCGTCGTCAAGTCCTTCGGCCGCGAGCACACTCCGCACGGCCGGTTCGCCGACGCGGCCGACGGCTTCGCCGAGTTCTTCACCGCCTGGTCTCGCCGCACGCTGGTGGTCAGCACGGCCGCGTTCCTGGTCGTCGCACCCGTCATCGTCCTCACTCTCGTGCTGGGCGCGGGCGCCCTCCTGGTCGTCGAGGACGTCGTCCCGGCCTCGACTCTGGTCCCGTTCGCGTTGCTGGCCCCCGCCCTCGCCCTCCCGGTGAGTGCGGTCGGCACGCGCTTGCAGCAGGTCCAGGCCGGCCGTGCGGCGGCCGGACGCATCGTCGCCCTCCTCGACGAACCGCCTCTGCCGCAGCCGGATTCGCCGCGCGTCCCGGTCGGCCACCACGTGCGCCTGCGCCGCGTGCGCCTGTCCTACGACGGCGTGCACGACGTGCTCCACGGCGTCGACCTGGACCTCGCCCCGGGCACCGTCACCGCTCTGGTGGGCCCGTCCGGTTCGGGCAAGTCCAGCCTGGCCGCGCTTCTGCCCAGGTTCCACGACGCCGACGCGGGCAGCGTGACCATCGGCGGCGTGGACGTCCGGGACATCGCGCCGGCCGACCTGTACCGCGCCGTGGGCTTCGTGTTCCAGGACGTGCGCCTCCTGTCGGGCACCGTCGGGGACAACATCCGGCTCGGCCGCCCGGACGCCACGGACGAGCAGATCGTCGACGCCGCGACCGCCGCACGCATCCACCACCGGATCCTCGAACTCCCCCGGGGATACGACTCCGTGGTGGGCGAGGACGCGCCGTTCTCCGGTGGTGAGGCGCAGCGTGTCTCGATCGCCCGCGCGCTCCTCACCGACGCCCCGATCCTCGTCCTCGACGAGGCGACCGCCTTCGCGGACCCCACCTCCGAGGCACACGTCCAGGACGCCCTGAGCGAACTGGCCGTCGGACGCACCGTCCTGGTGATCGCGCACCGGCTCGAAACGGTGCGGGACGCGGACACCATCGTCGTCCTCGACGCCGGGCACGTGGTCGAACGAGGCAGGCACCACCAACTCCTCGCCGCCGACGGACCCTACGCCCGGCTGTGGCACCGCCGCGCGCGTGTGCACGCCACCACTGATCGGGAGAACGTGTGACCACCATGCTGCGCCGGCTGCTGCACGCTCTGGACCCCGAACACGCCTGTCTGGTAAGGCGGTTGGCGGCCGTGATGACGGCCGCCGCGGTCCTGCAAGGCCTCGCGTTCGGCCTCACCGCCCCGGCCCTGGAGCGCCTGCTCGGCGACGACCCGGACGCTGCGGTGCCCTATCTGGGATGGCTGGTCCTCTGCGCGGCGGGCTATGCGGTCGTCCAGGCGGCGAGCATCGCCGGAGGCTTCACCGCGGGCGCCCGCCTGAGCCGCGCCCTGCACCACCGGCTCGCGGACCACGCCGCGACGCTCCCGCTGGGCTGGTTCACCCGGGATCGCCCGGCCCAACTCGGCAGGCTGGCCGGTCAGAGCGTCGCGCAGGTGATGAACGTACCCGCGCACTTGCTGCGGCCGCTGGCCAACGCGGTCGTGACGCCGGTGGTCATCGTCGCCTGCTGCTGGTTCTTCGACGCCCGGATCGCCCTCACGCTGACCTTGGCGGTGCCGCTCCTCGCCGCTGCGTATGCGGTGAGCGGCGCGGTCGTGCGGCGCCTGGACCGGGGGCGGGACCGGGCGATCGACGACGCGGCGGCGCGCATCGTGGAGTTCGCACAGAACCAGCCCGTCCTGCGGGCATTCGGCCGCACCACGGAGGGCCACCGGTCGCTGGACGAGGCGCTGGCGCGCGAGGCCGCCGCGGACCGGCGGATGATCACCCGAGGCGTGCCCGGCCTGGTCTCCTTCGCGTTCACGGTCCGGACGGCGTTCGCCGCCGTACTGGTCGTCGGCGCGGAGGCCGTCCTCGGCGGAGACATGCGCGCACCCGTGTTCCTCGCCCTGGTGGTGCTCACCACGCGTCTCGCCGAGAGCGTGTCCGCCGCCGCGGACCTCGGCGCGAGCCTGCGTCTCGCGGCCAACAGCCTGGACCGCATCACCGCCGTGCTCGACGCGGAGCCGCTGCCGGGGCCGCGCACGCCGCGGGCGCCCCGGAACGCGGAGGTGGAGTTCCGCGGGGTGTGCTTCGGCTACGGCGCGGAGCCCGTGCTGGACGACGTGTCGTTCCGGCTGCCGGAGCGCGGGATGACCGCCTTGGTCGGGCCTTCGGGGAGCGGCAAGACCACGGTCGCCCGGCTGCTGGCCCGCTTCTGGGACGTGGCGGCCGGGGAGGTGCGCATCGGTGGGGTCGACGTGCGCGACCTCGACGAGAGGACGCTGTCCGGCCTGGTCTCCACCGTCTTCCAGGACACCCGCCTCTTCGCCGGGACGTTGGAGGAGAACGTCCGGGTCGGGGCTCCGGACGCAAGCCGCGAACGGCTGTCGGCGGTGGCGGCCCAGGCGGGGCTCGACGAGGTGGTGGCGGAACTTCCCGACGGCTGGCAGACCTCGGTGGGCGAGCGGGGCGCGTCGCTCTCCGGCGGGCAGCGCCAACGCGTCGCCATCGCAAGGACGTTGCTCAAGGACACTCCGATCGTCGTGTTCGACGAGGCGACCGCCGCCCTGGACCCGTCGACGGAGGCGGCGCTCGTCGGCACCATGAACGCGCTCGCGCGGGACAAGACGCTCCTGGTCATCGCGCACCGGCTCCGGACCGTCACGGCCGCCGACCAGATCCTCGTGCTGGCGGACGGGCGGATCGAGGAGCGGGGTACTCACCGGGAACTCGTCGACCGGGACGGCCGGTACGCGGCCTTCTGGCGCGACCGGGAGCGCGCGCGGGGGTGGCGCCTGGCAGGTGCGCCGGAGTCGATACCGCACGCCTGGGAGGCGGAGGGAGTGGACACCGGCCCGTCTAAATGATTATGGTTTTCATTACTAACAGCGTATCGCGGTCTCCGCCGACCGCGTGTCCGCCGACTCTTCTTCGCCGATCCCGCCTGGAGCATTCCCATGGGCATATCCACCCGCGCGGCCGTCGCGCTCGCGTCGACGACGCTGGCCACCGGCCTTCTCGCCGCCTGCGGCTCGTCCGACGACGACACGCCGTCCGCGTCGCCCACCCCCGCGACCGCGGGAAGCACGAACGGCGGGAACACCGGCTCCGGACCCAAGATCAAGGTGGTGGCAACCACGACCCAGGTCGCCGACTTCGTCCGCAACATCGGCGGCGACCGCGTCGAGGTCACGCAGTTGATCAAGGCCAACGCGAGCGCCCACGAGTTCGAGGCGACACCCGCTGACCTCAGTGCGATCGGCGAGGCCGAGGTCGTCTTCCAGAACGGCGTGGGCCTTGAGGAGGCCTGGCTGCCCAAGGCCGTCAAGGCCGCCGGCTTCAAGGGCCCGGTCGTCGATTCGAGCACGGGGGTGCAGCTGCGCAAGGGCGCCGAGGACGAGGACGGACACGAGGACGGACACGAGGACGGACACGAGGACGGACACGAGGGCGGACACGAGGGCGGGCACGAGGAGGAAGCCGACCACGGGCACGGCGAGTTCGACCCGCACATCTGGCACAACCCGCTCAACGCCAAGATCATGGTGGCCAACATCGCGAAGGGGCTCGCCGCCGCGGACCAGGCCAACGCGAAGACGTACGAGAACAACCTCTCCGCGTACAGCGCCAAGCTCGACGCGCTGGACGCCGACAACCAGGCCAGGATCAACAGCATCCCCGAGGCGGACCGCAAGCTCGTCACCAACCACGACGCACTCGGCTACTACGTCGACCGCTACAGGTTGCAGTTCGTGGGCGCGATCATCCCGAGCTTCGACGACCAGGCGGAACTGTCCGGCAACCGCATCAACGAGATCGTCGCCAAGATCAAGGGCGCGGGCGCCAAGGCGGTCTTCGCGGAGAGCGCGCTTCCGCCCAAGACCGCCGAGACCATCGGCAGGGAGGCCGGCGTCAAGGTCGTGGCCGGCGAGGACGCGCTCTACGCGGACTCCCTCGGTGGCCAGGGCTCCGCAGGCGAGACCTACCTGGGGTCCGAGAAGCACAACACCGACATCATCGTCGCCGCGCTCCGAGGCTGACCGATGACCGCCAACGGACCCGTCCCCGCGCAGGTGCGCGTCCGGATCACGGACGCGTCCATCGCCTACGACCGCACCCCCGCGCTGGAGCACGTCGACGGCAGCATCCGCGCCGGCGAGGCGACCGCCTTGGTCGGGCCGAACGGGGGCGGGAAGTCCACTCTCATCAAGGCGGTTCTGGGCCTGGTCCCGGTCGTGTCCGGGTCGGTGACCGTGGCCGACCGCCCGCCGGCCAAGGCACGCGACCACATCGGGTACGTACCGCAGGCGTCGAGCCTGGACCCCGAATTCCCGGTCACCGCGCGCCAAGTCGTCCTCATGGGCCGCTACCGGAAGATCGGCCTGCTGCGGCGCCCCGGCCGACAGGACCGGGCGACCGCCGAGGAGGCGCTGGCCCAGGTCGGACTGGGCGACCGTGCCGGGACGCGGTTCGGCGCTCTCTCCGGCGGGCAGCGCCAACGCGTGCTCCTGGCCCGCGCCCTCTCGGCACGACCCCCCGTCCTCGTCCTGGACGAACCCTTCAGCGGCGTCGACACAGTCAGCCAGGACGTGCTGGTCCACGCACTCGCCCGGGCCAAACAGGAAGGCGCCGCCATCCTGGTCAGCACGCACGACTTCACGGTGGCCCGGGACCTGTGCGAGCGGACCTGTCTCGTCAACCGCCGCCAGTTCGCGTTCGACCGCACCGACGCCGTGCTCACACGCGACCTGCTGTGCGCCTGCTACGGCGGCCGGGTCGTGGCGTTCGACGGCGGCGGACTCGTCGTCACCCGGACGTGAGGCCGACCATGGACGCCGCACTGCTCCTCGAACCCTTCCGGGTCCCCTACCTGACCCGTGCGCTCGTCGAACTCACGATCCTGGGCGTCCTGTGCGGCACCGTCGGCGTGTTCGTCGTACTGCGCCGCCTGGAGTTCGCCGCCGACGCGCTCACCCACACGGTGTTCCCCGGCGTCGTCATCGGGTTCGCCCTGGGCGGCGCGGACGGCGTGTTCGCCGGCGCGCTGATCGCCGCCGGGGTCACCGCCGTCGCCCTGACCCTGCTCACCCGGAACCGGCGCACCAGCGACGACGCCGCCCTCGCCGTGGTCCTGACCGCCATGTTCTCCGTGGGCGTCATCGTGGTCTCGCGTAGCGACTCGTACACCTCCGACTTCCGGAGTTTCCTGGTGGGGCAGGTCCTCTACACCTCCCGCGCGCAGATCGCGGAAACCGCGGTGACCGCCGCCGTGTGCCTGGTCGTTCTCGCGGCGCTGGGCAAGGAGTTGGTGTTCCGCACCTTCGACGAGGCCGCGGCGCGCGCGGCCGGCTACCGGGTGGGCGTCCTCGACCTTGTGCTGAACGCCGTCACGGCGCTCTCCGTGGTCGCGGCGGTGCGCACCATCGGGACGGTGCTCGTCCTGTCCCTGCTGGTCGTCCCCGCAAGCATCGGCCGGACCCTCAGCGGCCGGCTCGGCGGCATCGTCGCCATCGGTGCCGGGGCGGCGGTCGCCTGCGCGTACATCGGGCTGACGGTCAGCTACGCCGCCTCCGTCGACCACGACCTCGCGCTGCCCGCCGGGCCCACGGTGGTGCTCACCCTCGTGGCGGCGTACCTGCTCGCGGTGGGAGGAGCCGGGACCGCGCGGCTGCTGCGCCGACGCCGCTCGGGACGGGCGACGGCCGTCGACGTCGAGACCGCCGGGCACGTGCGCCCGACGCCACCACCCTCGCTCGCGGCGCCGGGGGGCGCACGATGACCTGGTTCGACTCGTACGCCCACCGCGCCTACGCGGAAGCCGTCATGATCGGGCTCCTGGCGGGCGTCGTCGGCGTCCAGGTGGTGCTCCGACGGATCGCCTTCTATGCCATGGCCATGACCCACGCGACCTTCCCCGGCGTGGTCCTCGCCTCCGTGCTGGGCTTCAACATCCACCTCGGCGGCGCCATCGTCGGCATCGCCATGTCCCTCGCGATCGTGGCGCTGACCCGCAGCCCCGGGCAGACGACGTCGGGCACGATCGGCGTCACCCTGGCCGCCGGGTTCGCGCTCGGCGCCACGTTGGTCGCGGTGAATCCCGCTCCGGACCGCAAGCTCTCCGCGTTCCTGGTCGGGTCGATCGTCACCGTGGACACCCAGGACCTGACGGTCACGGCGGTGTGCGGACTCGCGGTCCTTCTCGTACTCGCCCTGCTGGCCAAGGAGTTCACGTTCGCCGCCTTCGACCACGACGGGATGCGCGCGGGCGGCCACCCGGTCGCGCTCCTGGACCTGGTGCTCCTCCTGCTCGTACAGGTCGTGATCGTCGTCCTGATCCCCGCCGTCGGCTTCATGCTCACGCTGGCCTTGCTCGTCGCCCCCGCGGCGACGGCCCGCCTCTGGACGGACTCCCTCACCCGCACCACCGCCCTCGCGGCGACCCTGGGGGTGGCAAGTGCCCTGGGAGGACTGGAGATCTCACGCCGGTACGACGTCTCCGCCGGCGCGGCGATCGCCCTCGTCGCCGCCTCCGCGTTTGTCCTGTCCTTGCTTCTGTCCCCTCACCACGGCGTTGTGGGACGCCTCCTCGGCCGCCCCGCAGGCAGGACCCCCGCAGCCGCCGTCGGGTGACCCGCGCACCGGAGAACACGATGTCCACGGACCACGACCACCGCCCGCGTGACGCCGCATTCGCCGTACCACCCGACGCCCTGCGCGCCACCCACCGCCGCCGGCGCGTCCTGCAAGCCCTCGAATCCCAACGCGAATTCGTCAGCGCCCAGGAGCTGTTCACCTGGATGCGCAGCCAGGGATGGCGGATCAGCCTCAGCACGACCTACCGCAACCTGGCCCTCCTCGAACGGAACGGCACCGCCGACACCCGGCTGACCCCCGGCGGCGAGCGGCAATTCCGCCGGCGACGTCGTGACGACCACCACCACCTCCTCATCTGCCGACACTGCGGAACCGCGGTCGAGGTCCACTCCCCCGCCCTGGAACGGTGGGCGGCGACGGTCGGCAGGCCGCACGGCTTCACCGACGTGGACCACGCCGTCGAACTCACCGGCACCTGCCGCACCTGCCGCGTCGCCAACCCACCGGACCGGCCCGGCCCTCCGCACTGACACGTCCTCCGGCACCAGTTTTCGCACCGACCGAACCGCCCGACCGAAAGGAAGACCGATGTCACTCGACGTCTCCCCGCAACTGTTAGCGCAAGCCGAACACGGGGATGTGGACGCAGCCGAGTTCGTCGACTGCGTGCGCACCTCACTTCCCTACGCGTGGTACCTCATCTCCTCGTTGGTCACGCAACTCGAGGCCGAAGGCGGTCCGTTCGCGGACAATCAGGTGCCGCCCGCGAACGAGCACGAGCGGGGTCAACTGCTGCGAGCCCTGGCCTCGGACGCGATCCGCGGCTCACTGGAACAGCACTTCGGCGTCAAACTCGCGTTCCAGAACTGCCACCGGGTCGCCGTGTTCCCCGCCGAGAAGCTCGACGCGGACCGCTACGCCAAGTTCACCTCGATCCGCGGCCAACTCCTCAACCAGTCCCCGACCCTGCGCGACTGCTGACACCTCGCGACCGCCACCTCGGGCGCG
>NZ_JBPKBH010000015.1:109298-121784 GCF_051388915.1 Yinghuangia sp. YIM S09857 | reverse complement strand
CGGTCCTGCCGAAGGCCGGACCGCGCCCGAGCGCGCCGCGTTGCCGACCAGGAACGCGGGAGGCGCACGTACTCACAAACCGCTGCGCAGATCGCTGCGCAGATCGCTGCGCAGATCGGGGCCTGCGGGTCCGTCCCGGCCCCGAACCACACCATGGCCGCCACGACGGGCCCGAACGCACCAGCGACAGGCTGAGGGCCGAGCGGTCTATGACGATGTCATGGATTGGGGGCGCCTTCCTATGGTTCTTGACTCGAACAAGTGTTAATTTCCAGACGTTCCTCGGTGGCCGTCGTTCCGGCCATGACTACCGATGGTGTCCGGGAGTTGCTGCACGATGGCCCTGCACTACGACGTCCGCCTTCGCCCGCCCCAGCCCCCCGCACCGCCCCTCGACGCGTTCCCGGTCCATCGGAGCGCCGTCCCGGCGACGCCGGGCCGGGACGGGCTGGAGATCGCGTACGTCCGCGAGGGCGTCGGCGGGTATCCGCTGCTTCTGGTGCACGGTTATCCGGAGACCAAGCGGATCTGGTGGCGCAACATCCAGCCGTTGGTCGAGGCCGGGTTCGAGGTGATCGTCCCGGATCTCCGCGGCTTCGGGGACTCCGACCTGTCCGCATCCGACGTCTACGACCTCGCCGCGTACAGCCGGGACCTGTACCTGCTCGTGCACGACGTGATCGGCCACGAGAGCTGCGGTGTGGTCGCCGGGGACGTGGGCGGGGCGACCGCCGTCGACCTCGTGCACCGATATCCCGGTTTCGTCGACAAGCTGGTGTACTTCGACACGGTTCCGCCGATGATCGTCGAGGAATACGCGGCCGCAGGCATCGACGTGTCCGCGATCGTCAGCATCGGCGCGGGGCCGACCTCCGACTACCGGCACCGCCAGGGCGCGACTCCGGACGAGCTCGCCGCGGAGCTCGACACTCCGGAGCGGCGCCGCCGCTACATCGGGGACATGTACGGGAACCGCCTCTGGGCCTCACCCGGCGGCTTCTCCGCCGCCGACGTCGACTTCATGACCGAGCCGTTCGCGACCGACGAGCGACTGCGGGCGAGTTGGGCCGTCTACCAGTTGGCGTACGGTCGCAAGGCGAGCGAGCCGCCGCTGATGTCGAGCAAGGTGAACGTTCCCACGATGATCCTGTACGGCATGGACGACCACGTCGTCGGGCCCGACTTCCTGCACACGTGCGAGGTCGCCTTCACCGACCGGACGGGCCCGGTCGTCCTGCCCGGCGCCGGCCACTTCCTCCAGTGGGAGCGCGCCGACCTCTTCAACCCACTCGTCACCGCGTACTTCGGCGACCGGCTGCGCTGAGTGGCCGTTGCCCTCGGTCGGCACGACTCAAGGGTGTCCATTGCCCGGGCCTGCGACCGCGGGTCGCGCGACAAGAAGGGAAACCACAGTGTTCGATCTGCTGATCAAGGGCGGAATGATCGTCGACGGCACGGGTCGTGCGGCGTTCACCGGAGATGTCGCCATAGTCGGCGGCCTCGTGGCGGAAGTCGCCGAAACCGTCGTAGGGGAGGCCCGCGAGGTCGTCGACGCCTCCGGGCTGGTGGTGACCCCGGGGTTCGTCGACATCCACACCCACTACGACGGCCAGGTCACCTGGGACACGCAGCTCGACCCTTCGGCCGCGCACGGCGTGACGACCGTGGTGATCGGCAACTGCGGCGTGGGATTCGCCCCCGTGCGCCCCGGCGGCCAGAAGCGGCTGATCGAGATGATGGAAGGCGTCGAGGACATCCCGGGCACCGCGCTCCACGAGGGCATCCAGTGGGCCTGGGAGACGTTCCCCGAGTACCTCGACGCAGTCGGGGGCCGCAGTTTCGCCATGGACGTCGCCGCGTTCCTGCCGCACGCCGCGCTGCGCCTGTACGTCATGGGCGAGCGCGGTGCCCGCAACGAGGACGCCACGCCCGAGGACATCGCCGAGATGGCCGAGCACGTCCGGGCCGCCGTCCGGGCCGGGGCGATCGGGGTCTCCACGTCCCGCTCGCTCAACCACAAGACCCTCGACGGTGCTCTGGTGCCGGGAACCTTCGCGAACTCCGCCGAACTCGTGGGCCTGGCCCAGGCCATGGCCGATGCCGGGGGCGGGCTGTTCGAGGCCGTTCCCACCGGCGAGACCGGTGACGACCCCGAACTGGTCCTGGGCGAGATCGCGCTGCTGGCGGACGTGTCGAAGAAGGCGGGCGTCCCCGTCTCCTTCCTGATGGTCCAGGCGCTCGGCGCCCCCGACCTGTGGCGCCGCCAACTTGAGGCGGTGCGCGCGGCCAACGCCGACGGGGCCCGGCTGTTGCCCCAGGTCGCCGGGCGGCCCGGCGGGATGCTGCTCGGCGCGGCGAGCTACCACTACCTCATGCGCCGACCGACGCTGCGCCGTTTGGAACAAGAGCTGCCGTACACCGAGTTCCTCGCCGAACTGCGCAAGCCGGAGGTGAAGGCGCGGATCCTCGCGGAGGAGAACCTGCCGCCGGACCCCGGCCGCCAGTTCGAAGCGCTGGCCGAACGCGGCCCGTACCTGTTCCCCTTCACCTTCGTCCTCGGCGACCCGCCCGACTACGAGCCGACCGCCGACCGCTCGATCGCGGGGATGGCCGCGGCCACCGGACGCGACCCCTACGACGTCCTGTACGACCACATCGCCGCCGGCGACCTGCTCCTCGGTGCCTTCACCAACTACTCGCAACTGTCCCAGGACCACCTCTACGAGATGCTCGCCCACCCCGACACCGTCGTGGGCCTGTCCGACGGCGGCGCACACGTGAAGATGATCTGCGACGCCTCCACCCCCACCTACCTGCTCACCCACTGGGCACGCGACCGCTCCCGCGGGCCGCAACTGCCGTTGGAGACCGTGGTGTTCAAGCACACGGCGGCCACCGCCGCGGCCGTCGGACTCACCGACCGCGGCGCCATCGCGGTCGGCAAGCGTGCGGACCTGAACGTCATCGACCTCGACAACCTCCGGCTGCACTCCCCGTACCCCGTGGACGACCTGCCCGCCGGCGGCCGGCGCATCCTCCAGCCCGCCACCGGTTACGTCATGACGGTCGTCAACGGTGAAGTCACCCGACGCAGCGACCGCGACACCGGAGCCCGGCCGGGCCGCCTGGTCCGTGCCGCCCATTGACCGCATTGTCACGCACGACGCGAACTCTCGATCCCTCAGGCGGGTTGACCGGGTGGACAGCGAACTGATTCGCAACCTTGTGGGTCGCTACTGCGATGCGGTGTTGCGGGCCGACGCGGAGGCGTTCGGGGACTGCTGGTCGGCCGACGCGGTCTGGTCGATGCCCGGACGCGATCCCATCCGCGGGCGCGACGCCGCGGTGGCCGTGTTCCGCCGCACCCGTTCCGCCTATCGCCTGTGCGTGCAGGAGATCCTGAACGGCGTGATCGACGGGGAGAAGGCCCAGTGGCAGGTTCGTGAGGTGCAGTGGCGTGCGGACGGCACCGGGAGCGAACTCATCGGTGCCTACCACGACCGCGTGGGCACAGGCGACGACGGCGTCTGCCGGTTCCGGCAACGGAGGTTCGTCCTGTACTACCGGGGCGCGATTGCCCTCCCGGGGCGCGTGTACGAGCCGTGATGCCCGCCTCCACGCGCTCGGTTTCGGTGTGGAGGCGGCCGCCTGTCACGGCGTTGAACTCGCGCGCGGGCTGGTGTGCTTGCCGTCCTGCACATGGATTCCGACGCAACTGCCAGGATGAACGTATGACGGCCGCCCATGTCCGCGCGGGCTTGACCCGCGAACATGTCATTGACGCTGCCCTGGCCATGGTCGAGCGCGAAGGCGCGGACGCGCTCACGATGCGCAAGCTCGCCGAGCAGTTGGGTGTGACGACGCCGACGATCTATTGGCACGTCGGCGGCCGCGACGAGGTGCTGGACGCCGCCCTGGCCCGCTTCGCCGAGCAGCACGAGCCCCAGCCGCCGGCGAGCCGGAGTCCCCGCGAGCGCATCGTGCACCTGCTGCGCCAGATGTTCGAGGGCGGTCTGGAATACCCGCACATCACGAAGCTCTCGACCGAGCGGGTGGGCGTCGTACACCTCGCACTGCCCTGGCACCGCGTCGTGGCGAACGAGATCGCGTCGGCGGGGCTGCGCGGCGAGGAGGCCGGCGCGGCGCTGCACGCACTCCTGTACACCGTGGGCGGCCTTGTCCACGCGGCGCTGCGACCGCAGGAGGGCGACGGCACTTCACCGGTCACGCTCCTCGCCGACGCCCAACCGGAGTTGCAGGCGATGATCCGCTATCGGCCGAGCGTGTACGAGGTGTTCGACCTTGTGGTTCCCCCGCTGGTCACGACGTTGATCCCCGCCGCGGAGTCATGATTGCGGACGGTATGACGATGTCATAACGTGCAATCGTCGGAGCGTGATCGTGGGTTGGGGCGGGATGCCGGTGAATGAGGCGCAAGGAGCCGTTCGGGCGTGGCACGAGCTGTGTGCGCGGGTCGACGGGCTCGGCTCCGAGGTCCTGGGCGAGGGGTATGAGAGCGCCCTGCCGCTGGAGATGGTGAGCCATGTCCTCGACCAGACGGTCAACTGGCTCGGCTGGTCCGTCTTCCACGCGGATCCGACGCGGCCGGCGTGGCACCGGCAGCAGGACATGGTGGGCCGCTACGGCGGTCCGAACGCCGACAACAGCTACCGCCACGTCCGCCTGGACCCGGCACGGAGCTACCGCATCGCCGGGCACATGCACGGCTGCGACGACTGGCTGCTGACGCTCCGGACCGCCTTCATGCACCAGAACGGCGCGACGGTCGCCGACTTCACCGCCTCGGACCTGGGGTTCCGCCGCGGCGAGCGGTTCGAACTGCTCCTCGGCGGCCCCGACGGCATCCCCATCCCCGACGACGTCGTCCTGGGCACCGTCCGCGAGTACTACATCGACTGGCGGGCCGAGGAGCCGGCGACCTTCACGATCGAGTGCCTCGACGCACCCGACCTGTCGACCCCGGTCACCGACGAGATCCTCGCGGAACGCATCCGGGACGCCCACGCCAGCATCGACCACTCCGTCGTGTACTGGAACCGCTACCTGGAGAACGGCCGGGCGTCCGGCCCGACGAACCGCTTCCTGCCCTCGCACCGCGGGGCGAAGGGCCTGAACCTCGCCCAGTACGTGCACCTGTACTGGGAACTCGACGCCGACGAGACCCTCGTGGTCGACACGGACGTTCCAGCCGCCCGCTACTGGAGCTTCCAGCTCTACCCGATGGGGACGTTCGAGCACCTCGACCTCCACGACCGCATCACGTCGCTCAACCTCACCCAGGTCGAGACCGCCGAAGGACGGGTGCGCGTCGCGGTCGGCGGAACCGACCCGGGATGGCCCAACTGGCTCGACACCGGCGGCCGCCGGCGCGGACTGCTCATCTACCGCTGGTTCTGGCCCACCGGCGAGGGGGACGAGCCCCCCTCGCCGTCCGCACGGATCGTCCCGGCGTCGACACTCGAAGGCCCGGTCACCCCCGCCCAACGCCGGGAGACCATGCAAATGCGCCGCCGACACCTCGCGTGGCGCTTCCGGGAATAGGCGGGCACCGCGGACCGGCTCCCGCCTGAACGCCACCGCATTGCGGGCGGCTCCAGCTCGCGGCCGGATCCGGATTGCGGGCGGCTCCGGCTCGCGCTCGGCTCCAGCATTGCGGTCGGCTCCGGCTGCGGTTCAGTCGTCGAGGAGCGTGGGGTCGGCGGCGAGTTCGGCGCGGACGCTTGCCTCCCAGAAGCCGCGGAACCCGTTGCCGTCGCTGGTGCGGGTGCGGGCGAGCCAGGACTCGGGCAGGGGGCTGGTGGTCCGGCCGCCCGCGGCGCGGACCATCCAGGCGTTGCGGCACCGGGTCTCCAGTGCGACGGCCCGCTGGTGCACGGCGCGGATGGTGATGCCGAGCACGAACACGCCGTGTCCGGCGAGCAGTGCGAGTTCCCCGTCGCCCATCGCGGCGACCGTCCTGGCCGCGGCCGAGCTGTTGTCGACGGCGCCCTGGTACTCGTCGACGAGGACCAGGTCCCCGCCGCCGCCGAGGCTGGAACTCTGGTCGTACGCGGGCGGAACCTCCCCCATGTCGGCCCACACCGTGCCGTACAGCGGGTGGTTGTGCATCGCCACCTGGACGTCGGGGCGGAGCCGGTGCAGTTCCAGGTGCAGCGGTATGCCGAGCGGTGCGGGCCAGTCACCCTCGACGACCTTGCCGTCGAGGTCGATGCGGATGATGTCGCGGGGGCGGATCTCGTTCCAGGTGAGCAGCCACGGGTTGCACAGCAGGGTGCCGTCGCCGAGGTTGTAGGTGATGTGTCCGGCGAGGTGGTCGTTGTAGCCCTCGCGCCACAGGGTGCGGGCCAGCAGCACGATCTCCTGGGCGGGGGTGAGTTCGGGGATGAGCTTGTCGGCCGTCGGCACGAACGTCATGGGTTGCCTTGCCTTCCTGAGGGAGTTTGACGGGCTGTCAGTTCTGTTCGATCTGCCGGGTCCGTCACATCTGTCGGTCCGTCGGGAATCCGGCGTCAGGCGTCCAGGGGCAGGACGACGTCGGGCAGGGGGTGGCGGTAGAGCTTCGCGGCGTTCTCGCTGCACATCATGCGGAGTTCGGAGGCAGGGATGTCGCCCCAGTAGCGCTCGACGACGTCCTGTGTGTGCGGCCAAGTGCCGTCGCCGTGCGGGTAGTCCGTCTCCAGCATGATGTGGTCGACGCCGATGACGTGGCGCAGCGCGATCGTGGACGGGTCGTCGAGGGTGCAGAACCAGAAGTTGCGGCGCAGGACGTCGGCGGGGCGTTCGTCCCAGCCCAGGCCGTAGCCGGAGCGGTCGATGATGTTGTCGAGGCGGTCGATGAGCATCGGGACCCAGCCGATGCCGCCCTCGCTCATCGCGATCTTCAGGTTCGGGTGCTTGACCGGGTAGCCGGACCACAGCCATTCGCTGCACGCGCCGAGCGAGAGCTGGCCGAACATCGTCGCCCCGATCTGGAGGGTGGGTCCGCCCGGCGGGGTGGGGTGCATGCCGGAGCTGCCCACGTGCAGCGAGATGACCGTGTCGGTCTCGACGCACGCGCGGATGATCGGGTCCCAGTGGTCGCGTTCCCACAGCGAGGGCAGGCCGATGGCGTGCGGACGCTCGGGGAAGGTCACGGAGGTGAAGCCGCGGGCGGCGTTGCGCTCGATCTCGGCGACCGCCTCGACGGGGTCGGAGAGGTACGTGATGCCGCCCGGGATGACGCGGTCGGGGTACGCGAGGTACCACTCCTCGTACATCCAGTCGTTCCAGGCGCGTACGCAGGCCTTGCCGACCTCGACGTCCTCGGCGTGCGCGAAGACGCGGCCGCAGAAGCCGGTGATCTGCGACGGGAAGTTGAGCATGGCCCAGATGCCGCCGAGGTCCATGTCCTTGACGCGCGCGTGCACGTCGTAGCAGCCGGCGCGCATCTGGTCGAAGCGGAACGGTTCGAGGCGGACGCTCTCGGGGCGGCGTCCGGCGACCGCGTTCATGCCGACCTGCGAGTAGCGCTCGCCCTCGAACTCCCAGATCTGCATGCCGTTTTCGGTCTCGACGATGCGCGGGCCGCGGTCGCGCAGCGACGCGGGCATGTGGGCCTCGAACAGGTGCGGCGGCTCGACGACATGGTCGTCCACCGAGATCACCGTGTAGCGGACCTCGGCGGGCTCGGGGTCGGGCAGGAACAGTTCGGGGTCGAGTCCGGGCGGGGTCGACCGGCTCTGCTGGGACTGTGTCACGGGGGGCTCCCTTCGGCCCTGCAATCCCGCATAATGTGTCGTCAGGCGATACGGCGTGTTGCAAGGCGACCTTTAGATTCGGACTATAGGAGCCCGCAATATGAAGGTCAATGGACACCGGGCCCTCGGAGGCATCGCGGGGCATCGCGGGGCATCGCGGGGACGCCGCGGGGACGCCGCGGGGTCGTGCGACGTGACGCGTCGGCGACGCCGTGTCGCCGAGCGATACGGTGTGCGTCGGTGCCGTCCGGTCGAGGAGCGTGTCGATGAGCGTCAAACCCATCCAGAGCGTGCAGCGCGCTCTGGAGGTCCTGGAGGCGGTCGCCGAGCACCAGCCCGTGGGAGTGGGCGAACTGTCGCGGCTGCTGGACAGCGACAAGAGCGCGGTCCAACGCGTCCTCGTGACGCTGCACGCCAGCGGCTGGATCCGGCCCGCCGGCGGCGGCCCGACCGCCTGGGAGCTGTCCGCCCGCCCCCTGATCCTGGTCGGCCTGTCCCGCCGCCCGTCCGACCTGCCGGCGCGCGCCCGTCCCGTACTGGAGGAACTGGCACGCGACACCGGCGAGACGGCGATGCTCGCCCTGCCCGACGGCGGCCGGATCGTGGCCGTGGACGTGGTGGAGAGCAGCCACCAACTCCGCGCGGCACCGAGCCTGGGATCGGTGCTCCCGCCCACGGGCAGCGCCGCCGGGATCGCCCTGTTCAGCGCAATGGACCCCGCCGAGATCGCCCGCTACGGCGTCGACCCGCACGATCCGGTCCTGACCGCCGCGATGGAGCACACCCGCGAACACGGTTGGTCGCTCAACGCCGGCGCGGTGACCTCGGAGATCACCACCGTCGGCGCGGTCGTGCTCGACGACCTGGGCCGCCCCGCCGCGGCCCTGGTCATCAGCGCACCGACCAGCCGATTCGCCCCCGACCGCCAGGAAACGGCCGGCGCCCTGGTCAGCACCGCCGCCGCACGCCTCGGCAGCCGCCACGACCGCCGCTGATCGGCTGACGGACCCGGGCACCCCGACCGCCGTGGAGGGGTGTCAACCGATCCGAGAAGATGCCGGAAGCCTGGGAACCGCGAGCGCCATCGTTGCACCATCGGTGCGACGTCACGTCGTCCCGTCGGCGGTGAAGGTCTGCCCGCTGCCGCCGGCGTTGCCCCGGGTCCGCCCCGCCCACCGCACCGCCGGTTGGCGCGGCCCCTCGCCCCAACCACGGTCAAGCGTGCTCGGCCCGCAGTCGACCGTGTTGCCGAGGCCGAGCACGCGCCGCCGTGTCTCGACAAGTAGCCGCTGCCTCTGCGGCCCGCGCCGACGCGACCGGCTGGGCCGCGGGCGGGTGTCGGTCAAAGGCGGGTGGCGGACGGGCGATCGGCGTGCGTCAGCCCGGCAGGGTTTCGCCGCCGACGGGGGTGAGGACCTCGCCGGTGTAATAGCTCGACAGCCGTCCGGCGGCGAAGAAGACGTACGACGGCGCGATTTCGTCCGGCTCCGCGGCCCGGCCCATCGGCGCCTGGGCACCGAACGACCGCACCCGCTCGGCCGGGAAGGTGGCCGGGATCAGCGGCGTCCACACCGGGCCCGGGGCCACGCAGTTGACCCGGATGCCGCGGTCCCGCAGCGACTGCGACAGCGCGTACGTCAGAGCCAGGACAGCGCCCTTGGTCGCCGAGTAGTCGATGAGTGTGCGGTTGCCGCGCAGGCCGTTGATCGACGAGGTGTTCACGATGGCCGCGCCGTCACCGAGGTGCGGAAGCGCCGCCTGCGTCGTCCAGAAGTAGCTGTGGATGTTGACCCGGAACGTGTACTCCCAGGTCTCCGCGTCGAGATCCGCGAAATCCTCCACCGGATGCTGGTACGCGCAGTTGTTCACGACCACGTCGAGCCCGCCCAGCCCCCGCACCGCGGCGTCCACGAGCGTCTGGCAGTTCTCCCGGACGGACAGGTCCGCGCGCTGCACCACGCACCGGCGGCCGGCCCCCTCCACCAGGCGGGCCGTGTGCGCGGCGTCCTCGTCCTCACTCTCGGCGAGGTAGCCGATGGCGACATCGGCTCCCTCCTTCGCGAACGCCACCGCGACCGCCCGTCCGATCCCCGAATCGCCGCCCGTGATCAACGCGCGTTTGCCGAGGAGCAGGCCGCTCCCCCGGTAATCCGCCATCTCGTCGCGCGGACGCGGCGTCATGGGGGCGGTCCTCCCCGGGTACGGCTGCTCCTGGGCGGGGATCCGCTCGTCGTCCGGCATGGTTCTCCATCCGTGCTGCTACGGGGAATACGGGCCGGTGTCGTCCCGCGGCCGAGTCGCGGTCGATGATCGCCGGGTGCTCGGCAACGCGGGTACCCGCCTCGTCCCCCGCTATGCGCGGCCTTGCCCTGCCGGGCTTCCCCTGGAAACAACTGGTGGCGGTCACGCGCGCCCCCGCACAAGAGCGGCACGTGACGCAGGTGATGGATGCAATTGGCCGAAGGAAGCCCCGACGGCGGTGTGCCCGGGGCGGCTACGGGTACCCGCGCAGCGCGACGGCCGCCGAGGTGTCGTCGCCTTCCACCGGCGAGGGGACACTGATCATGCCTCAGGAGCACCACGGCGCCAACGACGCCAAGGACCAGCAGCTTGAGCAGTACCGCGTGCACGACGAGGGCAAGGAACTCACCACGAATCAGGGAGTTCCAGTCGATGACGACGACAACACCCTGCAAGCCGGCGAACGCGGGCCCTCGCTGTTGGAGGACTTCCATTTCCGCGAAAAGATCACCCACTTCGACCACGAGCGCATCCCGGAGCGCGTGGTGCACGCCCGGGGCGCGGGCGCCTACGGCTACTTCGAGCCGTACCGCTCCATGGCCGACGTCACGCGGGCCGCGTTTCTCGCCGATCCCGAAAAGCGCACGCCCGTGTTCGTACGGTTCTCCACGGTCGCCGGATCACGCGGATCCGCGGACACGGTACGAGACGTGCGCGGGTTCGCGGTGAAGTTCTACACGGACGAGGGGAATTTCGACCTGGTCGGCAACAACATGCCGGTCTTCTTCATCCAGGACGGCGTGAAGTTCCCGGACTTCGTGCACGCGGTGAAGCCGGAGCCGCACAACGAGATCCCGCAGGCCGCATCCGCCCACGACACGCTGTGGGACTTCGTACGGAACCAGCCCGAGACCACCCACATGATCATGTGGCTGATGTCGGACCGGGCCATCCCCCGCAGTTACCGCACGATGCAGGGGTTCGGTGTCCACACCTTCCGCTTCGTGAACGCCGCGGGCGAGGGGACATTCGTCAAGTTCCACTGGAAGCCGAAGCTCGGTGTGCATTCGCTTGTGTGGGACGAGGCGCAGAAGATCGCTGGACAGGATCCGGATTTCAACCGCCGCGACCTGTGGGAGGCCATCGACAACGGCGACTTTCCCGAGTGGGAGCTCGGCGTCCAGCTCGTTCCGTCGGACCGCGAGCACGACTTCGACTTCGACCTGCTGGACGCCACCAAGATCATTCCGGAGGAGTTGGTCCCGGTCACGCCGATCGGCCGCATGGTGCTGAACCGCAATCCGGACAATTTCTTCGCCGAGACCGAGCAGGTCGCCTTCCACACGGCACACGTGGTGCCGGGCGTCGACTTCACCAACGACCCGCTCCTCCAGGCGCGTCTGTTCTCGTACCTGGACACGCAGCTCATCCGGCTGGGCGGACCCAATTTCGCCCAGCTCCCGGTCAACCGCCCCGTCGCCGACGTGCACAACAACCAGCGCGACGGCTACCACCAGATGCGTCTCCACCGTGGCCGCAGCAGTTACAGCGAGAACAGCCTGGGCATGGGCTGTCCCGCGGCCGCCGGTCCCGACGACGGCTACCAGCACCTCCAGGAGACCGTGGACGGCGCCAAGATCAAGCGCCGCAGCCCGAGCTTCGGCGACCACTTCACCCAGGCGGCCCTGTTCTGGCGCAGCCTGGCGGACTGGGAACGCGACCACGTCGTCGACGCCTTCCGTTTCGAACTGGGCAAGTGCGACACGAAGACGATCCGCGAGGACGTCGTCGCACAGCTCGCCCACGTCGACCAGGACCTCGCCGCGCGCGTCGCCGACGGCCTCGGTCTGGACGCTCCGTCGCCCGTACAGACCGCCTCGCCGTCGCCGTCACCTGCCCTGAGCATGGACAACCTGGCCGGCGACGCAGGGGTCGCCACCCGCAAGATCGCGGTGATCGCCGCCGACGGCGCGGACGCCGGCCCGTTGACCGGCGCCATGCAGGCCATGGCCGAACGCGGCGCCGTGTGCGAGGTCGTCGCCCCGCACCAAGGCACCCTGGACACGGCGGACGGGCCGGTCGAGGCCCTGCGGTCACTGCTCACCATGGGCTCTCCGCTGTACGACGCCGTCCTGGTCGCCGGCGGATCCCGTGCCGTGACCACGCTCCTGGGGGATCCGTCGGCCGCCGAGTTCCTGGGCGACGCCTACCGGCACGGCAAAGCCATCGGCGCACTCGGCGACGGCTCGCGCCTGCTCGAAGCGGCGGGAGTCCCCACCACCGGACGGGGGATCGTCACGGACGAAAGGACGGACATCTCGGGGTTCGTCGAAGCCTTCGCCGACGCGGTCTCCGCGCACCGGCACTGGAGTCGCTGACCGGCGGCCGTTCGGCCGACCGGCGAAAAGGCCGCTGTGCCGTGGCCGCATGCGGGGCGGCTGCTTGGCGGCACCCGGGCACAGCGGCCGCGGCCCGGCGGCGTCAGTGT
>NZ_JBPKBH010000015.1:56760-109201 GCF_051388915.1 Yinghuangia sp. YIM S09857 | reverse complement strand
CCCCCCCCCCCCCCCCCCCCGCGGCCCGGCGGCGTCAGTGCGGGGCCCCGCCGGCGGAGATGCGTACGCTCCAGCCGTCCTCCAATTCGGCGCCGTCGACCGTGACGGCTTCGACGGCGAGGGTTTCGGGATCGATCTCGGCCTGCACTCCATCGCCCGCGTACCGGGGGTAGCCGGAGACCCCGCTCTCCCCGGTGCGCCGCACGACCGCGGACCGGACCGCCGGCCCGCGAGCCTCTTCCGGCATGTCCTGCTCATTGAACGGAAAGATCAGAACCTCATATCGCTCCATGATCGGCGTCTACCCGCCGACCACGTGTCGACGCTCGTGGCCGGAGGTCCCCCCGGGTGATCCAGTACAAATGGAGGTAGCACCCGGCGGTCAGGGGTTCCGCAACGGGCGCACCGTCGTGTCACACGGGCCGCCGGGGGTAGCCGCAACGCATGGCGGCACGGTTCCAAGGTGCAGGACGCTACGTACCGGGCGACGCGCACCGTACGGTGGACGAATTGCGCGCGGCTGTCGAAAAGTGCCGCGGCTGCGACCTGTACAAGGACGCCACCACCGCCGTGTTCGGGGACGGCCCGCCGGGTGCTTCGCTCATGTTCGTGGGTGAGCAGCCCGGCGACCGGGAGGACCGCGCCGGAGAGCCGTTCGTCGGCCCCGCGGGCCGGCTTCTGGACCGGGCGTTGGCCGAGGCGGACATCGAACGGGCGGACGTCTACGTCACCAACGCGGTGAAGCACTTCCGCTTCCACCGCGAGGGCCCGGGCGGCAGACGACTCCACCGCGCGCCGACGTTGTCGCAGATGACGGCATGCCGCCCCTGGCTGGAGGCGGAGATCGACGAGGTGGACCCGCAGGTCGTCGTGGCCCTCGGCGCGACTGCGGCACGCAGTCTGTTCGGCCGGGACTTCCGCCTCACCGAACACCGCGGCGAGGAATTGAGCCTCCCCGGCGGAAGCCGGGCCGCCATGGCCACCATCCATCCGTCCGCGGTATTGCGCGCACCGGATCGCGATGCCGCGTTCGCCGGCCTCGTCGACGACCTGCGGCGTCTTCCCGGTTTCGGGAGCTGACCCAGGTGGCGGTCACCAGTTCGAGGGTGAGTTGCCCGACTTCGGGGTCGTAGGCGCCGCTTGTCGTAAGCGTGGCCGACGACTGCGTGCCCGGCGCGCACGCCGGCGAAATCCTTGCTGTTCAGGGACAGTTCGCCGATCGATCCGGCTGACTCACGGTCGACGCACGCGTCCCACCGGTGCCTGACAGCCGACCTGTTTGCTCAAAAACAGTATGAAAATGTTTGGTTTTTCCATGACCTGCTCACCTTCTCCGGAAACGATCGGCCGATCCGCCGGTTCGAGGAGGAGCACATGACGCGACCGCAACGCCTGGCGGTCATCGCCGTGGCGGCCATGCCCCTACTGCTGACGGCCTGCGGCGACGACAGCTCCCCCGACGCGGCGCCGACGACGCCGGCCCGAGAGTGCGCCTCCCCGTCAGGGATGGCCCAGGACGACTGGCTGGCACTCTGCGGGCCCAGTGGTGCCCGCCGGGCCCCGGGACCCGCCGACACGGCACCGGTCGGAGGCTGGGTCGTCCAGCCCAACGGCGTGCTCGTGTCCGTCTCGCGGGTCGAACCCGCCCCGGCCCCGCAGGTCGAGCCCGACGCCACCCGAGCAGGAGCCACGCTCGTGGTCGTCACACTGACCGTCACAAACCGTTCCGCCGCCCCCTACGATGTGTCCGGCGTGACCATCCGCGAGATGAGCCGCGTGGACGGCACCCGCGCCGAGCGCATCACGCACAGCCGACTTCCGCAGCAGGAACTCTCCGGCATGGTCGCCCCCGGTCAGACCGTTTTCGCGCAGCAGCTCTACAGCGTTCCCGACGCGCTGCGCCCCGGCTTCCGCATCATCGTCGCGATGACACCGCTCCCGTCCGCGCTACCGGACGCCATCTTCACCGGAACCGTCCCCGCCGCCGGGACCGGCACCGCCCCGGCGCCCTCCTGACGCAGGTTCCACCAGCCGCGGGCGCCCGCGGCCGTGGTCTTGATCTCGGCCCGCCCACCGTCGCCTGACACCCACCACGCCGCCGACCTGACGCTTCTGGAGCGTCGCCCGCCCGCGAGGGCGTCAACGACGCACAATCGTTCGACAGGGGCGATACGGGAGTTGATGGCATGTCAGGGCACGGCCGGTACGCGGAGGAATTCGTTCAGGCGTGGCGGGAACTCGACCTGATCTACGCGGACTTGGTTGCCGCCGCGGTGTGGCCCGGGGAGGCGCGCAGATGGGAGGCGAGGCGGCGCGAGCATGAGGCGGCGCGGAAGGAGACCGTCCCCACGCAGGCGGGGTTCGAGGCGAACACCGACCGATGGCGCAGCGAATCCCTGTGTCTGGCAGGCGAGTTGGAGAAGATGCGTTGCTCGACACCCGAACAGCGGGCGCGATCGCTCGATCCGTGGACCGCGCTGCGCCGGACGGGGGCGCAGCCGCAGGACGGCCAGAAGGAGGAGTACGACGCGACGCCGCGGTGGCCGGGATGGCGGGAGCGGCTCTGGCGCATGGCCCTGCACGCGGACGTACAACTCCCCAGACCGCTGCTGCCGGGAGAACTGGCGGAGGCGGAGGAGCAGTTGGCCGTACGGCTTCCTCGGGACTACCGGTGGTTCTTGCTGGAGGTGGCCGCAGGGATACCCAGCGGCCTTGCCGCGCCCAACCTCGCCCCACTGGTCCGGGACGCGTCCGGTGTATGGAGCTGGGACGGCATCGGCACCCGCACCGGTCTGCTCCGGCTGACCGAGGAGTTTCCCGCGCGCGAGGTCGATGCGCCGCCCGAGGACGAGCCGCAGCGCGGGGACTTCGCCAGCGACGAACGTTATCTGGCCGAGTTGGGCCGGTGGGAGAACGAACAGCCGCCCTATGACCGGGACCCCGTCGACGATCTGACCTGCGGCGCGCTGTGCCTGCACTCACTCGGCTGCGGGGACGCGGTCTGGCTGGTCGTCAGCGGGCCCCATGCGGGGCGGATGTGGGCCGACCACCTCGTCGTCGGAGGGGGTCTGTACGCCCTGCGCGGACGTCGGCGCTCGCCTGTGTTCTTCCGTGACTGGTTCCTCGACGCGTACGGCCGATGACACCGGACGGAGAGGTGCGTGCGACACCGCCAGTGACGAACAACCCGGCGACGCACGCTCCAACCGGTCCTACCTCGGCTGCATCCTGCACGAACTCCTCACCAGAACACGCCCGTTCGACGCTTCCGGAGCGGTGGCGACGATGAACTCCCACCTACGTCGAGCGCCCGCACCGCCCGGCCTCGACGCTCTCGTACTCGCACTGTCGGCCGCCCGGCGATCGGCCGTCGACCCCACGGAGGTCCGGTCGTGGAGAATGCGCGCATGGTGATCGCCATCCGCACCTTCACTGATGCAGACAGGACTGCGCTGCGCGCGCTCGCCCCGCGGGTCGGCGAGGGATCGCCGAGCGGGTCGCTGTGGGGCCACCCCGAGTCCGAGGCCGCCGTGTACCTCGACCCGTATGCGGACCTGCTCCCGGACTCACTGTGGCTCGCCTTCCTCGACGGCGCACTGGTCGGGTACCTCGCCGGGTGCCCTGACAGCGCCGAACTCCCGTCGGAGTCCCGGCGCATGGACCGCGCCATCCGGGAGCACCGCCTCCTCCTGCGCGCCCGGCCGGTCGCGTTCTTCGCACGGGCACTGGCCGACACCGGGTGGGCGGCGCTGCGCCGCCGACCCACCGCAGGCGACTTCGCCGATCCGGCCTGGCCGGCCCACCTGCACATCAACCTCGTCCCCGAGGCCCGCGGCACCAGAGCGGCGGAAGAGCTCATGACCCACTGGCTCCAGCAGCTCCGGACCGCCGGAACCCCGGGCTGCCACCTCCAAACCCTCGTGGAGAACACCCGCGCCGTGCGGTTCTTCAGCCGTATGGGCTTCACCCCGCACGGTCCGCAGCCGATGGTGCCCGGCCTGCGGTACCAGGGACGGCGGGTGCACCAGTTGACGATGGTGAAAAGCCTGTGACGTGGTTGCCGATGGTGATCGGTGACGTCCTCGACGAGGCGGGCCGCACCCGACGTGAACTCCCCCGGGGCCGCACCAGGGCACCGCCGCCCAGGCTGCGTGTCTGCCGGATCTTTGCACCGCTCACGAGCCCTGGATACCGCGCCTCGCGGCGTTGCGGACCCTTGCGGGCACGCGCGAGTACGCGCTTCGAGCCTGCGTTTGGGAGGGCCTCCATACCCGGCGAGCGACGCGCGACACCGGAGACCGGGAGCGGCACCAAGATCCGACAGACACGGCCTCGTCGTTCCCGGGCAGCCACGCCCCGCCTCGGCGACACCCGGTCTCCGGCGACCACGCCCGCAGCGCCGGTGCGATCGACAAGTCGGGGTCCGAGTCGGCTCACGGTTGCAGGCAGGCACGGGAGTGCGATGGGCTTGGCCGTTCGAGCAGCACCCGCCTGTTGGGCGGCGGGGCGGCGGGGCGTGGAGACGGGGGCGTGATGGAGCCGTTGGGCAGCGGGGATCCGCAGCAGGTCGACCGGTTTCGGCTGGTGGGCGTTTTGGGGGCCGGCGGAATGGGGCGCGTGTTTCTGGGCCGGGCACCGGACGGCGCGGCGGTGGCGGTGAAGGTGGTGCACCCGTACTTGCTGAACGGCGACCAAGGCGAGTTCCGGGCCAGGTTCGTTCGAGAGGTCCACACCGCTCGGGGAGTGGACACGGCGTTCACCGCGAGGGTGGTCGCCGCGGACGCGGACGCGGAGGTGCCTTGGCTGGCGACAGAGTTCGTTCCCGGGATTCCGCTGAGTGAGGCGGTGGCCCGGTTCGGGCCGCTGCCGCAGGAGTCGTTGCTCGCGTTGGGGGCGGGCCTGTTCGCCGCGCTGGCCGAGATCCACGCCGCCGGGTTGGTGCACCGGGACGTCAAGCCGTCCAACGTGATGCTGGGCGTCGACGGCCCGAAGGTCATCGACTTCGGGATCGCCCGCTCGGCCGGGGCGACCGGACTGACGCGGACGGGGCAGACCGTGGGCACGATGGGGTTCATGTCGCCCGAGCAGTTCGAACGCTCCGACGTCGGGCCGGAAAGCGACGTGTTCTCCGCCGGCGCGGTCCTGGCCTATGCCGCCACTGGCCGCCCGCCGTTTCCCGGCGACACCCTGCCCGTGCTGTTCGCCAACCTGACCACCCGCGACCCTGACCTCGCCGGCATGCCGGCGGCGCTCGCACCGCTCGTCGAGGCCACCCTCGCGAAGGACCCCGAGGACCGCCCCACGGCCGCATCCGCCCGAACGATGCTCCCCGCACCGCCGACCCACGTCGGGGCGGACCACGGATGGCTGCCCCTCGCGGTCACCCACGCCATCCTGCGCGCCGCCGCAACCGCACTCCGCACCCCCGGGGCCGCGCAGGACAGCGCAGCCCGCGACGCCGCACCGCCCCCGCAGAACTCCGGAAGGCAAACCGCCGCCGCTGCCCGATCCCAGCAGGTACCGAACGACATCACGCAGAATCCCGACCAGGCCACCTGGCCGCCCCCAGGCTCCCTCTGGGACGTTCTGGGGTCGATCTCCTTTGTGGTGCTCGGTCTGACCTGCCAGGTCCTCGTTGCCCGAAGGGCCCTCCATGGGTACCCGGGTGGGATGGACACGGCAAACTGGGTAGCTTCCATTGTTCTGGGATCAGGAGCCCAAATCGGAGGCATACAGCGTCTGCTCCGACCGCGCCTCGGGGAGAGGGACTCAAAGGTGCTGGCGGTCTTGGCGGCCGGGCTCGTCTTCGCCGTGTTCGCCTCATACGTCACGTAGCAAACGCACTATGACGTCTTGAGGTACGTCCCGCGGACTCCCGCGCGGACCGGCGCGTCCACCGACCGCCCACGTCTGAATTCCACCCACCGAAACGCCTGTTGGTCGGCAGGGATTTCGAACCGCCTAAGTTGCTGTCGGCACTGGTCGGTTCCGCGTGCCGGATTTGGGAGGTAGCGCATGTCACGTGTGCCGTTCGCTTCGTCGGCGGATACGGCCGCAAAGGACCAGACTCTGGAGGTCATCGGCAACGGGGTATATGCCTTCACCGCCGAGGGTGACCCGAATGTCGGGGCCGTCGAAGGCGAGGACTTTCTGGTCTGCTTCGAGGCGCTGGCCACTCCGGCTGCCGCGGGCAAGTGGCTGGAGCGACTGCGGCGGCACACGGACAAGCCCGTGCGCTTTCTCGTGCTGTCGCACTACCACACGGTGAACCGGAGTCGGGAGAACGATCCCGGCGCCGCGGGTCGCCGCGGATGCCGCATCGGCCGACCGCCCGGACGCCGCCGTCGCGTGCGGTAAATCGATATGAAATGACTGATTTTGACCAGGCGCGGCGTGCCGTCGGTGCTGCCGTTCGTGCCTACCGTGGATGTTCGGGAAGGCGTACGGTGCCCCGGGCCTCAGACCGGACGCCGGGCGGTCCTCCACCCGCGTGCCCCTCACTCCCCCACGGGCGCGCGGCTTTCCCGCACGGCGGCCCGGACGTCATCCCCCGAGCGCCCGGGCCGCCACACCCTCCATCCACCGCCGGGTCGCCAGGGGTGTGGTCTGCGACCTGACCGCGCTCCTCATCAGCTCCCACGCGTTGCGTTTCCCTCCACGGGGGTAGCCGCCGCAATACGACAGATCCGCGATCGTCGGAGGCCGCCATGAAGGGCACATTCCCGCGGCGCAGACACAGCGGCGCCGCCCACAGGGAAGCCACTCCCCCGGGTCTGGGTTCCTCCCGCGTCCCCAGCCACTCAGGCTTTGCGGGACACCCGGAACGGGCGGGGACCAGCGGCCTGTCCACCGAGGACGAACCCAATCCCTCGCCCCGCTGGGCTGTCGCCGGCCTGACCGGAGTCGCTCTTGTCGCCCTGGTGGTCGCGGCCATGCTCATCGGCATGGCAGTCGTGCTCCTGGTGTGAGGGCCACATGACGCCGGATGCGCGGAACAGCCGTCCCCGGCCACCGCGAACGCCCGACGGGACGCTCCCCGAACTCGCGTCCCTGAGCGAACTCGCGGGCATGGTGCGGGACTCCGACGAGGAGTTGTTCCTGCGCTGGTCACACGGACCGGCCGCCGACTCCGGGACGAGCATCGACCACGAGAGCGGCCTGGAAATGCCCGGCCTGTCGGCGACTGTCCTGGACGCACCGGCCTGGTGGACACGCCCACCGACGGAATGGCTGGCCCGCCAGATCCACAAGTACGCGCAACTCGGCGCCGAACCGGGCCGCTACGGCTGGGTTCTCACCGGACGCCAGGTCGCCCGCGGCGTGGACCACGAGCCGCTCCTGGACAAGGTCGTCCCAATCGCCCGGCTCGGCGAACCGCTGGTACGGGAGGCGCGACACGTCTACGAAACCCGGTTCCAGGTCGGCCGGGACTCCCGATCGCCGCCGTGATCGGCAGACGTGTCACCGCCGTTTCACTCGCGCACCGGCGGACAGCCGCGCAGGCGAGGTGGCACGGCCGTGTCCGCGCGGCCGTGGTCACCGGGCGGCCGAGACACGGTAGGCGATACCGGAGACCGAAGGGAGACGCCATGTCGGTCGAACGAGGCAGCGACAAGCACGGGCCGCGTCTGGACGACGCGATGAAGGCCGAGGTGGAGGGCCAGGTCCGCAGCGGCCACAGCACACGCGCCGAGGAATGGCACGAGCCGGAGCCGGAAGGGGAGGACCAGCGCGGGACGTACTCCCGCGGCGGCCCCGAGCCGGGTGCGGTTGAGGGCCTGGAACCCGAGCTCGTGGAACTCCGCTCCGAACTGGCCAGCCACCTCGACCGCCGGACCTTCCCGGCCGACCGTGCGGCGCTGGAGCGGGTGCTCGCCGAGCACCACGCCCCTGGGCCGCTGGTGGACGCGGTTCACGACCGGCTCCCGGAGGGACGTTCGTACCACAGCGTCGACGAAGCGGTCGTGGCGATGCGCGGAGCCTGACGACCCCGGGCCTGACAACGCGAGGCCTGACGACGCCGGGCCTGACGACGCCGGGCCTGACAGCGCGGGGCCTTGACAGCGCGGGCCTGACGACGCCGGGTCTGGCAGCGCTGGGCCCGGCAACGCGGGCCTGACGACGCCGGGTCTCGCGAGGAGTGACGGCAGCCGATCCGTCAGCCCGTGGGCCCGTCAGCCCGGGTCCCGGGGGCCCGCGGCCCGGCGGAGCCGGTTGGCGATCGCCAGGCCCAGCCCCTCCTCGGCGGGCAGGGACGCGACGATGAGGTCGCAGCCCCGCCGATCGAAGTCGCGCAGGAACACGTACAACCCGCGCGCGTACTCGGCCGACGCGGCCGGAACGGCCACGACAGCGTGCGCCTCGACGCGAGCTCCCGCGAAGGCCGGGGGCAGCAGGACACCGACCCGGTGCCCGAGCCCCTGCGCGAGCTCCGCTTCGGCGACGACGTTCTCCGGCTCGACCAGGACGACCCGGGCTCGCGGCGCATAGTGCGACGGGTGTTGGCCGGGCACCCGGACGGGGCTCGACTCGGGGACCGCGAGCGGGCGTCCCAGCGCTGCTTCGAGTGCCTCGCGGGCGACCCCGCCGGGGCGCAGAATCCCGGGCACCTCCCCCGTGACGTCGACGATGGTCGACTCCACGCCGACGTCGCACGGGCCGCCGTCCAACACGAAATCGACGGCATCGCCGAGCTCGGCGCGGACGTGGTCCGCCGTGGTGGGGCTCACCGACCCGAAGCGGTTCGCGGACGGAGCCGCGACACCCCCGCCGAACGCCGACAACAGGGCGAGAGCGACGGGATGGTCCGGCACGCGCACCGCCACCGTCTCAAGTCCGCCCGTCGCCTCCGGCGGCACCCGGCGGCCACGTCGCAATACCAGCGTGAGCGGTCCCGGCCAGAAATGTTCGGCCAAGACCCGGGCGGTCTTGGTGATGTCCGCGGCCCACTCCCCCAGGTGGTCCGCGTCGCCGAGATGGACGATCAGCGGATGCGAAGGCGGGCGCCCTTTGGTCCGGAAGACGCGCGCCACCGCGGCGGGATCCTCCGCGTTCGCGCCCAGTCCGTACACCGTCTCGGTCGGAAACGCCACCAACCCGCCCGCGCGCAGCACACCGGCCGCCGCCCCGATCTCACTGGTCTCGAATGCCACCCCCGTATCCTCCCACCGCTCGGCCGCGGCCCGGCGCGGGCCCGACACCCCGTTCCGGCGGCACGGGAGCGGCATCGAACGGGCGAGATCAACCACCATCCGTGCGCCGCGAGGTGGGAATCGACGCGGGGAGCGCGGCGACAAGGGCGATGACCAGCGCTTCTGCGTGTGCGCGGGCACCGACTCCACGAGCGGCCTGCTCCGGTCGTGAAGTCGGTGCCGCGCTGTCCGTGTCGCCCGCCGTCCGGGCGGGCGGCCGAGATGGCCGGGTCACGCGCGGGACAGGTCCAGGTAGCTGTTGCGACCGTCGTGCCCGTCCGCGTCCGGTTCGTCGAACCAGTGGCCGCCGTGCGCCAAGTACCGGAAGGACATGCGCTGTTCGTCTGGCAACGCCACGGTCACCGCTCGGCTCCCGTCCTTCCGCGTGGTCAACTCGTGCGTCCCGGGCGTCCATTCGTTGAAGTCGCCGACCACGCTGACCGCGGCACACGAGGGGTCGGGCGGCAGGACGAAGGTGACCTGGGTGGTGTTCTTGCGGCGGATGCGTTCCAGCACGGCGGGCTCCTCGGACGGATCGGTACGTGAACCACCGGACGGCGGCTTCGGACTGCCGCACATCCTGCGCCCGCGGCCTTCCCGCGGCGGCCACCCGGGCCACGCCGCGCCGAGGCTTCACCCGCACGGCCTTCACCCGGTCCGGCAGGACGGCCAGTACGCCCATGCCTCGCGGCTACCCACCGATCGCGAGAGGAACCCGCCGGATCGTCGTCCGCGGGACCCGCTCCATGGCCACACCCGCGACGCACAGTCAGGCGCGGGCCGTGGTGGCGGGCACCGGCCGGACAACGGGACGGCGGGGTGTCCGACCGGCCGTTCGTCGTCGACTTCGTCACCGACCCCGCCGTGCCGCCGATCCCCCCGCACGCGACGCTCGACCGGATCGAGGCGGCAGCGTCCAGCATCGTGCACGGCGACAGCGACCGCGGCGGCATGGTCCGCCAGGGCATCAAGGCCAAGCTCCAGGAAATGCCGCCCGGCGGCCGCGACCGCAGGAGCCGCCGCGAAAGCCGCCGCGGCGCGCGCGAAGGACAGTGATCCCGACGGGCGAACGCCGGCGCCGCCTCACGACGCGCCCGGCGCCACCCCGTTGTTCCGCAGGACGTCGCGGACCCGCAGAATCAGCGGGAAGACCTCGTGGTTGCGGTCCTCGCCCTGCTCGTCATAGGCCCGCTGCTCCGCCTCGACCGCCATCCGGTCCTGGGCGAACACCCGCTCGGTGAAACGGCGGATGAGCGGCCAGGCGAGATGGAGCACCCCGGGGACGGGCGGCTTCTCGATCATCAGCAGGCCGTACGCGTGACAGGTGCGCTGTTCGGCGTCCTCCGGCACGTAGGCGGCCCACAGCGAGAACGCCGGCAGTTCGGCGCCTTCGGGAACGGCCTCCAGCGTCTGGTACGGGTATTCGGTGCGGATGGTCACCACGTCGGGATTTTCCCGGCCGCCACGGCCCTCCGCGGACAGCAGTCCGGCCCCGCGGTCCTTGCGCCCTCCGGCCGGCACGAACAGGTAGCGGGCCTCGACGAACCGTTCGCCGCTGTCGTAGCCCAGCAGCTCGGGACGGATCCGGCCCAGCACCCGCCGGTGCAGGAACTGGTGGTTCATGTCCAGAAGGTTCTCGTGCATGAACGAGTAGTGGCACCGCACCGTGCGCGAGAACGTCATCGTGCGGTGCGTCGCCGCGTCGTACTGCGGAAGCACCGGGAACGGCGCACCGTCCGCCTGCTCCGGATCCCCGGGAAACACGAACACCAGGCCGTACGCCTCGCGGACCGGGTACGAACGCACCCCACGCGGCGGCCGTTCGCACCCCCGGGGCAGGTACGGAATCTGCGAGATGCGGCCGTTCCCGCGATAGGCCCAGGCGTGGTAGCAGCAGCGCAGCACGTCCCCCTCGACCACGCCCATGCTGAGCGGCACCTGCCGGTGCGCGCAGCGGTCCTCCAAGGCGTGTACCGCTCCGCCGCGCCCGCGGTACAACACGATCCGCTCTCCCGCGAAGACGGCCGCCACCGCTCGCCCTGTGCGCACAGCCCGTGACAGGGCGACCGGATACCAGAACTGCGTCGCGATCCCGACCCTGCGCAAGTCGCCGTGCCTTGGTCGGGTCTGTGGCGACCGCACGGAAGCAGCCGCGTCGACCCCGGTCCGAGACATGGAATCGGTCATGTGCCGCCCTCCGCACTCCAAGGGCGTGCGCCTGGCGCGAAGACGGGCACCAGGTTGCCGACGTGCGAGCACGAGGTCGCCGAATCACGAGCGTGTCCGTGTCGCACGATCCGCCCTTCTCTCCACGGTGGTCGCGATCACGGCGAACGGCAACTGCGGGGGCGAGGCGCGGCGGGGGTGTAACGCCGCGGTCATCGGGCAGCCGCATCTCGACGAAACACGCCGAAACCAACCAAGATCCCGGGAGTGAGCGGCATGGGTGCGAACGGCCACGGCGGCAACGTCGTCGACGAACTGACGGCGGACCACCGCGAGGTCGAGGAGATGTTCCACCGCCTGGAACTGTCCGCCGATGCGGAGGAACGCCGCAAACTCGCCGAGCAGTCCACCATCGAGCTGGTTCGCCACTCGGTCGCGGAGGAGGAGTACCTCTATCCCGCCGTCCGCGAGCACCTGCCCGACGGCGACCTGGTCGCGGACAAGGAACTCGCCGACCACGCCGGCGTGGAGAAGCTCCTCAAGGAATGGGAGAAGACCCCCGAACACGAGCCGCGCTTCAGCGAACTCCTGCGCGAGATCTCCACCGAGGTACGCGCGCACGTCGACGACGAGGAGAACCGCCTGTTCCCCTCGCTGGCGGCCCACTGCGGGCCCGACGTCCTCGACGACCTGGGGGACAAGGTCCGCAGGGCCAAGAAGCTCGCGCCCACCCGACCGCACCCCTCGGCCCCCGACACCCCGCCCGCCAACAAACTCCTCGCCCCCGGAACCGGCCTGGTCGACCGCGCACGCGACCTGGTGACCGGACGCGGCAGGAGCTGAAGCAAGCCACGGCGCTGCGGCCGACTCCTGATGGTTCGGCTGACGGACCCGGACACGGACGCCTGCAACCATGCTCACCGGCCCACCGCCCTCGGGCGGCGGATCCACGAAACACCTTCCAAACAGGCAGGCGTCGAACCACCGGACGAGCCGCTCGGCCGCTGGAGCTCCCCGCAAGTCATGGCCGCGCGCACGGCCAGTCCGACCGCCCGGAGCCAGGCTCCCTTCGTGCAGATGCGGGCGACCATCTGCCGGGTGAGCCGCCGGGCGTGCCGCTCCTCGCCGGTGGCGAGGAGGAGGCGGGCGAGGCCCGCGGTCGCGGCCGATTCCCAGAACAGGTCGCTGTGGTGCTGCCGCCGAGAGAACCGTTGTTCCGCCTCTTCCCAGGGGGGCGAATCCCGGCACATCCAGGCGCTATGCGCTCCCTTTGAACCCGGACATCAGGGTCGCCCGTGCGCAGGATTGCCCCAAAGCCGGCCCCGCCATCAGCCATCAGCCATCAGCCATCAGCCATCAGCCATCAGCCGTCAGCGAACAACGCGTCACCGAGATCATTCGTAGGCATAGTGAGACCATGTCGAACCGTGACCTGAGTTCTGATCTGTCGGACAGCCTGGGCGAGGCCGAGCGACGGCTGCAAGCCGCCCAGCTGGCATCGAACGTCCGGGAACTGACGGACTTGATCGACGACGCGGCCTGGTTCACCGGCCCGGACGGGAACATTTACACCAAGCAGGATGACTTGGACGCGCACAGGACCGGTTACCAGGTGTTGAGCCGCGTCCATGAGGAGGAGCTGCGGATCCTGGCCACATCGGACCTGGGGGTCACCTGGTTCCTCGGAGTGCTGGAAGGTGTGGTCGGCGGTCAGCCCATGGTCGCCCGCATGCGCTATACGCGGACCTGGATCCGCGGCGAGTCAGGGGATTGGAAGATCATCGCGGCGCACGCGATGCTTCTTGCCGATGGCGGGGATACGGACGCGAAGGCGGAGCCGGGAAACGCCTGAGACCACGGGCTGCGTGGTGCGCCGGCGGGTGCCGGGATCACGGACGGTCACCGGGTTCGCCCGGCCGACACGGCATGGCCTCCCGCGAGCCGTCTACTCGCAACGGATGGTGAAATCGGCACTCACAGGGTCGGCCCACCGGGGTACGGGGCCTCGCGGGTGCCGAGCCGGATCGCCCTCACGGGTGGTCGTCCCGGATGTGTTGGCGGCGCTCCTGGACCGACACGGCCAACGAGGCGGCAGCGAGTGCGAACAGCACCGCTCCGGAGGCGATGTCGTTGACGGGGGCCGCACCGGCCTGCGAACCGTCCGCATAACCGAAGACGAAAGGCGCCGCGACAAGCCACCCTCCGACAGCGGCGACCACCACGTCGAACGCGGGGCCGCGTCGCCGGACGAACTTCGCGCACGCCACCGCCACCACGATCATGCCGCCCAAGACCTCTTGCAGCCGCGCGTCGTCCGCCGGGTCGCTGAGCGGGTACGCGAGGAGCCATGACCCGGTGATCAGCCACACGCCGGTGACCAGCATCAAGGTGTTGAGTGGGCCGTCACGTATGTCAGCGGCGTGGGCAAGCGTTTGTGCGTGTTGTCGCCCCAGGTGGAACGAGTGACTGGGCATGACAGCGTGATCCCTCCTCCGCTTGTCTCCCGGGTCTCCTTGATCCGAGTCCTCTTGAGAGGCCGCTGCCCGCTTCGGCCCTCGCTACGCCCTGTGCCGCGGCAGAGATACGGGGCCGCGGAATCCCGGCGATTCACCGAGGAGGAGTGGGGTAGCCGCGTTCCACGAACGAGCAAGCCACCGATGATCCACGCCTCACCGCGCGGGAGGTGCCGGTCCCGCATGCAGTCGAACACTCGCTGAACGAGGACCGGCGACCGAACCGGGCGATGCGGCACGATGCGGCCATCCGTCCTCGGAATCGCGGTGTGCTCTGCCGTCCGGTCCGGCCATGGCAATGCGACCGTGTCGATACGACCGTGGCGATACGCCGCTGTGCGGTCCGCTCGTCGCGGTGCGGCCTGGTCGACCGGCTCCATCGACCGAAACACGTACCCGAAAGATCGGCGGACTCACGGTGCAGGTCAACGCGCTCATCATCGACTCCCAGGACCCCGAAAGACTGGCCGCGTTCTGGTCGGCGTTGCTGGGCAGGCCGATCGCCCGACGTGGAGGTCCCTATGTTTGGTTGCGTCGAGACAACGACCTCGGCCTGGGGTTCCAACAGGCCGAGACGCCCAAGCCGGACAAGAACCGTGTGCACCTCGACATCAGTTCGCCCGACCCGGCCGCCGAGCAACAGCGGGTGGAGGCACTCGGCGGTCGTCGGCTGGAGGAGTACTCAGACGGCGGCTTCCTGGTGATGGCTGACCCTGATGGAAACGAGTTCTGCATCATCCCCACCGGTGCCTTCGAGATGGACGACAACGGGCGTGCGAACTACCTCGATTGACCGGCCCGACGCCAGTGGAGACAATGCCCGGCGCCGTCCGCGTCCGGTCAGGCCTCGCCCGCTTCCTCGCCACCGCGTACGGCCGTCTCGTCGTCGACCGCGATCGGTTCCAACGGCCGGGTGGCCGGGCCGTTGAGCACCGCGCCGTCGACACCGAAGCGCGAGCCGTGGCACGGGCAGTCCCATGTACGTTCGGCGTCGTTGAAGTGCACGGTGCATCCGAGGTGGGTGCAGCTTGCCGATACGGCCCGCAGCCCGGTTTCCGCATCGTGGTAGACGGCAGCCCGGCGGCCGTGGACGCGGAGTACCTGGCCCGTGCCGGGCGCAACCTGCGCGGCGGCGTCGAGCTTCGGCACGCCGATCCGGTCGCCGACGAAGTGCCTTGCCACCTCGGCCTGTGCCTTGACGAGCGACGGGGCCTCGCGCAGCGGGTGCAATCGGCGTGGGTCGTAGACATCGGTCCAGGGGAGTTTCCCGCCGGTGATCATCCCGGCCAGCAGCCGGCCGGCCATGACCCCACCGCTCATGCCCCACCCGTCAAAACCGGTCGCCACGTACACGTGCCTGGTGCCCGGGTGGAAATGGCCGATGTACGGGATGCCGTCGGTGGTGGAGGTGTCCTGCGCCGCCCAGCGATACGTCGGCCGAAAACTCGGGAAGCGGTCGCGGGCCCATTGCGCCAGGCGGTCCTGACGGCGGACGACTCCGCTCGCCCCTGGGGTGAACTTCTCACCGGTCAGGATGAGCAACCGCTGCCCGTCCTCCGACGACGGCGCGCTGCGTACTGAGCGTGTACGCATTTCCGGGGTGACGTACATGCCGTCGGGGGCCTCATTCGCGGGAACCGGCCCGGCGACCACCAGCTCACGTACGGGGCGCAGTCGGGCGAACAACAGGGCGCGGTCGAAGACCGGGTAGTGGGTGGCCACGACGACATCGCGAGCGGTGACCTGTACGCCGCTCTCGGTGGTGACGCGGCATGGCGCGCCTTCGCTGAGCGCGACCACACGCGAGCCTTCGAACACCTGGCCGCCGTGGGCCAGGATGTCCGCCACCAGGGCGAGGAGGTACTTGCGCGGGTGGAACTGCACCTGATCGCGCAGCCGGACCGCACCGAGAACCGGGAACGGCAGGTCCGTCTCCTCGGTGTAGACGGCATCCAGTCCTGCCTCATGCGCGGCATCGGCCTCGGCGCGCACCTCGTCCCGCGTCTCGGGCGATTCCGCGTACACGTATGCGGCCGCGCGCTCCAGGTCGCAGTGGACGCCGAGTTCATCGGCCGTCGCGGCGACGTGCTCCACGGCGTCCTGCTGCGATCGGGCGTACAGACGTGCGGTCTCGCGCCCGGCCTCGCGGATCAAACGGGCATACCGGAGCCCGTGGAGCGAGGTGAGCTTCCCGGTGGTGTGGCCCGTCACGGACTCGGCCACGCGCAGCGCTTCGAGGACGGCCACCCGCTGCCCGGCGCGACTCAGTTCCCATGCAGTGCACAGGCCGGCGATGCCGCCGCCCACGACGGCCACGTCCACGTCCAGCGGCTCGCGGAGCGGCGGATGGTCTCCGCGCCGGGTGGTCGCCATCCAGTACGACTCGTACCGTTCGTTCTGCCGCGGCATGGCCGACCTCCGTTCGCGGCGGCGATGTGCCCGCTCAGGCGGCTGTCCGCGGCAACCCCCCGCGAAACGCGTCCGGCCTCCGGACACGGCCGCCACTCGGACACGGCCGCCACTCGGGGACGTGTCGCGGCGGCAGGTCGTGGGCGGGGTCCACGACCACAGCCGGCCCGCGGTCGGAAGCGGCCGCGGACCGGCTCGGCCGCGACGGACGCAGTCGCCCGGCGGCTTCGTCGTCAGACGTAGTTGACCTGGAGTTCCTTGATTCCGTTGATCCAGGCGTGGCGGAGGCGGCGGGGTTCGGCGGCCTTGGTGATGTCGGGCATCGCGTCGGCGATGGCCTCGAACATCAGGTTGATCTCCATGCGGGCGAGGCTCGCGCCGAGGCAGAAGTGCGGGCCGCCGCCGCCGAAGCCGAGGTGCGGGTTGGGGTCACGGGTGATGTTGAACTTGTGCGGGTCGGCGAAGACTTCGGGGTCGTAGTTCGCCGAGCTGTAGAACATCCCCACGCGCTGGCCCTCCTTGATCTCCTGACCGCCCAGAACGGTGTCGGCGGTCGCGGTGCGCTGGAAGGACATCACCGGGGACGAGCAGCGGATGATCTCGTCGGCTGTGGTCTCCGGGCGCGTCGCCTTGTAGAGGTCCCACTGCTCCGGGTTGTCGAAGAACGAGACCATGCCGTGGGTGATCGCGTTGCGCGTGGTCTCGTTGCCGGCCACGGCGAGCAGCAGGACGAAGTAGCCGAACTCGTCCGAGCCCAGCGAACCCTCCGATTCGGCGGCGACGAGTTTGGAGACGATGTCGTTCGCGGGGCATGCCTTGCGCGCCTCGGCCATGCCCATGGCGTACATCATGACCTCGGCGGCGGCCTGCTGGCCGACGGACTGGTCCACGGCGTAGTCGGGGTCGTCGTAGCCCATCATCTGGTTGGACCACTCGAATATGCGGCCGCGGTCCTCCTGGGGAATGCCGATCAGCTCGGCGATGGCCTGCAACGGCAGTTCGCAGGCGATCTCGGTGACGAAGTCGCCGCCGCCCTTCTTGACGGACTCGTGGACGATCCGAGCGGCGCGGTCGACCAGCGCGTCCTTGAGGGCGTTGATGGCGCGCGGGGTGAAGCCGCGCTGCACGATCGACCGCAGCCGGGTGTGCTCCGGCGGGTCCATGTTGACCATCATCACCTTGACGGCGTCGATGCCGCCGGGGTCCATCCCCTCCGCGAAGCGGATGATCACGTTGTTGCGGTGCGCGGAGTACAGCTCCGGCTTGGTGGAGATCTCCTTGACGTCCGCGTGCCGGGTGACCAGCCAGTAGCCGTCGTCACCGAAGTTGGACACCTGCGGTGACTGCGGGATCCACTTGACGGGGGCCGTCCGGCGCAGTTCCGCGAGTTCCTCCAGCGGCAGACGCTCGGTGTACAGGTCCGGGTCGGTCGGGTCGAAGCCGTCGTGGGCGACCGGACACGTCATGGGGGCCTCCTTGGGCGGGTTGGGGGCGGTGCTGCGGTGCCACGCGGCAGGTCGCGCTGCCACGGGGTGCGGTGAGCCGTGCGGTGGCGCGGGCGGATCGGCCGCCGGGCGGACGAGACGGGTTCGCCCTGCGGGGTGGGGCAGGTCGTGTCAGTCGGCGCCGGACGCGGCGGCTCTGCCGCCGCGCGGGGTGAGCAGGCGCCGGACGATGTCGAGGAGTACGGAACGGAGTTCGTCGTCCGGGAGGTGTGGGAACACGGCAACGGCGGAGTAGATGCCGCCCATCGCGACAGTCGAGGCGACCCGGAATTCGACGGGCCGTTCGCTGTCGTCGAGGATGCCGCGCACGCGCACGGTGATCGATTCGAGCCGGGGCCGGATCGCCGGGTGGCTGCCGACGGAGACGTCGCGGTCGAGGACGACGGCGAGGGTGCGGTGGCGGAGCAGGAAGTCGACGTACCCCTCGAACAGGACTCGCTGGCGCACCGCCTGCCCCTTGCGGCGCTCCGCGGCGTCCAGGACGCGGTCCAGCTCGTTGAGCGCGGGGCGCAGCAGGGCGTCGAGGAGTTCGTCCTTGGTGCGGAAGTGGTAATACAGCGCCGCCTTCGTGACGCCCACCCGGTCGGCGATCGCCTGGAGCGACGTACCCGCGAAGCCCTGCTCGGCGAACAGTTCGACGGCTGCGCCGAGGACTTTGTCGTACGTGTCCTCAGGTGCCGGTGCGGCCATCGCCCCTCCTCCCCTGCCAGTGTGCCCACTCGGCGGCGCGGGCTGGGCCTGCGGTGCGCACCGAACGTACGTCGAAGATTGACGAATGACAAGGCATGGCATGCAGAAAGTTGCATCGAATCCCGGTTTTGCAAGGGATTCATGCTTGCCAAGCGGCAAGTTGTCACGACGTATTGCCCATCTGCTTGCGTGGGTCCGGCAGCCCGCGTCGCAACCACCGGCCGGGCCTCCTCACGCGACGAGTCCTCGGGACGGCGAGGCGGTCGGCGTTCACATTCCGGTGCGCCGGGGCCCGCCCACGCTTCGCGGCGCCCTCTTCGGGTCACGCGGTTCGGGTCACGCGGTTTGGGTTGGGTCGCGCGGTTTGGGCCACGCGGTTTGGGCCACGCGGTTTGGACCACGCGGTTTGGGCCACGCGGTTTGAGTCGCGCGCCGGCGGACAGCCGCGCCGGCGGGGCGGCGCCGATCTGTCGGTCGGACCGCGCGGCGCCGGAGACGAAAAAGGACGAGGCCGCTCGATACGTCCACGCATCCGCGAACCACGGAAGAGGATGATCATGAAGGCAGTCGTTTGGCACGGCGTCGGCGACATCGCGCTGGAGGACGTACCGGATCCCGGGCTCCGGAGCGACGAGGACGCGGTCGTGCGCATCACCGGAAGCGCGATCTGCGGCACGGACCTGCACTTCATCAGGGGCACCATGCCGGGGATGAAGCCGGGTACCGTCCTCGGTCACGAGGCCGTCGGCGTCGTCGAGGCCCTGGGGTCGCAGGTCCGCAACTTCGAGGTGGGCGACCGCGTGGTGATCCCCTCGACAATCGGCTGCGGCCGATGCGTCTACTGCCGGGCCGGCTATTACGCGCAGTGTGACGAGGCCAATCCCCACGGGCCGTCGGCGGGGACCTCGTTCTACGGCGGGCCGGAACCGACCGGGCCGTTCGACGGACTCCAGGCCGAGTACGCGCGGGTGCCGTACGCGCACACCAACCTTGTGCCCATCCCGCCCGGCGTCAGCGACGAACAGGCGCTGATGGTCAGCGACATCCTGCCCACCGCATGGTTCGGCGCGCGGCTCGCCGAAGTCTCCCCCGGGGACGTCGTCGTGGTGCTCGGCGCCGGCCCGGTCGGTCAACTGGCGGCGCTGTCGGCACGTGTGCAGGGCGCGGGCCGCGTCCTCATCGTCGACGGGTACCGCGACCGCCTCGACACGGCCCGTCTCCAGAACGCCGAGACCATCGACTTCACCACGGAGGACCCGGTCGCCGCCGTGAGAGACCTGACCGGCGGCATCGGCGCGGACCGCATCGTCGACGCCGTGGGCGTGGATGCCCGGCGTCCGGCCCCAGGGTCCTCCGGTGGCGGCGCCGACGACGGAAGCGAAGAGGAGTTCGCCGCGGAACGCAGGCAGGCCGCTCCGGAGACGAACGAGGACGGCGACCTGTGGGTGCAGGGCAACGCCCCGAGCCAGGCGCTGCGTTGGGCCGTGGACATGGCCGCAAAGGCCGGAAGCATCGGCATCGTGGGCGTGTACCCGATGAACTTCGACCACTTCCCGATCGGGAAGGCGATGAACCGCAACCTCACCGTCAAGGCGGGCAACTGCAACCATCGCCGTTACGTTCCGGCCTTGTTGGGCCGGATCGCCGCGGGATCCATGGATCCGACCACCATCATCACGCAGCAGGAGCCGATGCCGGCGGCCGTCGAGGCGTACGAAGCCTTCGACCGGCGCAGGCCGGGGTGGACCAAGGTCACCTTGGACGTCGCTGGCTGAGGGCGCCCAAGACCTCAACCGACGCCCGGCCGCACCAGGGGCCCCCGCGGCCGTCGTCCCCGGCGCGCCACGGATGATGGACCCATGCACTCCGAGGAGACCACCTGCGCGCCGGGGACCGCGGCCGAGCACCTGATCGACCACCCCGGTTTCTGGCCCGCCTACCTGGAACCGTTCCTCGGAACCGAAATCGACCTGGTCGAAGCCTTCGACGCCAACCCGGGCGACGTCCGCGACGCCGCATCCACGCTGTTCGGCGGCGACAGCCACCACCTGCTCACGCTCGGTCTCGCCGACCGGCACGCCATCGAGATCCACATCACCAACCTGGACCTCGGCGACGAACGCGACAACAGCGTCGACTACACCGTCGTCCACCCCACATGGAGCCGCCCCGGTTTCCTCGCCACCATCGGCGCCGACGCCAGCGGCCCTGGACTGGCCTGGACGGAACTCCACTCAGTCGTCGCCTCCACGGCACCTGAGGCCCCGTTGTCCCCTACTGTTCGCCTACTGCTCCTCTTGCCGATCCTCGGTGACGAGGACACACCGCACGGCCGAGCCGCCCCCCTCATCGCGGACGCGTTCGCCGCACACGGGGCCATGCCCGCCGCCGTCCCGGTCCTCACCGAACTCGCCCTGGAAAGCCCCTACTTCGGCCCCGCTGCCTGGACCGTCGATCCGCAGCACGGCACCGGCGTCCTCATCTGCGACGGCCCTGACTGCGCGCGAACCGTCCCGATCGCACACGGCGGCATCACCGCCCGGCAGAGCCACCAACTCGCCCGCATCCTCGGCGCTGCCACCTGACCACCCCGCGAGCGCCGTCAACCCGCGAACACTCAACACCCGCCGAGCACTCGCGCCCCTCCCGAACCGTTGCACAATCGCCCCCGAAACTCGGGTTCTGGCTCAGGTTGTGTGGAGTCGCGACAGAGAGTTGACGGCGCGACGGCGGTGCGGGTGACGATTCGCATGCCGTCGTGTGTGCCCGCGCTCGTGTGGACGTCCTGACGCTCTATCAGCCGGTCCTACGTTGTTGATCGGGTTGATCAGGGCCAGTCGTATGGTCGTGGGGCCCAGAGACACCGGGCATGGCTTTCAGCCGGTTGCCCTCGATGGTTCCCGCCACCTGGCCGCCCGGTGTCTCACGACGACTCGGCTGCTGATTAGGAGCTGCGGGCCTCTTCGGGGGTATCGCTGAGTAGGACCACGCTGGCGAGGTCGTCCGGGACGAACAGCACACGTCGAACGACCGGAGGAACGCGTGGCCCGGATCTGGGCGGGGACGGACATCGGCAAGACGCATCACCACTGCGTGGTGCTGGACGCCGACGGCGGGCGGCTGCTCTCGCGCCGGGTCGCGAACGACGAGCCCGAACTGCTGGCGCTGCTGGCGGACGTGATAACGCTCGGCGAGGACGTCGTCTGGGCGGTCGACGTCGCCGACGGCATGGCCGCGCTGTGGGTCAACGTGCTGCTCAACCACGGCCAGCACCTCGTCTACATACCCGGTCTGGCGGTCAACCGCGCGGCTGCCGGCTACCGCGGCACGGGCAAGACCGACGCGAAGGACGCGACCGTCATCGCCGACCAGGCCCGCATGCGCCGCGATCTGACCGTGCTGCGGCCGGACGACGAACACACCGTCGAACTGCGGATCCTCACCGACCGCCGGTCCGACCTGGTCGCGGACCGCACCCGCCGGATCAACCGGCTGCGCGGCCAACTCTCCGGAATCTTCCCGGCGTTGGAACGCGCCGTGGACCTGGGCAACGTCGGTCCGCTGGTCCTGCTGACCGGCTACCAGACGCCGGCTGCAATCCGCCGGGCCGGCCGCAGGCGCCTGGCTACCTGGCTCGGCAACCGCAAAGTCCGCAGCGCCGAGGACCTGGCCGCCGTCGCGCTGGCCGCCGCCGAACGCCAGCACACCGCCGTCCCTGGGGAGAAGATCGCCGCGCAGGTGGTCCACACCCTGGCCAAGGAGGTGATGGGCCTCAACGAGCAGATCGCCGAGATCGACAAGCTCATTGCGGCTCGGTTTCGCGACCACGAACTCGCTGAGGTGATCTCCAGCCTGCCCGGCATCGGCCCGCTGCTCGGCGCCGAGTTCCTCGCCGCCACCGCCGGCGACCTGAGCCGCTATGTCACCGCCGACCGGCTGGCGAGTTTCGCGGGCGTCGCCCCGGTCCCTCGGGATTCCGGCGGCGTCAGCGGCAACCTGCACAGGCCCCGGCGCTACCACCGGGGCCTGCAACGGGTGTTCTACACCTCCGCGCTGATCAGCATCCGCAACTGCGAAGCATCCCGGCGCTTCTACGAACGCAAGCGCGCCGAGGGCAAACGCCACACGCAGGCCGTGGTCGCGCTCGCCCGGCGACGCGTCAACGTCCTGTGGGCGCTGATCCGTGACGGACGGTGCTACCAACGCGAACTCCCGGTCATATCAGCGGCTTGACAACCCCATTAGGAGGTGGCGGGCCCGTCTTTCCAGGTTCGCGTTCGCCACCCTTCGACCACCGACATCACCGCCGCGCCGAGTTCCTTACTCGGCCTGGCCGAGTTTCGGGAACTTGTGGGGGAAGAACCACGGCGCACCAGACATCCGTCCTCGTTCACTCGTCCATGCGTGGGGACATTGAGGTGTACTCGGACAGTCGATCAGGCGTGCAATCGATTGCGGGCTACCGGACACCGCTTCGCCGACCGGGTCCGAGCCCGGCAGGGGGCGGCGACCTGCTGCCCGCACGGCTCGACGCCGCCCGGCGGCAGCGACTGCGACTGCGACTGCGTGAGGGTGTCTTGTCACCTCGCGATTTGGGATTACGGATTTGACTTGAAGTCGGGTTCACGTCGCATGATCGGGATCCGCCGTGTTCGAGTGGATACGGCGGTGGAACGGACAGGGGCGGGCGCCATGCGGGTTGTTCAGGTGAAGCGGTTCGGTGGGCCGGAGGAACTGGTCTTGGGTGAGGCGCCTGCCCCGGTGGCCGGGGAGGATCAGGTCGTGGTCGACGTGGCGGTCGCCGGCATGACGTTCGTCGAGACCCAGATCCGGCGTGGCGTCGACAAGTGGCACGCGCAGCCGTCGCTGCCGTACGTGCCCGGTTCCCTGGTGGCCGGCCGGGTGGCCTCGGTCGGCGCGCAGGTGGACCCGGCCTGGCTCGGGCGGCGGGTGGTCGCCTCCACCGGGGATACCGGGGGTTTCGCCGAAAGGGCGGTCGCCGACGTCGAAGGGCTGTTCCCGGTGCCGGACGGACTGGACCTGCCCGAGGCGATCGCCCTCCACAGCGACGGCAGCACCGCCCAGGGGCTGGTCGAGAACGCCGGAATCAAGCGTGGCGACTGGGTGCTGGTCGAGGCGGCGGCCGGTGGGGTGGGCAGCCTGCTGGTGCAGCTCGCCCGTGCGGCAGGCGCCCGGGTCATCGGCGCCGCGCGCGGCACCCGCAAGCTCGAACTGGTCCGGGAACTGGGCGCCGAGGCGGCCGTGGACTACTCCGCACCGGACTGGACCGATCAGGTCCGCGAACTGACCGGCGGTGCGGGCCCCGACGTGGTGTTCGACGGCGTCGGCGGACCGATCGGGCGGGCCGCGTTCCAGGTGACCGCCCGGGGAGGCCGGTTCTCCGTGCACGGCGCGTCCAGCGGCGAGGTCAGCGTCATCGACTCCGACGAGGCTCGTGCCAGGGGCGTCGACGTCCTGGGTGTCGAGCAGCTCTTCGACTTCCGGCCGAACGTGGCGCGGTGGGCGGAGCAGATGATGGCCCAGGCCGCCGCCGGTATCGTCCGGCCGGTCATCGGGCAGACGTTCCCGCTGGAACAAGCCGCCGACGCCCACGCCGCGATCGAGAACCGGACCGCCCTGGGCAAGACTCTGCTCCTGATCTGACGATCCATCACGCCGACTGCCACACCTTCGCGTGGCAGAGGACCGCCAGGGCTGCCGCAACCCCGAGCGCCGCTCGACGGAGGCCGCGTCGACGGTACTGGGGCCGCTGAGGCTCCCCTCCTGTGACGGCGACGACCCGCTCCACCCAGGAGGCGTCATCGGAGACTCCGCTCACTGCCGGATCGGGCCGTCCGGTGACGACCACGACAACCACGCCCCCGACGAAGGCGTCACGGTCATGCGCCGCTCGGCACGGCCTCATTTTTCGGACGGCGCCAAGGACGACGCCGACGCGCCGTCCCCGTCGACGAACGGGCGAACGGACGACCGGGGTTCGGCGGCCGCACCACCGCCCCGCCCGCACCGGACGACCGACAACCGGCTGCGATCCGAGCCCTGTCCGGAAGGCGGGTCCCGAGCGGCGGCGGAGGCACGGGGAGTTCGCGGTCCGGGTCTGCGGCTGTGTTGTTCGACGCGGCCGTGCGCGTGCCGGCCGACAGCAGGAGCGTCGGTCCTTCCGCGCAGTCGGGCGAAGGTGCTGATGGACGGCTGCGTGATGGGCAGGCCGTCCTACGCACCTCAAGCTCACTTACGGGTCAAGCCTCAGGTTTCGGTGCGGTAGGCGCCGTTCACGGCGGCTGTGTACGTTGCCCGCGCCGCACGGTCGGCGAGTGCCGTGTCGATCTTCCTGCGCGACACGAGCATGCGGTAGTAGATGGGCGCGGCCAGCGCGGAGATGACCTCGACGCCGTCGGTGTCGCGGGCGAGTTCGCCGCGGGCGACCGCTCGTTCGACGATCACGGCGGCGCGCTGGTTGCGGTCGGCGAAGAAGTCGTGCAGCGCTTCACTCGCCCGCGGGTTCTTGGTGGCCGCCGCGACGACCGTTTCGATCAGCGCGCGAACGGTGGCGTTGCTTTCGTACAGGGCGACGATCGATCGTGCGAAGTCGCGGAGGTCGTCGCCCAGGGCCCCGGTGTCGGGGAAGGGCAGTTGCGTGGTCCCGAGCCTGGTCAACAGGTCGACGACCAGGCCTTCGACGCTGCGCCAGCGCCGGTAGACCGTGGTCACGTGCACGCCCGAGCGACGCGCGACGTTCTCCATCGTCAGTCCCGCGTAGCCGGCTTCTCCGAGTTCGACGGACACGGCGTCCAGGACTGCTTCACGGGTCCGCGCGGTCCGGCCGCCGGGGCGGCGGGAACCGTGTGTGTTCGCAGTCTCGCTCACGACGCTCCGACTCGACGATGATCCCGGACGGCCAGGCTACTGTCCCTGGCCGCGCGGCCCTGGTGCCACCACCCCGGGCCGCGGGGCCGCCACAATCAGGGGCTGTTAATACAAGAATACTAGCGTTAGTCTGAGTGGTGTTCAGGTCGGCCGCGACAGACCGCACGCGGCCGGCAGTCGATGCACTCGGGGCCATTCGTCCACAGCTCCCCGGAGATCCCCCGTGAACCTGCCCTGCTCATCCGCGGCGGCCGACGGACACGCCCGTACCACGACCGCCGCCCGCGCACCGGACGCGACCCACACGCCGGAGGGGACCACTCCGGAGTTGACCGAGCCGGCAATCGCAGCGCCGGAGGGTCGGCTGCTCGCCGAGCTCAGGGTGCCCGCGGACGGCAGCCTGGCCTCCGACGTCCGGGCATTCGTCCGCGACCGACTGGGCCGTCTCGGGGCCACGGACGGCGTCCTCGACGACGCCGTCCTGCTGGCCACCGAACTGTTCACGAATGCGCTCAGGTACGCACCCGGCACCAGGATCGGCGTCCGCTTCCTGCACGACCCGCGGGCCCGGACCTGCACCGTACTCGTCGACGACACCAGCCACCTGCCGCCACGACCGGGCGACCGGCACGCCGCAGCCCACGAGTCGGGACGGGGCCTCGCCGTCGTCGCCGCACTCGCCCACTCCTGGGGCTGGCACCCGTCAGTCGACGGCAAGAGCGTCTGGTTCTCGTTGCGCCTCCACCGCGTTCGGCATTCAGGACTCGAACACCCAGGACTCGAACACCCAGGACCCGAAAACCCAGGACCCGAAGGAGCCACACCATGCGCGAAGACATCGCGTTCGAGAGCGACGGCACCACCCTGCGGGGCTGGCTCTACCTCCCGGAAGGCGCCGCCCCGTTCCCGGCAGTCGTCCTGACCCACGGATTCGGCGCGGTCAAAGAGCAGTACACCGACCTCGTCGCCGAATCCCTCGCGGCGGCCGGCTTCGCCGCCCTGTTGTACGACCACCCGAACTTCGGTGCCAGCGACGGCCTGCCGCGCCAGGAGATCGACCCGTGGGCCCAGATAGCCGGTTACCGGAACGCGATCACGTACCTCCACACGCGCCCCGAGGTGGCCCACGACCGCATCGGCGTGTTCGGCACCAGCTACTCCGGGGGGCACGTACTGGTCGTCGGGGCGATCGACCGGCGCGTCAAGGCCGTGTACGCGCAGGTCCCGGTGATCAGCGGCGGAACCAGCCTCTCGCGCTTCATCAACTCCGAGGCGCTACAGGGCGTGCGCGAGATGTTCGCGGCCGACCGCCTGGCGCGTTTCCAGGGCGCCGAGCCCGGCCTGATCCCGCTGATAACCGAGGAACCGGGGCAGATGGCGGCGCTCGCGGACCGGGAGACGTACGCCTGGTACCAGACCATCGAACCCGAGCGCCTGGCCACGTGGCGCAACGAGGTCACCGTCCGCTCCGTCGAACTCCTCTCCGCCTACGAGCCGGTCGACTACATCGCGCGCATCTCCCCGACGCCGCTCCTCATGGTCGTGGCTCAGCACGACATCCTCACGCACAGCGACCTGGCCTTCGCCGCGTACGAACGGGCCCTCCACCCCAAGCGCCTCGCCACCCTCCCGGGCGGTCACTTCACCGTCTACGGCAAGGAGTTCGCAAACACCCAGACCCTCATGACCGACTTCTTCCGCGGACACCTCGCCCGCTGACCGGGCGGGTCTGATCAACCGCAGTTCCGATGAACAAGGAAACGCCGGAGATGACCACCGAGGCCGGTTCCGAGCAGCCGGCCTCGGTGAACCGCCGGAGCGAAGACGGACGAGCAGTTGATCACGTTGCCCGTCGGGCGCGCCCGTTCGGAGGTTCTGCAACTGACGGTCCAGGGCGGGTTGTTGCCGCACCTGACCAAGCACGTACTGGATGTCGATCCGGTCGAGCTGCGGGTCGCCGCCACGCACTCGCCATGACAGTCGCCGACGGCTGTCGGCGGTGCGGACTCAGATCTTGGTGTAGGTGATGTCCGTGCGATCGCGTCGGCCGACTGTGAAGTCGTCCCCGAAGCGAAAGCGCGGCAAGTCTGCGATCGGGACCGTGTACGTCCAGTCGAAGGCGCAGACCCGCTTGGCGATGAGCCACCGGCCGCCGCGACGCTCGAAGCGGTCGACGTAGCGCAGCGCCAGGATCATGTCGCTGTCGGCGCGGATGTGGTGGGCCTCGCAGTACGTGTCCACCTGTGCAACGTCGCCGTCTAGCCGGATGTACGGATCGGCGATGAAGTGGTGAGTGGCGTCGAAGTGCGGGAGCACCTCGCAGACCCACTTCGCGAACTCGGTGCCGGATCCTCGAAACGAATTGTGGTCGTCGAAGCCGTCCGGGTGGTAGCAGGACGCCATCAGGCCCTCGTCGAGGCGGTCCGTGCCACGAGCGAGGCGCTTGACGACGTCTTTGATCTCCTCGCGCGCGATCAACTCAGCGAGATCCACACGTACTCCTCTGCTTCTCCGGTCGGGTTCGGCGAGTTCTATGACACGGTCACATGACGGTCGAGGCACCGCAAGGAGCAGACCGGAACTGCTCGTTGCCGAGCCGAGCGCGGTTCAGCCCACGGCCGCCGCGACCTCGGCGGTGACCGGGACGGGGAACTCCATGAGCTGCTGCGCCATGGTCTTCGCGACCGGGTCCAGCCGGGGCGAGGCGTTGATGCCGCCGGGCAGGGCCCCGTGGAGTACGAGGTTGAGGGCGTGCACGCCCGGGAGGTCGAAGCGTTCGACGCGGGGTTCGGCGCCGTCGAAGAGGTGCTCGAACCACGCGGCAACCGCCGCCGGGTGCAGCGCCGCCCGAATGTGGGGCAGGTATTCGGGGCGGCGGGCGATCACGCCGATGTTGAACAGCTCGCCCTTGTCGCCGCTGCGCCCCCAGGCCAGGGCGATCAGCGGGACGGCGGCCGCGGGTTCGCCGACCGGTGCCGGCGCGCCCGGGCGGACCAGGTCGCCCGGCGCGAACGCGCCGCGGCGCGAACCGGTCGCGGGCAGGTCACGGCCGTCCAGGGTGATCCGCGGGGCGACCTCGGCCTTGTCGATCAGGAACGAGAAGAGCCCGGCCGTCGGTGTCACCTGGGCGGCCAGGCTGATCGACGTGCCCTGCGCCATGCCGGAGATCGCCATCCGCTGCTCGCGCATGAACAGCTCGACCGGCAGCCGGTCGTCGTGCTCGACGACGACCTTGGCGACGACCTCTCGGGACGGTGCCGTCCTGGCCCTCGCGCCGTACCCGGCCTCCTCGCCGATGGCCACGAAGTGTGTGGCCCGGAAGGCGGGCAGGTCGCGGGAGGCCAGCAGGCGTCGGCCGCGCTCGAAGAGCTCCCGCGCCTGGCGGGCCGCCTTCGCTCCGGCGTCGATCCCGCAGACCGGCTGGTAGACGACGCCGCGCCAGCCTGTGTCGTGGGTGACGCACACCTTGTAGGTGTCGGTCGGAGGACGGCCCGTGGCTCCGGTGACGAGGACCCGGTCCGGGCCCGCCTGTTCGAGACGCACGGTGCTGAAGTCGCAGGTGACGTCCGGGACGTAGTATGCCTGCGGGTCCGCCACCTCGTACAGGAGCTGCTCGGCGACCGTTCCGATGCTCACCAGGCCGCCGGTGCCGGCCGGTTTGGTGACGACGACGCTTCCGTCCGCCCGGCACTCCCCCACCGGAAAACCGATGCCCGCCCAGTCCGGGACGTCCCGCCAGTCGGTGAACGTGCCGCCGGTGACCTGGGCGCCGCACTCCAGCAGATGCCCGGTCGTCGTGCCGGCGGCCAGCAGGTCGAAGTCGTCCTCGCCCCAGCCGAACTCGTGGATCAGCGGCCCGAGCACGACGGCGCTGTCCACGACGCGCCCGGTGACCACGATGTCGGCGCCCTCGTCGAGCAGCCGGGCGATCGGGAACGCGCCCAGGTAGGCGTTTGCGCTCAGCACACGGTCGGGGAAGGCCGCGCCGGAGAACATGTCCGTGATCCCGCCCGAGCGGAACTCCTCGACGCGTTCACGCAGGTCGTCCCCGCCGACCACGCCGATCCGCGGCGCCAGGCCGGCCTCCTTCGCGTGCGCGGCCAGCGCCTCGGCGAGCCCGTCCGGGTTGAGCCCGCCGGCGTTCGCGACGACGCGAATCCCCCGGCCCAGGATCTCCGCCAGGTACGGGCCGACGTGGACGTCGACGAAGTCGGTGCCGAACCCTGCCGACGGGTCCGCCTTGGCCGCACGGCCCATGAGGCCCATCGACCCCTCGGCCAGGTAGTCGAACACCAGGTAGTCGAGGTCCTCGACACCCAGCAGTTGCGGCACGGAGAGCGTGCTGTCCGACGCGAAGGCGGTCGCTCCGCCGATCCGGACCACTTTGTCTGACATGTTCTTGCTCCCGGCGCTCTCGGGCACCCGGTCACGGGACCTCAGGCCGGGGCGGGCCGAGGCTAACACCGGCCGCCGCAGACAGGAACGGCCGTCCCCGGGGTCCGCGAGCCTCGCGGGCGCCCGCACCCGAGGGTGGTCCCGCACCGCCGGACGCGCTCTTCGCCACCGGCGCCCAGGGCATGAAGCAGGTGTGCCCCGACCAATCTGGCGCGGGAATCACGCCTTCCGGCAGGAACAACAACCACGTAAGCCGCGTAGACGGTCGGCCCCGGCGGGAGGCACTCGCAGAGGCAGGCCGCGGCTTGCGACTCGCTGAGAGCTCCGCCGCGCGCAGGGCGGGCAGGACGCGCCGCTCCAACGGTTCGAGGCCCTCCCACACCAGTGCGGGGTCAATGCCCCGGAACAGCGGATCCAAGGTGATCAGTCCGTCCGACGGCGTCTGACTCGTCGGGTGCGACGATGCGAAACCTGCCGCCGGCCCGCAGTGCCTCGACATTCAGGGAAGGCGTGCGACTCCGTGCAGTTCGACGCGCTCCGATCCGTGGTCGGCAGGCGCCGATCCCACCTTTTGGAGCGTGGATCCCGCGTCGGCCAGGCAAGCCACCGCGGACACGGCCAGTTCGTCACTGATGGCTCGGGCACACGCCAGGACCTGGGCACCTGCGTCTGCGGCCACCACGCGTGCAACGCGGTCCTCCACGGCGAAGAGCGTGACGGCCGCGACGGGCATGCCATATCGGTCCAGGATGGGCGCCGAAACCGTGGTGGTGTCCTCGCGGAACTCCCCGACGACGATGGCGTAGCCGTCCCGCTCCACCCGGGCCACCGCGTCCAGTACCGACTCCGGGTCGGTGAGGGAAGCGTCGGTGTACCGGCGCAGCGAGCGGTCCAGTACCTCGCGCCGGGTGCGCGCGGGGAGTCGGCTCAGGATCGCCCGGCCTGCGGCGCTGACATGGACGGGCAGCGGACCGTGCGTGAGTTCGATCGCACGGACGTCGGTGGCGTCGCCGGCCCCCGCAACGTAGGCCATGTGGCTGCCGTCGAGGACGAACAGGCCGGTGGGCAGTCCCGTTTCCTCGCGCAGCGCCCACAGGTGCGGGCGGGCGGCCTCGCGCGCGGCGACGATCACAGGGGCCGTGTCGGCCAGGACGGCGAACCGGGCGGAGACGAACCAGCGGCCGGGGTCGGACGCGTCACGGCGAAGCCAGCCGGCCTGATACAGCGTGTCCAACGCACGCTGGACGGATGCCTTGGGCACGCCGAGGTGACGTGACAGCTCCGACAGGCCGATCGGCTGCCTGGCCGCGACGCTCTCGAACACCCGGATCGCGGTGCGCACGCTCTTCATGCGGCCATGTTCCCACGCTCGAATCCACACCCCGTGGGGCGACCGCCGACCGCGTTCGGCACGTGCTCGGGCACGACGGAGCCGCGTTCAGTGCATTCCCAGGGCAGGCTCGGCGAGATCGCCCGTGAGGCTCCCCGCCGTGCCACGCCGCAGGTCGTCCGCCGGCTTCCGCCCATGGTTCCAAGGGCGTTCGCCCGATGCCGGCCGACAGGTCACAGCCGAAAATTGGACTACGTCATGCACTGGTTCGCATCGTGGACCGATGGTACGGTCCCCGCCATGAGCGAACTCGAACAGCTCGTGGTGCTCGATCTGTCCAAGGGCCTGGCGGGGGCGTACTGCGCCAAACTCCTGGCGGACGCGGGCGCCGATGTCACCCTCGTCGAGCCGCCGAACGGCACGGACATGCGCCGATGGGCCTGGGGTCGCGAACTCCGTCCGGAGCACGACGGGGACGGGGCGCTGTTCCGCTATCTGCGCCACGGACATCGTTCGGTCACGGCCGTCGACGCGGACCGGGCCCGGGTCGCCGAACTCGCGGCCGCGTCCGACATGGTCCTCACCGACAGCCCGGCAATTCTCGGGTCCGCAGCGGAACTGGCCGGTGAGCACCGGGACTTGATCGTGGTTTCCGTGACACCGTTCGGACTCACGGGGCCGGACGCCGAACGCCCGGGCACCGAGTTCACCGCCCAGGCCGAAGGCGGCGCGATCGCCGTTCGCGGTACACCCGACCGCCCGCCGCTCCAGTTGAGCGCGCGAGTGGTCGAATGGCTGGCGGGTGCGTGTGCGGCCGCCGCGGCCTTGGCGGCGCATCGCCGCCAACGCACCACCGGGGACGGCGACTTGATCGATGTATCGCTGTGCGAAGTGGCGAACATGACCGGGACGCTGCACACGGACTTGATGTACTCCCTGTCGGGACGACCGCCGCTGGATCCGGCGAAGCCCGCCCGGAACGTCGAGCTGCCGTCGATCGAACCCACAGCCGACGGATGGGTCGGTTTCAACACCAACTCCCGGCAGCAGTTCGAATCCTTCTGCCTCCTCATCGAACGCCCGGACCTGATCACGGAGGGCTCCTGGGCCTCATTGCAGACACGAGTCGCCAGGGCGGCCGAGTGGAACTCGATGGTCCGGGAATGGACCACGCGCCACACCACGGCCGAGATCACCGAGCGGGCCGTCGAGTTGCGCGTCCCGGTGGCCCCGGTGTGTGACGGCCGCTCGGTGACGGAGTTGGACCATGTCCTGGCCCGCGGCGTGCTCGTGGACGCCCCGTCGGGCGATTTCCGCATGCCGCGCCGTCCGTGGACCATCAACCTCGCACCCGAGCCGCCCAAACAGCGTGCGCCGGCGGCAGGCTCGCACAACGACGAGCCCGGACCGGTACGAGCCCCTCGCCCCTCGCCGTCCGGCCGACACACCCCGCCGCTCGCCGGCCTGCGGGTCGTCGACCTCACCGCGTGGTGGGCCGGACCCTCCGCCACCGGGCTGTTCGCCGCACTGGGCGCGGACGTCATCCACGTCGAGTCCACCGGACGTCCCGACGGCATGCGGATGACCGGGGGTATGTTCGCCGACCGGGGCGCCTGGTGGGAGTACAGCTCCATCTTCCTTGCCGCCAACACCAACAAGCGAGGGCTGACCCTCGATCTGAACCGGCCCCGCGGCCGAGACCTCCTGCTGCGCCTGGTCGAGCACGCCGATCTGGTGGTGGAGAACTTCACGCCGCGCGTGCTCGACGCGTTCGGCCTCGGCTGGGACGCGATTCACGCGGCGAACCCTCGCGCGGTCATGGTGCGCATGCCCGCCTTCGGCCTCGACGGACCGTGGCGGGACCGCCCGGGATTCGCGCAGACCATGGAACAGGTCACCGGATTGGCCTGGCTGACCGGCCACTCCGACGACCAGCCACGTATCCAGCGGGGCCCGTGCGATCCAAATGGCGGTATGCACGCGGCCTTTGCCGCGTTGGTAGCGCTGGCCAGACGCGACCGCACCGGCGTGGGCTGTCAGGTGGAAGCCCCGATGTTCGAGGCCGCCCTGGCGATCGCCGCCGAGCCCGTCCTCGAATGGACCGCCTACGGCAACGTGGTGGGACGCGACGGCAATCGCGGTCCGGCCGCCGCTCCGCAAGGCGTCTACGCCTGCGCCGGCGTCGACCGTTGGCTCGCTGTCGCGGCCGCCGACTCGACACAGTGGCAGGCATTGTGCCGGGTCATCGGCCGCCCCGAACTGGCCGCGGATCCCGCCCTCGCGTCCCAGGACGGACGACGACGCGCGCACGACCGGATCGACGAGGCGATCGGCGCGTGGGCGTCGACGCGCGAAGTCCCCGACGCCGCCGCCGCGTTGAACGCCGCCGGGGTGCCCGCTGCGGAAGCGGCCGATCCACGCTTGGCGCACCGGCGTCCGCAACTGGTCGCGCGCGGCTACTTCGAGGCCGTGGACCACCCTGTCGTCGGCATGCACGGCGTCCCGGGCCTGCCGTGGCGCGCGACCGGCGTGGACCGCTGGATCCGCACACCCGCACCCACCCTCGGACAGCACAACCGCGACGTCCTCTGCGGCCTCCTCGGCCTGAGCGACGAAGACCTGGCGGCTCTGGAACGCGACGGCATCGTCGGCACCCGTCCACGCGGTCTGTGATCCCAAGGCACGGCCGCCGCAAACCGTTCCCGCCCCCTCCCCGCACCACCGACGACACGGCTCCGCATGGCCGACAAGTCGGCCCTGCACGAGTCCTCCTCGTACCCATGGAAGGTCCAGCAACATGGCCACAGACCTCTTCGACCGCACCCGTGTGGTGGACGTCGACACTCACCTGACCGAGCCACCGGACGTGTGGACCGCGCGCGTGCCGGCGTCCCGGCACGACGACGTCCCGCACATCGAGCGCATCGACGGACGGGACACCTGGATGGCCGGCGGCAACCGCATCGGCTCGCCCGGGTTCTACTCCATGGCCGGCCACGACGGCGTCATGCCGGCCTCGGTCCCGGAGACCTACGCCGACATCGCGCCGGCGATGTACGACGCGAAGGCGCGCCTGGCCTTCATGGACGCCGAGGGCATCGACGTACAGGTGCTCTACCCGAACGTGGGCGGATTCGGGAACGGCTACTTCCTGAACCTGGGCGACCGCGAACTCGTCACCCAGTGCGTGCGCGCCTACAACGACTTCCTGACCGATTGGTGCTCCGCAGCCCCCGACCGGCTGATCGCGATCACCGCGTTGCCCTTCTGGGACGTCGACCTGGCCATCGAGGAGATGCAGCGCTGCCTCGGCAACGGCCACCGGGCGATCAACTTCTGCAACCAGCCCCAGGACTACGGTCAGCCCCCACTGGCCCACCGACACTGGGATCCGATCTGGGCGGCCGCGCAAGAGGCCGGCGTGCCGGTGAACTTCCACGTCGGCGGCGGCTCTATGGGCACCCAGTACGTCGACACCGCCGGCATGGGCTGGATGACGCACTTCGCGAAGACGTCGTCGCAGATCTTCATGGACAACATGAGGTGCGTCGCCGACCTCGTCTTCGGCGGCGTGTGCCACCGCTTCCCCGACCTGAACTTCATCTCGGTCGAGTCGGGCGTGGGCTGGATCCCGGGCGCGCTGGAGACGTTCGACTGGCAGTGGACCAACGGCGGAGTGCTCGACGAGCACCCCGAATACGACCTACTGCCGTCGGAATACTTCCGGCGGCAGATCTACGGCTGCTTCTGGTTCGAGAACCAGGTCGCGCGCGACGCCATCAACCTCTACCCCGACAACATCCTGTTCGAGACGGACTACCCGCATCCCACGTGCCAGCACCCCGGACCACGCACCAAGGCGCAGCGCCCGAGGGACTACGCCGAGCGGGTCTTCGCGGGTCTTCCGGACGAGGTGACCGTCAAGGTCCTCTCGGGTACCGCCGACAAGCTCTACGGACTCGCGCCATGAGCGCCGACAACCTCGCACCCGAGCCCACCTCGGCCCCCGACCTGGGCAGCCAGTACCTCGTGCCGCAGATCCGAGGCCGCGTACTGCACCTTCGTGTCGACCGCGCCGAGCGCCGCAACGCGTTCACCCAGGACATGTACCGAGGTCTGAAGCGGGCCGCGATCTGGGCGGACGAGCAGCCCTGGCTCGACGCCGTGTGCCTCACCGGCACCGACCGCTGGTTCGGCGCCGGCGGGGACATGGGCGGCAGAGCCGAAGACCGCGAAGGCCTCGCCACCGAATGGGACCCGACGGACCACTTCCCTTTCCGTCACATCGAGCGCTGCTCCAAGCTCTGGGTCGCGAAGGTCAACGGCCTGTGCATCGCAGGAGGCATGGACTTGATCCTGCACTGCGATGTGGTCATCGCGTCCGACCGCGCCCGCTTCCGAGTGCCCGAACTGCTCCGGGGCATCCCCGACGCGGCGATGTCCTCGCGCCTGGCCGCGGTTGTGGGGCTCAACCGCGCCAGGTACCTGTACTTCACGGCCGAGGAGTTCGACGCCGCCGAGGCCGCCGCAATGGGCTTGGTGGGCAAGGTCGTTCCGCACGACGACCTGGACGCGGCCACCGACCGGGCCCTGGCCGCCATCGGCCTGACCGGGCCCCGGGCCCGGGCGGCCGTCAAGCGGGACATGAACCAACGGCTGCCCGTGGCCGATCAGGAGATGTTCCGCCGTTCCATCGGCACTCCCGAAATGGTCGAGGGCATGCGTGCCTTCCTGGAGAAGCGGGAGGTCGACTGGCCCCGGGGGTGAGCCTCGGAGGTCGGTCGCGCGTTGCGCCGCAAGGGGCCTGGGGTGGGCTCATCGGAGCTCGTCCGTGTATCGATCGGTGCCTGGGACGACCGGGATGAACGGCGCCGCGAACCGCACGTGGGCCCGACCCCCGGCTTCGGCCCGTTCGCCGTTGCCCGCAAAGCGTCGTCCCCAGCACGTCTGCGGTGCCACGTCGAGGAAATGCAGCAGCGTCAGACGGCGTTCCAGGCCCGGTATGTCGGCGACGTCCGGCTGCTTGTCGGCAGGCAGCGGGCGAGGGGCGAACCAGACCGACTGCCCGATGGGGTTCTCGGGCGTGCGATGGACCCAGGGCAGGTATTCCTCACGGAGGTACGCGTCGAGGTCGGCTCGCGTGCCGCCCTCGGGCGCGTCGAGCACCTCCATCACGACGCCCGCGTAGGGGTGATCGAGGGCATGGAAGTCGCGAGGGCCCCGGACGTCTCGCCGCCACGATCCCCCGAAATCCTGGAACGCCGTGAACACGTGGCGGCGTTCGAGGTGGATACGATCCGCGGCCCGCAGGACCTGATTGGTGGCCACCGACCATCGGATGTGGTCGTCGACGTGCCCTGGGGTGATCCAGTACAGATGGAGGTAGCACCCGGCGGTCAGGGGCTCCGCAATGGGTGAGGGGTCGGGATAGCGCAGCAACTGGAGTTCGCGTGTCGCCACGAAACGCCGGCCCGCGAACATCCACGGCATGTACAGCGCGCCGGCGTAGAAGTGATCGTCCTCGTACCAGCGGTTGTAAACGTACTCGGTCCCCTGGTGAGGTTCGACCATCGAGATCAACGCGCCGCCGACACCTGTTTCGTGTCGACTCGCGGCTGCCAGTTCCGCGTATGCCTGATGAGATTCGTTCATCGGCCCCTCGCTCCTGTTTCCTCTGGTGACAGTTGACCTCAAGGGATCTCCCGGCGCGCAACCGCAACTGCCCGGGCCGAGACCCGCACGCCGGTGAGATGCGGTGACATGCCGGGTGGCGGGTGGTTCAGCGGCCCTCGAACCTGGCAGGCCGTTTCTCGGCGAACGCCCGCATCCCCTCTCTGGCGTCGCGCGAGCGCGTCACCGGGCCGACGTGCGAACTCTCGATCGGCCGGGCCTCGGCCTCCGGGAGCCACCCCGTCTCGACCGACGACGCTTTGCTGGCGTTGACGGCCAACGGCCCGTTGGCGCAGATCACCGCGGCGATCTCACGAGCCTTGGCAAGCGCCTCACCGCGCGGCACCAGGTGGCTGACCAGGCCCCACCGCAGGGCTTCGTCCGCGGACAGCACCCGTCCGGTGAGGAGCATGTCCATCGCCACGGCGTACGGAATCTGCCGTTTCAGGCGCATGGTCGAGCCGGCGCCGGCGATGAGGCCGCGCCTGACCTCCGGGACGGCGAAGGTGGCGTGTTCCTCGGCGATGCGGATGTCGGTCTGCTGGAGCATTTCGCAACCCCCGCCCATGCACTGGCCGTTGACCGCGGCGATGATCGGCTTCCGGCACCAGTGGTTCAGGAGGAGGCCGCGCGCGACGATGCCCGGGTCGTCCTTCAGCCGCTGTTGGATCAGGCGCGCCTCGTCGGTCACCTCGCCGGACATCCAGCCGTCCGACAGATCTCCGCCGGCGCAGTAGGCATCCTCCCCGGCGCCCGTGAGGATGACGCAGCGGACCGAGTCGTCGGCGTCGACCATGTCCCACGCATCCGCGAACCGCACGAGCATGTCGGGCACCAGCGCGTTGCGGCGATGCGGACGGTTCATGGTCAACGTGACCACAGGCCCGTCACGCTCCACCAGCAGAGAGGTTTCCGATCGGTCCGACACGCGGCCTCCTGAACTGTCGTGGTACTGCGACGGATCCGAAGGACGGCGCGACGAGACGCCGCCCTCCGGATAACCCCCTATGACAATGTCATACCGCATCCATGCCGAAGCCGGGTTCACGCGGCTGGTTGGAGGGGGCGGGCCAGGGCGGAGAAGTCCGGTTCACCCGCGACAAGCTGCGCAGTTTCCTGCGGTCCTCGCCGCCCGGAACCTCACCGCGAAGGTGGCGGTACCGCGGACGTCGCGCAGGACCACGTCGGCGTCACCATCGGCCGACCTGCCTGCGCGCGCCAAGCGGGCCCGTCCCCCGGTCGTCCGGGGGACGGGCCGCACACTTGAGAGTGTGGCCGCGCCCTGTCCGGCCGCGGCGGCACGTTCGGCGCGGCGGCTGCTTGTTGCGGCTCGTTGCTCAGCTGAGGGATTGCAGGCGCATCTGGTCGGGGCCCTTGCCTGCGGTGTTGGTGCAGCGGCGGTCGGCGGCCGGCTGCTGGAGTTGCAGGGTCAGGCAGGTGCCGAGGGCCTGTTGGCCGAAGCTGTTGGGGTGCAGGGACTCCTGGAGCTGGCCTTGGGTGAGGCCGGTGGTCACGAAGCGCATCCACTCGCTGGTCTCTCCGGCGGGCGGGTTCGTGCCGTCGGCGTGCCGGGTGGTGGTCGAGCAGACTTCGCGGCCCTCGAACGCGCGGGACAGGTCGAGGAATTCCGCGCCGCTGTCGTGGGCCGCGTCGGCGAGAGCCGCGCTGATCCGGGGGACCAGGTCGTCATGGGCCCAGGTGAGGTCCCGGTCGAAGAAGGGGCAGCCGCCGACGGTGAAGCGGTCGTACTTCTCGCCGGGATAGCGCATCCGGCCGGCGTCGGGCAACGGGGACGGGTAGGACTGCAAGACCAGCCGGTAGGAGCCGGGCTCGTGGCCCGCCCGGTCGAGGGCCGTCCGGACGTCGGCAAGCGTGGCGGCCGCGGCCTGCCGCATCCCCGGCAGCCGTTCCTCGACCTGCTGGGACGCCTGCGGTGCGCAGGGGGAACCGAGGAACGGCTTGAGGAAGTTCGTCGTGCACTGGGTGATGATGTCGGAGAACCCGAGGTCGTTGCCGCCGATCGAGACCACCACCGCCTGCACCGGCTGCCCGGTCACCGCTGTACGGAGCTGGTCGGCCTGGGAGATCTCGCCCTTGAACGGCACACCGCCGTTCTCCGGCAGCCGCACAGCCGCGGACGTCGCGCCTGAGCAGGCCAGGTTGAGGCGGCGGACGTCCAGCGTGAGGGACTGGACCTCGGCCACGTCCGAGCGGTTGCAGCCGTTCGCGAAGGACGGGCCGTACACGCGGAGCGGGTCGCTCACACCGGCGTTCGGGTCGTAGGCCCGGTCGGTTCCGGCCCAACCGCCCGCAAACTGGTTGCTGTTGCCGGCCCAACGGCCGCCCTCCCCGGAGATGAAGCTGTCGCCCAGGCTCACCACCCACGGCGGATCCGCCGCCGTCGGCACACCTGCCGCATCCGCGGGCACCGCGCCCGTCACACTCGCAACGCACACGGCGGCCGCCGCCACCGCCAAGGTCTTGCGACATCACGAAGAAGAGGTCATACCGCTAGACCTCGGCAGCCCAACCGCCGCAGGTTACGGTCGACGCCTGATGTCCAGCCGAATGGGCCAAAGAGGCTCATCCTGTCCCGCAACGCGGGACGCTGCACCCCGAGGTGCATTGCCACGTGGTCTTGGGCGAACCAATCCGGACGGACGCGCCGTCGCGTCCGTGGTATCCGCCGCTGAGCTCGGCGTCCAGCGTCGCCTGCGCCACGCGCATAACCTCCGCGCTGCCCGAAACTGTTGTCCGACAACTTCGTCACCATGCGGGCGCCACCCAGGGTGAGTCCCCCTCCTGACGCAGCAGGCCCAGGTTCAGCGGGCGCGGACTCCGGCGACCTCAAGGTCCGAGCACGATGCGGTCCGTTCGGACAGTGCGTCCCAGTCGACCTGGTCGACCGCCAGGTCCTGACGCAGCCGAGGTTGAACGGCAATCGGCGAGGCCGGGTCGATCACTGTCGGGCTCCTGCTGCCACTCGCCTGGCGAACGCGTCGGCGTGAGTGCGCACGGCAATTGCCGTTTCCGAACAACGTTGCCACCAGTAGTGTTTGCGCCTGCCCGTCCCCGCGAACACACCGAGGCCACCGTGACCGGCACGCCCGAAACACCGTCCCCTGCGGATTCCGACGAATCGTCCGAACCGGAACCGCCGAGAAAGCCGGGCATGCTCGGACCGGCCTACCACCGCCCTCTGCCGGACCCGGACTACGGTGCGGGCGCGCGCTTCAGGTGCTCCACCTGCGGCTCGTACCCGGCGGCGGACGTGAACCTGCGCGGCCACCGCGGATTCGTGGTGTGGATGGAGTTCATCAAGGAGACCGGACCGTTCTGTCGGTCGTGCGGGCTGTCCGAGTACCGCGACATGACGTCGGCGACCCTGCTCAAGGGATGGTGGAGCCCCTTCTCGCTGGTTCTCGCGCCGCTCACACTGCTGGTCAACTACGACGCGTACGCCCGGATCCGGGCGTTGGACGAACCGGTGCCGGGGAGCCCACGCGCGCCGATGGCGATCGGCAAGCCGGTGCACCGGAGGCCCGCCATCGCCATGCTGCTGGTGCCGATCGTCACGCTGGTCGCGATCATCGTGTGGGTCGGGCGCTCCGATTCCGACGGGGAAGCCGGAAACGACACGGCGAAAGTCCGCGCGGGCCATTGCGTCGTGACATCGGGTCAGTTGCTCGACCCCACGCTGCGGATCACCGACTGCGTCCCGCAGGCGGAACCGGTCTTCAGGGTCGTCGACCGCATCGAGGACCCCACCGCGATCCTGACCGACTGCCCCGAGCCCACGACGGACACGTTCATGGCGATGGGGTCGGACGGAGTGCTCGACTACCTGATTTGCCTGGCCCCGCTGGGGACGCCGACAGGGGCGAGCGCCTGACGCGAGCCTCGATGAACCTTCCGCCGAACGGCGGTCCGGACCTGGGACGGGCACCCGATCACGGCCGGCCGCGACCGTTACCGACCTACTCACCCGCCCGCCCCCACAAGCTCGTTCGGGCTCAACACCCCGACATTTTCACGCACCCGCCCCCTGCTACCACCGGAAGTGCGGCAGACCCGTTCGACTTACCGACCCCTCACGGGTCGGTCCCGGTCGTGATGGGGAGGAAGTCCGCGAAGCGAGGTGCGCCCGGCTCGTGCGGCACGCGCGTCGCGCGCGCGGCGAAGCTGACGGCGTGGTACCACCCGCACAGCAGAAGCAGATCGAGCAACTGGAGCTCATCGAAGTCCGACACAAGTCGTGTCCACAGCGCGTCATCGATGTCGGAACGCTCGTGCAGCGCGTCGACGGCGAGGATGAGCAGCCGTTCCCTCTCGGACGTCCAGCACTCGTCAGCGGGGCCGCCGTGCGCCAGGGATGCCGCCTGCTCGCGGGTGAGTCCGACGCGCTCTGCGAACGTCATCATGTGCACGCCCCACTCGTACTCGCAGTTGCACAACGCGCACGTCCGGTCGATGACGATCTCGCGCTCCCGCATGGTCAGGGTCAGCTGTCCGCCCAATTCGTAGCGACCCCACCCGTGCATGGCGTCGGCCAACGGGATGTTTCTGGCGAACAACCGGAACAGGCCGATCGGCGGGGCCTCCCCGGGCATCATGCGGGCGAGCAGTGCGCCGGCCCGGTCGGTGTACGGCGGGTCCAGCAGGGCTATCCGCGACATCGGCTCTCCCGTCACGTTCGTTTCGAAATCAGAAACACCGAGTGGATGCGTGGATGCTAGTGTTTCGAATAACGAAACACAAGGATTGGGGTGGGCATGCCGACACCGCACCCGGGGGCACCGGTTCGTGGATCGACGACCGGCCGTCCCCTCATGGCCGCGATGGACCTGTTCGGCCGCCGGTGGGCGCTGCGGATTCTCTGGGAACTGCGTGCGGGTCCGCTCGGCCCTCGCGCGCTGCTGGCGCGGTGCGAAGGGCTCTCGTCCAGCGTTCTCTACCAGCGGCTCCGTGAACTCACGTCGAGCGGGATCATCTCCCCCTCGGCCGATGGCTACGAGCTCACGCGGCTGGGGACAGCACTCGGGAACGCCCTCCGGCCGCTCGACGAATGGGCGATCACCTGGGCGCAGGAGCAAGAACGCAACGAGCATGAGCCCCAAGGAGACGTGGTCACGCCCGACGAGTCGGAGCGGTGAAGGACCAGATGCCCCACCTCTCATGATCAACTCATTGCCCCGCGGACCCGTATCTCGGCGATACCCCCGGTACGACGACGGCCCCGGTAGTCAGAGCTACCGAGGCCGTGCCGCGCGGTCATTCCACAACGAGCGCTCTGCCTCCACGCCGCAGGCGATGAACGCGACCGGACGAATCCTGCACACCGCCCCGCACGACGCCGCCGAGGCAACCACGGTGCTGCGCACGCAATCGGACCGGCTGCTGCGGGTCTTCGTGCAGTGTCAGGCGGACGCGGCGCTGTGCAGGGCGGCCAGGTTTTTGCGGCCGTCGGCGATGAGGCGGTCGTAGACGGCGCTTTGGCGTTCGTAGGCGTCGCCGTCGATCTCGCCGTTGCCGAGCTGGTCGGCGAGTTCTCCCGCGCGCTTCTCGAAGTTGGCGAGTCGGTCCTCGTAGAGCTTGGCCAAGCCGACGTGGGACTCGCGTTCGGCCTGGGCGTCGGAGTACCAGATCTCGTAGGTGTACCGGTACTCGTAGATGGCGTCGTTGTTGAAGAACGAGTTCGAGCGGTAGGAGTCGGCGGCGATCGAGACGAACATCTGCAATCCGTAGCCCAGACTCTCCTGCTTGAACTCGGAGGTGTAGTTCGTGCTGATGGACCCGCCGAAGGAGGTCATCACCGAGGAGATGACGTCGAAGACCTTGCCTGCGATGAAGCCTTCGAAGGCCTCCATCGACGCCGCCCCCGCGCCGACCGCCTTCTCCGCGGTCTTCTTGACCTTGTCGGCGGTGTCCTGCTTCACCTTGGCGCCGGCCTCGGCCGCGTTTGCCTCGTAGTTCGGGTCTTCGGTCCCCGCGAAGACGGCCTTGGAGATCGCGTCGATGATCTTCTTGAGGTTGTCGAACGACAACTCGGCGATCTGCTGGAACTCCGTGGACTGACCCGAGAGCAGTTCGAGCCTGTCGTCGATCTTGCTCTGCTTGTAGAACTGCTCGCGGGCGGCGGCAACTTGGGCCGTGTCCCCTTTCGCCTTCTCCTTGAGGTCGTTGGCCAGGTGGTCGAGGTAGGCCTTGAACTCCTCGTTCTTCTGCGTCAGATCGTGAATGGTCGGTGTGTGTCCCATGTCGGGCTCCCGTCGATCGCCGAATCAACCGATTGGTTGCTTCATGGGGACCACTCCCGCGGACACGCCGAAGTGATGCGCGCGGCGCGGCATCTCGGCCCGAAGACAGCCCGTATGGCCGAACCTTGTTCGCTTCCGGCCGAAGATGTTCGCCTTCTTTCGGAGCGTGAGCCGCCTCCCACAGATGCCGATGTCGGGCTGTTGGGCGATGGAGCCGGTTCCGCCGCCCGCAGGATCGATTCGATCGCCCAGGGGTCGTCCGGTCCGGCGGCGCGGACGACGGCGAGCTCGACACCGGGCATGGCGATCCAGCGCTCCAGAGCGGGGTACGGGTGAACCGCGAACAACCGGTACTCGGCGCGTCCCTCGTCGTCCTCCTCCGCCGTCTCCGGATCGATCAGTCCTTCGGCTGGGCAGCCGCGCTCCGCGAGTTCGGCCGCGAACGCGAGGATGTTCGCGCGTGTGAACGCGTCGATTGCCGCCTCGTCGCCGTCTTCGGCGGCATCGGCGGATCCAGGGGTGTGAGTCACCGGTCGGTCGCCTTCCAGGCACAGGTCCAAGTACTCCAGGACCATGGTGTCGAACGCGACCGCTCGGCGTCCGCGAGGCCCTACGCCTCGCGCACCACCGCCGTCGGCTGCGGAACCGACCCGTGGTGCTTGATAGTTGAGACGGATCTTGTTCATCCGCTCCGGCGCCCTTCTGGCGGGAAGCTGAGTGCGTTGCGGAAGGCCTGGCTGGAGTCGGTCAGGCGGGGGACGTCGCGCCTCGCGGCCTACGCCCGCTGCCCGCCGCTCGCTGGCCTCTGCCTCTGGCCTCTGGCCTCTGGCCTCTGGCCTCTGGCCTCTGGCCTCTGGCCGCGCATGGTCGCCTACTTCGGGAGGTTGCGGGCCATGACGATGCGCTGGACCTGGTTCGTGCCCTCGTAGATTTGGGTGATCTTGGCGTCGCGCATCATGCGTTCGACCGGGTAGTCGCGCGTGTAGCCGTAGCCGCCCAGGAGTTGGACGGCGTCGACGGTGATCTCCATGGCGGCGTCCGAGGCGTAGCACTTGGCGGCGGCGCCGAAGAAGGTCAGGTCGCCGTCGCCGCGCTCGGACTTCGCCGCGGCCTGGTACGTCAGCGCGCGGGCGGCCTCCAGTTTCATGGCCATGTCGGCGAGCATGAACTGCACGCCCTGGAAGTCGGCGACCGGCTTGCCGAACTGCCTGCGCTCGGTGACGTAGCCCTTCGCGTAGTCCAGCGCCCCCTGCGCGATGCCCAGCGCCTGCGCGGCGATCGTGACGCGCGTGTGGTCGAGGGTGGCCATCGCCGTGGCGAAGCCGGTGCCCTGCGCCCCGATCATGCGGGACGCCGGGATGCGCACGCTGTCGAGGTAGACCTCGCGCGTCGGGGAGCCCTTGATACCGAGCTTCTTCTCCGGCGCACCGAACGAGACCCCCGCGTCGGACTTCTCCACCACGAACGCCGAGATGCCGCGCGAGCGCTTGGCCGGGTCGGTCACCGCCATCACGGTGTAGTACTCGGACACCCCCGCATTGGTGATCCACCGCTTGACGCCGTCCAGGACGTAGAAGTCCCCGTCCCGAACCGCCCGGGTCTTCATCCCCGCGGCGTCCGAGCCGGCCTCCGGCTCGGAGAGGCAGTACGAGAACATCGCCTCCCCCCGCGCCACCGGCGCCAGGTACCGCTTCTTCAACTCCTCCGACCCCGACAGCATCAGCGGCATCGTGCCCAGCTTGTTGACCGCCGGGATCAACGACGACGACGCACACACCCGCGCCACCTCCTCGATCACGATCACCGTCGCCAGCGCATCCGCCCCCGACCCGCCGTACGCCTCCGGCACGTGCACCGCATGCAGATCGCTCGCGGTCAGCGCGTCCAACGCCTCCTGCGGGAAACGGCCCGCCTCGTCCACCTCGGCCGCATACGGCGCGATCCTCGCCTCCGCCAACGCCCGCACCGAACTCCGGAGCATCTCGTGCTCCTCACCGATGCGAAACAAATCGAAGTCGCCTCGTCCAGCCACGTGCGGGCCTTTCCTTGCGTTGTGAACTGTGTGTTCGTATGTCAGTACGTGTGGAAGCCACGCGCGGTCTTTCGTCCCAGTAGGCCCGCATCCACCATGCGCAGCAGCAGGGGCGGCAGGGCGTAGAGCGGTTCCTTGAACTCCGCGTACATCGACTCGGCGATCGCGGCGACGGTGTCGAGGCCGATGAGGTCGGACAGACGCAGCGGGCCGAGCGGATGGGCGCAACCGAGGACCATGCCTTGGTCGATGTCCTCGGCGGAGGCGAACCCCGACTCCAGCATGCGGACCGCCGACAACAGATACGGCACCAGCAGCGCGTTGACGACGAAGCCGGCACGGTCCTGCGAACGGATGACCGTCTTGCGCAGCGCCGATTCGGCGAAGTCCGCGGTCACCGCGACGGTGTCGTCGGAGGTGACCAGGGAGGGGATGACCTCGACGAGGCGCTGGACGGGCACGGGGTTGAAGAAGTGCAGCCCGACCACACGCTCCGGACGGCGCGTGGCCGTACCGAGTTTCATGATCGGGATGGACGAGGTGTTCGAGGCGAGGACGGCGTGGTCCTGGGCCAGCACGCGGTCGAGCTCGGCGAAGATGGCGAGTTTCGTGCCCTCGTCTTCGGAGGCGGCCTCGATCGCGAGGTCTCGGTCGGCGAAGTCGGCGAGGTCACAGGTGTAGCGGATCATCGCGTCGGCGCGCCGCCGTGCGGCTTCGTCGACCTTTCCGGCGCGCTGAGCACGGTCCAGAGAGGTGGTGACGCGCTGCCGCGCGGCCGCGAGGGCTGCCTGATCGGTTTCGCGGATCAGGACGTCCAGGTCCGCGCGGGCGCATACCTCGGCGATCCCGGCGCCCATCTGGCCGCCGCCGACGACGCCGACCCTGCGTATGGGGGTCATGTGTTCCATGCTTTCGGTGTTTCGGGGCAAGAGCAGTCGAGGCGATGGTGCGGGCCGGTGGGAGGCGCGCGTGGTGTCCTCCCACCGGCCCGCTGCTTCAGCCCCTGCCGAGGAGGGTCAGTGCCTCGGTGAGGTCGATGACGTCCGCGTACTTCGCCTGGAGGTCGAGCAGGTTGGCGTCGTGCACGGTGGCGTTGCGGTCNTCCCCCCCCCCCCCCCCCGCTGCTTCAGCCCCTGCCGAGGAGGGTCAGTGCCTCGGTGAGGTCGATGACGTCCGCGTACTTCGCCTGGAGGTCGAGCAGGTTGGCGTCGTGCACGGTGGCGTTGCGGTCGCCGCACGCATCGGCGACCACGAGGGGGCGGAACCCGTGTTGGAGGGCGTCGGTGGCCGACGCGCGCACGCAGCCGCTGGTGGTGAGCCCGCAGATATACAGCGTGTCGACGTTCATGGCGCGCAGGGTGGAGGCGAGCGAGGTGCCGAAGAATGCGCTCGCGTACTGCTTGACCACGACCACCTCGCCGTCGCGCGGGGCGGGGTCGGCGACGAACGCGCCCAGCGGGCCGTCGCCTTCGAAGACGGCGAGTGCGGGCACCTTGCGTCGGAAGAGACCTCCGTCGGCTCCGCCCGGTGTCAGGCGCACCGTGGTGAAGAGCACGGGGACGTCCGCCTCCCGGGCGGCGGCGACGAGTCGCGCGGCGGCGGCGACGGCGTCCTCGACCGGTGCCTTGATGGCCGAGGTGTCGTCCAGGTACGCGCGGACGACGTCGATGACGAGCACGGCCGGTGTGAGGCCGGGGCCCAGGCGTGCGCCGAAGCCGATCGAGCGGTATTCGTCGCGGAGTTCGTTCATGTGAGAGCCTCTCGGACTCCGACGGGGGGTGTGGGGGCGGGCAGTCCCGTCTCGGCCTGGCAGCGTTCGAGGATCGTCGCGAGTGGCGGCCCCATGTCGAACACCGGTGTCTCGCCGCGTTCGGCGGCCAGCCGTGCGCGTGCCGCGGCTGTGGCGGCCTCGTCCACGATGCCGTTCGCGTCGCAGACCACACCGTACCCGTCGCGGGCTCCGTCGGATGTGACCAGTCCCCGGCGGACCTCCAGGCCGACGAGTGCGGCGTCGCGCTGGTACGGGTCGCCCCAACCGCCGCCTCCCCAGGTGACGAAGTGCAGGATGTCACCCGGCCGGACGGGCACATCGTGGCACTTGCTGGGCAGGACTTCGGTGGTGCCGTCGGCGCGCGCGATCCACTTGCGGCCGCGGGCGCCGGGACGACCGCCGTTGACTCCCCACGGATAGGTGAGCCAGCGGTCGTCGTGGATGGCGATCGTGCCCGGTTCGGCGAAGCGGTACGCCACGTCGACGGCGTTGCCGCCGCGGTGCAGCCCGGGGCCGCCGGAGTCGGCGACGGTCTCCCAGCGTTCGATGCGCAGCGGGTAGTACGACTCGAGGTACTCGCAGGGGATGTTGACGAAGGACGGCCACAGGGAGTGGCCGTCGGGCCCGTCCCCGATCGGACGACCCGGGATTCCGCCGAAGCCGATCGAGTAGAGCTGGAACCACTCCCCCGCCTGGTCCCCGGAGGTGCGGTAGCCGGAGTACATGAAGTGCGGGGAGGAGGAGAAGCCGGCGGCGTTGAGGATCTCGGGGTTCTTCTGTCCGAGCAGTCCGCCGAACAGGTCGAAGACCCGGCCGATCCCGTGGTTGCGGGCGTTGAGGGCGGCCGGGCGGCGGGGCTTCCAGAAGGAGTCGTCCGGGATGGTGACGTCGATGAGCGGATAGAAGCCGTCGTTCCAGAGGATCTGCGGGTCGGCCACGGTGATGACGTAGATGCCGAAGAACATCCGGACGAGGTTTTCGTTGATGTAGTAGTTGACCGGCCCGACCGCCTGGGGCGCGGCCTTGCCGAAGTCGAGGTGCACCTTTTCGCCGTGCCGGGTGAGCGAGATGGTGAGCTCGTAGGGGCCGTAGCCGCAGCCGTCGTCGCAGATCCAGTCGGTGAACTCCAGGGTCTCGCCGTCCTCGAACAGCGTGGCGAGCAGGACCTTCATCGCCTGGTAGTTGCGTTCCAGCAGCGCGTCGAGGGTGGACAGGTAGACGTCCACGCCGAAGCGGTCGCACAGTTCGCCGATGCGGCGGGCGGCGGTGCGGCAGGCGGCGACCAGGCCGTTGAGGTCGGCGCGGTTCCAGTCGGGCATGCGCACCTGGTTGAGGATCACCGCGAGTGCGTCCTCGTTCAGCCGCCCGGCGTCGTACAGCTTGAACGGCGGGATGACGACGCCTTCTTCGTAGATGGTGCGGGCGTCGGACGGCATCGAGGACGGCGTCTTGCCGCCGACGTCGGACATGTGCCCGAACATCGACGCCCAACCGACCAGACGTCCGCGGTGGAAGATGGGCAGGACGATCAGCCAGTCGTTGGCGTGGCTGATCGCGGCGCCGCACGCGTAGGGATCCGAGGTCAGGAGCACGTCGCCCTCGCGGATCGTGCCCTCGAAGCCGGCCAGGAAGTCCGGTACGGACAGCCCGAATTGGCCCACGACCATCTTGCCGTCCGGATCCGCGATGAGCGGGAACTCGTCGTGCTGCTCGCGGATTCCGGGAGAGAGGGCGGTGCGGAAGAGGACCTCGTCCATCTCGTGGCGGGCGTTGCGCAGCGCGTTCTCGATGATGTCGAGGGTGACCGGGTCCACGGACACCTTGGCGACGGGCGTGGCGTCGCTCTGCTGGATGCGGGCCATGGATTACTCCGTGCTCTCGGCGGGGGCGGTCGGGATGTGGCCTGCCGACTCGGCGGCGTGCGGCCGGATCAGCAGGCACCCGGTGGGGTCGACTGTGGCCGCGTGTCCGGGCAGGACGAGCGTGGTGGAGTCCATCTCGGTGATGACGGCCGGGCCGACGACGGTGTTGCCGGCGAGGAGTTTGTCGCGGTCGTAGATGCGCGCGCTCCGGTGTTCGCCGTCCACCCACAGTTCGGTTTCGCGGATCAGGGCGTCGCCCGGGTCTGCGGTTCCGGTCGGCAGCACCCGGCCGGCGACGTCGGGACGCGGGCCGCTGACGGCGACGCGGAGGTTGATGACCTCCTTGTCGTTGGTGAGCAGGAACGAGAACAGCCGCTGGTGTTCGGCGTCGAAGGCGGTGCTCAGCGCACCGAGGAGGTCGTCCGCGGCGAGGATGTCCGGGGTCAGCCGTACGGGGATCTCGAAGCCTTGGCCGTGGTACCGCACGTCGACTTCGTACTCGGTCTGCTGCGTCGTGCGCGCTACGCCTTCGGCGGCGAGCCTCTCGCCCGCGCCCTCGGCCAATTCCTTGAGCATGGCGCGTAGTTCCGCCGCATCGGTGGCGGAGAAGCGCCGGACGACGGTACGCGCGCTTTCGTCGCGAGGGCAGGTGGTGGCGTCTCCATAGGCGCACAGCACGCCGGGCGAGGGCGGCACGATGACGGGCCATGCGCCCGTCAGGCGACCGAGGGCGTTGGCGTGGAGGGGCCCCGCGCCGCCGAAGGCCACGAGGGCGAAGTCACGGGGGTCGTAGCCCTGTTGGACGCTGACCAGCCGAAGCGCGCCGAACATGTTCTCGTTGACGATGTCGATGATGCCCGCGGCGGCTGCCTCGGGGCCGTCCAGTCCCATGGCGTCCGCCACCGTCGCGACGGCGGTTCGGGCGGCGTGACGGTCCAGCGTGACCTCGCCGCCGGCGAGTTGGTCCGGCAGGTAGCCGAGCACGACGTTGGCGTCGGTGACGGTGGGCGCCGTGCCGCCGTGCCCGTACGCGGCGGGACCCGGGCGGGCGCCGGCCGACTGGGGCCCGACGCGCAGTGCCCTGGTCAGTTCCGGGACGTGGGCGATGGATCCGCCGCCCGCCCCGACCGTGCGGACGTCCACGCTGGACGCGCGCACGGTGAGGTCGCCGACGGTGGTCTCACGGCCGATGCGCGGGACGCCCCCGAGGACCAGGGCGACGTCGGTGGACGTACCGCCCATGTCGAACGTGAGCAGGTCGGTGTACCCGGCCTGGCCGGCGGACCAGACCGCGCCGGTCACGCCGCCCGCGGGTCCGGAGAGGAGCAGGGACACCGGATCCTCGGCGGCCTTGTCGGCCGAGGTGAGGCCGCCGTCGCTGCGCAGGATGGACAGCGGTGCGCTGATGCGGTGGTCGCGCAGGTTCTTGTCGAGGTTGCGGACGTAGCGCGCGACTTCCGGCTGCACGTAGCTGTTGGCGACGGTGGTGACGGTGCGTTCGTACTCGCGCATCTCGGGCAGGACCTGGCTGGACAACGACACGGGCACGCCCGGCAGTTCCTCGGCGGCGAGCGCCGCCAGGGCCTGCTCGTGCGCGCTGTTCGCGTACGCGTTGATCAGCGCGATGGTGAGGGCCTCGATGCCGCTGTCGGCCAGTCGGCGCAGCGCCGCGCGGGCGTCGGCGAGGTCGAGCGGTTCGACCTCGGTGCCGTCCGCGGCTATGCGCCCGCGTACCTCGACGGTGTTGTCCAGGGCGGCGAGGGGCTCGGGTTTGGGCCAGATGATCCAGCCGGCGAGGCCGCCGGGCACATAGGAGCGCGCGATCTGCAGTACCTGCCGGAAGCCCGCCGTGGTGACCAGGCCGACCCGGGCCCCCCGGCCCTCCAGGATGGCGTTGGTCGCGACGGTGGTGCCGTGCAGAACTTGGTTGATGTCCGCGAGGTCGACGCCCGCCTCGCGGCAGGCTTTGCCGATGCCCGCGAGGACGCCGACCGATTGGTCGAGCGGAGTGGAGGGGGTCTTGGCGCGGAAGGTGGTGCCGGTGTTCTGGTCGACGAGGAGCACGTCGGTGAACGTGCCGCCGACGTCGACGCCGAGGCGGTATCCCATCGGGGTCCTCCGGGGGAGACGGGTTGCCACCCGGCATTTCGCAAGGCCGGGTGTCGAACGAGGTTGGTGGTTCCGCTTCTTCTGTACGGGTGCGCCTGGCCGTCGTCCGTTCCGCGCGGGGTGGCGCGCGGAACGGACGACGGGGTTCAGACGATTCCGCGCGCGGCGAGGTCGTCCATCTGCTCGGTCGTGAGTCCGAGGAGATCGCCGTAGACCCGGGTGTTGTGTTCGCCGAGGTCGGGGCCGAGGTGGCGGACCGCGCCGGGCGTGGCGCTGAGCTTGGGGAACACGTTGTGCATGGGGAATTCGCCCAGTTCCGGGTGCATGAGCTTCACGATGGCTTCGCGCGCCGCGAAGTGCGGGTCGGCGAACATGTCGCGCGCGGTGTAGATGCGTCCGGCGGGGACGCCCGCGGTGTTGAGGAGGTCGAGCAGTGCGTCCGCCGGGAGTTCGGCGGTCCACGCGGCGATGATGTCGTCGAGTTCGGCCATGTTGGCGCCGCGGGTGGCGTGGGTGGCGTATCGCGTGTCCTCGGCGAGTTCGGTACGGCCCATGGCGGCGGCGAGTCGCGTGAAGACGGTGTCCTGGTTGGCGGCGATGAGGACCATGTCGCCGTCCTTGGTGGGGTACACGTTGCTCGGGGACACGTTGGGCAGCACCGGCCCGGTGCGTTCGCGCTGGTAGCCCCCGACCCCCCATTCGGGGAGCAGCGACTCCATCATCGCCAGCACGGCCTCGTAGATCGCGGAGTCGACGACCTGGCCCTGCCCGGTGCGTTCGCGGTGGTGCAGCGCGGACAGCGCGCCGATGGCGGCGAACACCGCGGCGAGGGCATCGCCGATGGAAATCCCGGTCCGGGACGGGTTCTTGTCGGGGTCGCCGGTGATGTAGCGGAGTCCGCCCATGGCTTCGCCGATCGAGCCGTAGCCGGCCTGCGGCGCGTACGGGCCGGTCTGCCCGAAGCCGGTGACGCGGACGACGATCAGGCCGGGGTTGGTGGTGGCGAGGTCGGCGGGGTCGAGCCCCCAGCGCTCCAGGGTTCCGGGGCGGAAGTTCTCGACGAGGATGTCCGCGCTGTCGATGATCCGCCGGGCCAGGCGCTGGCCTTCGGGGTCGCGGAGGTTGCAGGTCACGGACATCTTGTTGCGTGCGACCACCGGCCACCACAGCGACTTGCCGTACGGGCGCTCGCGCCCCCACTGCCGCATCGGGTCGCCCGAGCCCGGCGGCTCCAGCTTGACCACCTCGGCTCCGAAGTCGCCGAGGAGTTGGCCGCAGAACGGTCCGGCCAGCAATTGCCCCATCTCGACGACGCGCAGGCCGGCGAGCGGGCCGCCGACGGGGGTCTCAGGGGTCGTGGAAGGGGTGCTCATCGGGCGCTCCGGGGGTGGGTCGGGGTGGGGTCGGGGTCGGGGTCGGGTCGGGGTGGGGTCGGGGTGGGGTCGGAATCGGGTCAGGGTGCGGTCGGGGTCGGGGTCGGGGTCGGTCAGGGTGGATCGGGTCGGGGTGGGTCGGGTCGAGGTGGGGTCGAGGTGACGTCGGGGTGGGGGTCAGGCTGGTGGCGGCGGAATGCCGACGGGCTCGCCGGTCGCCCCGCTGATCCGCACGCCCTGCGCCGCGGCGCCGGTGTCGTACCCACGGGCCGCCCCGCGG
>NZ_JBPKBH010000015.1:23688-56631 GCF_051388915.1 Yinghuangia sp. YIM S09857 | reverse complement strand
CGGTGCCGTCGTGCCCACGGGTGGCCCCGCCGATCGGCGCGTCCTTCGCCGCGGCGGTGCCGTCCTGCTCGCGGGTCGCCCCGCGGATCAGTACGTCCTTCGCCGCGGCGATGTGCGCGGTCATGACCGCGCGTGCCCAGGCTCCGTCGCGGGCCCGGAACGCCTCGACCAACTCGCGGTGGTGGGCGGCGCTGCGGGCCAGTCCGTCGGCGTCGTAGCGGTGGTACGTGCTCAGCACGAGCGGGACACGCACCACCGAGCCGAACAGCGCCGCAAGTCGCGGGCCGGTCGCCGCGGTTCGGATGCACTCGTGGAACCGGTCGTTGTGCCGGGCGATGGCGTCCAGGTCAGGATGTCGTCGCCGCGTCGCGGTCTCCATAAGGTGCGCGAGATCCGCCATGCGCGCCAGGTCCGCCGCCGTGGCGCGGGTGGCGGCGCGCTCCGCCGCGAAGGACTCCAGTTCGCGCCGCAGGTCGTACAGCTCCTCCAGATCGCGGGTCGTCCACCTGGTGACCCTGGCGCCCTTGTGGGGCGCGGTGTCCACCATGCCTTCGGCGGCGAGGCGTCGCAGGGCCTCGCGTACGGGTGTGCGTGAGGCTCCGAACTCCTCGGCCAGGTCGGCCTCCGCCAGTCGGGATCCGCCGTGGCGCGAGCCGTCGAGGATGCCGGTGCGCAATGCCTCGTAGACACGATCCGCAGCACGTGGCATCCGGCACCCCCTGGCCAAGTTGTATGCAATCTATGCGGGAGGCATCTCTTGACACAAGAGATTGCCGGTAGAAATGCTCACGGAAGACAATGCGTCACGATCGATTGCATACAATTTGGAGGGACGATGGAAATCATCGAAGTGGGCCCGAGAGACGGCCTACAGAACGAGCCGGTCGTGCTGCCGACCGCCGACAAGGTCGAGCTGATCACCCGGGCGGTCGCCGCGGGCGCCCGTCGGATCGAGGCCGTGAGCTTCGTCAATCCGCGACTCGTGCCGCAGATGGCCGACGCCGCCGAGGTCATGGCGGACGTGCCGCGCGGCACGGGAGTCTCGTACAGCGGTCTCGTCCTCAACGCCCGGGGACTCGACCGCGCCCTGGAGTGCGGGGTCGACGAGGTGAACGTGGTCGTGGTGGCCACCGAGACGTTCAGCCGCCGCAACCAGAACCGCGGGGTGGACGAGATGCTGGCCGCCTGGGCGCAGATCGCGCGGGATGCGCAGGCGGCGGGCGTCCGGGCCGGCGTGACCATCGCCGCGGCGTTCGGCTGCCCCTTCGAAGGCGAGGTGCCCGCGGCGCGCGTGCTCGACATCGCGCGACGCGTGGCGGAGTCCTCCCCCGACGAGATCGCGCTCGCGGACACCATCGGCGTGGGCACGCCGGACCAGGTACGCGCGCTCCTGGACGGCCTCACGACCGCGGCACCCGGCGTACATCGGCGCTGCCACTTCCACAACACCCGCAATACCGGCTACGCCAACGCCCTCACCGCCGTCGAGGCCGGCGTGGACACTCTCGACGCGAGCATCGGCGGCATCGGCGGGTGCCCCTTCGCTCCGGCGGCGACCGGGAACATCGCCACCGAGGACCTGGTGTACGCCCTCGACCGCATGCGCGTCCCCACCGGTCTCGACCTCCAGGCCGTCATCGCCGCCGGCGAGTGGTTGTCGGGCCGCCTGGACAAGCCGGTCCCCGCGCAGCTCGGGCGTGCGGGCGTCTTCCCGCCCCCGCAACCCCGCTGAGCCGCGCCGCCGTCAGCGGCCGACGTGTCGGTCGACCGGCGGCCGGTCCTCCAGCGACTGCAACAGCGAGGACCGCGCCGCGGCGACGTGGGACCGCATCACCGACCGGGCCCATTCCGGGTCGCGGGCGGCCAGCGCGTCCACGAGTTCCCGGTGGTGTGCGGAGCTGCGTGCGAGATCGTCCTCGGAATAGCGGTGAAAGGTGGTCAGCACCAACGGCATCTGCACGACCGCGCCCAGCATGGACTGGAGGCGGGGGCTCGCGGCGGCCGCACGGATGAGCCCGTGGAACTCGGTGTTCAACGCGGCCAGGCGCTCCAGGTCCCGGGTGACGCCCGACCGCGCGGCGGCGTCCATCTCGCGGGTCAACGCGCGGAGTCGGGCGACGTCCTCGTCGCCGATCCTCGCCGCCGCCCGCTCGGCGGCGAACGACTCCAGAAGCAGGCGCAGGTCGTAGATCTCCTGGACGTCGGCGCGCGACCACTGCGTGACGCGCGCGCCCCGGTGCGGCGCGACCTCCACGAGGCCTTCCACTTCGAGCCTGCGCAACGCCTCGCGCACAGGCGTCCGGCTCGCGCCGGTCGCGTCGGCGAGGTCGGCCTCGCCCAGCCTCTCCCCCGGTGCGTACCGCCCGTCGAGGATCCCGGCGCGCAGCAGCTCGTACGCGCGATCGGCCGCACGGGCCATCTGCCACCACCTCCGCGAGCATGGTACGGAACGTGCGGGGCATCAAGGCGCACCGCGCCGTGCGACGCACACACGCGGTTGGCCGAGTGCGACACGTTCGGGGACGCTCCGGCCCCGCCGGCACCAAACGGCGGCGCAGGTCGGAGGGGGCGGGAGCGCTGCTCGTATCCGACGCGGCCGACGGACTCGGCCTAACCTTCGTGTTTCTTGTGGCGGAATGGCGTTGACACTTGAGGAACGCCAGCCGGAGCCTTCCGATCACGGCCTCCGAGCCGGATGCCGCACTCCCCTTCATCGGAAGGACGCCACATGGCGCGTACACGCACGTATCGGAGCCGCACGGCCTGGCTGGCCGCGGTGGCGGCGCTGACGGCCACCGCGACCGTCCAGGGCTCGGCGCAGGCCGGTTCCGCCCCGGACCCGACCGACCCCGGGGCGCTGTTCAGGACGCTCGACGACCCGAACGCGCGCCTCTTCCTCCAGACGCTGGGGCGCGCCGACGGCAAGGACATGGTCTACCGGATCAGCGGGTCCGTGCTGAACCAGGTCAAGGGCAACGCGTACGGGACGGCCCTGCAACACGGCACGGAGCTGTTCGGGTTCGAGGGCTACAACATCCGGCAGCTCTACCGCCTGCCGGGCACCAACGACGTGTACCAGCTCTCCCGGGAGATCGTCTTCTACACCGACCCGGTGACCGGGCAGCGGCTCACCGAGTGGACGAACCCGCTCGACGGCAAGACGCGCCCGCTGCCGCCCGTCGACAACGAACACGTCAACGGGCACTACCGGATCAAGGACGGCAAGCTCTTCTCGGTGTTCGGCGCCGCCGAAGTGCCGATGGACAAGTCCGTCGCGCCGAAGCGGATCCACGACCAGCTCGTGTGGACCACGGACGCGCCGCCGCTCTACAGCCTTGAGCAGCGCTACCAGATCCCCGAGGACTTCGGACTCGTCAACGACACCTACGCGTCGTGGGAGATGTTCGACTTCCTGGTCGACCGCGACGAGGCCGACAGGCGCGACAACCGGGGCCAGGTCCCCAAGGGCGCCATGGAGGTCGTGAACTCCTGGACGCGCAACGGCCCGTACATCCCCGCCATGTGCATTCCGGAGACGCAGAGCCCGGGCAACCTGGTGTACCACGCCCGGAGCTGGACCCTCGACTCCTTCGACAAGTTGGAGCCGTGGCTGAAGGACGTGGTCCGGCGGGAGTACCCGGTATACCAGCAGTCCCCCGAGGCGGTGGACCCCGCTCCCAACGACACCACGTGGACCACGTTCTACCGGCAGGAGCTCGCGCCGAAGAACCTCACGTGGAAGCAGTGGTGCGACTCCCCGTCCTCGTGACCTCGTGACCGCGTGACCGCGTGAACCGCGTGACCGCGTGACCGCGTGATCGCGTGACCGGCGCCTGACCGACCGGCCCCCTTCCGAAGCCCGCCGCACGATGGAATGCGGCGGGCTTCGGCCTTCCCGCAACGCGCGAGGGCCGACCGTGCGTGGCGCGCGGCCGGCCCCGGTGGTACGCGGGTGCGGCTATCCCACCGTCACCTGGAGGAGGTTGCCCAGGCTGCCGTTGGCCGCGGTGGTGTGGCCCTTGACCTTGGCTCCCACGGCTTCCAGGTAGTGCCGGGTGACGACCGGGACGACGTACGCGGTTTCGACGTCGTACTCCTGGACGGCCTTCCAGCCGGCCTTGGCCGCCGCGGGATCGATCGTGCCGACCGCGGCGTTCAGCAGCTCGTTCATGCGCGGGTCGGCGACCTTGTTGAAGTTGGTCGTGGACTTGTCGGCGTAGATGCCGTAGCCGGAGTGGTTCGGGTTGTTGCCCGTCGGAAGGGTCGTCAGCAGCAGGTCGCCGAAGTTGTTGGTCAGCAGCTTGCCGAAGTAGACGTTCTCCTCCTGCACTTCGAGGCGCACCTTGATGCCGGCCGCCTGCAGGCTCTGCTGCACGATCGTGGCGGCGTCCTTGGTGTAGGACTCCGGCGAGAGCGCGAGCGCGAGTTCCTCGCCCTTGTACGAGGACTGCGCGAGTTCCGCCTTCGCCTCGTCGACGTGCGGCTCGCCCCCGTACCTCTGGCCGACGCCCGCGTCGAACGCCGGTGCACCCTGCGGCAGTCCGGTGTTGACCGGAACCGCGGTGCCCTTGAAGACGTCGTCGACGATCTTCTGCCGGTTGAGCGCGAGCGCCATCGCCTTGCGGAAGTGCACGTCGGCGGTGGGGCCGCCCTTGAGGTTCGGATAGATGAACATCTGGATGGCGCTGGCCTGCGGTTCGCCGACCACGATGCCGTTCTTCCCCTTGACCTGCGGAACCTGCGCCGGGGGGAGGTCCGCGGATATGTGGGTGGTGCCGTTCACCAAGTTGGTGATGCGGGTGGTCTCGTCCTTGACGGTCGCGATCACGATCCGGTCGAGCTTCGGCGCGCCTTGGAAGTACGCGTCGTTCCTGGCGAGGCTGATCTGCCGACCGCGGTCCCACGCGGCGAGCCGGAACGGGCCGGAGCCGTTCTCGCTGGTCGCGTAGGTCGCACGCGGTTCGTACGGCGTGGCCGCGCTGACGATCGGGATGATCGCGAAGTTCGCGGTCATCGGCTCGTACGGCATCTTCAGCCTGAAGACGACCGTCAGCGGGTCGGGTGCCTCGACGCTCCCCACGGCCGCGATGGCCGACCGCCAGATCGAGCCGGACTTGGGGTCCTTGGGATTCATGATCGTCTCGTACGTGTACTTCACGTCCGCCGACGTCAGTGCCTGCCCCTGGTGGAACGTCACGCCGCCGCGGAGCTTGAAGGTGTAGGTGAGCCCGTCCGGGGAGATCGTCGGCAGATCGGCGAGCTGCGGCGCGGTCTGCCCGCCTCCGCGGTTCTCCAGCAGCGTGTCGTACAGGGCGTAGGTGAGCCGCAGTTGCGTGGAGGTGTTGTACGCGAGCGGGTCCAGGTCCTGCGGTTCGGAGGACGAGTCGACGCGAAGCGTTCCGGTGCTCGCGCCCGCGCCGCCGGTACCGTCACCTCCGCAGCCGCTGAGGGCGAGCACGGCGGTGAGGAGGCCGGCCGCGGCGAACACCGCGGATCTGGGCAGCCGTCTGGTCATCTGCGGTCTCTTTTCGCGAGTTTCGGGCAGGTGGAGGCGTTCTCGGAGCAGGTTGAAGTCCGCCCGGCCGGCAACTGCCGCGGCGGGGGCGGGCGGTACGCGGTGCCGTCAGTCCCCGACGACGGCGTGGCACGCCACGGTGTGGTCTCCGTGACGGGTCGCGGCGGGCGCGCGTTCGGCACACACCGGCATGGCGAGGGGGCAGCGGTTGCGGAAGTGGCACCCGGTCGGCCGGTGGGCCGCGTCCGGGACCTCTCCGCGGGCCGGGGCGGTGCGCCGGCGACGCGGATCCCGCCGCGGCACCGAGGCCAGGAGGATCCGGGTGTACGGGTGTTGCGGGTCCTCGACGAGCGCCCGCGCGGGACCGGCCTCGACGACGCGGCCCAGGTACATCACGGCGATGCGGTCCGCGAGGTGGGCCACGGTCGGCAGGTCGTGGCTGATGTAGAGCAGCGCGAGTCCGAAGCGGTCGCGCATGTCGGCGAAGAGGTTGACGATCTGGGCGCCCACGCTGACGTCGAGGCTCGCGGTGGGCTCGTCCGCGACCAGGAACCGGGGTTCCAGCGCGAGGGCGCGGGCGATGACCACACGTTGGAGCTGGCCGCCGGACAGCTCGTGCGGGTAGCGGGTGAGGTGGGCCGCGGACAGGCCGACGAGTTCCGCCAGATCCGCGACGCGTTCCGTGCGTTCGCGGAGGCCGCCGACCTGGTGGTAGCGCAGCGGTTCGGCGATGACGTCGCGGATGAGCCTGCGGCGGTTGATCGCCGCGTAGGGGTTCTGGAAGACCATCTGCCGGCTGCGGCGCAGTTCGCGGAGGCGGTCGCCCGTGGCCCCGGTAACATCGGCCCCGTCGAAGCGCACGCTTCCGGCGTACGGGGTCTCCAGGTGGAGCATGGCCCGTCCGAACGTGGACTTGCCGGAGCCGGACTCCCCGATGAGGGCCACCGTCTCCGACGCGTGGACGGCGAGCGAGACACCGTCGACGGCGTGCAGGTGGCGCCGCTGCCGCCGCAGGCGTTCGCCCAGGCCGGTCGGCAGCGGGAAGCGGACGGAGAGGTCGACGGCCTCGGTGACCGCCCGGGGCGTCTTGGCGGGCTCGCTCATGCGTTCACTCCTGTTCCGGTCGCGTCGCCGACGAGGGGTTGTGCGGCGTGCCGGTGGCACCGTGCGGTGGCAGGGCCGGTGTCGGCGTGCGACGCGTGGGCCGTTCCGTCGGCCTGTGTCGCCGGGTTCGCCGGCGCGCTCGGCAGGACCGGCAGCAGCGCGGGGAGGTCGCGGTCGCAGATCTCGCCGAGGTGCTCGGTGCAGCGCGGCGCGAAGGGGCAGCCCGGCGGCGGCGCGGCGAGGTCGGGTACGCCGCCCCGCATCGTGTGCAGGCGGCTGTCGCGGCCCGCGCCGACCCGGTCGAGGTCGGGCGCGGACTTCAGCAGGGCTCGCGTGTACGGGTGCGCCGGCCCGTCGAACAGCGTTCGGACAGAGGTGTGTTCGACGAATCGTCCGGCGTACATGACGTGCACGCGGTCGCACAGGTCGGCCACCAGTCCGAGGTTGTGGGTGACCAGGACCATGCTCATGCCGAGTTCGGCGCGGAGTTCGCGGACGAGTTCGACGATCTGGGCCTCGACCGTGACGTCCAGGCTGGTCGTCGGCTCGTCCGCGAGGACCAGGGACGGCCGTCCGGCCAGGAACGCGGCCGCGATCATGCACCGCTGGAGCTGGCCCTGGCTGAACTCGAAGGGGTGGTTGCGCGCGCGGTGGCCCGGGATCCCGACCCGGTCGAGCATCGAGCGGACGTGGTCGCGGCGGGCGGCCCGGTCGAGTTCCGGGCGGTGCAGCGCGACGAGGCGGCCGAGCTGGTTGCCGATGGTGTACGCGGGGTTGAAGGCGTTGACCGGGTCCTGGAAGACCATCGACACCGTGCCCCCGCGCACTTTCCGCATGGCCTTCGCGTCCCCGACCAGTTCGGTGCCGGCGAGGCGGATGCCGCCGTCGACGCGGGTCTCGCGCCCGTGCAGGCCGAGGAGTGCGCGCAGGAAGGTGCTCTTGCCGCATCCGGACTCGCCGACGATGCCCACCGACTCGCCGCGTCCCACGCGGAGGTCGGCGTCCACGACGGCGCGCACCGGCGCGGCGGGGTCGCCGTACGCGACGTTCAGCCGGTCCACGACGAGCAGGTCGGTGTCCGGGGCTGGGGCTGGGGCTGGGGCTGGGGCTGAGGCTGGGGCTGGGGCTGGAGCAGCGTTCACCGGGACTCCGGGGTGTTGGCGGGGGTGGGCCGTGTGTCCGCCGCGGGCACCGGGGCGTGCCGGTCGTCGCCGGGGCGTTCGAAGCCGCGGCGCATCCGCGGGTCGAGCAGGTCGCGTAGTTCGTCGCCGAGGAGCGTGAGCGCGAGGACCGCGGCGGCGATGCCCAGGGTCGGGAAGAGGATGAGCCACCAGGCTCCGAGCAGCAGTTGGCTGCGTGCGTCGGTCAGCAGCGTTCCCCAACTGGCGTCCGGCGGCTGGATGCCGAGGCCGAGGAAGGAGACCGAGGCCTCGACGATGATGGCGATGGCGACCGAGAAGGCGGCCTGCACGACGATCGGCGTGGCGATGTTGGGGAGCAGGTTGCCGAACACCAGGTCGCGGCGGCGGGCGCCGAGGCCGCGGGCGGCGGTCATGTAGTCCTTGCGCACCTCGGCGAGCGCGGACGCGCGGGCGAGGCGGACGAAGACAGGGGTCAGCGCCACGCCGATCGAGATGCCCATGATGGCGACGTTGTCGAGTTCGACCGGGCCGACGGCGATGCCTTTCTGGGTGAACACGCCGGACAACACCGGGACGAGGACCAGGAGCGGGAAGGCCATCACGACGTCCGTGGCCCGCATGACGAGGGCGTCGAACCAGGTGCCTGCCCGCAGTGCCGCGACCATGCCGACGAGAGTGCCGACGGCGGTGGCCGCGAGCGTGCACAGCAGGGCGACGGAGAGGGATATGCGGGCGCCCGCGACGAACCGGGCGAGCACGTCGCGGCCGGTGTTGTCGGTCCCCATCCAGTGGTCGGGGCTCGGGGCGGACATCGGCGCGGCGGCCTGCGCGTTCGGGTCCGGGGTCAGCCAGGGGCCGACGAGCGCGACGGCGGTCAGGAGGACGATCAGCGCGCAGGCGGTGATGCCGGCTGGCCTGCGGGTCAGCAGCCGGGTCCAGCGGCCCAGCGCGGCGGCGCCGGTCCTGACAGCGCCGGGCTCGCGTTCGGGGCGTGCGGTCCGGTTCCGGGTGGGGATCATGCCTCCCCCTTGCGGTAGCCCGCCCGGATGCGCGGGTCGATGGCGCCGTACAGCAGGTCGACGGCGAGGTTGACGAGGACGAAGGCGAGCGCGATGACGAGCATCACGCCGACGGTGACGGAGTAGTTGCGCTCTCCGAAGGAGGTCACGAGAAGGCCGCCCATGCCGTTGATGCCGAAGACGTTCTCGACGATCACCGAGCCGCCGAGCAACAGACCGGTGACGACGCCGAGTTGGGTCACCACCGGCAGGAGGGCGTTGCGCAGGGCGTCGGCGGCGATCACCCGGCGCTCGGGGACGCCGAAGGCGCGGGCGGCGGTGATGTACTCCTGGGCGAGGACGTCGAGCATCCCGCTGCGTGTGGTGCGGGCGACGATGCCGATCTGGGGGAAGGCCAGGGCGAGCCCGGGGAGAAGGAGGTGCCGGAATGCTTCGACGGGGTCGGTGCCGTACGCCACGAATCCCTGGTACGGCCAGACGCCGGTGACGTACCAGCCGAACAGCAGCACGAAGCCCATGCCGAGGACGAAGCTGGGGACGGCCAGCCCGCCCAGGGAGAGCACCCGCACGAGGTGGTCGGCGACGCCGCCGCGGCGCAACGCGGCCAGTACGCCGAGCGGTACGGCGATCACCACGACCAGGAACAGCGATGTCAGCGCCAGTTGGAGGGTCGCGGGAAAGCGTTCGGCGAGGAGTTCGGTGACCGGCTGGCGTGTGGTGTACGAGTCGCCGAGGTCGCCACCGAGGGCGTCGCCGAGCCACCGGGCGTACTGCTCGGGAATCGACCGGTCCAGGTGGAGTTCGTGCCTGATCGCGGCGATCTGTTCCTCCGGGGCGCCGACGCCCGCGAGGGTGACGGCGGGGTCGCCCGGGGCGGTACGCAGCAGCGCGAAGGCGATGACGGAGACCGCGAAGAGGACGGGGATCGCCTGCAGCAGTCGTCCGAGTGTCATCCGGATCATCGGCGGTCCCGCACGTCGGGTGCCGTGTCGAGCGGGGTCGGGTGGGCGCCGACCAGGAGCCAGGTGTGGCCGTCCGGCGCGGTGAACGACAGGCTGGGTTCGCCGAATTCGTTGCGCCGGATGCCGGTGACCGAGGTGGCGCCGGCGTCCGCGACCTGGGCGCGCATCCCGGCGAGGTCGGCGACGCGGTAGCTGTAGCTGGACGGGCCCAGGCGGCCGGTGGCGGTGCGTTCCGGCGCCGAGCCGGGGTCGATGCCCGCACGAACCGCCGTGGCGGGGTCGAAGACCGCGATCTTGAGGCGTCCGCTGCGGGCCTGGGCGGGGGTCGGTCCGGAGCGGGTGTCGTCGAAGTCGTAGACGGCGGTGGTCTCGCCGTCGGCCCGCCCGAAGATCTTCTTCCCGCCCGGGTCCTCGTCGCCGGACACGTGGCCGTCGGTGACGCGCAGGAGCCCGAGTCCGCGGTCGTAGAAGTCCAGCAGTCCCGGGTCGCCGTGGTGGATGAGTCCGACGTGGGTGAACTGGCTTGCCATGAAACGCGCGTCGACGAGCGCGCCGTAGTGCGGGACGGTGTAGCCGTGGCGTTCGAAGAACACCTGCCGGCTCTCCCCGCGTGTCACGACGGCCTCGCGGATCAGCGGCAGTCGGTCGTGGAACGGCACGACGTGCCGGCCGCCGTCGGGCGTGCCGCCGAAGACCTGCTTGGCGGAGAACACGATGTGGATCAATTCGCCTGCCTCGTCGGCCAGTTCCGCGTGGGACTGGAGTTCGAGGAGAGCCGTGGTCATCTGCACGGTCCAGCGTCCGCCCGGGGTGCGGAGCGGCTCAGCTCCGACGCCGGGGCCGGTCGGGTTCTGCCACTGCATCAGGCGCAGCAGGCCGTGGTCGCTGCGTCCGTGGTACATGCGCAGCGACCGCACCGCGCTCGGCACGCCGTACAGGTCCATCGCGGTGTCGGCGTCGGCCTCGCCGCGGGGGCCTGGCCGGAATCCGAACAACTGCCAGTAGGAGCTTGCTGATTCCAGGTCCGCGACTCCGTGCGTCGCTTCGAAGACTCCGCCCAGGGGGCGGTGTGCGGGATCGTGCATGGTGGCCTCTCGGCGTGGGACGGGGCGGACTGACGTGTGGGGTCTACGACGGGAGCCGGGCGGCGTCGCGGAGGCTCGCCAGGTCGGTGCCGGCGAAGGCGTCGAGGCGGTCGGGGACCGCGAAGAGCGTCGCGCCGGCGTGGCGCCGCAGGCTCACCCAGCTCGCCAGGTCCGCGGCGCTCGACGTGTTCCCGCCGGTGACCACGAGGGCCGGGAAGAGGTGTTCCCCGGCGAGGCGCAGGGCACGGGCCCGGTCGCCGGCCTCATGCGCCTCGCGTACCGCCTCGGCCTCGTCGGCCAGGCCCGCGACGGCCCAGTGGCGGGCGAACTCCGGCCACACGCAGTGGTTGACGTGATACTCCAAGGCCCAGGCGCGGTGGCGTTCGTCGTCGCCGGTCGGCCACAGGGACTGCACACAGACGTCGAAGTCTCCGGCGGCGACGGCGGCGTCGAGGTCGCGGCCAACCGCCGCGGCTCCCGTACGGGCCTGGTGGAGGGCCCAGCGGACGTACTCGGGCGTGGTCATCTCCAGGATGACGCCGTCGGCGAGCGCACCCGCGAGCCGGAGCATGCGGGGGCCGTCCGCGGCGAGCACGATGGGAATGCGCCCGGTGGGGAGGATGTCGGTGACCGCCCCGTCGACGCGCAGCTCCGTGCCGTGGAAGGACACCGCGCCGTCGTCGCCGATCTCGGCGCCGTCCACGGGCTCGCCCCACAGTGCGCGGAGGATCATGATCGTGTCGTGCATGCGCGAGCGCGGGCGGCCCCACGGGAGGCCATGGGCGCGGCGTACGAGTTCCGCGACACCGGCGCCGAGTCCGAGGGTGAAACGCCCCGCGCTGATCGTGTCGATCCAGGCGGCGCCGGACGCGAGAAGGGTCGGGCTGCGCGTCGGGGCGGCGATGATGCGGGTCATCAGGCGGGCGCGGGTGGTGGCCTGGGCGACCAGGGTGAGCGGAGCGAAGACCTCGACGGCCGACCAGTCGGCGAGCGAGAGTACGTCGTAGCCGGCGTCCTCCGCGCGTCGCGCCGCGTCGAGCAGGGGGCCGGCCCCGTGGCGGCCTCCGGCGCGCGGTGCGTGGTTCACCATCGCGGTGAACCGGGCGGGGCGGCCGATCTCGTCCACGTGTAGAGCCTGCTTTCTGGATGGGAGCGTGCACCGGAAGCCGGCGGCGAAGGCCGCGGAGGTCGCACCAGGCGGTTTGCTTTCCACATCTGGAAACGCTGTTCCGAAGTTTCCATGAGCGTAGGTGCGCATTCAGGCCGTGACATTGGCCGAAAACGACGGGTAGTTTGTCGTTCGCGACAGGCAGGCGGGTACGGCTGGCAGACTCGCCCGGCCCCGCCACGGCGGGCCCGGTACGGCCGGACGCCGTCCGGGGACGGCTCCAGGAATCGGAGAGAGACATGACGATCGCTGTCGTGCTGGCCCCGCCACGGGCCTTGGCCTCCAGCGTCGTGACGGCACGCGACCTGCTGTGGGCGGCCGCGCGCGGCAGTCGGGGCGGTGTCGGCCACCGGGTGCTGACCGTCAGCGTCGACGGCCGGCCGGTGCACTGCCAGGGCGGCACGGTCGTCGCCGCCGACGCCGCGCTCGCGGAGGTATCGGAGTGCGCGCTGGTGTTCGCGGCGGCCTTCACCGGCGAGGTCGACGTGGCCCTCGCCGACGCCGACCCCGTCCTGCGCTGGCTGCGCGAGCGCCATGGCGAGGGTGCGACGCTGACGGCCGGGGGCACCGGCTCGTTCCTGCTCGCGGCGTCCGGTGTCCTGGACGGCGGCGAGGCGACGACGTTCCCGCCCTACGTCGTGGCGTTCCGCCGGCTGTTCCCGAAGGTGCGACTGCGGCCCACCCGCCCGATCGTGCGCTGGGGCAGCGTGACCACGGCCCACGGGCTGGTGTCCAGCATGGAGTTGCTGGCGCAGACGTCGGAGCAGATCTACGGGCGGGCGTCCGCGGCGCGGGTGGCGAATCGTTTCGTGTTCGACGTGCCGGAGGAGCACCGCTCGTTCGTCCCCGGGTCCCGGCAGGAGGCCGCCGCGGCGATGCGCAGCCGGCCCCCGGTCCCCACGCAGCGCTCCGCCGACCCGGTGGTGGTGGCCGCCCAGTTCTGGCTGGAGGACCACATCGGCGAGGCCGTGACGGTGGCGGAACTGGCCCGCCACCTGGACATGACACCGCGGACCGTGGAACGCCGCTTCCTGGCCGCCCTGGGCACCGGACCGCGCCAGTACCTGAGGCAAGTGCGCATGGCACAGGCCGAGTTGCTCCTCGCCGAGTCCACGGTGAACATCTCCGAGGTCGCCCGTCGGGTCGGCTACCAGGACGTCTCGGCGTTCTACCGGGCCTTCGGCAAGGTCACCGGACGCCGCCCGGGCGACCTGCGCCGCTCGCCGGCCTGACCCGGCGCCGGGCGGAGGCGACGCCTCCCGCCACGGCGGGGCGCGCGGGGCGATCGTGTGGGCCGCCCCCCGCACGCCGCGTTCAGCCGCTACATGGCGGCGCACGTGGGCGGCCGTGTGGCCCGCCCCGCAACGCCCGTGGCGTTCAGCCGCGTGCGACGTGGCGACGTCACGACGGCGTACGCGGGACGGTCGCCCGCCCCGCCGCGCACGCCGCGTTCAGCCGCGCTACGTGGCGGCGTAAGCGGGCGGTCGTGTGGCCCGCCCCGCCCGCCCCGCAGGTGGCGTTCAGCCGCGCGCGACGTAGCGCCCCGACGGCTCGCCGACCACGGCCCCGTCGCGGTAGGCGACGCGGCCGCCGACGATCGTCGTCTGCGGCCAGCCGCGCAACCGCTCGCCGTTGAACGGGCAGTGGTCCTGCCCCGACAGCAGCAGGTCGGTGGTGACGGTCTGCTCGCGGTCGAGGTCGACGATCACGATGTCGGCGTCCGCCCCCACCATCAGGGATCCCTTCGTGGTCAGCCCGTAGGCCCGCGCGGGGTTGGCGGAGACCAGTTCGGCGATCCGGCGCAGCGACAGCCCGCGACGGTGGTGGCCCTCGGACAGCATCACCGGGTACAGCAGGGCGGTGCCGCCGAACCCGGGCAGCGCGGGCCACAGTTCGTCGCCCTTGTGCTCCTCCATGCAGCAGGCGTGGTCGGAGGCGACCCAGTCGACGGTCCCGTCGAGCACGCCCTCCCACAGCGCCTGGTTGTCGTCGCGGGTGCGCAGTGGCGGGTTGACCTTGGCCCCGAGTCCCGCGCCGGCGGCGTCCAGCGTGGCGTGGTCCAGGCACAGGTGGTGCAGCGTGACCTCGGCGCGCACGTCGAGCGCCGGGTGGGTGCGGCGCGCGATGCGGGCGGCGTCGAGCGCGTCTGCGCTGGACAGGTGCAGCAGGTTGATCGCGCAGGCGGCGGCCTGGGCCAGCGTGGTCGCCTCGCCGATCGCCACCCGTTCCGTCAGCGGCGGGCGCCCTTGGTGGTACGCCTCCAGCGTCTGCGGGTCGCCGTTCTTGCGCACCCGGTCGATGAACAGCCGCATCAGCTCGGACTGTTCGCAGTGCAGCGACAGCGAGACGCGCCGCGCCGGGTCGGCGGCCCCGGCCGCGGCGACCCCCTCCATCAGCTCGAACAGATGGCCCAGGTCGTACTCCTGGCCTTCCTCCGCCATACGGAAGGACTTGGTGTCGCGCGAACTGGAGGCGAGGTTGAAGCCCTTGTAGAACATGTAGTACTTGAACGAGGTGACCCCGTGCTCGGCGATGAGACTGGGGATCTCGCCGATCTGGTCGGTCGTCATCGGCGCGAGGTGGAACCCGTAGTCGGTGAACGCGCGCCCCTCGACGGCCTTGAGGACCTCGGGGAAGATCTCGGCGTAGGGTCCGGTCCGGTTCAGGTAGTGCTCGCCGGTGCGGAAGTACGACAGCACCGAGGTGACGCCGCCGACGAGCGACGACCGGGTCTCTTCGTAGGCATCGACCGCCAGGTCCCGGTAGATGCCCAGGTGGTAGTGCGCGTCCACGGCCCCGGGGAGGACCACGCGCCCGGCCGCGTCGATGGTTTCGTCCGCGTCGGCGGCCGGTATGTCGGTACCGAGCGCGGCGACGACGCCGTCGCGCACCGCCAGGTCAGCGCGGATCTCACCGACGCCCGGCTGGACGAGGGTGCCGTTCTTGATGATCAGGTCGTAGCGTGGCATGAGTCTCGGCTGCGCGGGGGCAGCCCCACCCCTTTCGGTGAGATGCCGGTGTCGGCTGTGTCCGCTGTGTCGTTGCGTGCCGTCACGTGTCGAGGGTGACGCGCAATTGGTCTGTCTCGGTGGGGAGTTCAGTACATCGGTGCGCTGTGGACGCGGCCCGGGGCGCGATGCGGCGGAAGGCCCGTGTCCCGCCGGTCGGGTCGTACGGCGACAACCGCCGACGGGGCGCCCAGGCGACGGGAAAGCCGGTCGGTGGCGTCGACCAGGCGGTCCAGGCAGTGGTCGGCCGCGGCACCGAAGCGTTCGCGCGGGCCGCACACGCTCACGACCGCCACCGGCCGGTCGTGATGGTCGAACACCGGCGCGGCGACGGATCCCGCGCCGGGCTGGCGTTCCCCGGCGGACCGGGACCAGCCGCGCGCCCGGATGTCGGCGAGTTCGCCGGTGAGGCGCCGCAGCGCGGCGCCGGACATCGCGCCCGACGCCGGCGCCGGTACGCCCGGCGGGGCGTCGCGATTCTCCGGCTCGGCGCGGCGGGGCACCGAAGCCGCGGCGGCGTGGCTGCTGCGCAGCAGCCGGGCGAGCAGCCGGGCGTCCTGGGCCTCGGGCAGGAACGCGAGCAGCGCCCTGGACGACGCGCCCACGTCGAGCGGGTAGGGGATGCCGAGGGTGACCGACATGATCACCTCCCGGTCCGGTGTCACCTGGTCGACGTAGATGCGGCTGTCGCCGGCCCGCACCGACAAGGTCGCGGTCTCCCCGGTGGTGCCGGAGAGGTCGCGCAGTTCGGGGACGGCCGCGGCGCGGATGTCGAGCCGTCCGAGATAGGCGAGTCCCAGCCGCGCGGCGGCGGGCCCCAGCGCGTAGCGGTGTGTGCCGGGGTTCATCTCGACCAGTCCGCGACTGCGCAGCGAGCCGAGCAGGCGGTGGACCGCGGCCTTCGACAGGCCCAGGGCGTCCGCGATCTCGGTGATGCCGAGGTCGGCTGACCGGGTCTCGCAGAAGTGCAGGAGCACGTCCGCCGCGCGCTCGACGACGGCGACGGTCTGGCCGCCCTTGCCCCGCGGATCCGCGTGCGGAGGCGCGCCGGGTTCACCGGTCACGGTGGAGCCCGACGGGCACCGGTGGATCGGTGACGATGCGGGTGTCGAGGAACTCCCACCATTCGTCCTGCGAGACGCGCTGCGATTCCCAGGCGCCGTCCTTCTTCAGGCCGCCGAGTGCCGCGCGGTAGGCGCCCCAGGCCGCCTCGTCGTCGAACGCCGCCCAGTTCTCCAGCACGTACACGTCGCCGACCACGCTGTAGTACCAGCGGACTTCCCGGACCATCGGCAGGTCCCGGTAGAACCAGCTCTCCCGGTCCTCCAGCCAGGCCCAGAAGGCCTTTTGGTCACGTCGGGACTTCTCGCTGAGCTTCATCCGGTAGACGAGGTAGATCACGCGGGGTCCTTTCGGGCACATTCACGCGGAGACGGTCCGTTCGGCGCAACCGGCCAGATGATTCCATTCTGGCGAACATTGTTTCACTTCCGGCCGACCGTTTCCCCATGCTAACTTCTGTAACCCTGTTCCACAATGAGGAACAGAGTTGCCGTTTGCGACACAACTTCACTTGAGGTGAACCCATGCCCCACGGACCCCTGCGCGGGGTCACCGTGCTGGACTGCGCCACGCTGTTCGCCGGCCCCCTCGCCGCCACGATCCTCGGGGACTTCGGCGCCGAGGTGATCAAGGTCGAGCACCCGCGCAATCCCGATCCCGCCCGCACCCACGGCCCCGCCAAGGACGGCGTCGGCCTGTGGTGGAAGATGCTGGGTCGCAACAAGCACACCGTGACCGCCGACTTCAGCCGCCCCGGAGGCGCCGCGCTGCTCAGGCGCATGGCGGCCGAAGCGGACGTGCTCATCGAGAACTTCCGCCCCGGCACGCTGGAACGCTGGGGGCTCGGGCCCGACGTCCTGCACGCGGCGAACCCGCGCCTGGTCATCGCGCGCGTCACCGGCTTCGGACAGTTCGGGCCGTACGCCCGCCGCCCGGGATTCGGCACGCTCGCCGAATCCATGAGCGGCTTCGCGGCGATGACCGGTGAACCCGAAGGGCCGCCCACACTCCCGCCGTTCGGTCTCGCGGACGGCGTCGCCGCGCTCACCCTCGCGGGCGCCGTACAGACCGCGCTGTACCACCGCGACGTCCACCACGGGCCCGGGCAGGTGGTCGACCTCGCGATCATCGAACCGCTGCTGACCCTCCTCGGCCCGCAGGCGACGGCGTACGACCAACTCGGCGTCCTGCCGGTACGCACCGGCAACCGATCCACCAACAACGCACCCCGCAACACCTACCGCACCCGGGACGGGAGATGGCTCGCGGTCAGCACCTCCGCCCAGTCCATCGCGGAGCGCGTGATGACCCTCGTAGGGCACCCGGAGGTGACCCGCGAGCCGTGGTTCGCCACCGGAGCGGGCCGCGCCGAGCACGCCGACCTGCTCGACGACCACGTCGGCCGGTGGATTGCCGAACGCGACGCGGCCGAGGTGGTCGCCGCGTTCGAGAAGGCGGAGGCGGCGTGCGCGCCCGTCTACGACATCCGGGACGTGTTCGCGGACGCGCAGTACCGCGCCCTCGACTCGATCACCAGCGTCCAGGACGACGAACTGGGCGCGATACGCATGCAGAACGTGCTCTTCCGGCTCTCCCGGACCCCCGGCGCGATCCGCTGGACCGGCCGCGCACCCGGCGCGGACAACGAGGCGATGTTCACCGAACGCTTCGGCTGCACCGCCGAGGAGCTGTCGGCCCTGCGCGAGGAAGGTGCAATTTGACCACCGCACTGTGGGAACTGGCTTCCAAGGCAGAGGTCTTCGATCTCGCCCAGCCGATGCGGCGCGGCATGCCGCAGTCTCCCAATCACCCTCCGTTCCGCATGCTGCTGGAGCGCCGGCACGGCGACATGGTCCGCAGCGACGGCGGCTCGGCGGCCAACGAGCTGATCGTCACCGGAGGGCACGTCGGCACGCACGTCGACGCGCTCGCGCACGTCTCGCACGACGGCTACGTGTACGGCGGCCGGCCCGCCGCCGAACTCCAGAGCCACGACGGCTTCAGCGCGCTCGGCATCGACGAGTTCACCCCGTTCGTCGGCCGCGCCGTCCACCTCGACGTCGCCCGCCTGCACGGCACGAAGGTCCTGCCGCCGGGACACCGGGTCACGGCCGAGGAACTGGCCGCAGCGGAGGAGGCGGGCGCCCGGATCCACCCCGGCGACGCCGTCCTGATCGGCACCGGTTGGTCCCGCATGTGGGACGACGGCCCCGCCTTCGTCGGCCACGCGGACGGCGTCCCGGGCCCGGACTCCGACGCCGCACGATGGCTGGCCGCCAAGGGCGCCCGCGTGGTCGGCGGCGAGACCATCGCCTTCGAGCACATAGCCGCCGGCCGCGGCCACGCCGAACTGCCCGTCCACCGGATCCTCCTCGTCGAGGAAGGCGTCAACATCGTCGAGACCATGCGCCTGCACGAACTCGCCGACGCCGCGGTCACCGAGTTCCTGCTGATGCTCGCGCCGCTGCCCGTCGTCGGCGCGACGGGCGCCCCGGCCCGCCCCCTCGCGGTGGTGCCCCGTGGCTGATCCCGATCCGGCGGCCACGCCCCTGGTACGACTGCTGGCCCGGTTCGCCGACGACACCCGGCGCGGACCGCTGCCCGAGGCCGTCACCGACGACGTCGTGGGCCGCGTCCTCGACACCGTGGGCAACTGCGTCGCCGCCCTGGAGCTCGACCACCCCGACGAACCCCACCTGGCCGTCCTGCGCGCGAGCCGGCGCGCAGGCGGCGCCCCCGAGGCGTCCGTGCCCGGGTTCGCGGACCGCTTCCCGGCCGACCGCGCCGCGCTGGTCACGGGCACCCTCGCCCACGCACTCGACTTCGACGACACACACCTGCCCTCGGTCCTGCACCCCTCGGCCTCCGTGGTGCCCGCCGCGCTGGCCGCGGGCGAGGCCGCCGGCGCCCGCGGCGCCGACCTGATCGCCGCCGTGGCGGCCGGTGACGAGGTGTGCGTACGCCTCGGACTCGCGTCGTACGACCCGGTGTTGCGCAACTCCGTCTTCTTCGAGAAGGGCTTCCACGCCACGTCGATCTGCGGCACCGTCGGAGCCGCCGTGGCCGCCGGGATACTCTACGGACTCGACTCCGACCGGCTGGCGCACGCCATCGGCATCGCATGCTCGATGGGGTCGGGAGTGATCGAGGCCAACCGCACCGGCGGTACGGTCAAACGCATCCACTGCGGTTGGGCCGCCCACGCCGGGGTCACCGCCGCACAGTTGGCCGCCGAAGGCGTCACCGGACCGCCCACCGCGCTCGAAGGGCGCTTCGGGTTCCTGCGCGCGTTCCTGGACGACGCCTGGGACGCGACGGCGTTGGCCGCCGGTCTGGACCGGATGGACGAGCCCGCAGCGTGGGAACTCCTCCGCACGGTCTACAAGCCCTACCCCTCCAACCACTTCACCCATCCCGGCATCGACTGCGCACTCGCGCTCCGGTCACGGGGACTCGACCCCGACGAGGTGGAGCGCGCGGAACTGGGGGTCGCGGCGGCGCCGTTGCGGACGATCGGCGAGCCGCGCGACCAGAAGGTGCGGCCGACGACGCCCTATCACGCGAAGTTCTCCGGGCCGTACACCGTGGCGTCCGCGCTGCTCGGCGGAGGCGGACTGGGGCTGCACCTGGACGACTTCGCGCCCGCGGCGTTCACGGATCCCCGCCGCTTGGCGTTGGCCGAACGCGTCGCCGTGGTGGCCGATCCGCAGTGCGACGAGGAGTTCCCGCTCGCCTTCAGTGCGGTGCTGCGGGTGCGCTGCCGTGACGGCAGCGTGCTCGAACACCGGGTCCGGTCCTCGCGCGGCGGCCCGGGCAGTCCGCTGAGCCTGGACGACCTGGAGACGAAGTACCGCCTCAACGCCGCACGGGTACTGCCGGACGACGAGGTCACGGCGCTGGCGGCCCGCATCAGGTCGCTGCCGAGCCGAGGGGACCTCGTGGACCTGCTACCGCGAATCCCCGAACCTGCTGCCGGCAAGGGGTAGTTCGACGCGGAACGCCGCCGCGCCGCCAACAGGCGCTTCGGGAGCGGGGGCGCCGCCGCTCCGTCAACGTGCGGTTCGAGGGGACCGCCGCCGCGCCGCCGACGGGCGGTTCGGGGGCGGGATCGCCGCCGCTGCGCCGACCGCCGGCTCGGGGCCGGGACCGCCGCGGCTCCGATGTCCAACGGAGCGGCGGCGGTCCCGGCGTCCGGCTGCCGCCTCCCGGGCTCGCCGGCGGCCGCGTCGCGCCATGTGTCCCGGCGGGTCAGCGCACGCGGACCAGCACGCGGCCCGGCCAATCCGGGCGCGCGTCGGGAGACTCCGCCGGGCACCACCGCCAGGTGGTCACGTCGGTGAGGGTGGTTCCGCCGCGCAGCAGCGATGCGGGTACGGCGGCGGCACAGGCGAACAACGCAGTCGTGCCCTCCGCTTCGCCCGGCCGTCCGCCCCGGAGGACCAGCGGCCCGTGGTCCGGAAGCACGACCGTAGGGACGTTGACCCTGGTACTGGGGCCGCGCGCGTGGTCGCCGTCGTCGGCGGTCCACCGCGGAGTACCGGAGAACCACGCGAGCGCCACCGCCTCGACGTGCGTGCTCGACGCGAAACGCAGCGTGCCCGCGGGGATCCAGGCCAGTTCGCCGGGTGCGTAGACCGTTTCGGACACGGCGAGTTCGCCGTCGACGACGAGGAATTCCTCGCCCACGTCGTAGTGCCCGCGCTCGGGGCGCTGCCAGCCGGGTGGGAAGCGCACCAGGGACAGCGACGACCCGCTTTCGGGATCGAGGGCCAGCCTGGTCATGGCGACCGGCGCCGTGGAGCCGGGGATCAGGTACGGGAACGCGTCCCCGCGGGGGTCCGAAAGCACGATCGGCGGCGCGGTCACGACGTGCCGCCGGAGGCGAGGAGTGCGCGGGCCCGGCGTACGACGGCCTCGTCGACCATGGTTCCGTCGTCGTCGGTCACCACCGCCCGGCCCGAGGCCAGCGCCGCGTCGAAGCGTTCCACGAGGCGCCGCGCGGCCTCGATGCGTGCCCCGGACGGTGTGAAGGCCTCGTGTACCGGGGCGATTTGGCTCGGGTGGATGCAGGCGCGGGACCGATAGCCCATGCGGCGCAGGGCCTCGGAGGATCGGCGCAGGGCGGCCTCGTCACGGTAGTCGGTGCACACCGGGCCCACCGGAGGGCGGATTCCCGCGGCCGCGGAGGCCAGCAGGATCTGCGTGCGTACGCCGACGAGTTCGCGGCCGTCGGCGTCCGGCTCCAGGCCCAGTTGCGCACACAGGTCCGCCTCGCCGAGTTGCAGCTGCACCACTCGCGGTGCCTTGGCGATCCCCGGTGCGGCGAGGACCGCGGCCGCGTCCTCCAGGATGGGTGACAACGACACATGGCCGCGCGGCAGGCCCGCGTCGCGTTCGGCACTGGCCAGGACGTCGTCCACGGCGAAGACGTCGTCGGGGCCGGAGCACTTGGCGAGACACAGTCCCCGAAGTGCCGGGGCCACGACGGCGCGGGCATCGTCGTGGCCGAGCACGCCAGGGTTGGCACGCACCCAGATCTGGATGTCACCGGGCGGCTCCACCGCGGACAGCCAGGCCGCGACGGCCGCACGTGCGGCGTCCTTGCCGGCGGCGGGCACCGCGTCCTCCAGGTCCACGATGACCGCGTCGGCACCCCGGGACAGGGCCTTGTCCAGCATCGCGGGGCGGTCTCCGGGCACGTACAGCCAGGAGCGGGGGACGGCGGTCTTCGCGACGGACGACGCCGGACTGTCTGCGACCATGCAAGCCTCCACACGGTGGGCACGCGAGCGGGACGCGGCCCAGGGGAACCGTCGGCGCACGCGGTCACGCGGCCGCGACGGGCGCAGGGCGGCGATGTGGATCACCGCGGACGGCCTGTCAACCCTAGGTCGGCGGATTTCCGACGGTCAAGCAAGGTTTCCCCTTACGTATCGACGTTCCGATCAAAGTCTCCGCGAGTGGCCGTGACCGCTTGGCCGGGTGCGACGCGGGGATACGCGAACCTGTCGTTTCCGACACCTGTCCGACCGTGATCGCCGGTGTTAGCTTTCCATTGGCCGAAACGCCGTTCCGGCGCTCACGAGGAGATTCGATGAACACTAGCGGCAGCCAACCCGCGTATCGGGCATTGGCGTTGCAGTCGCACTGCCACGCGGTCAACGGCCACGGCGAGGCCGAGGCGCGCGCGATGATCCGTACCGCGATCGCGCGCATCGACCGCCAGATCGCCGCGAGCCTGGCCTTCCTGGGCCCCGATGTCCGGCTGGTCGTGCTCCCGGAATACGTGCTCACCGGCTTCCCGGCTGGCGAGCCGGTCGACGCGTGGGCCCGCCAGGCCGCGCTGGCGCCGGACGGGCCGGAGTACGAGTCCCTGGCCGCCGTGGCCGCCGCGCACGGCGTGTACCTGGCGGTGAGCGCGTACGAGACCGACCCGCACTTTCCCGGCCTGTACTTCCAGGCGAGCACCGTGCACAGCCCGGGCGGGGAATGCGTCCTGCGGTACCGGCGCCTGCATTCGCTGTACTCGCCGACGCCGTACGACGTGTGGGAGAAGTACCTGGACGTGCACGGCGCGGACGCCGTGCTGCCGGTCGCCAGGACGCCCATCGGAGCCCTCGCCGCGATCGCGTCCGAGGAGATCCTCTACCCCGAACTCGCCCGAGCGCTGGCGCTGCGCGGCGCCGAGGTGTTCGTGCACTCGTCGGCCGAGGCCGGGAGTCCGCGGGCGACCCCGAAGGACGTCGCCAAGGTCGCCCGCGCCGTGGAGAACATGGCGTACGTGGTCTCCGCGAACACGGGAGGCCACAGCGGCGCGGGCGTCCCGTCCGCGTCCACCGACGGCCTGTCCAAGATCGTCGGCTTCACCGGCCAGGTCCTCGCCGAGGCCGGCCCGGGCGAATCCATGGTCGCCAACGCCGAGATCGACCTGCTCGCGCTGCGCCGCCACAGGACACGGCCGGGCATGGGAAACCTGCTCGCCCGCGTCAAGACCGGCCTGTGGGCCGAGGAGTACGCCCGCCACGACGTCGAACGAACCCACGATTTGAACGGCCGTATACCTGAGCGGAGTTACTTCGCCGAACGGCACGCCGAGGCGTTGGCGCGACTCCGGTCCGCCGAGGTGATCGGCTGATGCGCGCACACGATCCGCGCGCCGACTCACCGCCGGTACGCGCCGGCGCAAACGATCTGCCGGCCGACGCACCGTCGGTGTGCCCTGCCCCCTTGGACCCGGCGGTGCCGGTGCCGGATCCCCGCACCGGCCGTCCCTCGCATGTGCTCTCTGCTCCGACGGCCGCGGGACTCGACGCCGTCTGCGCGGACCTGCGGAACGCCCAACGCGCGTGGGAGCTCGCCGGAGCCGGCCACCGGGCGACGGTGCTGACGGACTTCGCCGACGCCCTGGACCGCCACGGTGACGCCGTCGTCGCGGCGCTGCTGGCGGACACCGGCCGACTCCTGGAGTCGCGCCTCGAACTGGACATCACCGTGGCGGCATTGCGGCGCTGGGCCGCCCAGGCGCCCACGCTCCTCGCGGTGGGCGCCGAACGCGCCTCCGAGATCCCCTGGATCGGCATCCGGCCCGCATACCGCCCGTACGAACTCGTCGGCGTCATCAGCCCGTGGAACTTCCCGCTCCTCCTCGGCCTGATCGACACGATCCCCGCGGTCGCCGCGGGATCCGCGGTGGTCCTGAAACCCAGCGAGGTGACACCGCGCTTCGTCGCCCCGCTGCTCGCCGCGCTCGCCGACGTTCCGGAACTCGCGGCGGTGCTCGCCGTCGTCGAGGGCGGCGCCGGGACGGGAGCCGCGGTCGTGGACCGCGTCGATCTCGTGGCCTTCACGGGCAGCGTCCCGACCGGGCGCGCGGTGGCGCGCGCGGCAGCCGAACGGCTGATCCCGGTCTGCCTGGAACTCGGCGGGAAGGACCCGGCGATCGTCGGCCGGGACGCGGACCTGGACCACGCGTCCTCCGCCATCCTGTGGGGCGGTACCGCGAACGCCGGGCAGTCGTGCCTGTCGATCGAGCGGGTGTACGTCCACACCGACCGGCACCGCGAGTTCGTGGACCTGCTCGCCGACAAGGCGTCCCGCGTCGGACTCGCCCACCCCCACCCGGAGCACGGCGGCCTGGGCCCGATCATCGATCCGGCCCAAGTGCGGGTCATGGAAGCGCACTTGACGGACGCCTACCGGCAGGGCGCCACGGCGGTCACCGGCGGCACGCTGGAAAGGATCGACGGAGGAACCTACTTGCGCCCCACCGTCCTCACCGGCGTGCATCACGGCATGCGCGTGATGACCGAGGAGACCTTCGGACCGATCCTGCCGGTGATGCCGTTCGCCACCGTCGACGAGGCGGTCGCCCTCGCCGACGACTCGCCGTACGGGCTGTCCGCCGCGGTGTTCGACGCGACTCCCGAGGCGGCCGCCGCGATCGGGGCGCGTCTGTCCGCCGGTGCCGTGAGCCTCAACGACGCGGCCCTGACCGCGGTCATGCACGAAGGCGAGAAGAACGCCTTCAAACAGTCCGGCATCGGCGGTTCACGCATGGGCCCGGCTTCCATCGAGAGGTTCGTACGCCGCCAGTCCCTCCTGGTCCACCACGGCCGCGTCGCGGACCCGTGGTGGCACCGCATCTGACCGACCACCGCACACGAGCCGGAAGGAACCGCAGCACCATGGGAATTCGCGAGGAGATGGCCACGCTGGCCCGCCACGAAGGGGAATGGGAAGGGACGTACACCTACATTGACGAGGACGGCACGGTGACCGACCGGCACCATGCCCACCTGTCGTGCGCGTTCCCCTCGGACGGCGAGCATCCGTACGTGCAGACGAACCGCTACCGCTGGGACGACGGCCGCTACGAGGAGTTCCGGTTCCCGGCCGCGTACCGGGACGGGCGCATCTGGTTCGACACCGAGCGCATGACCGGATACGCCTGGGACGTGGACGCGAAGATCACCGTGCTCACGTGGACGTACAAGAACGACCCGTCCGGCTATCTCTACGAGATGATCCACCTGTCCGAGGACGGCAACTCCCGTTGCCGTACATGGCACTTCATCCAGGACGGTCGCTGCACCCGGCGGGTCGTGATCAACGAGACGCGCAAACGCGACTGATCACGCCGTGTCGCGGCATGCAACAGCGGCGGGCCCGGGAACGAAAGCCGTTCCCGGGCTCGCCGTCGGCCTGTCGGCCGCGTCCCGCGGTCACTGGTAGGTGGGGTCCTCCCACGGGCCGATGCTGCGCGAGCGCACCGGCTCGACGAAGCGCGGGCCGACCGTGTGCGCGTAATCCGGGCCCCAGTTGGTCGCGTCGCCCTCCATGACTATGCGCGCGTTGTCCGTGTACCAGTCGACCAGATCGCTGTCCGAACGCACGATCCACGTGCAGCCCTGCTCGGCGTCCGCGGTGAAGTCGCCGTGCCGGACGAGGGCGGGCCGCCAGAAGTAGGTGCCGGGCCACATCTTGCCGAAGTTGTAGTCGAACGCCCCGTCCAGGCAGTACGCCTCCTCACTGCACGGGTGGTGCGCGAGCGGCACCTCGCGCCATCCGGGCTTGGCCTTGATCAGGCGCGTGTAGAAGCCGGTCTTCTCGTCGCGGTGCAGCATCTTGATGTACAGCCCGGGCACCGGGGTGCCGCCCAGGTCGAAGCGCATCGGGCTGCCGTCCTTGACGTCGATCCACGGCATCGCCGCGCTGTCGACGACCACGAACCTCTGGTCCTCCCGGACGCCGGGCCGGTCGGCGTCGGCGAGGTCGAACGACCAGTCGCCGTACTCGCGGAAGAGGAGGATCTCGGTGCCTTCGGCCACCGTGATCGGCGGGGTGAGGACCCCCGCGGGAGCCATCCAGAATCCCCCCGACGCGAGCACGGTCTCGCCCACGACGACCTGGCCGGAGAGCACGTACCACTCGGTCTCGGCGTGGTGCACCCCGGCCGGGCGGGACCACGCGCCGGTGAACCGCACCTTGAGCGATGCCGAGCCGTCCTCCTCGTCGTAACTGAGGTTGCGCTGTTCCGCGGTACCGGTCGCGTGGGCGAACTCCGCGGTGTGCCAGATGAGATCGCGTTCGTCGATGAGCTCTACATGCGGACGCATGGCGCCTCCTGGAGGATGATTGTTTCCGATTCAGAATGTAGCTGTTATTAATTACCAGGACAACATGTATCGTCAACTCTCGTGACCAGACCCGGACGCCCGGCAGGGCCCGCCTCCGACACCGCGACCGTCGTCCTGACCGCCGCACTCGACCTGTTGCTCACCGAGGGCGCGGCCGCACTGACCCCGCAGCGCCTGCACACCGCCACCGGGGTGTCGCGCTCGACGATCTACCGCCACTGGCCGGCCCCGAGCGACGTGCTGTCCGCACTCATCGACGTCGCCCCGCTGCGCGTCCACGCCCCGACCGGCGACGTCGTCGCGGACCTGCACAGCGAAGTCGACCTGCTGTGCGACCGCCTGCGCGACAAACCGGTCGGCGGGTTCCTCCGCGCGCTCATCGCCGCGGCGTCCCTCGACCCGTCCGCGGCGGACCTGCGCCGCCGGTACGTCGAGGACCTCCTCGCGCCGTTCCACACCGCGCTGTCCGGCGCGGACCTCCCCCGGGCCGACCGTGACGACGCGGTGGCCGCGGTGGCCGCCCCGCTACTGGTCGACGCTCTGCTCCTCGACCGTCCCCCCAACCGCGACCGTGCGCACCAGGCGGTCGACGAAGTCCTGGAAAGGCTCCCGCGCCCATGACCAACACCGTCGGCCCGCGCGCCGTGTTCGGCGTCGTCGTGCCCAGCACCAACACCGTCGTCGAGCACGACTACTGGAAGGCGGGGGTGCGGGGGATCGCGTACCGGACCGGCTCGATGTACATCCCGAGTCCCGGCATACGCGACGACGCCGACTTCGAGGCGCTGCTGGGCCAGATCAGGGCGTCCATCGACACCGCCGTCCGAGACGTCCTGACCGCGGAACCGGAGCGGCTGGTCATGGGGATGTCCGCCGAGACGTTCTGGGGCGGAGTGGAGGGCAACGTGGCCTTCGAGCGGCGGCTGCGCAACCGGACCGGGCTGCCGGTCACCACCGGCGCCAGTTCGTGCAAGGCGGCACTCGAAACGCTGGGATGCCGCCGGATCGCGGTTTTCTCCCCCTACCAGCCGATCGCCGACCGCGAAGTGGGGCGCTACTTCGCCGAGGCGGGGTTCGACGTCGCTGCCGTCACCGGGCTCCGCTGCCCCACGGCAATGGACATCGCGAGGGTACCCGACGAGCGACTGCGCGAGGTCGTCGCCGAGATCGACGGCCCCGACGTCGAGGCCATCGTGCAGGTCGGGACCAACCTGTCCTTCGTCGAACTGGCGGGGACCCTGGAACGCGAACTCGACAAGCCGGTCGTGGCCATCAACAGCGCCACCTTGTGGCACGCCCTGCGCGAGCACGGGTTCGACGACCAACTACCCGATGCGGGAAGGCTTTTGCGCGAGTACTGAGGGCCGAAAAGGCACGCCGCCGCCCCCAGGCGGCAGACGCGGCCACGACGCCGCGCACGGAACGACGCGGGAGTGCCCCGGCGCGTGGCGCGCCGATGACCCGTCGCCACACGAAGGCCGTTGTGGGCCCCGCCCGTTGGGTCCACACCGGCCTTTCGCGGTTCCGGCATCTCCGACGGCAACCGCCAACGAGTCCTTGCTTGCCACATGTATCCAATAGTAGAACTGTGTTTCCTACTAGAGAACAATTGATGTGACTGTGGAGTCGGCGCCGGCCCGCCGCCTCCGAGGAAGGCGGTCGGCGTCATGGATCATCCCGCCGGAAGTCCCACCAGCCCCGCCCCCACGACGACCGACCCGTTCCCCCGGGGTACGGCGACGCCTTTCACGCCGACCCGGCCGCCCCGACTCGATGCGGTGGTCCGCGACGCGGCGGCTGTGGGAGCCGGTCTGCTGCTGGGCGCCTGCGTCCTGTTGGTGGACGCGATGGGAGGCGTCGTCGGCATGCCGGGCAAGGCTGTCCGCTATGTCTTCCTGACCACAGTGTGTCTGGCCTGGGCCGCGGCTTGGGCTTCGGGGTGCTGGGTCGCGCGCGGGCACGCCGCGGACCGGGTCTACGGCATCGCCGGCGCGCTGGCGTGCGGCCTGATTCTGGCGGCCGCGTTCGTTCCGTCCGGCGTGGCGATGGGTGTGGTGGCCTGTGCGGCGGGCGTACCGGCCGGTGTCGCGGCGCGGGCTCGCCGACGGACGGCACGCGGCTCCGGCGCGGCGACCGCGTCCGGTGTCGCGGCGCTGTGGTTCGGCGTGGCCGTCGCGGGAGTGGTGTGCGGGCGACTGGCCTTCCACCCCGACAACGCCCTGGCGCTGTGCGGCGCATTGGCCATGGCCCTCCATCTGCCTCTCGTCCTGCACCGTCCGGCGCGGACGGCCGGGCCGACTGCCGGAGCGCGCAGCGGCGTCGGCGCGGCCGAACGTGCCGGGGCCGAACACGCGCCGGCGGAACGAGCCCGGGCCGAACGTCCGGACGGCAGCGCGGCCATCGTCCTCGCCGGGGCGTCGTTCGCGGTTGTCGGGGCCGTGGTGGTGTTCCTCGATTTGCTGTTGTTCCGCTGGACGGTGCTGGGCGCCGGACCGGCGTACCGCCTTGCGGCCGGGGCCGGTGCCGCGGCGCTGGTCGTCGGCGTCGCGGAAGCAGCCTTGCGGAAGCGGCGCTCCGCGGCCACAGGCCCCGCGCTCGGCAGGTCTGTCCCCTGTCTCCTGCTCGCGTCCGCAACCGGCGTGGTCCTGGTCTGCACGGCGCCCGGCGGATGGACCATCGTGGCGGGCCTGGGAGTTGCCGCCGCGTGCGCAGGTCTCGCCGCCGCCGGAACTCCGTTGCCCCGTCCGGACGGCGGGTCCCGCGCCCCGGTGCTCGTGTCGGCCGTGTTCGCCGGCGCGCTCGCCGCCGTCGCCTGGCGCTGGGGATGGGGACGCGTCCTGTCCCGGGACGACGCCTCCGTGTTGCTGGCCGTGCCCGTCGGCATCCTGGCCGTCGCCGCCGTCCGCCCCCCGCGCACGCGGCGGTTCCGCGGTCCGCGGCCAGCGGTGGCCGCATCCGCAGCGGGTCTCGCGGCACTGGCGGCCGTGGGAGCGTTCGGCTTCCCGGCCCACCAGGCGCACGCCGCGGAGACGGCGGCCGTCGAGGTCACGGCGTCCACCGGGCTGGTGCCGGGGCAGAAGGTCACCGTCAGCGGCACGGGATTCCAGCCGGGCCTGCGCGCGGTCGCGGTCGGGCAGTGCTCGGAGGGCTACACCGGTCCCCAGCATTGCGATCTGGGGGCCGGTGCCACATTCGTCAACATCGACGCGGACGGCAGGTTGCCCGAGGTCGTCCTCACGATGGTCACGTCGGTCCACGGTGTCGACTGCCTGACGCGGCAATGCGTCATCGGGGTCGGTCCGTTGCCCGGCACCAATCCCCAGCCGCTCGTCGACGCGAACACCGTCGACGTGCGCATCGGTTTCGTCGGCGGGACGGTCGTCGGCGACGAGCAGCCGCGAGCGCAGAGCACCAACCCGGCCGGCGCGGGGACAGGCGGCTCCGCGGAGGGTCCGAGCACCGGCGTATGGATCGGGACGATGGTCTTCCTCGGGCTCTGTCTGGGCGCCGCCGTGTGGGACCGACGCGTTCCGCCCACACGCGCCGCGGCGATGGACGCGGACGGCTGACGACCTGCCGGCCCGGCGGACACGGCGGGCACGGCGATGCGCACACGGCGTCCGGGGGTGGTGCGGCGCCGCGCACCGCACCACCCCGCGGCGGGTTCAGGTCCGTGTGGCGGCCCGGCGACGCATCATCCACACCCCTGCTCCGGCGGCGACCAGGACGACGGCGCCGCCGCCCAGCNGTGTGTGCGCCACCCACCACCCCCCCCCCCCGCGGCGGGTTCAGGTCCGTGTGGCGGCCCGGCGACGCATCATCCACACCCCTGCTCCGGCGGCGACCAGGACGACGGCGCCGCCGCCCAGCGCGATCGGCAGCACGGTGCCGTCGGAGTCGTCGTCTCCGGCGGCACCGTCGGCGCCCTCGGCACCGTCGGCGGCGGACTCCAGGGTCAACAGCGGGGCGGGGTTGACCGGCTCACACGCCACGCTGATCGGGCGAGGCTGCCGTTGCACGTCGACGACGAGTTTCCCGGGCGTGACGACGGTCTGTCCGTCCGCCCCGACGGTCGCCGTGCCGGTCATCTCGCCGAGCGGCAGGGGGGATCCGGCGGGCACCGCCGCGTTCGTCCGCGGACCGGACAACTGGACCGTGGCCGTGGTCGCGCCGGACAGGACCAGAACGGCGCTGACCTGGATCGAGTTCGCGTCGTACGCGACCGGCCCGGCAAGTTGCGCGACCGGTTCGGCCTTCCAGGCGAACGTCACGGTCTCGCCCGCCCCGGGGTTGGCCGGTGATGCGGTCAGGGACAACGCCACCACGGCTTTGGTGGCACCGGCGACCGGCACCTGGCAGGTGTACTCGACCCCGGCGTCCACCGCGTGGGCGGCGCCCGGGGCGGCGAAGGCCGCGGCCAGGCCCAGCGGGACGGAGGCGGCAAGGGTACGCGTGGCTCTCATTGATTACTCCTGATCTCGGTGGTGCGGTCGGGTCGGACTGCGCTCGCAACGAGGCGGCGTACGAACGCCACGAGGAGTCGGGCGATGAGGAGGCCGGGGCGGCCCCACCCGAGCACGCGGAAAACCGGCCGCCCCCAAGGACGTTCAACGACCACGGGCCGGAACACGACGGGCACGGCGACGCCGTGGATGTCGGCTTCGCGGACCGGCTCCCTCAATGTTTCCCTCTTGATAACTATGTTTCCTCAACCGTCGCCACAGTGAACTGCCTGACTGTGCCCGCGTCAAGGCTGGAGAGAGGGCACGTTCCTGCCGGCCTCCGAAAAATTCGAGGTGTCGCAGGGTCTTCCATTCGACTCCCACAGGGATACTCTGTTACGCACAACGAAACATGACTCGCGTCACGCTCGTCCGTCGACGGCCGCCTCGGGCGGCCGCCTGTCTCCAGGGAGCGCTCGTGAACGTCACCGCCACACCGCGCAGATTCATCGCCCGCGGCGCGCTCGCGCTCAGCGCGAGCATCGCGCTGCAACTCGGCGTCACCGCACCGTCCGCGTCGGCGGCGCCGACTGTCACCAAGGTCGAGAACACCGTCGAAGTACGCTGCGCGGCCTTCATCTACCACCGCAGCAGCGACTGGTACTTCCCGGCGGGCACCCCCAAGGGCACCGTCTGGCTCCAGCACGGGTTCAGCCGCAGCAACAACCAACTCGACGACCTCGCACGGCGATACGCCGAGGCGGGATTCGTGGTCTTCGCGCCGACCCTGCCGTCGGCCGACCTGTTCGGGTGCACCGTTTCCAACCTCGGCAACAACACCGCCTTCCTCGACAACGTCGCCGATCTGTTCGGCAAGTCCGCCGACCCCGGGGACAAACTCGGCCGCAGCTTCGCCGACGCGCGCGCCGAGGCCGGCAGGCCGGGGCTCGCACTGCCGCAAAACCTGGTGTTCGTCGGCCACTCCGCCGGCGCCGAGGCGGTCTCGTACGCCGCCAACCGGCTCCGCACGAACTACCCGTCGGCGTTCGCGCGCCTGCGCGGACTGGTCCTGCTGGACCCCGTCAACTCGTTCATCGGGCTGAACATGGCCAACGCCCTGAACGGCCTCAACACCACCGACAAGCCGATCCTCGCGGTGTCGTCACCGCCGTACCTCGCCAACGGCAACGCGTCCGGAACCGTCGAACTGACCACCGACGTGCACCGGCCGTTCCTCGGCGTGCGCCTCACCAGCGGCAGCCACTGCGACGCCGAAGGCGCCAGCACCGACGCCCTGTGCACGCTGCCGAACGGCGCCCCGCAACCGGCGAACGTCACGGTGCTCCAAACCCTGGCCGTGAACTGGGCGTCCGACTTCGTCCAGGGCACGACGTCCCCCGCCTACCGCCCCGGCGGCACGTATCTGGAGCCGCTGCGCGCGTCGGGCGTCGTGCAGTACCTCAGCGGCACCTGACAGGCGGCACCCGACAGCCGTTATCCGACAGGGGCCCCTGACAGCGGCCCCTGACAGCGGCACCCGACAGCACCTGCCGAACGACACGACCCCGAGGAGCCACGCCACATCATGGGCGCCCACACGCACGGCTGGTGGATCCTGCTCCATCTGCTGCTGTTCGTCTTCTGGCTCGGCGGCGACCTCGGCGTCTACGTCTCCAGTCGCCACATCCTCAAGCCGGAGCTGGGCGTCGAGGCCCGGGCCACCGCACTGCGCATCATGCTCGGCCTCGACCTCGGCCCCCGGGTCTGCCTGGTGCTGTTCCTGCCGAGCGGTGTCACCCTCATGGCGCTGGAGCCGCACGGGGCCACCGTGTTCCGCTGGTGGACCGTCACCGCCACGTGGACCGTCGCCGCACTGTGGCTGTGGGCCACGGTCCAGGACCACCACCATCCGGGACGGTACCGGTTCGTGCCGCTCGTCGACCGGGTCATCCGCGTAGCCGTGACGGTGGGCATGTTCGGGGCCGGGCTCTACACCCTTGCCGCCGACGAGCCCTTCGGGGTCACGACGAACCCGCGGTGGCTGGGCGCGAAGGTCATGCTGTACGCCGCTGCCATCGCCTGCGGGCTGGGCATCCGCCGCACCTTGCGCGGATTCGGTCCCGCATTCGCGACACTGTCCGCCGAGGGCACGTCGCCCGAGGTGGAGCGGCGGTTGCGCAAGGCGGTCGACGGCTGCCTGCCGTACGTGTTCGGCATCTGGGGCTCCGTCCTGGCAGCCGCCGCACTCGGTGTACTGAAACCGGGCGCCGATCTGTGAACCGCCGCACGCGATGAGGGCG
>NZ_JBPKBH010000015.1:4356-23567 GCF_051388915.1 Yinghuangia sp. YIM S09857 | reverse complement strand
GGGGCCTGCCGGCCCCGCGCCCACATCGCTTCCGGAGTCTCATTCCCCCTTGTCGCCGAACCCGAACTCCGCCGACAGGCGCTGGGCGGCGGCCACGACCATGGGGGCGCACTCGGACAGCCGCGACCGGAACCGCGACTGCGGCCCGGCCACGCTCAACGCCGCGATCACGCAGCCGTCGTAGTCCAGCACGGGAGCCGCGATCGCCGCCGCGCCCTCCTGCCGCTCCCCCAACGACGTGGCGTAGCCGCGCTTGCGGATCAGCGCGAGTTCCTTGCGCAGTTTCGCGGTGTTGGTGACGGTCCGATCCGTCAGCGCGTCCAGATGACGCTGCGTCAGGTAGACGTCGATCTCCTCGTCCCCGAGGAAAGCCAGGATCACCTTCGACGAGGCGCCGGCGTGCAGCGGGTACGGGGTGCCCAACGCGACGTCGATGCGCAGATCCTGCGGCGGCACCACCTGGTCCGCGTAGAGCCGGGTGTCGCCTCGGCGTACCGACAGCGTCGCCGTCTCCCCCGACTCCGCGGACAGTGTCCGGAGTTCCGGCGCGGCCAGCAGCCGCAGGTCGGTCCGGGCCAGGTACGCCCGTCCCAGCGCGACGGCGGCCGGGCCGAGGGCGTACCGGCGCGTCGTGGGGTCGGCGCTGATGAGGCGGCGGCTGCGCAGCGCGGTGAGGATGCGGTGCACGGCGGCCTTGGTCAAACCGAGTTCGTTGCCGATCTCGGTCACCCCGAGATCGGGCTGGCCGCTGCGTCCGAACAACAGCAGCACGTCCATGGCCCGTTCGACCGACGCGACCGACCTGCTGCCGACCTCTTCCTGTTCGTCCGCCATGGTGGCCATCGTGTCCGCTCCGCCCCTTCTGCCGCGCCGTCCGCCCAGTGTATCCCCGCGCCGGGCCATGGTTTCCTCCTGCGGAACATCGGCCGTGCCGTGTGCCGGCGGAACCTGTCAGTGCTCGCGCAGCAGTCGCCCGGCGCCGTGGACGCGGTCCTCGATACCGTTGGACCGCAAGGCCATCCACCATGTCGCCGCGTTGATCGCGAGCACGGGTTTGCCGAGCCACCGCTCGGCCTCGTCGGCGAGGCCGACCATGGACAGGTTGGTGCCGCACTGGACGAGCGCGTCGACTTCCGGGGCGTTGAGTTCGACGAGGGCTTCGCGGAGCGTTCGCTCGTCCACGTGCGCGATCGACACCGCGGTGGGGCAGCGCAGGCCCTTGACCGCGACGACGTCGAACCCCAGCTCGGTGAAGAACTGCCGGACGTTGTCGTCGGCGATCGGCTGATAGGGCGTCACCACGGCGATGCGCCGGGCTCCGTAGAGTCGCAGCGCGCGCTCGCACGCTTCCGCGCCGGTCGTGACCGTGAGGCCGGTGAGGTCGTGGATCTGCTTGACGAAGGCGCGGTTTCCCTCGACTCCGCCCCAGAACGTCTCGGCACTCATGCCCATGACCATGGCCTCGGGCTCGCACGTGAGCACCCGTTCGCAGGCCGCGCCGATCTCCTCGCGGATCTGGGCCAGCAGGTGCTCGAAACCGGCGTCCCCGTCCATGTTCTGGTCCCGGATGTGGATCCGGGAGAAGTGTGCGGTGACCCCGGGGACGGTCATGCGGTAGAAGTCGGGTTCCACGATCGTGTTCGTGCTGGGCGCTATCACGCCGAACTTGCGCCGCCATCCGAGAGCGTCCGTCAAGGTTTCACCGCCGCTGGGTCGAGGGACGGGGGGCAGGAGGGCATGCGTCGGGCAAGGCGCCACGCGGCGACGGCGAACGCGCCCTGGGTGACGGTGTTGCAGAGCTGTTCGACCCATTGCAGGGCGATGGTCTGGTCGGAGCGGCCGGCCAGCGGGCCGAGGATCAGCATGCCCGCGAGCCAGCCGCCGAACAGCGCCGCGGCCGGGATGTCGCCGGCGTGCTTCGCCCTGAGCACCAGGGTCACCGCGGTCACGGTGCTCGCCAGGACGGTCAGGATCAGGGCCGGCCAAGTGTCGCGCAGCGCGGCCGCCGCACCGACCGCGGCCGCGCATGTGCCGAGGACGGCCCACAGCGGAGGCGTACGGCGCCGCGCCTCGCCTCCGACCGCGTCCCGGGCCTTGAGCAGCGCCAGGGCAAGGAGCGAGAACCCCGTGCCCAGGCAGGGGAACAGCAGGCTTTCGAGCCAGGTGTGGTCCGGTCCGTCGGCGGCGACGACGACCTTCCAGACGGCCTTGGCCGATCCGCCCAGGACGACCAGTGCCGCCCCGACGCGGGCCTCGGCGACGCCGCGCCCCGTGCGGGCGCCGGCGGGCCCGGAAGCGGCCAGATGGCCGACCAGGAACGCCACCCCCACACCGGTGAACGCCACGGGGACCAGGTCCTCCAGCGCGAGCGCGAGCGGATAGTCCTGCTCCGTCATGCCGCCGCTCCCGTCGGTGCGAACGGGTCCCGGTGGCGGAACGGAGCGGCGAGGAATCGCGCCATGGCCTTGCGGCGGGTCAGCCAGGCCACGCGTCCTCCGTTGGGCACGCCGGACAGCACGCGGTCCGCCAGCCACGGCGCGACGGTCTCGACCCGGTCCGCCAGGATGGCGAACACCTTGCGCGCCTTGGCGAACTCGGCGTCGGAGTAGTCGTGGGTGAGCAGGTCGGTCACCACCATGCCCGGCGACAGGTGGGCGACGCGCAGCGCGGTGCCGCGGTCCGCGACCTCCTTGGCGAGCGCGTCGGTGAGGTACGTCACCGCGCGCTTGGTGGATCCGTACACCGCGAGACCGGGGAGGGTGCGGCCGTCGGAGCCGAAGCCCTCCATGTTCCACAGGGTGCCGGAGCCCTGGTCGACGAAACCCTCAAGGGCGACCGCCGAGCCATGGGCGACGCCGAGCAGGTTGGCCGCGACCACGGTCCCGATGTCGTCGGCGGGCAGCTCCCACAGTGGCTTGCGGCCGGTCGTGGCTCCCGCGTTGTTGATCCACACGTCCACGCGTCCGAATGCCTCGGTCGTCGCGTCCCACAGCTTCTGGACCTGGACGCGGTCGGTGACGTCGGCGACCTGGCCGAGCAGCCGTTCGGGTCCCGCGGCGAGGACGTCCACCGCCCGGGCCACCGACGCCGGGCCGCGACCGCACACCGCGACCCGGCAGTCCCGGTCGAGAAGTGCGCGGGCGAGACCCAGGCCGATACCGCGGGTTCCGCCGGTGACGACGACGACCCGGCCGCCGGTCCCCTCGCTCATGCGGCGCCCTGCCAGGTCAAGACACCGTGGAGGACGTGCCGCAGCTTGTTGCCCTCGAACAGCTCGTACGCCACGGCCAGTTGCCTGCAACCTCGCATCCCCGGCTCGGTGTCCACCGCGAACTCCCGGCCCTTGACCTCCGTCGCGTCGCCGGCGAAGTGCCAGGTGGGGAAGTTCGCGCGGCCGAACGCCCGGGCGCTGCCCCACGCGTCGGGGCCCTCCAGGAACGAGCGCGTGCCGTCCCGCCGGCGCTCGACGGTGAACTCCCGGTCCAGTGCGCCGGACCACCGGACGCGGTGCCGCGTGCGCAACAGGTCGACGGGTTCGATCTCCATCGCGACGTCGACCTTGCCGGCCAGGGTCTGTTCGCAGGTCCACAACTCGCAGGTTCCCGAGTAGGAGCCGTGTTCCTTGGTGGGGAGGATGAACGGCACGGGTCCGCGGCGGGTTTCGGCGGCGACGAGCTCGGCGACCCGGGCGCGCACCCGATCGTCGGGCTCGTCCTCGGTGGTGCGTGTGTAGAGGCCGTTGAAGCAGCCCACGACCGTCCACCCCTGGTACAGCACGGACGAGTAGACCTGGGTCATGCCGTCGGCCAGCACCTGGTTCCAGGTGTTGAGCCCGACCTGCCACCCGGGGCCGTAGTAGCGGGCGTCGACGAACGAGCCGTACGGCTGCCCCGACCCGTGGAAGTCGGGCCCCGTGTACAGCCGGTCGTCGTCGGAGTCGACGACCCCGAACGCGAAGGGGGCCCCCAGACGGAATCGCCCCGCCAACGGGCCTCCCCCTTCGAGGGCGCCGTCCATGTAGTAGGTGGTGGCGCCGTCGCGGTACACGGAGGACCGCCGGATGTCCTCGAACCCCACCCAGGTGCCCTGTGCGTCGAACAAAGAGGGTTTCCCGTGCCATTCGCCGGCTATACGACGCTGCCAGACGCTGGGCCCGGTGGCTTCTGCGAAAGGGGCTTCGGCGGGAGGGGACTCTGCGAGAGCGGCTTCATCGGTGGGGGCGGCAGCGGATTCGGTGGTCACGACGGGTGTCCTCCTTCGGACGGCTCGTGCGGCGGTCCATCGATGAGCAGCGTGCGTATGCGGTCGGTCTCCTCGTCGCCGAGGAGGCGGGACACCTGGGTCCAGACCGGGTCGACCTCGCGGCTGAAGAGCCGACGGCGCAGCGTGCGGTCGCGCTCGGGCAGGTCGGTGTCGGAGAGGGTCTGGGCGGCGGGGTGGGGAACGCCCTTGGCGACGAGGTCGAGCCAGTGCTCCAGGTAGGTGTGCACGGGTTCGTGCGCGGCGGCGAACGCTTCCGCGGTCGCGCGGTGCACGAGCATCCAGGGCGACATCAGCGCCCGCTGGCGAGGACCGATGGCCGCCGCGGTCAGCCCCGGGATGGACCGCGCCCGGTCGAAAGCCTCGGTCAAGGGGGCGTATACCGCGTCCATGTACTCCACGTGCACGGCGAGGTCGGCGCGTTGCACGAGGTCGAGATGGAAGGCGTACGCCTCGCCGGTCGCCACGGAGTCGACGGTGAAGTGCGGGAGCCCGGAGTCGGCGGGACCGAAGGCGAACACCATGTGGCTGTCCAGACCGATCGGCGGGACGGTCAGGCCGATGTAGACCGCGTGCGCGACCGCGCTGCCGACGAACGTCCGCAGACGGCCGACCGGTTGCCCGTTCGGCGCGCGAAGCGGATCGTCCGAGACTTCGGTGAGGTCGGTCGCGTCGAGCAGCCGCGCCAGCACCCCGCCGCACAGCGTGGCGGGGGCGCCGGGGTCGCCGGCCGGCGTCGGGTCCGGTTCCGTTGCGGGGGTCACGCGGTGTCCTTCCCGGCGAATTCGTCCTGGTTCGTTCGGGCTTCGGGGTTCGCGGGAGGTGACGCGCCCACGTCCCGGCTCTTCTGTGCCCACGCGCGCGCCAGTTCCGGGACTGTGCGCCGTCCCGGTGAGGCGATGACGACGGCGTCGCGGCTCGGGACGTCGCCGCCGATGGTGTCGGCCGGTCCGACCTGCCAGCCGGACTCGGCGAGTTCGCGGCGCCTGCGGCGGTAGGCGACCGACACGAGGTCGGACTTGAGGTGCAGCTCGGCGGCCAGATCGACCGGCAGCAGCTCCGGGCGTACCGCGTCGACGACCGGCGCGTCCTCGCGGAAGATCTTCAGAACACGCTTGCGCGCGTTGGCGTCCGCCCAGCCGCCGGTGAAGAAGTCGCGCAGCGCGACCCACTTCACGAGCGTGGTGTTCTCGTCCACGGGGATGTTGGTGTCGTAGATGATCATGTTGCCGAGCGGCAGCCGCACGTGGAGCTTGATGAGGTTCGGCAGCATCCAGCCCGCGCTGACGGTGACCGGCGGGCGCTCGGTGAGGGTCCGGCTCCCTCGGTAGAGCCGGGACCACAGCCCCTTCGCGGCGGGCGGATGCAGGCGTACGGTGGCGAACGCGCTCCACTCGGTCTCGTCGAGCGTGTAGTCCTCGACCTCGGGCCGCTCGGGGTTGCCGAACGAGCCGGCGTGGACGAACGGCGTGTGCGCGATGTCGCAGCCGTTCTCCAGGATGCGCTCGTAATTGCTGTGCCAGAGGAACTCCCCGGTGACCGCGCGGAAGCTCCCGCCGTCCTGGACCAGGTCCGCGAACTCCGGCCATTCGGGGATCGGGGGCCGTTCGGCCTCGGGCAGGTCGCCGAGGAACACCCAGATGAATCCGTAGCGCTCCTCGACCGGGTACGCGTCGACGCGCGCCTTCGCCGGCACCGCGCGCCCGGGCGGGTTGGCGGGGATCTTCGTACAGGCTCCGTCGGCGTCGAAGCGCCAGCCGTGGTACGGGCACACGACGCAGTCGTCGGCCACGGTGCCGCCGGACAGCGCGGCGCCGCGGTGTGCGCACAGGTCGGACAGGCAGACGGTGCGGCCCGCGGCAGTGCGGAAGAGGACCAGCCGCTGGCCGAGGCAGACGACCGCCGTCGGCGTGCGTGCCACGCGTTCGGCGAACTCGACCGCGTACCAGAAGTTCTTGAACATGGCGTGCTCCTGCCGGGTTTCGTCCTGGTCTCGGAGGGACGGGTCAGCGCCTGCGGAACCGGGCGCCGTTCGGGTACGTGCCGTTCTTGTCGTCCGGATGAAGCCGGCACCGGGCGGCGGCGTCGCCGTCGAGGTGCGCCGCGCAGAAGTCCGCGACGAAATCCGCGAGGGTGTCGTGGACCGCGGTGTCGGACGCGCCGTCGTCGAGGAACGACCGTGCGGTGGTGGGATCGGGCGGATGGGCCGGGGCGAAGTGCCCGGCGTCCGGCAGCACGACGTGCAGGTGCTCGCCGGCCGCATCGGGCAGCGCCTCGTCGAACGTGCGCGCGACGGGGTCCGCGAGCATGTCGGACACACCGCCAGAGGTGTCGCCGTAGCGGTCGGCGCTGGCGGCGATCACGCCGTCGCGTCCCCCCGCGGCCAGCAGCACGGGCACGCCGGGCCGGACGGGGAGGTAGGTGTCCGGCGGCCAGCCGAGGGCCGTGGCGGCGCGGGTGTGCGCGCCGTACGCGAACACGGCCCGCACACCCGGGAGGTACTGGGCCGACTGCACCGCGAGGGTGCCGCCCGCGGAGTGCCCGCCCAGGGCGACGCGGTCGAGGTCGAGGAGCCCGGCGAGCGGCGTGTCGCCGTCGGGTCGGGCGATCTCGCCCAACGCGCCGAGCAGCGCTGCGGGCAGCGGCGTGGTGGCCCGTTCGCCGTACCCTCCCGGGACCACGGCGCCGACGTCGATCCCGGGGCCGGTGGCCGTCGCACCGTCCGGCATGACCGCCACGAAATCGCAGGTGACGGCGACCAGTCCGGCGTGGCACAGGCGGGTGGCGAGACGCCGGTAGGAGTCCTGGGGGACGTTGACGCCGGAGAGGAGCAGGACGACGGGATACGGCCGGTCGCGCGGGCGGGCGGGCACAATCCCGGTGAGCCGTTCGTGGTCCGAGCCGGACCGCAGCGCGGGGTAGTAGACCCGCAGATGTGCGGTGTCGTACGGCTCGGTGGCGCCGGGTACGCGGGTCGCCCGCCACAGGCAGCGCACCTCGCCGCGGGTCATCGGCCCGGCCTCGGTATGTGGCGGTCGCCGCCCCACAGGCCCCGTACGAGGCGTTCGGTCGTCTCGGCGCCGAAGTACCGCACGCCGAGAGCGTTGGCCGGGTCGCGTTCGGAGATGTTGCGTCGGACGGCGAGGTCCGCTGCGGCGAGCGCGGCCCGCTCGTCCGCCGCCACCGGCTCGGCCTCGTCGACCCAGCCCAGCCACCGGTCCACGTGGGCGTGCGCCAACTCCGCGACCAGTGCCAGGTATTCGTCGGTCGTCGGCATGGAGTAGCAGTAGGCGGTGGGCGACAGGCTGGCGCGGATGAATCCGGTGGGGCTGGTGAACCACGCGAGCTTGTCGTACTGCTGCCGGACCCGTAGCCAGTCGTCCTCCAGCGGGGCGTAGTAGCGGTCGTAGTAGTCGCCGTCCGCGAGGAGTGGGGTGCGCGGCAGTGCGTCGAGGTAGAACCAGCCCTCGGGCCAGACCAGCAGCGCGATGCCGAGGTGGGGGACGCGGACCTGCGGGCCGAGCCAGACGGTGAGATGCAGGTTGGCGAAACTGGCCGTGGGGTTGCCCAGCCAGGAATGGACCATCCAGTCGACCTCGGGCCCGGTGTACGCCTGGAGGCTGCCGCCAGGCGAGTCGGGCGGGCTGCCGAAGGTGGCCAGGTCGCGGGTCGACGGGTCGAGGGTCAGCTCGAACCGTGCGTCGATCTTGGCTTTCAGTTCGGCGAGCAGGGCCTGCCAGGCGCGGAACGTCGGGGTGACGTCGACCACCGGGGAGTCGTCGAGCATGGTCGCGACGTGGCGAACCGTCTCCGTCATGGGCGCGGTGCCTTTCCGTTGGGGCGGTGGGTCGGGGTCTCGGTCTGGTCCTCGGGACCCGCCGGCGTGTCGGGCCGGCGGCCGAGTCCCGTGTCGGGGCGGTCCTCGGCACCCGCTGACGTGGCGGTCAGCACGTGGGCCAGCCGCCACGGGCGGCCGTCCACGAGGTCGGTACCGCGGGAGACCAGCCGGTTCGCGGCCTGTGCGGGACGGATGTCGGCGGTGGTGGCGCTGCCTTCGGCGTACGTGACCTGCGGGTGGCTGATGCGGCCGGTGAACGGGCCCTCCCAGGGGGTCCACAGGGTGAAGTCGGCGGTCAGCGACATGACCGCGCCGGTGCCGTGCCCGGAGTGCGGTGCGCGGCCGGCGGCCACCACGTTCAGCCGGTTCTCCGCGGCGCGCTCGGGGAGGCCGAGCGCCAACTCCCAGTCTTCCCGGGGGTTGAAGGGCACGGCCACGACCTCGGCGCCGGCCAGGACGGCGAGCCGGAACGTCTCGGGGTACAACGAGTCGTCGCCGACGACGACGGCGAGGCGTCCGAAGGGCAGGCGGGCGACGTGGACCCCGTCTCCGTGGTGGTCGGCCCACGCGGCGTGGCGGGCGCAGCGGTGGAGCTGCGGCTGCCGGTGGACGACGCCGCGTGGGCCGACGACGTAGCCGTGGTGCGCACGGCCGTCGGCGGACGGCAGGCTGCACACGGCGTGGGTGGGGCCGTCGGCGAGGACGGCGGCCAGGGTCTTGAGCACGGAGGCCGGGTCGGGTGTGTCCTCGGCGGACACGAACAACCCGTTCTCATACGGGAACAGCTCCGGGAGTACGGCCAGGTCCACGGCGTCGCGGACCGCGTCGCGGAGCAGTTCGGCGGCGTCCTCGACCGCGTCGGCGCCGGTCCCGGTCGGGCACAGCACGCGGGCGACGGCGCGGTCCGCGCCGGGCGCCTCGGTCGGCGGCGCGGACGGGGCGGCGATCGGGGAGTACAGCCGTGGACGGCGCGACGCGAAGACGTCGGTGCCGTCCGAGCGGGCTTTGTCGTCGGCGGCGGCCGGCTCGATGTCGGCGACGACAACGGCCTCCCCGGTGCGCGGAGCGGTGGCGACGACGGTTCCGTCGGGTGCCACGATGCGGCTCTCCCCCGCGCCGTGCAGCCAGGCGACGGGGATGCCGAGTCCGGCGGCGACCGTCTCGGCGACGTCGTCCGGGACCAGGGGACCGACCTTGTTGGCGGCCACGACCCACACACGGTTCTCCGCCGCGCGGACCGGTACGTGGAGGGAAGCCTCGTCAACGGCAAAGGAGTTGAGGCTGTTGAGGAGGACCTGCGCGCCGCGCACGGCAAGGCCGCGCGTGGTCTCGTTGTAGACGCCTTCGAGGCACGCGTACATGCCCAGGCGGCCGTACGGTGTCTCGACGACCGGCCCGAGTTCGTCCGCCGGGTCGAGTGCGTCGCGTTCCGCGCCCATGAGGACCTGCTTGTCGGCGCGGGCGACGAGCGTGCCGTCCGGGCCGTGCAGCACGCTTGTCGCCATGGTGCGTCGGTCCGCGCGGGCGTAGGTTATGCCGGTCTTCACGTAGACGCGGTGCAGGGCGGCCCGTTCACCGAGGGCGGTGAGGAACTCGTCGCCGTCCCGGCAGGCGGCGTAGTGTGCGGCGGCACGGTCGGCGTACCACGACAGGTGGTTGCAGAACTCGGGGAGCACGATGATCTCGGCTCCGGCCGCGGCGGCCTGGTCGATCATGCGGAGGCAGGCCGCGAGGTTGTCGGCGCGATCGGTGCCGACCGCGAACTGCACGGCCGCGACGCGGACCTTCGGCGCGGTGCCGTCACTGCTCATTGCCACTCCCCACGGACATCCAAGGTGATTCCCCTAGCGGAACAGCGTTTCCCAAACATACACTCGCAGCCCACGGCGCGACAGACGCCGACTGTTACGAGGAGGTGTCGACGTGATATCCCACGTGGTGCTGATGCGGTTCGCCGAAGCCGCCGACGCGTTCCGCGCCCGCGAACTCCTTGAGGGCATGCGCGACAAGGTCACGGAGATCGCGTCCCTCACGGTCGACCTGGACCTGTCGCTCACCGAAGCGGGCGGCAGCGCACCGCTCCCCCGCTTCCACCTGCGCCTGGCCACGACCCACGTCTCCGCCGACGATCTGCGCGGCTACCAGGACCATCCGGCGCACCTGGAGGCCGCCGCCTGGCTCCGCCCACGACTGGCCGACCGCGCCGTCGTGGACAGCCTGTTCGCGCCTCAGACCGCCTCCGTCGACGGGTAGGCGCCGGGTGCGGCGCCACGGCCGTCCGCGCGAAAGGCCGCCGGGGCGTGCACGGCGCACGTCTGGACGTAGGAGGCCAACCCTTCCTCGCCGTACTCCCGCCCGTGGCCGCTGCGTTTCACCCCACCGAAAGGCGCACGCGGCGACATTCCCGTGCGGTTGTGGTTGTTGACGAACACGAAGCCCGCCTCGACCCTTCGCGCGACCGCGAACGCGCGCTCCTCGTCCGCGCTCCACACCGAGGCGGCCAGGCCCAGTTCACCGGCGTTCGCGCGTGCCACGGCCTCCTCCTCGTCCTCGTAGACCAGCAGCGGCACGGTCGGGCCGAACTGCTCCCGCGCCACCGCCGGAGCGTCGTCGTCGAGCCCCAGCAACAACGTGGGCGGCACGAAGTAGCCGGCCGAGAGATCGGCGTGCGGGTGTACGGCTCCCAGCTCGACCACCTCGGCCCCGCCGACACGGGCGTCCGCCACCAGCGACCGGAGCCTCTCGCGCGCCTCGGCGGTGACGACCGGGCCGATGGTCACCCCGCCGGCAAGCGGGTCGCCGAGCAGCAACACCCGCTCCGCGGCCGCCCGATACGCCTCGACGAAATCGCCGAGGCGCGCACGGGGGACGTACAACCGCTTCGCGGCCATGCAGACCTGCCCCGAGGTGGCGAACGACGCCATCACCAGACGATCCATCGCCTCATCCGGAAGATCGGCGTCCGCGAGCAGCAACACCGGGTCGTTGCCGCCGAGTTCGAGCGAAACCGAGGTGAGCGACCCCCCGGCCGCCGCGCCGATCGCGCGCCCGGCGCGGTCGCCTCCCGTGAACGCCACACGGCGTACCCGCGGGTGCGCGGCCAAGGACAACGTGGGTTCGACGCCTCCGTGCACCACGCCTACAAGGCCGGACGGGAGCAGTTCCGACAGAAGGCGGACCAGGCGGTCCGCGGCCAACGGCGCAAGTGGTGAGGGCTTGACCACCACGGAGTTTCCGGCCGCCAGCGCCGGAGCGAGCTTCGTGACCGCCAGGATCACCGGCGCGTTCCACGGCGTGACCGCGGCGACGACCCCGTACGGGGCGCGCCGGAGAAGCAACCGACCGGAGGTGTCGTCGACCTCGCGGTCCGCCAGGAGACGCGGGGCCTGCCCGGCGTACCAGCGCAGCACCGCCGCGGCGTAGCCGATCTCCCCCGACGCGTCGGCCAGAACCTTCCCCGTTTCCCGGGACAGAAGACCGGCCAGCGTCGGCCTCGCGTCGTCCAGGGCGTCCGCGGCGCTCCGCAGCGCCGCGCACCTCTCCTCGACGTCGGTGCGGGCCCAGCCCCGCTGCGCCTTCTCCGCCCGGCGGACGACCGCGTCCACCGACGACGCGTCGTCGGCCGCGACCTCACCGACAACCTCGGTGTATCGCGCGGGATTCTCGCGGACCACCCGCGGCGCGCTCATGCGGCATCCGGCCGCAGTGACGCGATCATGGAACTCCGCAGCAGGTGCTCACGGGCGCGCCGCGGATCCGCGGCGAGCGCCCGCAGGTCGTCGCGGTGTGCCGCCCGGGCGTCCGGGTCGCGGGCGCGCAGCCTCTGCCAGTTGGCGTGCGAGGCGGCTCCGACGTACTCCCGCGCCACCGCACGGCGGCGCGCCGCGGCCTTGTCGAGGACGGTCTCGGGCATGCCGCCCACGACGTCCGCCAGGGCCCCGGCGAGCTCGACCGCGTCGTGGATGCCGCTGTTCATCCCGAGGCCGCCGAGCGGGTTGTTGACGTGCGCGGCGTCACCGGCCAGCAGCACGCGGCCGACGCGGAAGTCGCCCACCACGCGCTGGTGGACCCGGTAGACGCTCGCGTCCCGGACGTCCCAGTCGCGCCCGAGGTCGGCGACCGAGCGCAGCCGCTCCTGGACCCGGGCGGGCGCGGTCTCGACGGCGTCGGCGGCGTCGGAGACGACCGGGAACAGGACCCGCCAGTGGTCGGGAGTGCGCAGGACGACCAGCCACTCGTCCGGGTCCAGGACGTAGGTGACCAGCGCCAGGTCGGGTAGCGCGTCGCGCAGCTCGTCGGCGACCGACAGCACCAGGAACCGCTCGGGGTAGGTCGTGCCCGCGAACTCCTGGGCCACCTGCCGACGCACGGCCGAGTGCGCGCCGTCCGCGCCGATCAGCCAACTGCCCGGCACCGTACGGCCGTCGGCCAGACGTACGACGACGTGTCCGGCCGCCGGCTCGACGCCGGTCACCCGGGCGCCGAACTCCACCGTGCAGCCCGGCAGACGCCCGAGTTCGGCGAGGAGAACGGGAGTGAGCTTGTTCTGCTCGCACTGGAGGCGGTACGGGAACGGCGTGGCGTCGGCCAACAGCGCGAGGTCCAGCTCCGCGACGACCCCTTCGGCACGGTCGCGGTACTGGAACACCGGGGCGCGCAGGCCGCGTTGATGCAACTGGGCGGACACACCGAGGTCGTCGAGCATCTCGATGGTCGGCGGGTGGAACGTGGAGGCGCGCGACTCGGAGGAGAGTCGTTCACCTGCTTCGAGCACCGTGACCGGGACACCGCGCCGGGCGAGGGTGAGGGCCGCGGTCAGACCGACGGGTCCGGCTCCCGCGACGAGCACCGGCGGCGTCACGCCCCACGCTCCGGTGTCCTTCGGTGCAGGGCGAGGTGGTTCTCGGTGCCGACGACGCGCGCGCCGGTGAAGAAGCGCAGCGTCTCGACAGTGCCTTCCTCACCCAGGCCCGACATGCCCCATGCCGGCCTCGGGGTGTCCATGTGCAGGCTCATGACGCTGGAACCGTTGACCTTCACCTCGCCGGCCCGCACGCGGGCGGCCACGGCCAGCGCGCGTTCCTCGTCGGTGCCGGCGACGTAGCCTTCGAGCCCGAAGGACCCCGTGTTGGCGATGTTCACCGCCTCGTCGAGGTCGGTGTAGGTGTGGACGGTTGCCACGGGTCCGAAGATCTCGTCCGGCGCGGCGGCCGGCGGGACGCCGGTGATCAGCATCGGCGGAAGGTGGTTGCCCCGCTCGGGCACACGGGTCCAGGAGAGCGCCTTGGCGCCGTCCATGGACGCGAGTTTCGCGGCTTCGTCGCGTACGAGCGCGCGGTGTGCGCTGTGCACGAGTGGCCCGTACTCGGTGGCCTCGTCCGTGGACTCGCCCACGCGCAGTGCGGCGAGTTCCGCGCCGATCGCGTCCAGGAGCGGTTCATACCGGGCGGCGGGCACGACGAGGCGCCCGAGGGCCCGGCACCATTGGCCGTTGAGCGTGGTCAGGAGGTCCGCCGCCATCGCGGCGGCGTGTGCCACGTCGGCGTCCGGCATCACGATCAGCGGGTTGCAGCCGCCGAGTTCGAGCTGGGCCGGGGCCAACCTCTCGGCACAGGATCGGCCGACGGCGACGCCGCCCCGGGCGCCGCCGGTGAAGGAGACGGCGCGGATCCGCGGGTCCGCGGCGAGTGCCGCGCCGGTGACGCCGTCACCGTGCAGGAACTGGAAGCAGGCGTCCGGGAGTCCGCGGTCGGCGAACACCTCCGCCACGGTCTGCGCGAGGAGTTGGCTGCCGTAGGGGGCGAACTCGCTGGGTTTGAGGATGACGGGGCAGCCGGCGGCCAGCGCGCTCGCCACCTTGTGGGCGGCCATCGGCGCCGGGGCGTTCCACGGCACCAGGCACAAGGCGGGGCCGAGCGGCAGGCGGTGCACCTGGACGGCGCGGCCGTCGGGGCGCGTAGGGTCGTCGCGCAGTACCCCGTCCCGCAGTTGCGAGGCCGCGAGGCGGAACGAGCCGCTGGTGACGACCCCCAGGAGCCGGGTCTGCGCGATGGGTACGCCGGTCGCGAAGGCCTCCAGCGCCGCTATGTCGGAGAGCTTCGCGTCGACCGCCTCGGCGACCGCGTCGAGCACGTCGGCGCGGGTCCCGGTCCGTGCCCAGGCCCCGTCCGCGGCGAGGTCCGCGGCGGCGGCGAGCGCCTGTTCGACGCGGTCGGGTCCGCTTGCGTGGCCCGGTCCCAGCACGTCGCCGGTGGACGGGTCCTCAAGCATCAGGTCGGGAAGCTCGTCGGCGCAGTCCCGCCAGGCCCCGGCGACCAGGTCGCGGGCGGGCGGCAGGGCCGGCGACAGGGTCGACTCGGCCGCGGCGCTCATGGGGACACCACCGCGAAAAGGTCGTTCTCCCGCGCTGTCGTGACCATTTGGGCGGCCTCCAGTCGACCTCGTTCGGCGGGGAACGTCATCACGAGTCCCATGGCGAGGTCCCGCAGCGTACGCCCGATCACGCCGTCCATGGTGGCCGCGGAGGTCCCGCAGCACTTGAGCGCGCCCACCGCGACCGCGAACGCCGCCTCGCAGACCGTGCCTTTGCCGAGGCGCCACTGCCGGTGTTCGTCGGCCTTGGGGCGCAGCGGCGGTTCCGAGGTCTCCAGGTCGATCTGGCGGCGCAGCCACAGATAGGACGTCTCCAGTTGCTGCGTCATCTCGCCGACGAGCACCTGGTGCATCGGGCTGGACGCGACAGGGTGTCCGGTGTCGGCGAAGCGTTTGGTGGTTATGCGGTGGAGCGCCTCGTCGTAGACGTTCTGCGCGGCGCCGACGTACACCGCGGAGATCGCGAGCTGGTTGCCGACGAAACTGCCCCGGCTGACCTTCAGCATGCGGGTGAACGCGCCTGGCAGTGTGAGGGCTTCGTCGGCGGGGACGAAGACGGAGTCCAGCTGGATGCCGTGGTTGGCGGATCCGCGCATGCCCAGTCCGGGTGCGGGGTTTCGTGAGGACACGCCGTCGGTCCCGCGGGGCACGAGGAAGACCGCGAGGCCGTCGGGGCTGTCGTCGCCTTCGACGCGTGCGGTCACCAGATAGGTGTCCGCGATGCCCGTGGCGCAGCCGAAGGACTTCTCGCCGTCGAGGAGCCAGCCTCCCGCGACCGGGCGTGCGGTGGTCGCGATGGCGATGTTGGCGCCGGCGCTCTTGGCGGACTCGCTGGCGAAGTTGGCGAGCCACGTGCCCGCCGCCATGCGGGTGAGGACCTTCTCGGCGAACGCCTCCACGACGGGCACCTCGTCGTCCGCGAACAGACCCGCGTGCACGGCTTCCAGCGGGAGGAGCCCGCGGGAGGCGCTGGTGTTGTGGAAGAAGTACGCCAGCGCGGTGGAGGGGCAGGCGGTGCCCATCGCGAACGTCGCCGCTGCCAGATCGCGCAGTCCGCCGCCGAGTCCTCCGTACCGGTGCGGGACCACGAGGCCGAGCAGCCCCGCGTCGCGGAGCGCGGTGACGTGCTCCCTGGGGAACGCCCCTTCGGCGTCGGCGCGTTCGGCGGCGTCCCGGAGCGCCGGGAGGACGGCCTCGACCCGGGCGGCGCGGTCCTGCTCCTCGGGCGACATCACGTCCAGGAGGCGGAGGGCGGTCAATCGGGGTCCCGTCGGCGCGGGCCCGCCCGGTACGGGCGCTGCCACGTTCACGTCGGTCATGTGGTCGGTCTCCTCCTGATGGCCGGTCCGTGCCAGGCCGGCGGCTCTTCGGTCAGGGCGCCATGTGGGCCGTACGGGCGGGTAGTTCGGCTCCCCAGACCTGTCTAAGCTCGTCGGCGGCGGCCATGAGCGCGGTGCGGTCGGCGGTGCTGGCGACGCCGAGTCGTGCGGCGAGGTACAGCAGATCCTCGGTGGGCAGGCGTCCGTCGACGCCGCCGAGGGTGGTGTCGAAGAGCCATGCGCCGCTCTTCATCGCGGTCAGCGCGTTGGCCATGCCGAGGCCGTTGTGCTCGCGCAGGGCGACGCGGACGGGTGTGGGGCGGGACCGGACGACGGCGTCCTGCACGACTGCGCGGACGTGCAGCGGGGAAGCCGCTTCGCGGCCTTCCTCCAGGCAGAGTTCCGCGCAGTCCAGATCCAGCGCTTCCTCGATGGCGGCGCGTACCCGGTCCGCGGCGCCTTCGGCGAAGGCGTGCGGGACGCGTACGACGACGTCGAGTCCGTGGGCGCGGGCCCCGGTCACGAGCGCGGGTGTGTCGCCGCCGGTCGGGCTGACCTCGATGACGCCGACACCGCGCGCCAGGGCCTCCGTGACATCGGCCGGGTCGCGGACCAGCGCGGTGCGGAAGGGAGTGGGCCCTGCCTCGGGGATGTGCGGCGCCGCGGCCAGGCTGATGCGGGTGCGGGCCCCGGCGGCACGTACCGCGGACGTCAGCGACTCCACGGTGGCGGGAGCGGCCCACCGGCCTGCGAGCGCCTCGGCGAGGCCGACGTCGGCGACGTCGACCGATTCGGGCAGCGGCTCGGCGATCTGCCCCCAGGCGCGGGAATGGTAGAGGAGCGGTGCCACCGAGCGGGCCCGGGAGGCGGATCTCACCCGGCCGACGAAGATGGTGTGGTCGCCGCCCGGGTAGGCGTGTTCGACGTCGCAGTCGAGCCATGCCACGGCGTCGGCGAGCACCGGCGCCCCGGTCGCGGCCGTCTTCCACCGGCCCAGGCCGAAGCGGTCGCCGACCGCCGGCTCCATCCCGGCGAAGGCCCGGCCGAGGCGCACCTGGTCGCGGGCGAGGATGCTCACGGCGAAGTTCCGTGACGCCTCGATGAGGCGGTGCGTCTGCTGCCGCCGGCCCACACACACGGAGACCAGCGGCGGCTCGACGCTCACGCTGCTGAGCGAACTCGCCGTCATCCCGTGCCGCGTGCCGCCCGCGGCGGTGGTCACGACGCCGACGCCCGTGGGCCACAGGCCGAGCACCTCGCGGAACACGTCGCGGTCCACGGGCATGTGTCCCCCTGCGGCTCATTGTTTCCTCAGTCGAAACGCTGTTGCCATGAACGTATGGGAGGTCGCCGACAGGTGTCAACGCGAACGGGCAAGTCGCACAGGTCCGATGCGAGCGGGGCGCGGAGTGGACGCGGCCGCGCCCGGGCCGATGGAGCCGGAAACTCGAATGGGAAACCTTGTTCCGCAAGAAGAAACTTGATTCGATGGCGGCCCACAAGTCCGACTGGGAGGTTCCCGTGCCCGAGCGTCCGTCCAAAATCGCCGCTGTCGCCGTCGCGGCGGCATTCGCCTGTACGTCCGGCGCACTGACCGCGGCCGCGGCCAACACCCGCACGTCCGCCGAGAGTTCGGCCGCTGCCCCGACCGCCTTCGGCACCCGGAGCGCGGTGTCCGCGTACGAGACCACCGTCGCCGGCGATCCCGCCACCGTCTACGCGCCGGCCACCGGAACGGCGCTGCCCGTCGCGCTGCTCCTGCAAGGCGCGAACGTCGGCCGCACGCAGTACGCGTCGTACGCCCGTGCGGTCGCGAGCCACGGCTTCGTCGTCGTGGTCCCCGACCACCAGCGCGTCATCTTCGGCACTCCGGGGCTCTACCCCGTCCAGGAACAGGCCGCCCGCACGGTCGCCTGGGCCCAGGCGGAGAACACCGCCGCCGCCAGCCCGGTCCTCGGACGGGTCGACACCGGCTCGCTGGTGCTCATCGGGCACTCGTTCGGCGGCGCCGCGAGTCTGTACGCGGTCCAGGGCCCTTGCCAGGTCCCCTTCTGCGTCCCGCCCGGCGAGGCGCGGCCCGCCGAGCTGAAGGCCGCGGTGGTGTACGGCACCAACACCGCCGACCCTGCGGGCGGCGGCGCGGCTCCGATCGACACCGGCGGCATCCCGGTCGCGTTCATCCAAGGCGGCCGGGACGGACTGGCGTCGCCGTCGCAGGCCGAGGCGACCTACGACGCGCTCGCGACCGGTCCGGCCTCGCTCATCACCGTGCCCGACGCGAACCACTACGGCCTCACCGACGTGCAGAACCCGGCGGGGAGCCGACCGGACCCGTCCGCGCAACCGCTGCCCCAGGCCGCGACGATCGACATCGCCGCGCGCTGGACCGCGCTGTATCTGCGGGCGCGGCTCGGGGACGGCTGGTCGGCGGCCTACCTGTACAGCGGGCTGGCGGACCTCGTCGACGCCAATGCGACGGTCCGCCACCGCTCCTGAGCGCGGGAGCCGGGCGTCCGGCGAGTGCGGGGGTGCGACCCAGGAGGTCGCGCCCCCGCCTGCCGTCGGCCCGTCCGCGTGCCCCATACGGGGACCGCGCACAGGCGCCGGGTACGGGTCCGCCCGACGCTCACCGCGCCACGGAGTCGTCGTCGGGAAGCGTCGCGAGCGGGACGTCGGCATCCTCGCGCGGCGTGATCCGCCGCCGGACGGCGAGGCCGAACAGGCACGCGACGAAACCCAGGCACCCGACGACCGCGAACGGCGCCGCCGGACGCCAGTGGTCGTACAGGTAGCCGCCGACGAGCGAGACGACCAGGATCCCCGCACTCCCGCAGAACGCGAACACGCCGTAAGCGGACCCGCGGACGTCCTTCGGCGCCTGCTGGGCCAGCAGCGGGCCGCTGGAGGTGATGCCGGCGACCTCGCCGAGCCCGATGGCGATCGCGACCGGCACCATTCCGGCACCCAGCGGGTCGTCGACCAGGAGCGCGCTGGAGTACGCCGCACCGGACAGGCCCAGGGCCAGGATCACCGCGTCCTGACGGCCGATGCGGTCGCTGATCCGGCCGAACACCGGTGCGCCGAACAGCGCCGCCGTCTGCGCGATCGCGACGACCAGGCCGGCCCGGGCGACCGCGTCCGCACTGCTCATGCCGCGGACCTGCTCGGCGTGGTCGCTGACCCACAGGGCCAGGAAGCTGCCCACGATGGCCAGGTCGGCGCGGGAGACGAACGCGGCGGCGTACGCGAGCGCGACGCCCGGGTCGCGACCGGCCCGTACGCCTTCACGGGCGAGCGTCCGGAGGGGTATGCGCCGGTCGACGCCGCTGACGCGGTGCGCGGACAGGCGCCGCGCGAGCACGGCCGCCAGGACCAGGATGAGTGCCGCGACCATCGCGAAGGCCAGCCGGGCGGCGTCGGAC
>NZ_JBPKBH010000015.1:0-4229 GCF_051388915.1 Yinghuangia sp. YIM S09857 | reverse complement strand
CCCCCCCCCCCCCCCCAGGCCGGCCTTCTCCAGCCCGGCGGGCAGACGTACGAGCAGCAGCACCGAGCACACCGCGCCGAGCCCGTTCATGATGCCGTTCAGCCCCGATGCGCGGCCGCGGAACGCGGGTGCGGCGTAGTCGGCGATGACGGTGCTCAGCATGCCGGTCAGCGCCGCGGCGCCGAAGGCGAACACGACGCGGAACACGACCAGGACCCCGACATGCCCGGCGAACGGCATGAGCACCAGACCGACGGCGCACACGACGAACCCCGCGACCATGACCGGGCGTCGGCCCACCCGGTCGGCCAACGCGCCGTACATGGCCATCGTGGAGAGCAGGACGATCTCCGCCGCGACGTTCAACCAGCCGATCACGCTGCCGCGGTCGTCCTCGGAGTAGCCGAGCAACTCGGTGAGGAGGTACGGCGTGACCGCCGGCACGAAGGTCAGCGTCGCGATGACCGCGAACGAGGTCAGGAAGCACGCGGCCATGTTGGCGCGGGTGATGCCGTCGGCCAGCACCAGCCCCGCGTACGTCGGCGGCTTCGTCGGCCCACCGGGGGTCTGTTCGTCTTCGGGCACGGTACCTCCAGGGCGTTCGGCGCCGGCAGGGCAGTCGACACGACGGACAGCGCCGGCAAGGTCCGTCTCGAACCGAACGCGGGCTCCGGCAGCAGCCCGACGAAGGCTTGACTTTCGTATCCATCAGCGAAACCTTGTTTCGCACGAGGTTCCGCCACAATGGAGGACGTCTCCATTCCGTGGCAAGACCCACCGGCAAACCGAGCCCCGCCGCCGACGCCCCGGCCACCGAAGGAGCAGACGGATGTACGCCGTTGTCAGCCAGGCATGGACCCTCGACACCGGCCCCGCCGCCGAGGGATACGAGCAACTCTCCCGGGAATTCCTGCCCTTCCTCGCCGACCAGCCGGGATTCCTCCACCGGCGGCTGCTGCGCGGCATAGACGACCCCACGCACTACACCAACCTGCGCTTCTTCGACTCGATCGACAGCTACCGCGCGCTCATCACCCGCCCCGGCTATGCGGAACGCATCGGGCAGTTGAGCGCGCACCTGCGTCAAGAGGGCGACTACAAACGCGAGTTCATGCGCGTCGTCCTCGACGAGGCCGCCTTCGGAGCGGCTGCCGGGTGACCACTTTCGTCCTGGTCCACGGCGCCTTTCGCGGAGGATGGTCATGGATCCGGGTGCGCGGCCTCCTGGAAGCGCGAGGCCACCAGGTCTGGACACCCAGTCTCGCCGGCGCGGCGGAACGCGCCCGCGGGCACGACGGACGCGTGCGCCTCTCCGACTGGGCGACCGAGGTGGCGGATCTTCTCCACTACAACGACCTCACCCGCGTCGCGCTGGCCGGCCACAGCCAGGGCGGCCTGGTGGTCGCCGCCGCCGCGGACCTCGCGACACCGCGCATCGCCCGGCTGTGCTACCTCGACGCCGCCGTACCCGCCCCGGGCACCAGCCTGGTCGACTCGCTGCCCCCGGACGCCCCGTTGCCCGAGCCCGACACGTGGCTCCCGCCCGTACCCCCGCGTCCGGGCGGGCGGCTGGACGCGGCGACCGCGGCGTGGATCGCCGCGCGCCTCACGCCTTCACCCGCCGGACCGGCGTACGACCCGTTGCCTCCCGCGGACCCGCAAGCGCCGGTCCTCCCCCGCTCCTACGCCTTCTGCACCGGGACACCGCCCACCTACCCGTGTGCGATCACCCGTCGCCGCCTGGACGCCGAAGGTATCGGCTACCGGTGGCTCGACGCCGACCACGAAGCGCCCCTGACCGCGCCCGAACACGTCGCCGCGTGGCTCACCGCACCGCAGCCCACGGCCGGGTGAACGGCTCGGTACCGGGCGCCACTTCGTGTCCCGTGCCGCGCGGTTCCAGGCCGCGTCGCGCAGTAGGCGCAGGCCGTTGAAGCCGAGGGTCACGGTGGACCCCTCATGACCGAGGACGCCGAGCGCCAGCGGCGGGCGTCCGACGAGGTCATGCCCCTGAACTGCGCAAACACCGTCGGGACGCCAGGATTCGGACCTGCGGCCCCTTGGCCCCACAACGTCGCGGCATCCGGGATGCAGGGAGCGCACTCAAGGTTGCTTAACACGTATAAGATAGCGAGGCGTACGGCGACCAGGCCGTTTGTGCGGAAGGGTCGGACGGACGGTGAGGAAGAGCGCGAAGAGCGAGACGACCGCGGTCGACGGTCGGCCGGCCCCGGGCGGCCGCGCGCCGCGCAGGGCGGGGCTGGACCCCGACGTCATCACCCGCGCCGCGGTCGAACTCGTCGACAGCGAGGGTGCCGCCGCTCTCACCACCACCAATCTCGCACGAAGGCTCGGAGTCACCCAGCCCGCGCTGTACGCCCATGTGGCCAACCTGGCGGCCGTGCAACGCGCCGTGGGCCTGTACGGCATGCGGCAGATGAGCGAGGAGCTGCGCGCCTCGGTCATGGGCAAGTCGGGCGCCGAGGCGCTGCGCGCACTCGCCGAGACGTACAGGGACTACGTGCGGGCGTACCCCGACCGGTTCCTCCTCCAGGTGACCGCACCGCCCTCGCCGGAGTACCACCAAGAGGGCGAGCGGGCGGCGGAGGCGGTGCGCGCGGTGCTGCGTTCGTTCGGCATCGACGAGGACGAGGTGCGCCTCGCACACCAGTTCTTCCGCTCCACGGTCCACGGCTTCGCCGCGATGGAACTGCACGCGGGGGCCGCACGCGAGTCGGCGGACGCCGTGCCGGGCGCAACTGCGGGCGCGGACGCGGGATTCGAGTACTTCCTGGAGCAGTTCACCCGCATGCTGCGCCGGGACGGGCGCTGATCAGCCGCCCCGGCGCAGCATGCGCGCACGGCGTCACCCCGCAGCGCGGCCGATCCGGTCGGTGAGCAGGACACCGTCATTCGTCAGCAGCACACCCGCAGTTCCGTCGCGGAAGTAGACGGTCGTCAGACCTTCCCGGGACGTCCAGATCGGCACGTCCTGCGCCAGTCCCCCGGCCAGATCGGTGCAGACGGCCTGCCGCTGCGCGGCGCACGAGCTCATCGCCGACGCGCAACGCACCGTCACCCTCGTCCCGGACACCGGCCCACAGGCCGCCGGTTCCGTCGACCAGACGGCGGTCACGCTGTACGCGGTCGGGGTGCACTGGAGCCTCGCCGACGCCGGCGCCGCCCTGGCCGCCGGACGAGGCCTGCACCCCGGCCAGTTCCCTACCGCGGAACGTCGCGCGCGCCTGGCACACCGACCTCGCCCGCGCCTGGCACCAGTGGGGCAAGCCCGAACAGACCGCCGCCGCAGTGTGAGCCATTTGAATGAACTCTTGCGTGTGCGCATGGACACGCCTGTCCGGCTACCGGTACGCCTGGGTCACCAACGACTTTTTTGGAGTGACTCGTGCGCGCTCGCACACGCTTGTCCGTCCTCGCCGCAGCAACCATCCTCGCAGCAGCTGCACTCACGGTGCCCACCACAGCAGCAGCGCCTGTGGCCGCGGCAGTCCCCCCGGAGGCCAAAACCATCACGGAGTGCGCCGGCGCCCCCGGGCCTGGGGACTTCCACAAGCACTGCATCGAAGTGGCGAGCATCGGCTCGGTTGTCTACAAGGTGCACGGCTACATGCAGGCGACCATCTTCGGCGTCCCGCCGGTACCCGCGCAGATCTGCGGCGTGGACGTGAACATCTGGGGCTGGAAGCCGTTCGAAGGCGGCGCGTTCGAGCGGAACGGCCGGAACAACGAGTGCGCCCTGGGGCATCTGGGGTTGGCCTGGGAGATCCCGGGCGGCCAGCCGCTGGAATACCGCTCGCTGGTCTGTACGCGTGTGATCGACGACCCGGCCCACGTGCCCGAGCCCGTGTGCGTGCGGCTCCCCTGACACCAGCCGCCAGAGCGACGACGCGGGCGCCTCGGCAAGCTCGTTGCCCTTCGCCGCCATCCGGGTCGTCGGCGACGCCCCGGAGGGCGGAGTCGGCGGACGCAACCAGGGCGGCCGTGTCGTGGGGGTGCGTCGGACCCTCATGCGCCTGCCGTAAGCCGGTTTGCGGGTTCATCAGGTCGACCGCCCCGAGCCATACGGACCTGCCTTGGCCGTCACCAACAAGACGGCGCTGCGGCCATCGTCGCGCACCCGGCGCGGCGGAATCCTTGAGCTTGCTTCGCTTTGACGGACACCGTCGTTGTGGTGGTCAGGCCGCGGTGAGTGCGGCTTCGTATTCGAC
>NZ_JBPKBH010000014.1:229651-232755 GCF_051388915.1 Yinghuangia sp. YIM S09857 | reverse complement strand
CGCCGAACCCCGCGCCGAACCCCGCGCCGAACCCCGCGCCGAACCCCGCGCCGAACCCCGCGCCGAACCCCGCGCAGCGTAGCGCCGACGATCTCGACGTCGACAGCCCTCCGTCGGCACCGGTGCAGGATCCCACCGGCGTTGAACCCGCTGGGTCGGGGCAGGCGGGGCCCGCGGCCGATGGGGAGTTCACGCCTTCGGGCTGGCAGCCCACGGGGGAGTTCACACCCTCGGGCTGGCAGCCCACGGGGGAGTTCACACCCTCGGGCTGGCAGCCGACGGGGGAGTTCACACCCTCGGGCTGGGAGCCGACAGGAGAATTCACACCCTCAAGCTCGGAGCCCACGGGGCAGGCGGGGCCCGCGGCCGATGGGGAGTTCACGCCTTCGGGCTGGGAGCCCACAGGGGAGTTCACACCCTCGGGTTGGGAGCCCACGGGGGAGTTCACACCCTCGGGCTGGGAGCCGACAGGAGAATTCACACCCTCGGGCTCGGAGCCCACGGGGCAGGAGCGTCAGGGGCAACAACCTACGGGGGCCGCCAACCCGGCACGGAGCGCCGACGTCGAAACAGGCGGCGGTTCCACGGAAGTTGCGTCGCAGGAACCCTCCCCGGCAACCTCGTTGCCAGGGGAGGTGGTTTCGGGGCCGTATACGCCCGGTCAGCGGGTCACCAGACCGTCGATCGACGCCGCCGCGGCCGCGAGCGGACGTTCCGTCGGACAGTCCGGGGCGCAGGCCCGATCGGCTTCCGTGCGCACGGCCTCGGTGCCCAACACCAACATGCCCGCCGAGAAGGGCGTTGCCTCTGTCAGGGACACGGAGCGGGCCGTCAACAAGATGGCCGACCGTTCCCCTGCCGATCGGGCCGGAATGGCCTCGGGGCTCGGCAGCGACATCAAGTCCGGCGCGAAGGTCGACGCGCGGATCGAGGCGGGCAACAACAGCAGCCCGAGCCTGGAAGTCAAAGAAGAGCTGTAGCAAAGGCATTTCCCGGGGAGGGGTCCGTGGCTGTCGGCCAACGAACGCTGTGGCGCCAGGTCGCCACCTGCATGGCCGTTTCGGCGGCGCTGTGGCTGAGCGGCTGCGGCATATGGGCGAGTCAGGACGAGGAGGAAGAACAACGGCAGGCATTCAACCTGGCCGTCAGCCAGCAGGTGTCCGCCAACGACGGCTGGGGTGACTGCGGGCTCAGCGCCGCCGCCGCGGAGAAGCCCGGGACGGCCCGTAAGGGCGGCATCAGCGATGCCGAAGTCCGCTCCGTCATCATCAACGTGTGCAAGAACCCGCCGGACAAATGCAAGGGCGTCAAGGTGAAGATCACCGCACCCTTGTTGGCCGCGCAGATCTACCAGGAGTCCAAGGGCGACAAGTACGTCTCGCAGAAGACGGACCAGAGATACCGCAACGATCCCGACTATGACCCCACGAAAGTGGCCCGCGGCATTGCGCAGTTCATGACTGGGACATGGAAAACCCACGGAATCGACGGCGACGGGGACGGGGACAAGGACATCGACGACCCGGCGGACGCGATAGCCTCCATGGCCTCGTACGACTGCGAGGTCCACGAGATTGTGAAGGACATCCCCGGCGACAAGATCGAAAACATGCTGGCCGCCTATAATGCCGGGCCAGGCGCGGTGCAGAAGTACAAAGGCGTCCCGGACTACCGGGAGACGAGGTTCTATGTGGACGACATCGGCTACAACGCCGGCCGGTTCACCGCGGTGGCCGGTCCGTCGGGGAACCCGGGCAACGGCACCAAGGGCAAGCCGCTCGGCTACATAGCCGCCGCGCCGTGGAAGGACGGAGACGGGCAGCGACGGAAGTACCGCGGCTGGACGCTCAACGTACGGACCATTCGCATGCTGGAGGCCGCGGAGCGGAGTCTCGGCGTGAAGAACCCGACCTCGAGCAAGGGTCACTTCCAGGTCATGCAGGGCAGTTACAACGCAGGCGGGGTCGGGGCGTCCGGGGGCACCCATGACGGCGGTGGCGCGCTCGACCTGGCTCCTGTTGGGGACCGGGAAGTGGGTGCACTCCGCGCGGCCGGCTTCGCCGCTTGGGCGCGAACCCCGGAGGAGGGCGATTGGGGTCCGCACATCCACGCGATCGCGGTCGGTGACAAAGAACTCTCCAGCAGCGCCAAGGCGCAGGTGCAGAACTTCATGGACAACGAGAACGGGCTCACCAACCACGGTCGGGATACGTACCGTCCCAAGGCCCAGGCGCGCCGTGCCCGTCGCCGGTGCCTGCGCCGCCGGAAGTGTCCTGCAGTAGGTGGAAGTTCGCGACAGCGCGAGGTGAGAGGCAAGGTGGGGACATGAGGCGGAGCACTCCGGTGGGTGTCGGGTGCGCCCTGGGGCTGGCCGCCGCGGTTCTCGTGTCAGCATGCTCGCTTCCCGGACCCGGGACCCAGAACGGTGCGGCTCCGTCGACCGCCGCCGCCCCGACGGGCGGGCTCACGGACCCTGAAGCGCAGGCACCCGAGGGTCCCGAGCAGGAACCACCCTCGAACGGAGCTGTGCCCGAGCCAAGTTCGGTGGTCTCCTCGCAAGCGGTCACATCCTCCCCCGCGCCGGCCTCCGCGGTTCCGACTCCGCCAACCACCCCACGCCCACCAGGTGTTCCACGGGGCGGGGTCCCCGCCGAACAGGCTTTCGACACCAAGGACGCGACCGCGGTGGCACAGGCGTTCGCCCGCGCTGTGCATACCTGGGACACCACGGTCGACGACTCGCAGCAGCGAGCGGTCCTGCGGGCGGCTCCCCTGTTGGAGCCCGCCTACTACGCCCTGCTCCGCGATGTGCCGACCCCCGAGAAGGGCCCCGGGCTCACGTGGCGTGAATGGACGACACACAAGGCCTACAGCACCACCGCCCTGATCGAGGACGAGCACGCCGCCGAGGGAGTGCAGGACGCACTTCTCGAAGCCACGCGCTGGGTCGGCGTCAAAGTGGACATCCAGGGTGAAGGCGGTTGGAAGGCGGAATCCGAGTTCCACAGCGTGTACGTGTTCCTGGTGCGGTCCTCGCCCGATCTGCCCTGGCAGGTCAAGGAATACGAGAGCTACCAATGATGCACACCCGAATGCCGAGGGGG
>NZ_JBPKBH010000014.1:225310-229496 GCF_051388915.1 Yinghuangia sp. YIM S09857 | reverse complement strand
CCCCCCGCCGCCCCCCGCGCCCGGGTAAGCCGTTCACTCCTCCTCGGACGCCGGCGGGGAGGTGCTCCCGGACGCCGACGGTGCCGAACCGCCCGTCGGTGTCGTGGAGGGACTCACGGACTGACTTGCGACCGGGGGCCCCGGGGTCGTGCACACCGCGTCTCCCCGGGCCAGTTTCATGGCCGGTTGGTCGTCGATCAGCGTGGTCACGACTGCACAGACGCCGGCGGCCGCGGCCGGACCGGTGAACACGACCTGGTGCTGGTCCTTCTCCGCGAGGATGTGCTCGATGAGTTCGCCGCCCTGCGTCTGCGAGACCACGATGTACCCTGACAGGCCCTGGGTGTTCGAAGGGGCGTCCCAGGTGACCTGGAGCCGTCCTTCGTGGGAGGCCAGCGTGACGTGGGTCGCTCGGAAGGCGGCCGACTGGTCGGGGGGTAGCGCGGTGGCCGGCAGTGGGGAGTTGCTCGCCGGCGGCGGCGCGGCCTTCTTCTTGTCGCCGGACGTCAGCACGACCACGCCGACCCCCACGAGGGCGAGGACCGCGACACCGACCAAGGCCATCGGCAGCCACGGCCGGCGTTTCGGCGGTACGAAGGAGTAGTTCTCCTCCGTCTCTTCGAGCGTCCATTCCCCGAACAGCCCCTCAGGGGAGGAGTTTTCGGCGGCGTGGCCGACTGCGGCGGCACGCCCGTCAAGTTCCGGGTCCCAGTCTGGCGCGAACACCCCGGCCATCTGATCGGGGGCGGCGAAGTCGTCGCTCCTCGGCGGAGGCAGATGTGCCTCGACCGGAGGAGCCGCCGGGGTCCACTGCGGTGTGACCGGCGGATCGACGGCCGGCACGGGGACCGGGGGGGCGGGCGTCGGAGAAACGGGCCGCCGCTTGAGCAGGTCCGGTGCCGACGTCCCCGGTTGCGCGGCGCTGTCGAGGGCCCCGGTGGGGCCGTCTTCCCACCACGCCGGAATGTAGAGCCGGGGCACGGCGGAACCGGTCGGAGGTCGTCCGGCACCCGGTTCCTCGCCGCGGTTGTCGCCTTCGACTGTCACCGTCATGCCTTCTTCCTGGTACGTATGCGCGGTCGGTCGGCCGTCACAGGCGGTCCTTCCTGCGCAGTTGCCCGACGACCCGCCGGGGCGCGAACCGGGCGCGGCGGGACGGCGCCCGATCCGAGGCACGGACCGCGGCCTCCACGGACGCACACGTCCGCCACGCGGCGTCCGCCTGGAGCGTGTCCGCCGGACGCCCACCGTAGGCCACGTCGTTGACGACATCGGCCAGGTCCCACAGTTGCCCGCCCACCTCATCGGGAAGGTTCTCGTCGCCGAACGCCGCGACCTCGCGCACGGTCAGAACGCCCTTGCCCGGCATGCCGATCTCGGTCAGCCGATCGGTGATCTGGTGCCAGGCGCCGAACACGCGCCCGGCTGGGGGACCTTGGGCGCGGCGTCGGCGGGCCACGCCGGGAGCGGCAACCGCGACGCCGCCGTACGTGAGCATCAAGGCCAGCAGCGCGGCAGCCGGGACGGCCCACCACCATACGGGCGTTCCGCTGTCCCCGTCGGGCTCCGGGAACACGGCGTACGTGGTGGGGCGGTCCGCGTCGGCGATTTGCGCGTCCTTCTCGGCACGCGACTCGGCCGCGGGCGGCACCGGTGCCGGAGCCACCTGTTTCGGCTGTTGGCCGCCGGGAACCGCGTCGGGGTTGTTCTTCGGGGCCCCGGACAGGCCCGCCTCACCCGGAGTCGGGTAGAACGGCACCCAGCCGACCTCGGCGAACCGGACTTCCGGCCACGCCACGACGTTCCCGCTGTCCACCCGCCAGGAGCCGTCGGGCTGCTGGCTGCCCCGTGAGAACCCGACCACGACACGGGTCGGCAAACCGAGCGTGCGGCCGAGGATCGCGAAGGCCGAGGCGAACTGCTCGGAGGTCCCCTCCTTGCTCTTCTCCAGGAAGAACCGCAGATTGAAGTACGAGTGGCCGGGAACGGCCGCACGGTCGAAGTGGTGCTTGCTGCGCAGCCAGTCGGCCAGTCGCAGCGCCTGCTGGTACGGGAACTGGCTGCCCGCGGTCGCCTCGTTCGCTATGCGCCGGAACTCCTCGACCGCCTCGATGGGTTCGTTCGCGGCGTCGCGTTCCGGCAGCGAGGTGTACGCCGGGTCCGCGACGGTCGGCAGCCGCTGGATGCGGTCCGGGTCGTAATGGGGGAGGCTGGAGACGACCTCGTAGTGGGTGCCGGGCTGGAGGAGTGAACCCGTCGCCAGTGCACCGGTGTCCGGGTCGACGGCCAGGGCCACGTCGTCGGGGGCGTTCACGCGCGTCGGCCGGTCGGCGGCAGGCAGCCACACTCCGTCGAGACCGGACAGGGTGACCTCCTGGACCGCGCGCGTCGTGGCGCCGGTGCGCAGGTCCGCCTCGGGCACCCGGCCGCCGGTCGGCCGCAGTTGGTCGACCGGGTACCAGGTCGTGCCGTCGAAGGTGTCGAGCACCGTGAGCCGCCAGTAGCGGTCCGGCGACGCCGGGCCGCGGACCGAGAACAGCGGTTGGTCCGGCGCGAGAAGCCACTCCGAGACGCGGTCGAGCGGGTTCACCGCGTTGAGTGGGACCGGCGGCGGCGGAGTCACGTGGGCGCGCACGTCCGGTGGTGTGCCCACCCCGGGCATGCGGGGGGCGGCGAAGCCCGCGATCACCGCCAGGACGGCGATCCACGGGGCGCCGAGCAGCAGCAGGTGCCACGGCGAACGACGCCCGGGCGCGCGGCACACCAGCAGCACTGTCACCGCGGTCACGGTCACGGTGACCAGTATGACGTTGCCGCCCGGGGCACCCGCGGTGAGCACCACGGGGACGGTGAGAAGCAGGAGGCCGGGCAGCGCCGGGAGGACGGGGACGTCGGTCCGCAGCGCCAGTTCGGCCCCCGCCAGCCCTGCGAGCCAGACACTGGCCGACGCCAGGACCATCAGATGCGAACCGGACGGCGCGGGCAGCACGGTGGTCAGGATGCCGCGCGGTGCGTCGAGCACGTCCGACCCGATGCTCCGCATCAGCCCCACCGAAGGCAGGAAGCCCGCGGTGGCGTCATCGCGATACACCGTGGCCGTCACGGCGACGCACCACGCGAGGCCGGACAACAGCAGTGAGACGGCGAGCGGACGCGGCTTGCCCGGTGGGCCCGTCCCCGAGCAGAGCAACGCCAGGAGCACCGGCGCCGTCGCGGACACGGCCACCGGCACGGCGAGTTCTCCCATGCCGAACACGCGGTGGTACGCGAAGCCCGCGAGGGCCGCGAGCCCGGCGACCGGGACGAGTGATGCCTGACGCCGAACGCGTGCCTCGCGCGCGGCCGACCCGGAACGCGTCGGTGGGGCGGGCTTTCGTCCGGTGGAGCCACTCGGGCCGGGCCGCCGGAAGCGGGCCCGGGTCGGTCGTGGAGCGCCCGTCGGCGGAGTGGCCGTACTCACCTCATCGCCTCTCTGCGCCATGCGGGGACAAGGTCGTCGAGCCGGTCGACGGTGAGAAGCGGAACGCCGAGCGGCGTACCGCTGCCGCCGGTCGTGCCGGTGCGCACCACGAGCATGCGGTCGAAGCGACCGCGCATGCGGGCCAGGCGCTCGGCGGGAAGCGCGCGCTCGGCGCCGGTGACCACGACGAGGGTGTCCCCCTCGCGCAGCCGCTCCAGGACATCCAAGGCGTCCGAGAGCGAGTGGCGGGTGTCGGCCGAGACCGTCGAGAGCCGGTCGAGCACGTGGTCTGCGGCAAGGTCCCGGCCGCCGACCAGCGCGAGTTGGCCCGCTCCGGTCACCATGCGGATGGGGAAGTTGTCGCGAGCGGCGGCCGCGGCGACCGACGCGGCGACGTCCACGGCGGTCTCGAAGGCCTGCGGGTCGCGGTAGGCGTCGGCATCGGTGTCGAGCACGACGCTGGTGGTCGGCAGGCTGACGTCGATCATGCGGCGCACCATGAGCGTTCCGGTACGCGCCGACGAGCGCCAGTGCACCTGGCGCAGGTCGTCGCCGAGCACGTACTCGCGAAGCGAGTGGAACGTCAGTGTGCCGTCCTCGGCGGTATCCGAGGTCGGACCCTCCAGGTGGTGCGTGCGGCCGGCCGGGAGCACGGGCAGCGTCACCGTACGCGGCCGGACCAGCAGGATCTCGGTGGGCCCGCACGGGCGCGCCTGGCGGGCCAGG
>NZ_JBPKBH010000014.1:160179-225192 GCF_051388915.1 Yinghuangia sp. YIM S09857 | reverse complement strand
CCCCCCCCCCCAGGCCCAGGGGATCGGTGCGTACCAGCATCATGGGCCCCACCTCGACCGGCCCGCGCTGCTCGGTGGGCAGGTGGTAGCGGGCCCGGATCTCGGTGCCCGGCGGAACCGCGGGGAGGTCCACCGGGAACACCGGCACACCGGCGACCCGGTCCTCGGCGCGCAGCCCGCGCAGCGTCCGTCCGCCGGTGTTGGCCAGGAAGACGACGCCGCGCGCGGCCTCGTTGCGGGCCACGCGCTTGGGCACGATCTCGCGACGGGCGCGCACGGTGGTCACCGGCCGCGTCCAGGCGAGGGCCGAGACCACGGCGGCCAGAGCGGTGACGCCCAGGGCGACCGCCTCGATGTAGCCGAGTCCCCAGCCGACCGCGCAGAGAGCGATCCCGGCGCCGAGCACCGACCATCCGGAGGCCGTCAGGCGGGAGGCGTTGTCGCCGACCGCGTCCGGGCGTTCCGAGGTGGACGGGGCGTCCGTGCGTGGCGGTGCGGCCGGACGCCCGCTCGGCGGTTCCCTGTCGGGACGCCCGGCGGGGGGCGGGGCATCGGCCTGCCGGGCCGTGGTCATACCCGGGCCTTCGCCATGTGCCCGAGAGCCGGGGCGGGAACGGTCCGCAGCACGTCGTCGAGAACGGACGCCGGGGTGAGGCCGGCGAGTTCGGCATCCGGGGAGAGGATCAGCCGGTGGGCCAGTACCGGCGCCGCGAGGGCCTTGACGTCCTCGGGCAGAAGGTGCGCGCGTTCCTGCGAGGCGGCCCGCACCCGCGCGGCCCGGACCAGGGCGACGCTGCCGCGCGGCCCGGCGCCGAGCCGTACGTGCGGTGACACGCGGGTGGCCTGGGCGATGCGGACGGCGTAGTCGACGACCGCCTCGGCCGCGTTGACGCGCTGCCGGGCGACCTGCACGAACTCCTGGATGTGCTGGGCACCGGCGATGGCGGGCAGCGTCTCGATCGCCGACGCGCCCGCTGAGCCCGCCGCGACCGCGACCTCTGAGCGGTGGTCCGGGTAACCGACGCTGATCCGCATCAGGAAGCGGTCCAACTGTGCTTCCGGCAGTGGGTAGGTCCCCGACATGTCGACCGGGTTCTGCGTGGCCAACACCATGAACGGGCGCGGGACCTGGTGCGTCGTACCGTCGACCGTGACGCTGCCCTCCTCCATCACTTCGAGGAGCGCCGACTGCGTCTTCGGGGAGGCGCGGTTGATCTCGTCGCCGATCACGATGTTTGCGAACACCGGGCCGGGCAGGAACTCGAACCGGTTTGTGGTCTGCCGGAACATCGAGACGCCGGTGATGTCGGACGGCAGCAGGTCGGGGGTGAACTGCACGCGTTGCCAGACCGCGTCGAGCGACGCGGCGATGGCGCGGGCCAGGGTGGTCTTGCCGGTGCCGGGTACGTCCTCGACCAAAAGGTGGCCCTCGGCGAACAGGCAGGTCAGGGCGAGCTCGACGACGTCGCGTTTGCCGGTGAGGGCGCGTTCGATGTTGTCGCCGATGGCGTGGAAGCATTCGCGGAACAGGCGCAGCGCCTCGGGGGCGTGGAAAGCGATCGCGGGCGCCGTCGCGGCCGGGGCCGTCGGGTTCGGAAAGGTGCTCACGGCACTCCAGGTGAACGTCGGGATCGGGACGGAGGAGCCCGGGAAAGGCTCGGAGCCGGCACGGCGGGCCGCGGGTCACGCGGCAGTCTGAGAGCTCCCGCACGGACGGAGCCAGGCAGGTACGCCGCCCGTGCGGGATCTGCCGCCGTACGTCGGTCGGTCACATGGTCGGGACCGGCGCGAGGCGGCGGTTCGGTGCGATGGCAGCGGCGAGTGCCACCGCACCGTGACCGTCCCCCTGGCCGAGGGGAGACGGAATCGGCGGAGCGTCGGGCAGCTCGGGGGCCGAAGCCGCCTTGCTGGAGCTCCATTTGAGCGAGGTGCGCAGGGACGCCGTGGACGCGCTGTTGGACCCGGCGCCGTTCTTCGCCACGACCTTGAAGGTGTACGTCCCGGAGACGCCCTTGACGTCGAACGAGAACGAGGTCGCCGTGGTGTTCCCCGAACCGCCCTTGGTCCCGCGCTTCCAGGACGCGGTGTAGCTGATCTTTCCGCCGGTGGCCTTCGCCGGGGCCTTCCAGCTCAGCGCGGCCTTGCCGCCCGCGGCCGCCTTGGCTGCGAGACCGGTCGGCTTACCCGGTATGACGCAGGGGCGGACCGGCACCGAGGACTTTGAATTCATGGCGCCGTTCGGGTACTCGGCGGTGACGTAGAAGCTGTACTCGCGGTCGCAGGACCCACCCGTGACGGTGAACCGGAACGGACCGTTCGGGGAGCCGACCAGCGGCGTGATGCCCTGATCGGCGCCCTGTCCCACGAGCCGGTACCGCAGCGGCTTGGCGTCCGACGGCGGCTGGAACGTGACGATGATCCGGCCGACGTCCGATTTGACCTGGGGGGTGCTCGGGCGCTGCATCGCCGGCGGCTTGGAGGTCGTCGGTGTCGTGGTCGGCGGGCTGGTCGTGGGCCGTGTCGTGGTCGGCGCGCTGGTGGTGGGTCGCGTCGTGGTCGGGGGATCGGTCGGCTTCGGCGGATCCGTCGGCTTCGGCGGATCGGTCGGCTTCGGCGGATCCGTCGGGATCTGCGTGACGGGCGGCGGCGGATCCGTCGGAACCGGAGGATCGGTCGGCTTCGGCGGGTCCACCGGGGTCTGCGTGACGGGCGGCGTGGGTCGACCCGGCGGCGTATGGGTCTTGGACGGCCTGGGCTCGTCGGGGGTCTTCGACGTCGGAGGACGTGGGGTGTCGCCGCCGCTTTCGCCGCCGTCCCCAACCGGCGGGTCGGGATCCGGTGGGATCGGGGCCGTCGCCGGCGGCGCGCTCGACGAGGTGCCGTCCGGCGACGCGGGAGCGGTCGAGGCGTCCTGGGTAGGTGGGGGCGTCGAGCCGTTGCTCGCCGACGGCACGGGGGTCGACGCGGGGGCCGACGAGGCGGTGAACCCGCCTTCCGGGACACTCTTGGCCGGTGTCGGGTTGCTCGAACTCGTCGCCGAACCCGGCCCCGGGCCCGGGGTGTTCTCGTACTTGCTGATGGTGTGCACCTGGCCCTGCACGTTCACCACGACGGCGGACGCGCTGGCCGGGGCGTTGACCCACAGCAGGCCGTCGCGGACGTGTGCCTCCATCGGTCCCGGTGCGTCGGTGACCTTCACCGGCTCCTCGAAGCCCGCCTTGGCGATGTTGTAGACGAGCAGGTTGCCGCTGGTGCGGTCCGGGATGTACACCCGGACGCCGAGCACCTGCGGCGCCGCGAAGTCGTGCTGCGGGACGGTCAGGGGCGTCGCGGTGATGGCCCCGCTGTCGATGTCGGCGAGGATCAGCGTCCCGGTGTCGGCGGCGAGCACCGGCACGGTCGGGCCTTCGGAGGTCTCCGCCACCAAGACCTTGTTCGGCGCGCCGCGTTGTATGTCCGTGGGCATCTTGATGGTGCGCTCGACACCGGCATCGGAGACGACGACGACGTTCCCGGCGCGCATGTCCGTCACCACGGGACGGCCGGACGCGAGGGTGAGTTGCAGCGGCGCGCCGGCTTCGCCGACCGGGACACGCGCGCCGACCTTGTCGCCGACGACCGATACCAGCTCACCGGTGGACGGCATGACCACCCACAAGGTGCCGTCGGCGTCGGCCGCGGACGTCCCGAGCGGCCTGCCGCCCATGTCGAGCGAGTCGCCGAGGGGCGCGAGGGTGATCGGGTCGATCGCCCGGACGGTGCCCTTGTCGGCGTCGACGACCCAGGCCCTGCCGCCGCCGGAGACGAGGCTGAGGCCGGGGCTCTCGTAGTCGAACGTCTGCGGAACCGTCAGCTGCGTCACGTCGATCCGGCTGAGTCGACCGGACTTCTCGTCGAGGACGAGGACGCTCTTGCCGTCTTCGCTGACCTGCAATTGCGACTGCTCGCCGGCGGGAAGGTCGAGTTTGATCCGCCCGTCGACCTGGCCGGTCAGACCGTTCACATGCGAAATGCTCTTGCGTGAGTCGCTCGACAGCCAGGCGCCGATCTCGGAGAGGTTGGGGTTGCCGCCGGCTGCGCCCACACCGGCGACGACGATCCCCGCGACCAGGGCGCCTGTGGCACTCAGCGCCACCGCGGTGGTTCGTCGGCCGCGGCCGGGGCGCAGGGCATCCCTGGCTCGGGCGGCGAGCGCCAGCGGGCTTATGCGAAGCATCAGCAGCGTGCCTCCTTGTCCTCCGGCCCATGCGCAGGCGCATATAGCCGGTCATGGTGTTCATGCTTGGTCCGGAGGCGGGAGCGGTGCTATCCGCCGTACGCGCGCCCTCGCGCGGCTTTGGGACAGAGGGGCTCCCGGCGCCGCGCCTGAGGGGATTCCGGGCATGCCGGAGCGGGACTCCCCCGGCGTACGAGGTGAGCCCCGCGGGACTGCGTTCAGCGTCTGTCGCGCCGCCACCAGGACGGCTTCGACGGCCGGTCCGGCGGGTCCGTGGACGTGTCGCCGGGCGGCACGATGCTGATGGACCACACCGAGTCGAGCGCGTTGTGGTCGGGCGGGATCGTCCGGGACGGCGGAGGCAGCCGCGGTGGCGGCGGTTCCTCGGCCGCGAGCCTCGGCGGGCTCGCGTATCCGGGCGGTGGCGTCGGCGTCCGCGGTGGTACCGGGGGCGGGGGTGAGTCGGGAACGGCGTCCGCGGGCACCGCGCTGATGGACCACACCGAGTCGAGCGCGTTGTGGTCGGGCGGGATGGTCTGCGGCGGCGGCGCCGGCCGCGATGACCAGGAAGGCGGTACCGCCTCGGCGGGCCGGACGGGCGATGCCGCGGGCGCCGGGGCCGCGGGGTGCACCGGGTGCGCGCGGTTCAGGGCACCGGGGAGAACCGGAGGGGGCGGCGTGCCACGTCGCTTCGTCGCATTTCGGGAGCGGATGTGCATTCCGAAAGCGGCGACGGAGATCAGGCCGGAGGCGGCGATGGTGACCACCAACGTCGTGCGGGTGCCGTCGCGTTCGTCGTCGTTGTCTGCGGACACGGGTTGCGCGAGATCGCGAGGAACCACGTGCAAGGCACTCATCGAGCCCACCGAGTTGTGAAGGGGTCTCGCCGGCAGCTCGGCGCCCATGGCCGGACCGGAGGGCCACGCCAACAACACCAGGCCCCCCGCGGCAGAGGCTGCACGGGCCGCGACGAGCCCACGTGATCGCATGGAGTGCAGCCTAGAAAACACCCCCCGGGCGCGGCTAGTGCCCTACGCCGTTGACGCGTTGGCGGAAGCCTGCGAAGGAGTCGCCGTCCAACGCCTTGGTCGCGCGGGCTTGTGAGTGCCGTGGTCGTCACGGACAGGTGGACGTCCAGGCAGGGGACCTCCCTGTCGACCCGGACCAGGAAACTTCTTGGACCCCATGGCCCGGTGCTTGGGGCGCACCGCGCCTGTCACCTCCCCGGCGGCGACTTCTCATCCACCGAAGGCACGATCGCGCCTTCGGGTGGGGGCGGAGCACAACCCGACCCGGGGGCGTCGACGCGGGGCGAGCCTCACCGCTCCGGCCGCCGCCGGAAGTGACGCGGTACGCAGGTGGATCGGCCGCATAGCGCAACGTTCCCGCCGTTTTACCGTTGTGATCATCCAATCGGTGCGGGATACCGCCGGGAACCCGTGGCTGCCGCCTGCGGTGTTGCAGGCTGGAGCGCCAACCGAGAGCCGACAGGGGGAGCCACACCGCCCATGAGCAGTACGATTCGTCACCGCGGCCCGGACCTTGATGCGATGCAGGTCGGGGTGCTCGTCGCCGTGGTCAACGTCGGCGCCGCGGTCGGTGCGCTGTACATTGCCATTTCGGGGCACCGTCTGATGGCGCTGTTGCCCCTCGTCATCGCCCTGCTCGTGGATTGTGCCTGGTTCTTCTGGTACCGCCGGCGTGGGCAGCGCCTGCACATCGACGCGGCCTCCCGATACATGGCGCAGTCGTCGGAGGCCGTGGACACGACGACCGAAGGTGTCGCCCGCACAGCGGCCACGCTGGGGCTGGACCACCTGGAGACGCCGGGGCTCTACCTCGGCAAGAACGTGCGTGGCGGCCACGATGTGTGGGGGTCCTGGGAGAGCACGTACATCGAGATCGCCGGACCCGGGACGGGCAAGACATCGTGCCGGGCGATCCCCAACATCGTCGCGGCCCCGGGGCCGGTGCTGGTGACGTCCTGCAAGGCCGACATCGTCGAGGCGACGCGGGGAGTACGCGACAAGCGCGGCCGAACCTGGGTGTTCGACCCGCAGAACGTGATGGGGGAAGCTCCGACCTGGTACTGGAACCCGCTCTCGATGGTCGGCGGCGACATCAAGGACGCCACCACGATCGCCGGTCTGTTCATGTCGACCCAGCGCAAGCCGCACATGCAGAGCGACGCGTACTTCGACTCCGCCGCCCAGACTCTGATCGGCCTCCTCCTGTTTGCGGGCAACGCGATCAACGGTCAGGTGACCGATGTGTACCGGTGGCTCCAGCATCCCGACGACGACACCCCCGCGCAGATCATCCGCGACGCCAGGCACGAGTTGGCAGCGCAGGCGTACGAAGGCATGGTGCAACTCCCCAACGAACAGAAGGCGGGCGTGTACGGCGCGGCCCAGTCCTACATGTCGTGGCTCGCGGTGCCGGAGATTCTCCAGTGGATCACTGCGGGCAACGGACGAGAGGAGTTTCCGTGGGTCTCGTTCTCCCGGGAGTCCACGGACACGTTGTACGTCCTCTCCCGGACCGACGACAAGACCGCTTCCCCGGCGGTCAGCTGCCTCACCGCGGCCGCGGTGATCGCGGGTGAGACCGGTTCGGCCAAGATGCCCGGGGGCCGGCTGCCGCGCCCCTTCCTCGTGGTGCTCGACGAGGCGGCCAACGTCGCGCAGTTGCAGCTCTGGCCGAACCGCTACTCGCACTACGGCTCACGGGGCATCATCATGATGACCATGCTCCAGTCCTGGTCGCAGGGCGCCGGTGTGTGGGGTGCGGCGGGCATGGGGAAGCTCTGGGGGGCGTCGTCGGTGCGGGTGGTCGGCAGCGGCGGCACGGAGGCCGGACTGCTGGGCGACATGACCAAGGTCGCGGGGATCTTCGAGGCGTCCACCACCGGGTTGAGCGGTGGGCGGTGGGACTGGTTCGCGAGCAATGTGAAGCGCGGGTCGAGGCCGGAGAACGTCCTGCACCGCTCCGACCTGACGAGCTTGCCGCGGGACCGTGCCTTCGTCCAGATCAGCGGTCAGAAGCCGATCCTGCTCAAGTCCGTGCCGTGGACAGAGACCCCCTACGCGGACGAGATCCGGGCGTCGATCGCGAAGTACGGGAACGGCCACGCAGGGGAGCCGAGGTAGTCGACGGTGGCCGAGGCGCCCCGTTCTCCAGCTGACAGCCCGCCTCTGCCTGGCTGTTCGGTGGGTGGGGCCACTGCGGTCCCGGCGCAAACTGCGCGCCGAGGGGTTGGCGGAAGGACGACCGGGTTCGAGACCGCGCGAGTTGCTTCCGCGTACACCGGCGACGGCCCGGTCTTTGCGGTGGACCGCCGACCGACGGTGGAATCCCCGCGTCCGCCGCCTACCAGCGTGCCGCCACCGCGTGGTACGTCGTCCCCGGCCACGGCACGGCCCCAGGCCCGGCGGTCGCCCGCGCGGGCGTCGCCGAGTCGTCGGCCTGCGCGGGGATCGCCGCAGCGGCGGCGATACCGGCCGCCGCGCGCACGGCCGCGCACCGGCGCCGCAGTCCGGAGCCCGGACGGACCACGGTGTTCCTCCCCGATCGTGGACGGCACGCGCGGGCGGCGACGGGCGCCGCCACGCGCGGGCGGGTCAGCGGGACTTGCGGGCGGGGGCGATCCGCTTGAGCGCGAGGCCCGCGCTGAACAGCGTGAACGCGGCCACGAGCGCCCACACGACATTGACGCCGGTGGCGGCGAGGCTCCCTGCGGTTCCTCCCGCCGCGACTCCGGTGCTGGCGTTGTACATCGGTCACCACTTCCTTTCCTTGTTGCGGACGGCGTCCCAGAACGCCTTGCCCTGGGCTGCCTGGAGGTACAGGTCGAAGGCCATCTCGACCACGATCACGGCGGCGAGCGCCATCTGCGCGGGGCCCCGGCGGCGTACGGTGACGCACCGCTCCAGGGCGAAGATCAGGGTCACGGCCAGCCACAGCGGGCGGACCAGCAGGCCGCCGTCGGCGACGAGGGCGTACGCGACCGAGCCCAGGTAAATTGCGATCACCAATAGGCCGACAAGCGACAGGAGTTGGCGTCCCCAGTAGGCGCGGGTGACGTACGTCCAGCCGTAGTCGGTGAGGTTCTCCAGTGCGCCGCGCTTCCAGCGCAGCCGCTGGTTGAACAGGTCGCGCCAGGTCTCCATGACCTCGGTCTCCAGCGCGCACTGCGGCGGGCAGATGATGCGCAGGCCCAAGTGCAGGATCGCGAGGGTGAGTTCGTTGTCCTCCGTGAGCACGCGCGTGTCGTAGACGTGTGCGTTGCCGGGGAGTCCGCCGTCGGCGCGGGCGGCGACGACCTCGTGGAGGGTGAGCGCGCGGAAGAGCGTCGCGGTGCCGGTGAGGACGAGGGCGCGGCCTTGCAGGCGCTGGACGTCGCGCGCGTAGCGGGCGTATTCGTTGCGCTGCAACATGCCGACGAACCCGCCGCCGGGCTTGCCGGTGAAGGTGCCGCCGACGGCGGCGTACCGGCCCTCGGCGAGGGTGTCGAGGCCGTGGCTCAGGAACTCGGGGCCGAGCGCGGAGTCGGCGTCCATGACCAGGACGGCGTCGTCGGCGCCGAGGGTCGGCAACAGGCCGTCGAGGACCTGGTTGAGCGCACCGGCCTTCTTGTGCCGGTTGCCGACCGTGTGGCGCACCTCGGCACCGAGCGAACGGGCGATCTCGGCGGTGCGGTCGGTGCAGTTGTCGGCGACGACGATGATGCGCTCGGGCGGACGTTGCTGCATCAGCAGCGATTCGATCGTCTCGGCTATCTGCGCTTCCTCGTTGTGCGCGGGCACCAGCGCGGTGATGCGCATGCGGGAGGGCTCGGCCTGGGGGAGCGAACGCTGATGGCGGCGCTTGGGTCGCAGCCGCGCGCGCAACCCCGGCTGTTCCTGGGCGCGCGGGAGCACGACGGTGGGGGCCATGGGTCCGTCTCCGAAGATGTACGCGAAGGCACGCGCCCGCAGCTCGCGGTCGCGTGGGAGGCGGGCCCCGAACCCGCGAAGCATGATCGTGCGGCCGGAGGGTCGATTTGTAAACCTGGAGAAAGTCCGTGGATGTCCTGGTATCTGGACCGAACGCCAGAGGTACCAAGGGTCTTGTGGGATTGGGCTGGTATGTGAGGGTGCGTAACGTCACAGCTATCAAGTTCAACAAAAGCGGCAAAAGCGACAATCCGCCGGGTGTGGCGGTGCTCGCGCCGCGTCGCTCCGGTGCTGCCCCTGCACTGGCCCCGTCGCGCCAACCGCGGAGCGCGCGCCACGCCCAGGCTCCCTTGCACCCCCGCACCGCGCGGCACCAGTGTCGCCCCCGCGCCTGCGTCGCGCCGCGCCCGCCCCCGCGCCCGCGTTGCGCGGCACCAGTGTCGCCCCCGCGCCTGCGCCCGCGTTGCGCGGCGCCAGCGTCACGCCTGCGCCCGCCTTGCCCCGCGCGAACGTTGCCCTGCGCCTGCGCTTGCGTTGCGCCGCGCCTGCGTTGCGCGGCGCCAGCGTCACGTGCGCCCGCCTTGCCCCGCGCCAACATTGCCCCGCGCCTGCGCTTGCGTTGCCCCGCGCCTGCGTTGCGCCCGCGCTACTCCGCGCCTGCGTTGCGCCGCGCCCGCGTTAGCCCGCGTTACCCTGCGCCCGCGTTGCTAGGCACCAGCCTTACACCTGCGTCGCGCCGGGCCGGCGTCGCGCGGTACCAGCGCCTGCGCCCACGACCGCATTGCCCCCGCGCCTGCGTCGCGCCGGGCGGCCGTGCCCACCCTGTACGGCGGCCACCTCACGCCCGACCCACTGACGCACGCCGGCTGCCGTGTTGCCGCATCGCGCCGCGCTTGCGCAACCCGGGAGCACGCGCCCCCGCTCTGCTCGCCAACGCGCGTGCGTGTTCGCACGGCGTCGCGTCCGCGGTCACCCCCCGCTCGCGCGTCGCGTCCGCGCGTCCCCCCTTGCCCCCGCCCGCCCGCCCGCGCCTCGCGGCCCGCCCCCCGTCGCCCACGCCCTATGCCTCGCGCGCGTGGGGAATCATCCCTCGGCGTAGGGTCGTTGGGGCGGGAAAACCCGTCTTCGAGCCCAGGGGCGCGAGCATGATTGTCGAGTACATCCGCTACACCATCCCCGAGTCCGACGCCGCGGCGTTCGAGGCCGCGTACGGCCGTGCAGCCGCCTCATTGCGCGCGGCGCCGCAATGTGCCGACTACGAGCTGTCGCGCTGTACCGAGGAGCCTGGCTCCTACGTGCTGCGCATCCGCTGGACGTCCGCCCCCGACCATCTGGAGGGCTTCCGGAAGGGCGAGCACTTCCCCGCGTTCTTCGCCGAGATCAAGCCGTACTTCTCGAACATCCAGGAAATGCGCCACTACGAGGTGACCGACGTCGTCGGAACCGGCGGGTCCAACCCCACGTTGTTCGAGTGGGCCGGCGGCGCCGAGGCGCTCGACCGGCTGTTCACCCGTTTCTACGAGCGCGTCGCCGAAGACGAGGTGCTCGCACCGGTGTTCGCCGGGATGGATGCGCACCACGCGCAACACGTCGCCGCCTGGCTCGGCGAGGTGTTCGGCGGCCCCGAGGTCTACAGCACCGAACACGGCGGCCACCAGCACATGGCGTCCATGCACCTCGGCCGGGGGATCACCGAGACCCAGCGGCGGCGCTGGGTCGCCCTGCTCGTCGACACAGCGGACGAGGTCGGGCTGCCGGACGATCCGGAGTTCCGCGGCGTGCTGGCGTACTACCTGGAGTGGGGCACGCGCATGGCGATCATCTACTCCGGTTCGAACCCGCCGCCGCTCCCGCAGACCCCCATGCCGCGGTGGGACTGGGGGCTCACGCCGCCGTGGAAGGGCTGATCGGGAAGGGCTGGGACGAGCTGACCGGGACGGGCTGACGGGGAAGGGCTGACGGGGAAGGGCCGATCGCGCACCGGCGGGTCGCCTTCGGCCGCGTCGACACCCCCGGTGGGGGCGGTCTCGCCGGTTTGCTTACCGGGAGGCGTCCTTTCCCGGGACAATCCTTATGCGGGCGTCCGGCACCAGGCGACTGCCGTGCGGGGGCGGGCTAGGGAGTGTCCTCAAATTACCGTCGGATAGCCCGCGGGTCGTGGTGTGTGCGCTCGCAAGGCCCGGCCCGCGGCTCGGCCTGGGTTTGGCTTGGGAGGGCCGTCAAGGCCCGGCGTCGCGGGACCGGCGGGAATTTGAAGGCACGACCCAGGGGAGGGAGGCAGCGTGAGGACGCCGTTGAGCGATCCGCAGCGGGTGGGGCCGTACCAGATCGTCGGACGGCTCGGCTCCGGCGGCATGGGGTGGGTGTACCTGGGACGTTCGCCGACCGGCCGCATGGTGGCGGTCAAGGTCGTGCGCCCAGAACTGGCCATGGAGCCCGAGTTCCGGGACCGCTTCGAGCGCGAGGTCGACGCCGCGCGGGCCGTCGGCGGACTCTTCACCGCGGCCGTCGTCGACGCGGACACCCAGGGCGACCCGCCGTGGCTGGCCACGGTCTACGTTCCCGGCCCGTCGCTGGCCGAGGAGGTGGCCCGCAACGGACCACTCCCCGAACCGCAAGTCCGGTTGCTGGGCGCTGGGTTGGCGGAGGCACTGCGGGCGATCCACGCGGCGGGTGTCGTCCACCGCGACCTCAAGCCGTCGAACGTCCTGCTCGCTCCCGACGGTCCCCGCGTCATCGACTTCGGCATCTCGCGCATGCTCGGCGCCGCGGGGCTCACGCGGAGCGGAATCGTGCTCGGCACCCCGGCGTTCATGTCGCCGGAGCAGATCACCGGCATGGTGGTGGGGCCGTCGACCGACCTTTTCTCGCTCGGCGGCGTCCTGCTGTTCGCCGCCACGGGCGGGCAGCCCTTCCCGGGAGGCGAAGGCCACTTGTACCGGCTCGTCCACGGGGAACCCGAACTCGACGGAGCCCCCGACGGATTGCGTGATCTGATCCGGCGGTGCCTCGCCAAGGAGCCCGCCGAGCGTCCGAACCTGGACGACATGCTCACGGAACTTCTCGCCGATTCCCGGGCGTTCGCCGACGGTGGGCCCAAGTCCGAACAAAACAACCACGATTCGCACCCGGGCTCTGCCAAGAGCAGCGCAGGCACCGCCGGTTCAGGCCCCGGTGCGAGCGCCGGTTCAAGCCCCGGTTCGAGCGCCGAACAGGCCATCCGCGCCGGCGCCTGGCCCTTCCCCGCCGTGGCCGAGACGCTGCGGGTGCACGCGCTGCCGCCGTCCGGCCACGCCGGGACGCCGGGGCCCACGGCCTCGTGCCTCACCCTGCACGCGCAGACGCTGCTGGACGCCGGGCTGACCGGCGAGATGATCGTCGAGGCGATGACCCGTGCCGGACGTTGAGCACAGTCGGCCGCAGGTGCACCTGCTCGGCTCGGACTGGCGTGTGCTGCTGGACCGTTGGGCCGTCCGGCACCAACTGCGCACGACCGCCGACACCGTCTCGGTGACCCTGGAGTTCGACATCCCGTCGACCGAACGCCTTTTGACCGTACGGTTCATGACGACGTCGAGCCTCCTGGTCGCGTTCATGACCAACGGCCGTACGCTCCGCCACGACCAGTTGGCCACCGCCGCGGCCGCCGCAAACGCCTGGAACACCGAGCAGTTGGTGCCCATGCTGTCGGTGTGGGACGTACGCGGTCCGCACCCCTGTATCGCCGGAACCTGCACGCTGCCGCTCTCCTGCCGCCTCACCCAACCCGATTTCGACGCGCTGGCGACGCGTTGGGTGGAGCACGGGAGGACGTTGTTCACGCGCTGCCAGGAATTGTTCCGGCTCTGAACCGCACGCCGATAGAATGCGGCATTCCTCATGGGGTGGGGGCGCGCATGACCTGGACGCGAGTGCGGAATTCGGCCGCGGTCGCGAGTGCCGTGCTGCTTCTCGGCCTGTCTCCGACGGCCCGGTCGACGGCCGTCGCGAACTCCGCCGACCCGCCCGGCATCGTGCTTCCCGACGGATGCGCCGCGGGAGCCCCCGCGCAGCTCGACAAGCCCGCGCTGCGCTGCCTCGCCGAGGCGGCGCGGTCCTCGCGCACGGGCGCCGTCGTGGTCACGCTCACGCGCCCGCTGGGGCTGGTGAGCCTGGACGCCACGGACGTCCGCGAGGCCCAAAAGGCATTCGCCGGGGGCCGGTTCGCGGTCGTGCTGCCGAGCGGCAACAGCGGCGTGGGCGGGAGTCTGCTGTTCGCCCTCGCCGCCGACCCGTCGAGCCGCGTCGTCGCACGCGACAGCTCGGTCGCCCGCCTCGACCCGGCCACGGTCATGCTGCTCAGGTCGGCGGGAGGCTGTACCGAGATATGCGAACTGCTGGGCGCCGCACCGCCCGAGGGGCTGCCGGGGGACCAGCTCGTCGCCGACCGGCACGCGCAGGAGAACGGCGCCGTGCTGATGCTGCCCACCCGGAACACCGGCGGCGGTGACGGGGGAGTACCGGCCTGGACGCTCGTCCTCCCCGTCCTCGCACTCGCCGTCGTGCTCGCGCTCGCGGTGCCCGTACGGCGCCGCCTCGCCGCGCAACGTGCCTACGGCGGCGGGCCGGAGGTATACACGGCCACCGCCACGGCCACCGCCGCGAACACGTCTGTCGCCACGGCCGCCACCGCGACCACCGCGACACCGGCGCCCCCGACCCGACCGACCGCGGGAGCGCCGTCCTCGGGCCGCGTCCGGCCCGGCGGCCCGACGCGTACCGCGACCGTGCGCACCAGCCTGCACCCGCAGGGATATGTCGAACTCGACCGCTGCCTCGTCCGTGCCACCTGGGCGGACACCGGCGATCCGCCGGCTGTGGGGGAATCCGTCGAAACCTTCGCCGCCCAGTCCGGGGCCCTGCCGGCCGTCCGGGCGTCGGCGCGGCGGGGAAAGAACTGAGGGGGTCGTACCTTGCCCGGCAATCGCTGGGGACGGTCGGTGCCGCAGGACGCCCCCGTGCCCCGACAGCAGGCGGCGCCGCAAGACGCGTACGCCGACATCGACTTCGAGAACAACGCGCAGCGCCTGCCGCTCGTCCTGTGCCTGGACACGTCGAGTTCGATGGGTGGCGCGCCCATCGCGACGCTCAACGAGGCGCTCGGCCAGTGGGCGCGCGAGCTGCACGACGACGTCAGCCTGAGCGCGAGCGTCGAGGTCGCGGTCATCACCTTCGGCGGTACGGGAGTTGCCGCCTGGCGCGGGCCGCACGCGATCCCGCCCGGCCAGCCCGGGACGCCGTTCGTCCCGGCCCACCAGTTTCAGGCACCGCACTTGGCGGCGACCGGTGTGACGCTGCTGACCGAGGCCGTCGAACTGGCCATGCAAATCGTCGCGGCCCGCAAACAGGAGCTGCGACAGGCCGGACTCCAGTACTACCGCCCGCAGATCTGCCTCATGACCGACGGCCTGCCGACCGACACACAGGGGCAACTCACCGACACCTGGCAGCGGTTGGTGCCGGTTCTGGCCGACGAGCAGGAGAAGCGGCACTTCCGGCTGTACGCGATCGGCGTCGGCGGTATCACCCCGCAGGGCCTGGACGTACTGCGGGCGCTCGCACCGGCGTTCCACGCGCAGTTGCAGGGTTTCCCGTTCCGCGAGCTGCTGGCGATGATGTCGGCGAGCGCGAACGCCGAGCAAAAGGGCGCGGGCGACGAGGTGTTCGAGAAGATCTTCCACCAGTTCCGCACCCAGCGCTCCGCGTGGGAGCCCTGATGGGGCCGCGCGGGCAGGGCAGCCTGTGGCGTACGCACGGCATCAGCGTCGAGGGTTACCGGCACCGGCGAGAGGGCGTGCCGTGTCAGGACGCATGGGCCGAGGCCGCGACGGGACCCGAACACGCCCGCGTGGTGGTGCTGGCGGTCGCGGACGGCGCGGGCAGCCGACCGCGCTCCGACGAGGGTTCGCAGTTGGCGGTACACCTGGCCACCGCCTACTTCGCCGAACGCGTGCGCACCGCACATCTGTTCGCGAACAGCACGGGTGCCACGGCAGTGGACGGCCGGGCCGCACACGAACTACTCGGCGACACCTTCCTGGAGGTCCGCGACGAGTTCCTGCGCCGGACCGGCGAAAACGGCGGCCGCCCCGACGACTTCGCCACCACGCTCACCGTCGTCGTGCTCGCCCCGACCTGGATCGGGTACGCGAGCGTCGGCGACGGCTTCGTAATCCTCCGCGCCGGTTCCGACGGCGGCACCCCGCTCTACCACCTGCTGCCGCAGCCCGAGGCGGTGAGCGAATACAGCAACGAGACCGTGTTCCTGACGTCCCGTGACGCGCCGCGCCGGTTCCACACCGAATGCGTCCTCGACCCGGAGGCGAACGGCGTCCTGCTGTCCACGGACGGCCTGGCGCAGGCCGCGATCTCGTGGTTCGGCGGACGCGCGATCGACCCGAACAAGTCCTTCGCGACCGCCGTCTTCCGCTCCCTCGACAACCCCGGACCCGACCCGCGGGCGGACGAGGACGCCCTCGCCACCCTCCTGCGCTCGGACCGTCTCACCGCGCTGAACGCCGACGACAAGACCCTGCTGCGAGCCGTGCGGGACGTGCCGGTGATGCGCCCGTGACGACCGAACGACGCTTGCGCGTGGGCGACGACGAAGTGGTGCTCAGCAGCGGCGTCGCCCCCAAGGGCGGCGGCCAGGCGGCCGTGTACCCCCTCGCGGACCGCCCCGGCACCGTCGTGAAGCTCTACCGCGAACCGCAGGGCCCCGACCAGGAGCGCCGCGTCGAACGCATGCTCAACCTGACCCCGCTCGGCGGACGGCCCACCAACACCTCCCAGCCGCCCGAACTCGCCTGGCCCACCGCCGTGGTGCGCGGCGTCGACGGCGAATTCCTCGGCTACGCCATGCGCCGCTTCGGCGAACCCGAACACGTACCGCTCATCGGCCTGTTCACCCGCGCCCAGCGCCTGCGCTGCTTCCCGCCGCGGACCGACTGGCGGTTCCTGCTCGGCGTCTGCTGGAACCTCGCCTTCATGACCGCCCGCATGCACCACGAGGGTCTGGTCATCGGCGACTTCTCCAGCAACAACATCGTGGTCGACGGCAACGGCTTCGTCACCCTGCTCGACTGCGACTCCATCGCCTTCACCGACCCGGCCAGCGGCGAGCACTTCCCGGCCCTCATGCAGACCGCCGACTACTCCGCCCCGGAACGCCAGGCCGGCGGCCCCGCCACCCGGCACACCGACAACTTCGCCCTCGCCGTCCTCATCTACCAGTTGCTGACCGTCGGCAACCACCCCTTCGGCGGCGTACCGCACGGCAGCAGCAGCGACAGCACCATCAAGGACAACATCGCGGCCAGTTGCTCCTACGTCGTCCACCCGGAGGCCGTCACGACCCCGCGCAACATGATCGAGCCCACCGTCCTGCCGCCCTCACTCCTGGCCCTCGCCCGCCAGGCCTTCGGCCCCGGCGTCCACCAGCCCGACTCCCGCCCCTCCGCCGAGGACTGGCTCCGCGCCCTCGACAGCGAACGCTCCCGCGTCGAGACCTGCCCCGCCCGCCCCCGCCACACCTACGGCTTCCACCTCACCACCTGCCCCTGGTGTACCCGAACCCGAGCCACCGGCCAAGACCCCTTCAACCTCCCCCCACCCCGTCCCCCACTCCCCACCCCACCCCCAACCACCCCGCCTCCCACCTCAACCCCCTTCCCGCGAACCCTCCTCTACGCCCTGATAGCCCTCGTGGCAGTCCTGGCCGTGGCAGTAGCCCTCGCAGCAGGCTCCTGAGGTTCCCGCTGACCGCGAAGGCCGGCCGCGCCGCCGCTACGTGACTGGGTGCGCCACCGCCGCGCGGGCACGCCACGCCGAGGCGACCATGTCCTGGACGCCATAACGAGCCTTGAATCCCAATTCGCGCCCGATCCGCTCCGCGGACGCCACCACCCGCGCCGGATCCCCAGGCCGCCGGGGCCGAACAACGGCCGCCACGTCCTCGCTCCCCACCTCGGCGAGGATCAGTTCGATCATCGCGCGGACCGAAGTGCCTTCTCCACGGCCGACGTTGAGTGTCAGTCCCGCATCGGGGTCGGCGAGCAGGCGGCCGGCGGCGGCCGTGTGCGCGTCGGCGACGTCCTGCACGTGGATGTAGTCGCGCACACACGTCCCGTCAGGGGTCGGGTAGTCGTCGCCGAAGATGAGCGGCGCCGCGCCCGCGCGCAGGCGCTCGAAGACCATGGGCACGAGGTTGAAGACGCCGGGGTCGGCCAATTCGGGCGCGCCCGCGCCGGCGACGTTGAAGTAGCGGAGCGACACATAGGCGATGCCGTGCGCCGCGGCAGTCGCCCGGATCAGCCATTCGCCGGCGAGCTTGCTCTCGCCGTACGGGTTGACGGGCAGGCAGGCAGAGCCCTCGTCGACCAGGTCGGTGTCCGGCGTGCCGTAGACGGCGGCGCTGGAGGAGAACACGAAGCGCTGCACACCCGCATCCACGACGGCGGCCAGCAGTGTGCGCAGGCCCTCGACGTTCTCCTCGTAGTAGTACAGCGGCCGGGCCACCGACTCGTCGACGCGCTTCTTCCCGGCGATGTGCACGACCCCGTTGACCGCATGGTTCTTCAGCACGGTGTCGAGCAGCACACGATCGAGGACCGATCCGACCACGAGCGGCACGCCGTCGGGCACCCGGTCGGCGGAGCCGGTCGAGAGGTCGTCGAGCACGACCACGTCGAACCCGTCGGACCGCAGTGAGCGCACGACGTGCGCGCCGATGTACCCGGCGCCGCCGGTGACCAGCCAACTCATCGGTCCAGGCTAACGGCAGATGGAAGGCCGCCGGGCCGCTTGGCGCAGCGGGTTGGCCCAGGCGGTGGAGCAGCCGTCTGCATCGGACTGGCTTCGGCTGTTCACCGTGTGTTCAACTAGGCGCACACGTTTTCGAACGTGAGGGCCCCGGCGGCGCCCGATGCCGTGGCACGGCCCTGTTTTGCGTGACCGGCGCCACAGCGCCGCTGTCTCCCGAGGTCCGACGTGCGCGTTCCATGCGCCCGAGTGACCGCAATCGAGAACCACGAGAAGCAGGAGACAGTGCATGACCGGCCGCATCCTCGCAGCAGGCACAGGCCGCCGTCTCCACTTGCAACCGATGGCGCCCCGCAGGAAAGCCCCCGCCACCGCTCACGGCGCCCCGACCACGGCACCGCGACCCCACGCGTCGAGGCGACCGTGAACCCGCGCCTCGATCCCCTCCCCACATCCGCCCCCACGACGCCGCCCACCGCCCCGACCCGCACCGGCGCACCCGAAGCCCCGAACCACCTCCGGGAGATCGCGTGCCGGTACTGACGCGGCTCGTGTCGGCGCCGCTCACGGTCGACATCCGGCCCGGGGCGCTCGAAGACCTCGGGGCGATCCTCAGCGACCGCCGGGTGTCGACGTCCGGACGCCTGGCGCTGGTGGTCAGCGACGGCTCGGGCGCGCGGCTGCGCGACCGGCTCGCGGCCTCGATGCCCGCGGCCGACTGGTTCCCGATCCGCGGCGGCACCCTCGACTCGGCGGTCGACCTCGCGGCGCGGCTGACCAAGGGGAACTACGACGCGGTCGTCGGCGTCGGCGGCGGACGGGTGCTCGACGCGACGAAGTACGCCGCCTCGCGCGTCGGCCTGCCCATGGTCGCGGTCGCCACCAACCTCGCGCACGACGGCATCGCGTCGCCGGTGAGCATCCTCGACAACGAGTCGGGGCGCGGCTCGTACGGCGTCCCCATGCCCATCGCCCTCGTCGTCGACCTGGACGTCATCCGTACGTCCCCGATCCGCTTCGTACGCTCCGGCATCGGCGAGGCCCTCTCCAACCTCTCCGCCCTCGCCGACTGGGAACTCTCCGCCGAGCACACCGGCGAGGACCTGGACGGCCTGGCCGCCGCCTTCGCCCGTACCGCCGCCGAAGCCCTCCTCAACCGCCCCCAGGACGCCGACGACGAAGCCTTCCTCGCCACCCTCGCCGAGGGCCTGGTCATGTCCGGCCTCGCCATGTCCGTCGCCGGCACCACCCGCCCGTGCAGCGGCGCCTGCCACGAGATCTCGCACGCCGTCGACCTCCTCCACCCCGGCCTCGACGGTCTCCACGGCGAACAAGTCGGCCTCGGCGCCGTCTTCGCCAGCCACCTCCGCGGCGACACCGACCTCGCCACCCGCCTCGCCACCTGCCTGGACCGCCACAACCTCCCCATAGTCCCCGCCCAACTCGGCCTCACCGAAGCCCAGTTCGTCGACGTCCTCCACCACGCCCCCAACACCCGCCCCGGCCGCTACACCATCCTCGAACACCTCGACCTCCCCCCAACCACCCTCCACGAAGCCGTCCGCACCTACATCGACACGTACGGTTCGTGAGTCAGCCGGCGGCCGTCGCCGTTGACTGCTGCGGCCAGGCACTCCAACGAGATTGTCCGGTCCCGTCGCGGCCGGTGGTACTGGCTCCATATCCTCGGAGCCGACACATGTGAGGCGCGACCGCGCGGGGGTGCGTGGTCTGACACCGGGGTGGGGCATGACCGACTGGCAATTCGACGTACCGACATCCGGTTCTAAGCAACTGCCACCAGATCCCCGCTACGTGGATGCGTTGACGAGCCAGGGGTACGGCTTCGAAGTCGCCATCGCGGACCTCGTCGACAACTCGATCGACGCGGGAGCCAAGGATGTGGTCATTCACTTCCTCCGCGACGGCGACTTCCTGGTCAGTCTGTTGGTTGTTGACGACGGCGCCGGGATGAACGAGGAGGCCCTTGACGTAGCGATGACGGTGGGTGGCCGACGTGATTACGGTGCCGACAAGCTCGGCATGTTCGGTACGGGCCTCAAGTCCGCCTCCTTGAGTCACGCTACGTCGCTCACCGTCGTCACCAAGACGAAGCGCAGCCGCCCTATCGGACGTCGTTGGCGAATGGAACAGGCGCGCACCGACTTCCTGTGCGACATCGTGGATGCCAAGTACGCGCAGGCGCTGCTTGACCGCTACGCGGAGCGTCCGATCACCTGGCAGGGAACGGTCGTTCGCTGGGACGGCGTTAAAGACTTCCCCAAGCACGGCGACCTGGCGCAGACGGATCGGTACCTGCATCGCGTCATCGACAAGCTCGGACTCCACCTGGGCCTATATCTGCACCGCTTCCTGGACCAGCCGGACTTCAACATTACGATCGCGGTTGAGGACGTGCGTTCCGGCATCGTCTACATGGAGTACGGAGTCGAACCGCTCGACCCGTTCGGCTACCCGATGCCCGGACGTGCCGAGTATCCCAGGCAGTTCCAGGCCCATCTACCGACAGTCGGCGAACTCCCCATCTCCGCCCATATCTGGCCGGCGAAGTCGAGCATGCCGGAGTACCGCGGACTTGGAACGGTGCTTGACCGTCAAGGCTTCTATTTTTACCGCAATAATCGGTTGGTCCAGGCCGGCGGTTGGAACGGCTTCCGACAACCGGAGCAGCACCTGTCGCTTGCGCGCATCGCGGTGGATCTGCCGAAGGAATACGGCGACGTCTTCCGACTGACCGTCAAGAAGGCCGGTGTCGAGGCGTCGCCGGAGTTCGCCGTTGCGATCGAGGCCGCCGAGGACGCGCAACAGCGGGCGTTTGCGGAGTTCTTGGCGGACGCCGAGACGACGTACCGCGAGGCGCGCAAGAGGCGTGGTCCGGAACGCAAGTCAGTGATCCCACCCGGGAAGGGCTTCGACCCAGACTTGCGCAAGGCGATTGACGCCGAACTCCCGTTTCTGGACGGTGAGGAGCCGATTTCGATGCGCTGGCGGCGCTTCGACTCGGATGCCTTCTTCGACCTGGACCGCGAGGATCACGTCGTCTACCTCAACCAGAAGTACCGCCCGGCTCTGCTGGCTGGTCGGTCGGCGGGGCTCAACGACCTTCCCGTGCTCAAGAGCCTGCTTTACCTGCTGTTGCACAAGGTCTTCGAGTCTGAGATGCAAGGTTCACGCGAGAAGGACAACCTGGCTCTCTGGCAGGCGATTCTGGTGGCCGCCGCACAGAGCGAAGCGGAGCGAAACGGCGCATGAGCGTCGACGCGTTGTCGGGAAGGGCGTACGACATGACCGGGTCCTACGGGGCGTGGGCGGAGATCTCGCATTGCATCGACGTCGGCGAACCTCGGCGAATACCCGTGGACACGAAGGATCCTCACGTCGAGTACTTCGTCGGTAGTGACGGGGAACGCATCGGACTGCGGGTCGAGGTCGACGCCGAGATGCGCCTCCCAACATCGCCCCTAGCCGCTGTCAAACTTGCGAAGGTGGTGCAAGGGGGCAAGAGGTTCATGGAGATCTCGACTGTCGAGCGGGAACTGTACCGGGATTTCCACGACTTGCTGTCGGGTGTCGCCGAACGGGTGCGCTCGGGTGCGAACCCAGTCGCTGCGTGGGGAGCCACGGTTCGGTCGTGGAACGAACTGCTAACCCGCGCGCGGACCCGATCGCTCACGCAGGAACTTGGGCTGCTGGGGGAATTGTTTGTGCTGGAACGCCTTGCCGCGGGGTACGGCTGGCAGTTGGCGGTGAAGTCCTGGCGGGGGAGCGCCGATGAGGAGCACGATTTCGGGCTTCCAGACGTGGACATCGAGGTCAAGACCACAGCGTCCGAGCGGCGCGTGCACCGCATTTCGGGGCTTACGCAACTCGCAACCACGGGGGATCGTGAACTGCTGCTCTGCTCACTTCAATTCACTCGCGGCGGAGCATCTGGACGCACCTTGACAAGCTGCATCGCCGCCTTGCGGGCGCAGATCGACGCGGAGGCTCCGGCGGAGCGTGACCATTTCGAGGGACGACTGATCGCCTACGGGAGATTGGACGATCGTGAACAGGCGGACGAAGAGTCATGGGCCTTGCGCACGCGGCCGGCCGCGTACGTTGTCGATGGGAGGTTCCCGAGGCTGACGCCGGATCTCCTCGCGCTGCCGCCTGAGGTGCGCTCTCACCTCGTTGACGTGACGTACCGCATTGATGTCGACAACCTCGCATGTGCGACGAGTGAGGTTGCCCAGTTGCTTTCCGCCTCGCAGCAAGGGGAGTTCGTCGCATGAGTGACACGCTGCTGTTCGTGCATCAGGCCGCGTTGGGCGCGATGAAACGCAAGCCGCGGCCGTTGGCGCGAGCCTTGGAATTCGCGGCCGAGGACTTCGACTTCGTTCCGGATCTCAGCGAGTCGGTGCTGCGCCAAAGGCTATTCGAGGCTCGCGCCGGGGACGAACTCAGTCTGTTGTGGCGACACATCCTCGCCGAGTGGGACTTCGCCAGCGAGGCGACGTGGACGGACGCACCCCCACGCACGCTCGAACGTCGCTCGCATACCTACAAGTTGCTGGACGTCGAACCCCGGACCGCCGAAGTGCTGGACGCCATTGCACCGGTGGCAGTTGAGGATGGACCGACCGTCATCAGCGACGAGTTCAGCCCGTGGTACGACGCGCGGCGAGAGGGCTGGTACTGGCCCGCGTACCGCGGCCTGCTGCTCAACAAGGGCTGGAAGCCGGAGGCTGTCGCCTCGCTCGACGATGCAACGACGAAGGTGGTGGAGCGCCTGGCGAATCCGTCACAGCCTGAGGCGTACCAATCCAAAGGCCTGGTCGTGGGTTACGTCCAGAGTGGCAAGACGGCCAACTTCACAGGTGTGGTGGCCAAGGCCATGGACGCCGGCTACAGGCTGATCATCGTCCTGGGTGGAACGCTCAATCTCCTGCGCGGTCAGACCCAAAGGCGGCTGGACATGGAACTCGTTGGCGAAGAGAACATCCTGCGCGGACGGGACCGCAACGATCCGGAAGCCCTGGAGGACTTGGACTATGGCGACGATCCCGAGTGGCATCAGGGCAAGTTCCTTAAGCACGGTGGACTTCCCTCGCTGCTGCATCACTTCGACATCGAACGCCTGACCACACGCGACTACGACTACAAGCGGCTCCAACAAGGGATATCCGCCCTGGAGTTCGAGAAGAAGTATCCACACAAGCCGTTGTTCCATTCGGACAACCTGCACGCCAGCAAGGCGCGGCTGATGGTGGTCAAGAAGAACAAGATCGTTCTGGAGAAGTTGCTCAAGGATCTGAGGAAGATCCATACTCCGCTGGATCAGATCCCGGTGCTGATCATCGACGATGAGTCGGATCAGGCGTCCGTCAACACGTCCAACCCGAAGAAGTGGCAGGAAGGCAAGGCGGAACGTACCGCCATCAACGGCCTGATCGCACAGTTGCTGGCCCAACTTCCGCGCGCACAGTACGTGGGCTACACTGCCACACCCTTCGCCAACGTGTTCATCGACCCGTCCGACGCGGTGGACATCTTCCCGAAGGACTTCATCATCTCTCTGCAACGCCCCGACGGGTATATGGGTGTCCGGGATTTCCACGACCTCGACTCCGACGTCCCGCCAGAGGAACGCGCGATCGCGAACTCTCAAGAGGCAGCGCACGTGCGAGGCATCACTGTCGGCGACGAATCCGATGACGTTTTCCTGCAACAGGCCTTGGACATGTACGTCCTCACCGGAGCCGTCAAGCTCTTTCGCGAGCAGCACGGGCTCGGTAACGACTACTTCCGACACCACACGATGTTGGTACACCAGTCCGTGCGCGTCGCGGAGCATCGGGAACTGTCCAAGCGGCTCACCAAGATGTGGTACGAATCCGCTTACATGGGCGAGGCGGGTCACCAGCGCCTTCGCGCCCTGTTTGCCTCTGACCTGAAGCCGGTGTCCACCCACCACGCCGCCGGTCAGGCCGTACCTGACACCTTCGACGAACTCATCCCTTGTCTTGGGCCGGTGCTTGTACGCATCAGCGGCGACGGCGGCCCGGTCATTACCGTCAACGGCGACCAGGACGTGGAGAAGGGCGCCGCCGACTTCGACAAGCGGTCCATCTGGAAAATCCTTGTCGGTGGAACGAAGCTGTCGCGCGGATTCACGGTCGAGGGTCTGACGGTCACCTACTACCGACGCACCACCGCCCAGGCCGACACTCTGATGCAGATGGGTCGTTGGTTCGGCTTCCGCCGTGGCTACCGCGACCTCGTACGCCTCTTCATCGGTCGCTCCGAAGCCTTCGGCAGACAAACCGTCGACCTCTACGACGCCTTCGAGGCGATCTGTCGCGACGAGGAAGCCTTTCGCGAGGAACTGCACAAGTACGCCGAACTCGTCGATGGCAAGCCGCAGGTCACCCCCGCCCAAGTCCCACCGCTCGTTGCCCAACACTTGCCCTGGCTCAAGCCCACGGGTGCCAACAAGATGTACAACGCGGAGTTGGTAGTCGTGCGCTCCCCAGGGCGGCGCGTCGAGCCCACCGGTTACCCACTGAAGGCTGCGGACCTCAAGCACAACACGGCGCTCTGGCGTCCGCTGCTTGACCTGTTGGCGCCTGAAGCCGCGGAGTTTTTCTACAAGCCCAACTACGTTGGTGAACGTCCTCGCCACTACCACGCCTTCTACGGGGCAGTAGGACACCAGCAACTCCTCGCTGTCATGAGCGACTTGAGGTGGTGGGACCCCACCACGTTCTCGCCACACCTTGCCTACCTTGAGGAGTTGGGTGAGACACCAGGGCAAGTGGACGACTGGGTGCTGCTGTTGCCGGGGCAGTCCGCCCAAGGACGTACTGAAGCTTCGATCCTCGGCGCGCGCCCGCTGCCGTTGGCCCGCCGAAACCGTCGTCGCTATCCGTTGTTTGGCGCGATCATGAACCCCGAGCATCGTCAGGCTGCGTACCGCATCGCTGGTGCTCCGGAGAGCGTGGGTGACGAGAGCGCAGACCGGTTGGCACGGCCGAGGCGCGGTGCGGTCGTCCTCTATCCGATCGTGGAGCAGGACCCCGCGGAACTGGTCGTTGCCGGCACCATCGACCCAACTAAAGTGGTCATGGGATTTGCGTTGATCCCACCCGTCGTTGCCCAGGGAGCGGGACGCGAACTCGTGCGCTTCCGCACGCGCGACTCATCCCGCCCAAACGTTCCCATCATTGACCATTTTGTGGAGCCCTCCTGATGGCGCGACTCGAAAATCGAAGCGACAACGGGTTCTTCGGCCCGATCGCCGGAGTTCATGTTGGCCAGATGTTTGTTAGTCGTGCCGCCGTTCGGGAAGCCAAAGTGCACCGTCAGTTGCAGGCCGGAATCTGCGGCCGGGCTGCGGAAGGTGCCGAATCGATCGTGGTTTCCGGGGGATACCAAGACGACGTGGACCACGGCGACGTGATCATCTACACCGGCGAGGGCGGCCGCAACCCTGCCAACGGCCGCCAAGTAGCAGACCAGGTCCTGACTAAGGGAAACGCCGCACTCTTGCAGAGCCAGGCCCTCAACCTACCCGTACGTGTTGTGCGCGGTCACGTGCCGGACGTGGCGTTCTCACCTCCCTCGGGCTACCGCTACGACGGACTCTTCGCGGTCGCCCGGTCATGGTCGGAAGCCGGTAGAGACGGATTCCTCATCTGGCGCTACGAATTGGTAAAGCTCCCGGAACAGGATCCTGTAGTCGGAGCTCCCGCCGATACTGTTGAGATCGGGCGCCTACCCCTGCCGACGGGCAACGACACCCCAGGGCGGACGACGCGCACGTCCTATCGGATACGCCGCGACTCGCTGCTGGCCGAAAAGGTCAAGCAACTGCATGATCATCGTTGTCAGGTTTGTGGTCTCCGCCTTGAAACCCCTATGGGACACAAGGTGCAGGGCGCCCACATAGTCCCGCTGGGCAAGCCCCACAATGGCCCAGACATTCCCGAAAACCTGCTGTGCCTTTGTCCTAACCACCACGCACTCTTCGACGGACTGGCTTTGGAAATACGCCATGACCGTTCCGTCTGGCACGTAATGAACCAGGAAAGCCTCGGCACGCTGCGACTCGCGCCCGGCCACCATGTCCGGGACACGTTCCTGGCGAAGCATCGCGACCTGGTCGCCCGCCGACAGCACTGACCGCATCTCGGGGCATCTGGGACGGCGTCCGACCGGGCGTATAGCCTCGGCGCGCATGACGGTTCTGGATATGACGCTGAGGTTGTCCGAGCCCGCGCGGACGAGGTTTTGCCGGATGGTGGCGGACGGGGTGCGGCTGACGTGCCAGACGTGGACCGATGCGCGTCGGCCGCGGGAGACGGTGCGGGACTTCGCGACCGCGGACCAGGCGGTGGAGGGGTTTCACGCGTATCGGCGGAAGAAGATGCAGGAGGGGTTCGCGTACGTCGTCGATCCCGCGGGGGCGGTACGCGGCGACACCCTGCTGTACCTCAAGGCGCCGCTGCGGTGCACCGGCGGGTTCGACCTGTCGCCGGACGCCAGGACCCTCGTGACCGGTGGCTTCCGCGACAGCACCAACACCGCGGAGATCCATGTGATCGATGCCGCGACGAACCTCCGCCGCCTGGTCCACTCCGTGCCGCCGTCACCCGAGCTCGCCCAACCGCTGCCGCACGCCGTGCTGTTCGACGTCGCCGCCGAGCGCGTCGTCTTCGCGGTCGGCGGCGAGACGCGGCTGCTCGACCTCGCCTCCGGTGGGACGCGGACGCTCGCCGCCTACGTGCAGTTCAAGACCGCGCACTACAACCCGTTCCGGCTCCGCCCGCAGTGGGACGCCCGGCGCGAACGGCTGTTGGTCTTCGACCGCGACGACAGCGTCCGCGTACTCGACCCTGACGGCGACGAACTGTTCCAGACCTCCGCGGCCAGGCAGCCATCGGAATGCTGGGCCGCCGGCCTGTCGCCGTCCGGGAAGCTCCTGGCACTGTGCTTCGTCCAGGGGTCGCGCTACAGCGAGGACGCCCCGCGGACCGTCGAGATCGAGATCTGGGACGTCGACGCGCGGCAGCTCGTACGGCGTCTCCCGATGCAGGACAGGCCGTACACCGTCGGCTTCGACCCCGCCGACACCTGGCTCGTCGTCAACTCCGAGGCCGTCGAAGGCCCAGCCGCGTACGCCCTGGAGACCGGCGAACTCGCCTGGTACTGCCCGGCGCTCCGGAACCCGGACCGCTGGGCCCGCTGCCACGGTTGGGCCTTCTCACCCGACGGTACAACCCTTGTCGTCGGCGGCCGCGGCGACATCTCGGTCCTGGACGTCGCCGCCCGCCACTACGACGCCGCCTTCAACTCCCGTTCCGACAACGGCGGTACGGGCCGCACCGACATCATCAGATTCGATGCGGCCCAAACCGTGATAGCGAGCCACGGCGACAACGGCCGCATCCTCATCCGCAAACTCTGATCACGCTACGCGTCCGCGCTGCCACGCCCGGGCCGACTTCGGCGGCAGGACGCGGCCGAACACATGCCCGGCGAAGTGGCCGCCGGCCAGCACCGTGTGCTCGTCTTCGAGTTCCTTGAGCAGGAGTTCGCGCGTTGCGACGCTCTGCCCGGGATCGACGTCGAACGCGAAGTTCCAGGAGCTCTCGGTGACTTGCACCTGGCAGTGCATCACGTCGCCGAGGATGACGAGGCGGTCGGGGGATGCGCCCGCGGGGTCGGTGACGACGAGGCTGATGTGGCCGGGGGTGTGGCCCGGGGTCGCCAACACGCGTACACCCGGCGCTATTTCGTCGCCGTCACCGACATGCTCGACCAACTCGGCGAGAGAAGCCTGAACGGCGTAGGGGTGCGGGCCGACGGGGTCGTCCGTACCGGCCCAGTGCCGCCACTCGGCCTCGGCGACCATGTGCCGCGCACCGGCGAAGGTGAGGCCCGTGACGCGTTGCCCCTCCGGGGCGTTGGGGGCGGGCGCGACGTTGGTCGTCCAGCCGACGTGATCGTGGTGTAGGTGGGTGTAGACGACGGTGTCGATGTCGTCGGGAGTCAGGCCTTCTTCGGCGAGGCTGTCGAGCAGCCCGCCACCGCGGAAGTCGGCGACGCCCGGGATACCGAACGCGACGTCCCCCAGCCCCAGATCGACAAGGATCGTGCGACGCCCGGTACGGATGAGGAACGCGCCGATGCTCACCGGGAATCGGCCCGCGTCATCGAGGAACGCCGCGTGTGTCGACCAGCCGTCGGGCGCGCTGGCCGGGAAGAGGACGTCGGGGTTCAGCCATCCGTGCCCGTCGGGCAGGAAGGTGATGGCGGTCTCGCCGACGTGAACGGTGGCTCGGGGGGCCGCTGCAACCATGGTGGTACTCCAGTTCGCCTAGAGGCTTCCGGGGGATGACTCAACCCTCGGACAGCAGCGCGGCGTTCGTAAGACGGCACTTTGAAGTGCCCGCCCCCTCGCCCGACCCCGCCCCGCCCCGCCCCTCGCCCCGAAGCCTCAGCGGCGTCAGCCAGATGCGCCCGCGGTACGGGCGGCGCGGGCGCGTTCGATCTCGTTGATGTGCGTCTCGGTCCACAACCGGATCGCGGCAATGGGCTCGCGCAGACTCTGCCCGAGCGGAGTGAGGGCGTAACTGACCTCGGGCGGCACGGTCGGCGTGACAGCGCGCTCGACGAACCCGTCAGCTTCGAGGAGCCGCAGCGTCTGCGTGAGCATCTTCTGAGTCACCCCCTCAACCCGCCGCCGCAACTCAGCATGCCGCCGCGGCCCGTCCCCGAGAGCGTCAACGATCAGGACGGTCCACTTGCTCGCAATGTGGTCAAGAACCTGCCGCGTCGCGCACTTCTCGGAGAAGACATCGGCAGGAAGCCCAGACGACGCAACGATGACCCGGCCAGTGCTCTCCATAACGATCCAGAATGCCAGCAAGACCCATCCGCACGACGAACCCCCACACACAGATGCGGCGCGCCGGCCGCTTCGTCGGTACCCCCCGGCGGACCGACGCGTCCAGACGCAACACCAGCCGACAACTGCACCTGAGACCCAGACCAACCTCAGAACGGTGAAACGAGGGGCTGTTGGTAAATCACTTCAAAGCATGACAAAGAAGAGAAAAAGGCATCTCAATCAGGTTCATACGTATACGCCGGGGCCCTGAAGGGTCTGTAGATCGAACGGCTCTGCCTCACTTTGGTGCTAGCTCTTCGTGAGCGTCGCGGGAGAGGGATGCGGTGGCGGAGGAGGTCGAATCCGACTCGTGGGTCTGCCGCATGATGCGTTTGGTGTGGGTGTTGACTTCTTCGATGGGTTTGTTGTGGTGGGGCGTCGACTGCTGAGCGGTCGAGTTCGAGGCCGGTGGCGAAGGCCTGTAGGTGGCGTCCGGTGACGCGCGGGGACACCGTACGTTCGCGCGGTATTCCGGAACGGCGGCTCGCACGATGCTCCCACCACGCTGTGGGTTGCCCCGTCATGCGCGCTCCGGCTTCGCGCAGTGCGTCGCGATCGGGTGAGAACCTCGACGGTCATCGGCGGGTGCCTGCGTAGGCTTTGCGCCATGACACCTGGGACTTCTGACCTTCGTGACTTCCCAGCGGGAGAGGTACGCGTCGTCCTGCGTGAACTCCGCTTCTGGGACGACGTCGAGGGGATGCTGGAGGGAACGCCGTACCTGCATCGCAAGTTCAGACTGATGCAGCTCGAGCGACAGGTCGCCGAGACGAACGGCGTCTATGTTCATGGTTTGGACGGCATGCGGGCTGACATGGCGGCCCACGTCGATTCGTGGCTGCCCCGAGTACGTTGCCACGCCCGATTGACCTCGATGTGGCGCCCGGAGTCTGCGGCGGGCTTCGGTGAGTCAGAACTGTTGGTCGTGTGGTTCCAGTATCCCGCTGAGGACCCCTTCACCCGCCTCGCCGAGATCGTGCGGCCATTGGACTGGACGAAACTGGCCGTCTTCAAGGTCCATGAAGACTGAACCGGCGGATGAGGAGATCGCAGTTTGGTGGTGTCCCGACAGGGCGCGAGAGCGAGGCTCACGCGGCCATGCCAGTTCGGTTCGAGCCCGGTGGATGAACTCGATTACTTGGGGCTCGCGGCGCCAGGCGCTGAGTGCGGTGGTGCGTTAACGGACATAGTCGAGGCGCGGACCGACCGGTGCCGAAAGCGGTCCAGCCGGCCAGGCGGGGCAAATCGGAAGTGGTGGAGGGCATTTCGTGGCCCACCATGTCGGTGAAGGTTCCGCGTAGCAACGAGGCAGCGCGTTCGCGGCGTACACGCGGCCGGTCAACCTGGACCTGCGCGCCGAGCCCCAGGCGGGTAGCGGGTGGGAAGTCGCCGCGGAACGCGAGCGTGTCGGCACGCGGCATGTCCTGCGAAGCGGGGACGTCGAACGCCGGATGACTGGCAGCGGCGCCAACACACGCGGTGGCAGGCGAACCGCCGCGGTACACACGTCACCATCGGCGCCATCAGGTCGGGTCTGCATCGTTCCCGCGACCTTGCGGCTGCGGCGATCATCCACGTGGAGACGGCGGCCCCGGACGGCGTTCGCTCGCTGCGCCCGGCGTGACGGTCCTGCGATATGCCGCGGGCCTGTTCATCCTGGCCGGGCCCACGGCATCGCGCTCGTGTGTTCACACGGCGAGCAGGCGTTCCGGATTTTGGCCCGTCGTGGTGCTGCGGACCAGCGCCCCGGCTGCACGGTCCGGAACGTTCGATCAAGCAGAACGACTGTGGTCCGACGCCGACTCCGCCACGCTCCCACCACACGCCCGAACGAGGCCGCGGCGCGGATCAGCCCCGGTGCGGATGGACGGGGGTGTGGGTGGCGAAGCCCCCACAGCGCGTGGCGAAGCAGCGCAAAAACGACCAAAGTCCCCCCGGTCCGCGTTTTCCGCGGACAGAAGGGACCCAGGGCTTTGGTGCGCCGCCAGGGACTCGAACCCCGGACCCGCTGATTAAGAGTGACCTAGTCAACCCAGCCTTACCGTGCGTTCAGTGGGTCTTCAATTACCTTGTCCCGCTATGCGCGACTCATGAACACGGGGCAGCTCCACGCGTCCACGGCATGGTCCCGAACGCCCGCTCCCACCACGCTCCCACCACGCCCGTGGGTGGAAGACACGCGGCTCGCCGAGCGGTTGGCGCGGGCTCGGGCTGGTCGGGGGGCCTTCCTCCGGTTCAAGGACGCGGTGGCCGACGCGGACGGCGATCTGTTGGTGCACTTCCACGGCTTCTCCGAGGAGCGCCGGCGCGGTCGCGCCCGGGAGTGGCTCGCCGGGCAGGGCTATCCGCCTGTGGCACGGATCTCGTAGGCGCGTTTGCGCGACCGCGCGGCCGTTGCGATGCACACTCGACGACTTCGCGGTTCGCACCGAGGCTGGCGGCGTAGGCGTCGTCTCAGCGCTTCGCGGTGAGTTGCTCGGCGAGTTCACGGGCGCTGGACGGGATGCCCCGGGCGGGCGTGCCGTATTGCGGGTGCGCCTGGTCCAGACTCGGCAGGACGCTTGGGGCGCGTTGCGCGGGCACGCGTTCCAGGACGGTGGTGCCGGTCTCGGCCTCCAGCACAGGCGCGAACCCGGCACCACGTAGTGCGGCCAGCGTCTCGTCCGGCGGCGCGGTGGAGATCAGCACGGTCGAGGCGATGCGCCGCAGGCCCAGCTTGGCCAGTCCCCGCGTGCCGGCGACCTCGGCGATCAGCGTCGGGTCGTCGCAGCGGATGCAGCAGGCTGAGCGGACCACCTTCAGCTTGCCGTGGGTCCGGGCGGTGTCCTTGATCGTGTACGCCAGCGGCTGCGGCAGTGGGAGTCCGTTCGCGGACACGGCGGTCAGGCGTTCGGCGACGTCGTCCGCGCTGCGGCCCGCGTCGTAGGCGCGGCGCAGCGAGGCCGGGCTGATCCGCCACACCACCGCATGCCCTTCGGACTCGATGTCCCCGACGGCAGAAAGCAGTTCGGCGAGCTCGGGGGCAGGCGCACCGGTCACGGTGGCGGTCAGGTCGGACTGGAACCGGGCGGTGGTGCTCGGCGCGGGCAACGTGGACTGCAACGCGTCGCGCAGCCCGGCGACCGCACGCGCCAGCGCGGGCCGCCGCTCCAGGTCGGCGCCCAGCCCGTCGAGGCCGGACGCTCCGGGATCCGCGTCGGCACCCGGGACCGCGGGGAAATGGTCGGCGGCGCCCGCCTCCAGCAGGGCGCCGACCGCGTGCCCGGCCGCGGTCAGCGCGCCGCCGGAGACCAGCCCCAGCAGCTCCGCTTCCGCCAAGGTCGCCTGGAGCCGGCCGGCGAACCCGTCCTCGTCCGCGGACGCATCGGCTGCCGCGTCCGACACGGAAGAGCTCAGCAGGGAAGGACCCAGCAACGGCTGGAACCACACGGCGCGCTCCAGCAGTTCGGCCCGTGCCTCCGATCCAGGCGCGAGACCGCGGCCCTCGGGGAGGGTCCCCAGCGCGCGCAGTACGCCGCGTCGCAGCGGTACCGCGGTGCCGTCCTGCGGGCTGACCAGGGCCACGGGCGTCTCGCCCGCATCGTCCGGCCAGTACGTGAACACCTCGGGCACCACGGCCCAGGCGGCGACCAGCGCCAGCATCTTGCCCGCAGGCGCCGCGGCCGCCCACGCGTCGAACCGTTCGGTGGGCAGCAGCTGCACCGCCGCGGACGGTGAGGGAGCTCGCCCGCCTTTCCGCCTGCTCCGCGTGGGCTCCGGGGAGTCTGCGTGCGGCGCGGCGAGCCCGGCGTTCACCGCCAGGTCCAGCCACAGCCTTGTGTGTTCCTCGCTCGCTCCGGCGGCCTTCGCGAGCCGCCGCGTGTCGCGCACTGCAATGCCGCCCGCCTTGCGTACCGTGACCGGGCGCGCCGCCAACTCTCGCAGCACCAGCTCCGCCCGCCACACGGCGGCTGCCGCCGCGACTGCACCGTGCCCGGCCGCGTCGCGCGGCAGCTCCACGGTCCGTGTCAGCGGCTCGGGGTCCAGGGCGACCGGCAGGACCAGTTCGTCGGTACGCAGGGCCTGCGCCACCTCATACGGCAGCTCGACCAGATCGTGGTCGACGGGCACGACCATGCCCCGCGCAGCCAGCCAATCAGTACCCGTATCCCCGGAACCCGCCGCGCGGAACGTGTACTTGGATCCGGGCCCGTAGTACCGCCCGCCGATCACCTCGAAGCAGTGCGTACGCATCAGCGGCGGCCCCGCAACCAGATGCTCCAGCAGATCCAGCGCATCCCGCGGCGCATCCGCCACCATCGCGCGCACCCGCAGCGGATCCCCCAGAACCGCCGCGACCCCCTGCTGCGCCTCCGTGCGAGTCCGCACCTCGCCCAACCCGAGCCCGGCCGCGACACGCTTGACCTCCGGCGCGTTGAACGCCGCCGTCATCAACTCGTCGACGGGCGCGCCGAAGCCCGCCCATTCCGCCGCGTTCGTGTGCAATAGCGACGGCACCGCCAACCGGCCGTCCGGTGCAGGCAGCACCAGCGCCCGTTCCCGCAACCCGTCCAGGACCTCCGCCGCCTGCTCCCGGAACAGCCCGCCGGCCGCCAGCGAATCCAGCAACTCCCGCTCGGACACCAGCCGCTCGAACGGCTCGACCGGCGCGGCCACCGACGTCGACCACGCAGGCACGGGCCGTCGCGCGCCAGCCACCGGGCCGTGTTCCTCCAACGCCCGCAACGCCACCGTTGCCAACAGCCCGACCTCACCAGCCGTCACCCGCGACAGCCCCAACAGCACAGACTGGTCCGCCAGCAACCACCCGGCCAACTCCGCGAACGTCGCGACCCGCGCATACCCCGCCGCCTGCGGCAGCGCCCGCTCCTCCAACAAGGCCGTCAACCGGTCCACCGGAAGGTGCGCCAACCAACCCTCAAGTGCCGTACGTGAATCCACAACACGAGCGTAGGCCACCACGCACCCACCTACCCGGACCGAGTGGCCATCGCCCCGCGGGCGACCATCAGCCAGCGACAGCTCTGATGCTCCCTGAGACTATTCCCCGAGACGATCACTCTCTGACCAACAGACTCAAACCCGCTGAGAAAGAGTGACCTATTCAACCCAGCCTTACCGTGCGTTCAGTGGGTCTTCAAATGTCTTGTCCCGCTATGCGCGACTCCCGAACACCAGGCAGCTCCACGCGTCCACGCCACGGTCTCGAACGCCCGCTCCCACCACGCTCCCACCATCTGGCGCGGCGGCCTGGCGGAGGTGTTTCACTGATGGGCGTTGAGAGACAAGATCACGACCCACCAAGTTATGAACAGCACCGATGACACGGCGACGGCGTGCACTGCACGGCGAACGTGACGCAACTTGGTTCGAGCCCTGCGGGCCAAGAACTGCGCGTGCGACCACGCTTCACGCGTCTGGATGGCGCGTCCTGCCACGTCATTGGTTCGTTCGGCCATCCACGGGAACGCGAGGCGGGTGGGGCCGGATGGTGTGGTGTGCGGTAGCAGGGCGAGCGCGACTTCGATCAGTGCCGCCGACAACAAGACGAGGACGAAGGCGAGCAGGATTGCCGGTGTCGGGTTGCCGGTTGAGGCGTAGCGCCACGTGGCGCTGACTCGTGCTGATTGGCTGAGGAGTCCGGCTGCGAGAGTCCCTAGTATTGCCACCAGATGCGCGGCCTTGGTATCGGCGTTTTCGATCCAGCGGCTGAAGTCGTCGATGGCGTGGAGGGCTGACGCGAGTTCGCGGTCGCGCCTGGGTGCGATTCGGTGTCGTCTTACGGCCATGGCTGTTCCGCTTCGAGCGGGTCGGTGGCTTTGCCGTTGTGGCCGAGGAAGCCGAGCTCGCGCAGCACGTTCTCCATGGAGGGCCCGGAATGAGCCATCGCTACAGAGACCCACTTGCGTACCTGTAGTCGGTCGAAGTCGCTCATCTGGGCCAGCTTCGAGAGTAGGACGGCGGTTTCCTCCACGCGGTCTGGCGCAGGCGGAAGTTGCCGCACGTAGTCGATGATCTCCCTGATGTCGTCCGGGCGCCGTTGGAGCCAGTAGGCGAGCAAAGCCACAGGACCGTCTTCGACGAGCCGCTGGTAGTAGTCCAGCCGCAGCCGTTCGAGCTGTTGGCGCTCCAACTCCACGTCCGAGCTCCACCGGACGTCATCCAGTTCGGCCTTCCGGATCTCGGGCATGGTCGGGTCGGTGACGTCGACATGCACGTGCCCGTACCCGATGCCGATCGCATCCAGGACTGCGGTTGGTTGCAGGTACGCGTTGCATTGTTCCTGCATCGCGATGGTCGACGGCCAGGAGCGGTCCGTAGCGAAGTCCGTGAGGCGGTGCTGGATGTCGCGGCGTACGTAGGGGACGGCGTCGAGGACGCGCCGGTCGACGACGACCTGTGGGTTGTTCACCCACCAGACCACGCTGACGTCCACCATCTGCCCGTGATGGCTGCCTGAGGCACCCACGTGGCACGCGAAGTTGGCCGTTCTCTCGCCGAGGTGCACCCAGTAGGCGTCACGTGCACTGCGTAACGCCGCCAGCCGGCCTCCGTTGTCGGTGGTATCGGTGACCGGGACCAAGGCGTGTGAGCGGTGCAGGGACAGCCGGTGCTTGACGTACGCGACGAGTCGGGAGCCGACCACCGGCGTGAGCAGTCCCGTCGGTGTCACGGAGCACCCCCCGGCGTGGGCAGGGGGTCTTCAAAGGTGTCGATGGCCGGCTGGAGAACGTCGACGTTCACCGTGCCGCCGTCGAAGGCGAGCCGCATGACGTCGTACGCCAGTCGCTCCATGCCCGCGCGGCGGTTGCCGGCGAACAGTTCGACCAGCAGATCCCGGACAAGCTCCGCTTCAGCACGCCGAGTTGGGTCGGCTGTCGCGGCGAGCCAGCCGGTCACCATCTGGTGGACGGCGTCGTAGCCCCCCGGCTCAGCCACCAGAGCCCGCAACAGCGTGACGGTCTCGGCCCGGCCGTCGGAGTCGCGCAGGAGGGCGATCACCTCTGCGGTGAGTTGCGGTGCGCGGGCTTGTTGCTCGGCTCCGAGGAGAAGCCTGGTCACGGCGCTGACGGTGGCACGTGCAGGCGGATCGGCCTGGGTGGGCTGGTTGAGCTGCCGTACGGCATCCACCAGTTCGATGACGGAGTTGCACAGCCTCCGGATGCCGGCGACAGCCTCGGTCATCACGTCGGAGTCGGTGGTGCGGGCGAGGCGCAGGAGGCGCGTCAGTGCGAGCTCCGGGAAGGCCTCGCCGAAGGGACCGCCGTACGCGCGTGCGGCCGTCCAACGCAGTGCAGGCGACGCATTGGCACCGCTCCAACTGTTGAGCAGATGACGGACTTGGGTCGCTGTGACAGGATCCTCGGCCGCGATGCCCAGGGCGATCGCCGCCATCTCCTGTCGATGCCGGTCCAACCGTGCCCAACTACGGATGGGACGCAGCGTGTTGAAGCCGGACCCCGCTCCGGCGAGGCGGCCGGCGGTCACCCCCGCAACCTTGTGCAGGTTGCGACCGGTCGGGGTCGCGGCCAGCCAGTCGAACAGCGGATCCCTGAGTTCGGGGTACTCCGACCAGAAGTGTTCGAGCGCGGAGCCTCCCCAGTGCAGTGCGTTGAAGCGCACTGCGTCGATCCGGTAGCTCAGCGACCTGTTGCTGATGATGGACGGCTCCGACAAGCACTCGGCACGGATGGAGTCGAGTCGTGTGCTGCGCGAGATGGGCGCCCACACCGACGTGGCATCCGTCCCGACGCGGTCCGGCGATGTCGGCGTGCCGCTGTCCAGCCGTCGAGTCAGTGCGTCGGCGCGTTCGTTCACCACCGCGTAGTCGTGGCCTTCGAACACCGACGCAGCCAACATCAGCGCCCAGTCGCCAGGCCTGGGGTGTTCGGCGAACCAGTCACGGACCGCGTCGCTCCCACGCTTGCCCAACGTGCCGAGCACGCGCGACTTGCCGTAGAGCCCGCGGGCGACCCCGATGAGATCGGCCGCGAGGGAAGCGGCGTCAGACGGTTGCGATCCTTCCGCGATCCGAGTGATCTCCTCGTCGAGGAGATCGGGGTGATCCTGGGCCCACCTTTCCCCGAGGCGATCCCGCAAGAACTCACGCACCACGTGTTCGCCGCTCGGTGCTGTGCCTTCGAACAGGTAGGGCTGCCAGCTTCCCGGAAGAGTGCGTCGGCCGTCGGACGTCGTGATGACCAGGTACGCGCCGGAGTTGCCCAGGACGTCGGCCAGTGTCTGGACGTCTGCGGTCGTGTGACCTGCCAGCAGGTCAGGCGTTGTCGCCTCGATCAGATAGCCATGTCCGCGCTTGAGCCGAGCGGAGTCCAGGGACGCCAGATCGAAATCGGGCGCGAGAGCAGTGACCTTCCGCACCTCTTGTTCGATCAGCAGATGCAGTGCCAATGTCCGTCGTCCGCTACGCGGTGCGCCGTCGACGATCAGCAGGTGTCCCCTCACCCTGCGAAGCGCGCGCAGGTAACTGGGGGGCTCGACGAACACACGTGTCACAAAGTCCAGTTCCTCGCGGCGTACGGTACCCGCGCGGACCTGGCGGACAGGACGGGCCGTGGTCCCGTCGGTGCTGTTGACATCGCCGTACAGGTTGTTGGCGAAGACGATGGTCCTGGCGGAACCCACACCCACCGCAGCCGGCCCCAACCAATCAAACCCGTACGCTGGCGGTCCGTCGGCGAGATCGTCGTCTTCGATGTCCGTGACGTCGTCCACGCCGCGCAGCAACTGCACGTTCTCACGCGCGTCGTCGGGCGCCTCGACGGCTTCATCCAACATCTCAGGCACCGCCGACCTGCTTGTCGCCGTACACGTTGTCGCCCTTGTGCCCGTGCACGATGTCGCTGTTCGTGGTGTGGTTGATCCCGCCGTTGAACGTCTCAGCCACGACCGAAGGGCCGCTGACGCTCCCGATGTGCACCTGCCCGGTGCGCTGCGGAGGCGGGGGAGCGATCGGCGAGGTCGGCTCCGGTGTCGCTGCGGAGTCTGCCGCGGAGGCCGTTGCGGCCGGACGCCAGTCGTTGGCCGGCACGTGTACCCAGACCGTCAACGTGCCGTTCTTGATCGGGGCGTCGACGCGGTGGAACATGCCCTCCTCGACCGTCTCGGCGTACCCCTGCCGCACGGCGGTACGGAACACCTGGTCGGAGACCAGCAGGGCGACACGTGACGCCGTCGCCTTGAGCACTTCGCGGCCCAGATCGGAGTCGGAGATCCGACACACCTCGATCTTCGCGGTACCCGAGCCCTCCTCAGGGTCGATCGGTCCGCAGTGCACCGCGGCTCGGAGCCGCAGCGGCGGACCGTCGAACCGGAGCGTGCGCTTGCGCAACTCTCGGTTCAGGTAGTGCACCGCGTCCACCAGCAGGTGCACACGCTCGTCTGTCAGGGTGATGATCACGCCGTCGCCGGTGTCATCGCAGCGTTCGACGTCGGTGTCCCATTCCAGACCCACGTCGGTGAGGGCGGACCGCATCACGCTGCGGATGGAGTCACGAACGGCTGGCATCCCGATGTCGCTGGTCGCCGAGAATTTCTCCGCGTCGACGGTGATCAGCGCGCGGTACGGCGGCATCTCGACCATGCTTTCCCCCTGCGTACTCGAAGAGTCACTGACTGCATGCATCAGGTTTCCGCAGGGACCGCTGGCGTGCAGCGTACTTTTACTCACTCACCGAAGATCTCCGCACCCTTTGAAGGCGATTCGGTGCAGGACGTCCGGCTTCGTGATCACGAACCTCCGGTCCGGGCCGGCTACGAGCACGCCTGCGGCTCTCAGGCTCGCGACCGCCTTGACCGCAGACTCGCGAGAGGCAGCCACCGCGGCCGCCAACTCCGGATACGTCAGCCGCATTTCCAACCGGATGCCCTCGCCCGTCTGCACCCCACACTGCTCAGCCAGGTGCAGCAGTCGCTCCGCTACCCGCTCCACCACGCTCCGCGCGCGGTATCGCAGCCGCTGGGTATCGGCCTGCCGCAAACGGCGGATCATCACCAGTAACAGCGTGACCGACACCCGAGGTTGCCGCTCCAGGTAGCCCAGAAAGCGGTCCGGCGGCATGGCCCAGACCTCCACCGGCCCGATCGCGTACACAGTCGCCGAATGCACCCCGCCGTCCAGGAGCGCCATCTCGCCGAAGATCTCTCCCGGTTCGCGGTAGGCGAGCACCACATCCAGGCCGTCCTCAGAGGAGGACAGCACCTTGACTCTCCCGCTTGTCAGGAGCAGCGCGTGCTCGGCGGGCTCCTCTTGGCTCATGAGCGCTTCCCCGTCGGCGTACCGGCGCAGCCGAGCCTGTGCCTTCCACGCTTCGACCTCGGCAGCGGTCAGCCGCTCGGCGCTGTGCTCGTCGGGCATGGCCCTCCCCGTCGGTGTGGTGTGCCTCAGAAGAGCCCTTGAAGGGTCTGCGGGAGAGGCTTTCGTGCATGGGCGGGGACGGGGAAAACTGCTGCGGTGGCGAGGTCGTCGACGGTGATGCAGTCCGCCAAGCGAATCTCGTCAAGGAGGTCACGTTGCTCGGGTTCGAGCTCGATCAGCATGGTGAGGACGTTCAATAGTTCCAGGAGTTCCGTCGTCAGGTTCGGGGCCCACGTCGTGGCAACTTCTCGGTCCAGTTGGAGAAGTCGGCGGCCGGCGGGGTTCCTCTTGCGGTAGCCGAACCACTTCCTGACGACCGGCATGCCTGAGACCTGGTACGCCCAAGTCGCAGCCCGCACGGGGCCGATCTGGCCTGTGCCTACGTGCAGGGTCTCGGTGGCATAGTCATAGCGCACTTCGTCAGGCATACCGGATTCGCTGTCCGGTATCTCGACATGGGACAACGGCCTGGACGACGGAGGCAGCATCGGGGGACCGGCGGGTCGACCGTCGCCGGGGTCGACGAACCGCTCGCCGTAGGTGTGGAGCCAGAGGCAGCGTCGCCCCAGGGCTACAGCACGCAGCCACAATTCAGGGCTGGCGGTGAGTGGAACGCGGACGCCCGGGACCTGGAGATCCTCGGCGAAGCACTCTGTGTAGGCGGGATGGGCTGCCACCGCCGCTATGTACGCCAACAAATCGTCCTCGCTGACGTCGATCCCGAGGCGGCGACGCAGTTCCTGAAGCAGCCGCGGGGCGACGTTGGGAGCGCTCGCGACCGCGTCACGATACAGCGGACGGACGCAGCCGCTGCGGCCGTTGTAGTGGTGCATGTCCGGGATCAGAGCTGTGAATACGAGCGCGGGGCCGCCGGTGATCGGATGGGCGTTCTGCTCGGACACGAAGATCTGGCCGTCGCTGCGCACGCGCCACAAATCGGGCCGAGGAACCTCCATGAGCCGGCTGTCGGGGATAAGCCACTGGCGGTCGAAGGATCGGTACGCGACGCGCACCGGCGCCGGATGCGGCAAGTGCTCGTCTGCCAGGGCGCCGTGATGCTCGGGCACACCGGGCAAAGCAGCGACATCCGTCGTCAGCTTCCGGTCCCGCGCTTCACGGAACATCTCGCGGCGCGCCTCAGTGCCCGCTGCCAAGAACAGGTTCCAGCGTCGGGTCAGCGTCGAGGGCGTGGGCGCATAGACCCAGACCCTGCCGGGAGTGACCCCTCGGGAGGACCAAGGCATCAGGTCGCTCAGCAGGGGACTGGCCTCCCACACCCCACTGCCCGCGGGCAGCAGCGCCGCACGCCAACCCGTGGCACACGGGGACCAGTTGCCCCCGTCGGGTGTCAAGGTACGCAACCCGGCGAACTTCTCCGCGCGTCGCCCTTCGACAGCCGTGTACTGGATCCGGGCCGGTATCTCCGGCGACGGCGGACCCGACCGGACAAAGATCCCGATGCACAACGGCTGACGCACCCCGGGAAAGACCCGCGTCGGGACGTCCGGAGTATGCCCCTCCGGCGAGACGTCGATGATCCACCCTTCGTCCGCTGTGCGGCGAAGGTACTCCCGCATCCCAGCGAACCCAATGCTCTTGAGATACGCCGAGGGGGTGATGAACGCGACCACTCCCTCGGGGCATTCTGGGTGGCGGTCGAAGACCTTCCAGGTCGCCCACCGCCAAAAGTAGGCATGGAGGTTGCTCAACACTGACTCGTAGCGCCCGTTTCCTTCCGCACGAAAGGCGTCCAAAGGTGGCGGCTCGGCCTGCGCACGGTCACCGCGTTCGATCCACTCGCCGGCCCCCGCGGTCACCGCGTCGTACGGCGGGTTGCCCAACACCACAAGCACCGATTCGGAGTTCTTGACCTGATCGGCCTTCTTCCGCGACTCGGCCAACGCCTTGTAGGTCAGGGGCAACCACCCGGCCTTGCCACGAGGGTTCGCCAACGTGTCGGTGACATAGATCCGCAGCCCACCCGCGGGAGCGTCGGACTGTGCACGCCGAAGCGCCTCGTACAGACGCAACTCGGCCACGGCGTACGGCCCAGCCTGCTTCTCGAAGCCGACCAGCCGCTCCCCGAGCAGTTCCCGGAGCCGAGGACCGACTTGGCCAGGACCCTCGGTGTCGCGAATAACCTGCGAGGCACGCTCGATCACGTTCAGCAGAAAGGTGCCGGTGCCCATGGCAGGGTCGACGACCACGACATCCGTGGACGCGAACCCCTGCGGGCGACGCAATCGGGTGCGCAGGATCTCCTCGACGAACGACACCATGAACCGGACCACGTCGTTCGGCGTGTAATAAGAGCCTGTCGTCTTGCGCAGCTCCGGGTCGTACACAGCGAGGAAATCCTCATACAGCCGCAGGTAGGCTTCCCCACTCCCATCGTCGAGCCGGGCCCAGTCCACAGCCCCGATCACGCGCACCAACGTCTGCAACGTCGTCGACAAACCCGAAAGCACGTCGTCCGTGAGGGCGGCCAGGGCACTCCCCATCAGCAAGTGCCGCTTGCCGAGCAACCTGGCAATCTGCGTGACATCTCGGCCGTCGAACGTGATGCCCTCGACGCGCGCCAGCAACAGCGCGAACGTCACGGTCTGCGCGTACTGATCCGCGAACGCCTCGTCGCTGGCACCGGGGAAGAGCAACCTCCGCCACCCGTCCGCGACCACACTCAGCAACGGTGCGCGCTGTCCCGCCGCCTCCAGCTCCAACGCCCGCTGCACCTCAGCACGTAGCAACTGACAAAGGCCAGCCACCGCACGTACAAGTTGCCCGACATTCCTCGGCACCACAGGCTTCCACGTCAAGAAGTCGTGGAGCAGATGCGCGAGATCACCATTGCGGGGCGCCAACCTCGCGCCGGCGGACTGAACCTTCCCCACCACCGAGGCCAGGTCCCCCGCGCGCCGCCCGTTGCGGTAGAGACCCCACTCGTTTCCGTCCGTGTACAGCACATTCGGCAGCAACCGCAGCTTGCTCCACTGCACCGCATTCCTGCCCGTGAAACCGTCCGGATCGGCCCCCAGACCCGGCCTCTTCAACTCCACGTAGCCAGTCAAGGCATCGGCGACGTCCACCGCGTAGTCCGGCCGAGCATCCAAGTGAACCAACGGGACCTCGCCGTGCATGACGATCGGGAAGCCCAACGCGGCACCGACGGCCTGAATCAGGCCCTCAAACGGCGCCCGCAATTGATCCTCAGGCCCACCAGGGCCCCTGAGCTTGGGCTTGACCTCCGCCCCAAAACGCGACACCGCCGCCGCAACCGCCTGCTCGAACGCACCGGACACGCCCATGAGCCCCCTGACTTGGTGCAACTCCCTCACCCACCAAGGAATTTCACAGTCAGTCAGAACTGTAGAAGCCCCCACGAACGACCGTCGAGAGGGTTGGCCCCATCAGATGCAAACCACCCACATACACGTGTCCGTCGAGTGCTCCAGTGGCGTGGTGACTCCCGCGCACCAGCCGTCGTCGGCAATCTGCACTATCCGACCATCGCCAACGCTTGGCCAAAGGCGATGCTGCATGCGGGTGCTGCCTCATGGCATGCCTGGTACTGATAGCCGCAGACTTCAAGCCAACCCGTGCTCTGACCTGGGTACTTGGACCTACTGAGAAAGAGTCAGCTCCATATGTCCAGTTGGAAACGACTTCGGGGCCGTCGGACGCGTCTTGTACCGATATGGGCGGCAGGTGGTACGGGAGGGTGTCGTACGTGCGCGTGGCGTTCCAGAACAGTGGCTCCCACGACGCTCCCACCGGGTTGTCGATCGGCGGTCGAGATCCTCGGCTGGGTCACCCTGCCAGCCCGTGGCCTCACTCGCTTGCCCAACACGGTTGCCCTGCCCCGGATTTGACCGTCTGTTCGGTGCTATGCCAGCATCGCGGGCAACAACCTCATAAGGACGCCGCCGTGGGTGGAGGTTGATAGCACCATCCAATCCCTCCCGTGCGGCAGACTCTGTGTGCCTGGGTCGAGCCTTTGCTCCCTCGCGCGCAGGGTTGTGGCGTGATGCACCACTTATGAAGGCTCGGTCCCCGGAAGAGGGGGAGGGGGCCTTTGTGTCTACTGTCCATGTGTGCAAGCCCCGGCGGGTCCGCCGGGGCTTATTCGTGTTCTCCGGAGGTTCCCATGAGAGATTCCGTCCCGCTGCCGATGGCATTACCCGCGTACGTGTTGCTGGGTGGCTTCGCGGCCATCGTGGTTCTCCTCGCCGTCGTAGCCGTTGTCGCGCGTACGGTAGTGAAGAAGGCTCGACCCCAGGACTTGCCCCACGTGCTTCCGGGCCTGGGGCACGTTCTTGAAGCCCTGAGCTTGTTCCTCCCTTGGAATCGCAGAGCGCGGGTTGGCGGTGCGCGTCAGACCGCTTCTCGTAGCGATCGGACCAGCCGACGGTGATGCCCTGGCAGCGTGGTTTGCGCGTATACCGTCGCGGGGTTGTCAGGTGGCTATGCTCAGTTCGGTTCGGGCTCGGTGGATGAACTCGACCACCTGAGCTTCGCGTCGCCAGGCGATGAGTGCGGTTGTGAGTTCGCGGACGTAGTCGAGGGCGCGGGTGGAGTTCACGCGGGCGAGGATGTCAATGCTCTGGTGTCCGAGTTCGAGGCCGTGGTCCAGGTCGCGGGCCTGGAGGTGGGCGGTGGCGACGATGGCGAGGCGCATGCCGACGGAGCGGGTGAAGACTCCGGCCGGCATGGCGGCGCGTTGCTCCCAGGCCAGGGACGCCTTCGGATTGCGGAGGTCGCGGAAGACTTCGGTGGCGTCGGCGGAGAGGCGGGCGTGGGTGAAGAAGTCGATCCAGTTCGGTTCGTCGCCGGATTCGGTGGCGGCGCGGCTGAGCAGGTCTTCGGACGCGGCGAGCGCGGCGGATGCGGCGCCGGAGTCGCGTGCGCGCGCATGAGCGCGGGCTTCGATGAGCTTGGTGAACCCGAGTACGCGTGGGGTGGCCCGGCCGCGGGCGCGCTCGAACGCGCCTTCGGCCATGTCGATCGCCTCGGTGTGGAAGCCGCGCATGAGGGCTTGCATGGCCATGGTGGTGAGCACGTAGCAGCCGAGTTGTACATCCCCGCCGGCGCGGGCGAGTCGTAGGGCTTGGATGAAGTACCGCTGCGCGGCGTCGTGCTGGCCGGTGTCGAACGCGGTCCAGCCGGCCAGGCGGGACAACTCGGAAGTAGTGGAGAACAGTTCGCGGCCCACCGCGTCCGTGAAGGTTCCGCGCAGTAGCGGGGCCGCGCGTTCGCGTAGGCAGGCGGCGACTGAGGACGCGCGCCAATTGCCGCCGCCGTACTTCGAGTCCCAGCGGCGGGCCTCGTCGGCGGCCTCGGCCAGTTCTCCCAAGTCGCTGCGGCCGACTCGGACAGTCCCGGGATGATCGGCCGCCGGGTCGGCGGGAACGGCGAGCCACCGGGTGGTCGGAGTGGCAAACGCGCCGACGGAGAACGCGCCGGTGAGGAAGTCGCGGCGGTGCACAGTGCTCCAGAACTCAGTGGCTTCGCGGACGGCATCCGCGGGATTCCGCGGGAAATCCAATCCCAAGTCCCGGTCCGGTGTCTCGGCGGCCGCCATTCCCAGGTCCCTAAGCGTGACCGGATGGCCCAACCGTTCGCCCAGCGCCAAGGCCAGGAACTTGGGTGTGGGCCAGCGTGGGGTCATGCCGCGGCGGCACCAGTTCGCGACAGAGGTATGCGTGTATTCGCACGCGACGCCTGCGCGGGCGGCGAGTTCGTTGACCCGGAACGCGATCGCCTTGTGGCTGGCGCCCGACTTCTCGATGAGTCGGGCCAGATCGGTGTTGGGTGACTTGCTTACGGGTGCTGCGCGACGGGCAATGGCGCTGTTCTCGGCCACGTGGTCGTCCTTCCCGAGACGACGGGCTTGCGAAGAGTATGTCGCCTGCGACAGCCCGTGAACCTGGTGCGCGATTTGTGAGCCCCCGTGTGAGCCCTCCTGCTGCGCTCCTCGCGGCGGTTGTCTCAAGTCCAGACCGCCGCCGGATCTCGCCGGCCCTGACGCGGGGACTCGTCCCCGTCCTCGTCCTGACTGGTGCCCCCGGCGGCGGCCGACGGTTGAAACAAGCGACTCAAGCAATCGGGGGTGACCAGCATGTGTGGGATCGCGGGGATCGTCGGGCCGGATGCGGCGAGGCACGAGCACACTGTCGCGGTGATGGGTCAGGCACAGCGCCATCGTGGCCCGGACGGCACCGCGCTGACGACGAGTTGCTGCGGTCGGGCGGTGTTGGCGATGAACACGCTGCGGATCGTCGACCCGAAGGCCGCTATCGGGCCTTACACCGACGAGGCGACCGGGATCGTGCTCGCCTTCAACGGCCAGATCTACAACTGGCGTCGCCTCGCCGCGGACTGGGGCATCACCCTCGGCCGCGGCGAGACCGACGCGCACGCGCTGCTGCGGGCTTGGGCCAAGCTCGGCCCCGGCTGCCTGGACGCCCTCGACGGGATGTTCGCCTTCGCCGTGTTCGACCCGCGCGACGGCAGGTTGACCCTGGTTCGGGACCGGCTGGGGGAGAAGCCGCTCTACTGGCGGCTTGACGGACCGAGGGTCGCCTTCGCATCGGAGGTGTCGGCGCTGCTCGGCTATGGTCCGACCGCCGTCGTCGCCCGCGCCGAGATGGCCTCGGTCGAGACCCCGCTGGGAGCCGATACTCCGTTCCAGGGCGTCCAGTTGCTTGAGCCCGGCTGCCTGCTGGTCGTCCATACGGTCACAGGATCGCTGTCCCACCACCGGTGGTGGGACCTTGCCGAGGTGCCGGTTCGTGACCTGCTCGCCTACGGCGATGCTCTGCCGCGCTTCGCGGTCGCGCTCGCCGAGCGTGTTCCGGAGCGTGCGCCTGCGGGCGATTTCGCGTTGCTGCTCTCGGGCGGGATTGACTCGACGATGCTGGCGTACCTAATGCGACCGCAGGTATGCGTCACTGTTCGCTATCCCGGCCGCGATCGCCTGGATGAGTCGCAGGTCGCTGCGGAGATCGCCAAGGACGTCGGTGCCGAACTGATCGTTGTTGAACCGCGGCCGGAAGAGTTCCCGGCCGCACTCGGGCACATGATGGCCGCGCTCGACTACCCGATGGGGAACGCGGCTGTCTTCTCCGAGTACCAGGCATGCCAGACCGTTGCCAAACTCGGGATCCGGGTCGTCGTCGGCGGGCTCGGCCCGGACGAGTTGCTGATGGGCTATGCCCGGCACGCGCTTGCGTTGTTCGGGGCGGGGGCGGTGATGCGGACGCCCGCGCTGCACTCCTATCGTCCTCTCGCGGCGAAGCTTGGCGCCGACGCCGCGACGGGCTGTACGGACGCCGCAGACGCTGCCGCGCGGTTGATGGTCCGTGGCCCGGACCCGGACGGCCGCATCGGAGTCCTGGTCGCGGACTGTTTCGCCCGCGCAGGTGGCGATCCGGCGCGCGGGCTCACCCTCGCCGAGCTGGAGACCGCGTGGCGGCCCTTGGTGCTGACCAGCGACAAGCTCGCCGCAGCGTTCTCGATGGAGCGGCGGTCGCCGTATCTCGCCCGGGACTTGGTCGAGTTGGCTTGGTCGTTGCCCGTGGGGCACAAGATCGCCGAGCCGGGTGTCGGCAAGCGGATCCTGCGGGACGCTGCCCGTACGCTCGGACTGCCGCGTGCGGTGTGGGACAACCGCGACAAGCTCGGGTTCGCCTCCCCGCTCCCGGACTGGCTCGGCAGCGAGCTGCGCGACTGGGCGGACCGGACCATCAGCAGCGCGCTGCCGAAGGCACCGGAGGCGTTCCGGCCGCTGCTGAGGGCCGGACTTGCCGCAGGAGGACGGTTCGACCGCACTCGCACCCTCGCGGTCATGACCGCGAGCTGGTTGTCCCCCGAACCGGTGAGCCAGGCCGCATGAGCGCCAGCAGCGCCCGTACCGTGGGCGGATGCCTGACAGCCACCCGAGCTCCGCCCCGGACCGCGGGGACCGCCCCGAAGGGGCGGTCGCGATCATCGCGAACGCCCACGGCGAGGTGCTGATGCACCTGCGTGACGACATCCCCACGATCGCCTGGCCCGGCTATTGGTCCCTGCTCGGCGGCGGCTGCGACCCGGGCGAGGCCCCGGCTTCCGCGATCGTCCGCGAACTCGCCGAGGAAGCCGGCCTCACGCTCGACCGGCTCACCTTCTGCTTCGCCGAGCCCGACCATCACGGATCGGGGCAACTGATCTCTTTCTTCGCTGGGCGATGGGACGGCGACGAGACCCAACTCCCGCTGGCCGAGGGCGTCAAGCTCCAGTTCTTCGCTCTCGAGCATGTCCTCGGTGCCCTCACCGTCCCGCCGTTCATCCGCGACGGGATCGCCCGCCGCCTCACCACTCACGGCTGACGCCCCTTCTCGGGGGCCTCGGCCCCCAACGGGAAGGACCACTCGTCATGCACATCTCCGTCATCGGCTGCGGCTATCTCGGCGCCACCCACGCGGCCTGCATGGCCGAACTCGGCCACCATGTCCTCGGCATGGACGCCGACGCCGGCCGCGTTGCCGCCCTCAACCAGGCACAAGCCCCGTTCTTCGAACGCGGTCTCGACGACCTGATCGCGAAGCATCTGGCTACCGGCAAACTCCGTTTCACGACCTCCTACGCAGATGCCGCCGAGTTCGGCGACCTGCACTTCCTCGGCGTCGGAACCCCGCAGAAGCCGGGCGATATGGCCGCCGACCTCACCCACCTCGAAGCTGCGGTCCGCCGATTGGCCGTCCACCTCACCCGGGCCTGCGTGATCGCCGGCAAGTCCACCGTCCCGGTCGGAACCGCCGCCCGCCTGACCGAGATTTTCCACGAACTCGCCCCCGCCCGGGACGCGGTCGAGGTCGCCTGGAACCCGGAGTTCTTGCGCGAGTCCCACGCCATCGCCGACACCCTCAGCCCCGACCGTCTCGTCCTCGGCTTTGAAGACCGCCACAGCTTCGCCGAAGCCGCCCTGCGGAACGCCTACGCGCCGCTGATCAACGCCGGGATCCCGCTGATCGTCACCGACCTCGCGACCGCCGAGCTGGTCAAGACCGCCGCGAACGCGTTCCTGGCCACAAAGATCTCGTTCATCAACGCGATGGCCGAAGTCTGCGAAGCGACAGGCGCGGACGTTCACCAACTTGCCGACGCTCTCACGCGCGACCCCAGGATCGGTGCGCTTGGCATGCGCCCCGGCCTCGGGTTCGGCGGCGGCTGCCTGCCCAAGGACATCCGCGCGTTCATGGCCCGCGCCGACGAACTCGGCGTCGACCAGGCGCTGACCTTCCTCCGCGAAGTCGACGCCATCAATACCCGGCGCCGCAGCCGCATCGTCCAGCTCGCCCGCGAACAACACGGCAGCACGCTCAGCGGCGCTCGCATCACCATCTGGGGAGCCGCGTTCAAACCTCGCACCGACGACATCCGCGAATCCCCCGCACTCGACGTCGCCAACCTGCTCCATGAGGCTGGCGCCGTCGTCACCGTCCACGACCCGATGGCCCTCGACAACGCCCGCAAAGCCTTCCCGTACCTGAACTACGACGACGATCCCGCCGACGCCACCGAGGGCGCCGAGCTCCTGCTCCACCTGACCGAATGGGACGACTACCTCGACGTCGACCCTGAACGCCTCCGAGCCCGGGTCGCGCGCCCTAGCGTCATCGATGCTCGCGGCACCCTGGATCCCGCTTCCTGGCGCCGCGCCGGATGGACCTACCGCGCACTCGGCCGACCGTGAACCGTTCTGTGCATGCGGTGTTGCCGGTCAGGTCGAGCTCCACGCATTGCTGACGGGGGCGTGCGCGTCTCGGTGACGTAGCGAGGCCGACGCCCCCTTGGGGGCTGAGATCGGCTCTCGGCAGGGAGCTGCCTGACGGCGCCAAAAACCCCCTGGAGCAGGGGCTTTCGTTCTAAATCGACTCAACGCGTCCGGGCGATGAACGTCCGCCAAGCGGACGCGCTCACCATGAAGGCCGGGCCGTCGGCGGACTTGCTGTCGCGCACTGCGGTGCGTCCGTCCAGGTCGGCGATCATGACGCATCCGTTGCGTTCGGCGCTTGCGGATGACTTGAACCAGTGGACGGCGCCGAGCGCAGAGGCGCGCGGGACCGTGGCGGGTGGCTTAGGCATTCTGGAGGCTTTCCACTCTCTTGGTGATCACAGCGCGGGTGGCATGCGGGTCGAGCGCGATCGTCTCGAAGTGCGTGAACAGGCGGTTGATCCAGCCGATGACCCGCGGGTTGTCCGTCTCTTCAGTGTCTACTACGGAGTCGAGATAGGCGATGCTGAGGTCCGCGGCGGGCTCGAAGCGGAGCAGGGTCACGCCGCCGGCGAATCCGCCCGCGCTCACGTCCTCGGGGATGAGGTGAACGCGCACGTTCGGGCGCTCCATCATGTGGAGGACGTGTTCGAGTTGCGCTCTCAGCACGTCGGTTCCGCCGTGGCGGTAGGTGATTGCTGAGAGCGTGACGACGGCGGTCAAGGCGAAGTCTTCGCGATTGAGAGCGTCTTGGCGTCGTGTACGCGCCTCCACGAGCGTCTCGATCGCTTCCTCGTCCTGTACCAGCGGCCCTGCGGAGATGACCGCGCGAGCGTACTCGGGGATCTGGAGGAGTCCGGGCCAGACGACCGGCTGGTACTCCTTCTCGTGCGAGCACTCGGCTTCATAGCCAATCAGCGCCTGGTAGTTGCCGGTGAGGAAGTTCGAGAACGGTGCGTACGTCCACCAGGTACGAGCCTTCGACTCGTTGAACAAGCCCAACAACTCAGCGCGCTGGTCGTCGTCCACGTCGTAGAGCGCGCAGAGTAGGTTCAGGTCGTCGCGGCTGATGCCGCTCTCGGCGTTCTCGATGCGGCTCAGCTTCGAGTCCGTCAGCTTGACGCGACGCGCGGCCTCACCGAGCGTCCACGGCCGGGCCTTGCGGAGTTCGCGAAACGTCTCGCCGAGGCGCTTCCTCGCGAGTCTGGGCTTTGGCGCGTCCACCCGTCATCCCTCCCGTGGCCAAGTCTGCTGCCGAACGGGTCCATCGTTCCACGGGATTGCTTACTCCAGGCCGTCGATACTTTGCCTTTGCTTTGCCATATGAGATTGCATGTGATTGCTCAGTTGGGCATGGTGTTGATTGCCCGGATCACCATCAGTGATCATCACCATGCGGTGCGCAATGTCGACTGTTCGCCCGCAGGCGACGCGTTTGCGACCAACCGCTAGCGCCTCGGGGGGCGTTGTGCTTCCACAGCAAGAACATGTGAACCATGCGGGCATCGAGTGGCTGAGCGCGGCCACGGACGACCCGCGAACCACTCGCTACAACTGGACGGCCGTCCCGTACGAACACCAACTCGCGCGTCCGGGCCGCCTCTTCGATGCGGTGATCACGCGCGACGACACCGGCGGCAGCGTGCTGGAGCGCCTGGCGGCACGGCTGCAACCGGTCGGCGCGGTCATCAGCGACTCGCGGGCCCGCCACTGGGCGTGGCTCGTCGGCCCCGGCTCCGAGGGGGCGTGGCGGCTGACCGTTGGCCCGCCCGGCGAGGCGAACGTCCGCAGCTGGTACCGCTACATCAACAGTCGGGGAGCGCTCTTGGTCCCGGGCCCGGTACCCGAACCTGGTGCGTGGTTGCGGTGGATCGTGCCGCCGGGTCTGGGGGAGAACCTGACTCCCTTAACCGCGTTGGCGGTTGCCTTCATGGAAGCGGCGCGCGAGCCATGACGGTATTCGCGGTCTGCGTCGCGCTGATCTGGTCGGTGTACGCCATTGAGGGGCTGCGCGTCACGTCCAGCACGCTTGCGGCATGCGGCGACCTGGACTTCGGCGCTGCATCTGAGGGCGACGGCAGCGTGTACGCCCCGCTCGCCGAACCCGTGTTCGCTCCCGCCGCAGAACGCGCCCGTGCCCCGCCGGGGCCTTCAATGGCCAGTCCGTACGGACGCCGATGAACGTTCGCCGGCCTCCGACTTGAACCGCGGCGGTACGACGCAGTCAAGACGTGCGCCCAGGCACCGCATGACGCGGTGCCGGTCAACGCGGACCGCGCCCGAGCCACGCGCCCTACGCGCGAAGTGCAGGTGCCTTTTGCCTTGCTGCCGACACGCAGTCGATCGAGTCGGACACCGCCCCGACGAGCCGAACCCCGAGTCCGCGATCAGCGCGGACATCCCGACCCGGCGCCGTCCCTTGCGTGACGGGCTCGACGTGCCCACCGCACGTGTCGCGACTCGACCGACACGCAGCGGCGCCCGGCGCTGCCGCCACAGCGCCGACGGGCTGCCGCCCGCCCCGTCGCGGGCAGCAGCCCGTTCCACCCGACGGCCACCTCGCCAGATGGAAGGCCAGGGGGCGATTTGCCGCAAGTGACCACCGGGCCCCGTCGGCCGTGCCCGCACTCTGTCCGAACTGGCCAACTATACAGTTGAACGGCAAGGGGGTGGCCACCCGGCTGCACGGTTCTGCAGCCCGCCGTCCACCGCCTGCTGCGCGCTGCCTCCGGCCTATCCCGCGCCAGGTTCGTCTTTTCCGTATGGGGTGTAAGGGTGTTCGAGCGGGCGGGTCGGAGCTGGCCAACGGGCGTCTGCGCTCGTGCACGTCTGCGGAATTGGCATCCGTGCGGGCATCGGCGACGCGGCTCGATTCGGTTGCCGCGCCTTCGCGACCGCCATTGCCGTGCCGCTACGGAGACCCACTCCGACCGCGACCGTCACTCCTCAAGTCTTGGCGTTGGCAAAAGCGCAGGTCAGGGGCAGATCTGCCATTTGCCTGCCCACTGCTGGTCGGTTGCGAGCCGGTGCGGAGCTGTGCGCTTGCGTACGTGCGTCGGGGCGGATGCTGCCATGTGCAGGACCTGACGAACCGTCAGTTCTTCGGATGCCAATTGGTGCTCCATTCCGTACTCCTGTCTCCGCTCCCGTCTGGGCTCCCGCTGAGAATGGAGGACCCCGAACCGGTCGTTTCCGCAGGTCAGGTTCCCTTTTGCCGGTTGTGTAGTGGAGACGACTGTATATAGGAGTCCCGTTCGTGCCCCCTCGATCCACATGCGGCGGCCCGCGCGAGGCGGCGATGTCGCGTTCCGTTGTGATCTCGCTTCGGCGTCCTCCCTGTGTCTGTGCCCGTGTGCTGAGCCTCCCTCCCGCTGTCACCGTCGTTGCGTTCCTTGCCTTCCGTACTGTGCTGCGATCCATCTGTGCGTGGCCGTCTGTGGTCTTCCACTCCGTGGTGACGGTGAACCGGGGGGAGAGAACTGCGGTGCGGTGGTGCCCGGGCGGGCACGGCTGGCCTGGGCGTGCGCGGGACGGCGCCGCACCCGCCCCGTAGTCGGCGCGCCGTGGGGCCGTGTCGGGCCGCGTCGCGCCCGGACGGCTGGCGGGTGGGGTGGTGGGCGGGGCGGCGGTGTTGGGGGCGTGTCGCGGGCGCTGTCGGCCGCCGCGCCCGCCCGGCCTGCCGACGTGGACGCGAAACCCCCTTGGTGCCGGGGGATTTCGTGGTGCACCTCGGTGCGGTCCGCGGGCGGTGCAGCGTTGCGCGTCCGCGCGTGACCGGATCGATACCTCCAGGGCTGTCGTTTCGGGGCGGCGGATCCTCCGTACAGGGTGCCGGGACTTGACCCGGGGGCGGGTGCAGAGCGATCGATCGTCGTCGGCACCAGCGGATTCCGCCCGCTCGGGCGATCCGCTGGTGGCCGGCGAGCTCGCGAATCCGCTGATCCATCAAGGGGAGTTGGTGTTCCCGTGTCTGGGATGACGTTCAAACGCTGCGGCTGCAAGGCCCCTGTGCTCCACCCCGACGGCAGCCCTGTTCGGGGTGAGGACGGTCGGGTCAAGCGCCGGGAGTTGGGTGCGGGGTGTCCGAGATTGCGCCGCAAGTCGGGGAGTTGGTCGCCGACGCACGGGACGTGGTGGTGGCTGCTGGAGGTCCCGACGGCGCCGGGGGTGAAGCGGCGGCATCTGCGGCAGGGCGGGCACCCCAGCGAGTCGAAGGCGTCCGAGGTGATGGATGCGGTGGTGCGGTTGTTGGGGGTTGCGGACCTGGCGGATGACCCGTGGGACGCGCGTACCCGGATCGCGGACTTGGTGCAGGCGGCAATTCGGGCGAAGGAGCCGCTGCCGGACTATGACGAGACCCGGCGTCGGGTGCGGTCGACCAGGCCGGTGGACGAGATCCTCACCGTGGAGCAGTGGCTGCGGGAGTGGTTCGCGGGGAAGAAGGACGTGCGGGCGACGACCCGCAGGTGTTACGAGTCGCACCTGCGGTTGTACCTGATCCCGTACCTGGGGAAGGTGCGGTTGGACCGGTTGCGGGTGGCGCACCTGAACGCGATGTTCGCCGCGATCGAGGACCGTAATGAGGAGATCGCCGCGAACAACGCGCACAGGCACGCCGTACAGAGGGCCGCGAAGGCCGCGTGGCACGCCCACGACTCGGACGCCGCACGCAAAGCTCGGGCTCGGTTGGCGGAACTGCCGCCGCTTAAACGGGAGGTGAGCGCCGGGTCGCGGCAGCGGATACGCGCGACGCTGCGGTCGGCGTTGTCGGACGCGGCCGCGCAGGAGCTGGTGACGGTGAACGTGGCCAAGCTGGTGAAGTTGGCGTCGGGGGCGAAGCCGCGGGCGTTGATGTGGACGCGGGAGCGGGAGGCGGCGTGGCGCAAGACCGGTGAGGTGCCGTCGCCGGTGATGGTGTGGACCGCGGAGCAGACAATGCGGTTCCTCGCCCGGGCGGCGAAGGCGAAGAACGTGTACCCGCTGTTCCATCTGGTGGCGATGACCGGGCTGCGGCGCGGAGAGGTGATCGGGCTGCGCTGGGTAGACCTGGACCTGGGGTACCAGGTCGCCGGGCGTACGGGGGTCGGGGTGCTGCATGTGCGCGAGCAGATCGTGCAGTTGGGATGGGAGACCGTGACCGGCAAGCCGAAGTCCGATGCCGGGGAGCGCAGCGTCGCGCTCGCCGCGGACACGGTGCACCTGCTGCGGGTACACCGGAACCGGCAGAACGCCCGCCGGGGTGCGTCGGGTACGCAGCCGAAGGACCATCCCGGGTACGTGTTCACCGACGACCAGGGTGCACCTCTGCACCCGGCGCGGGTCACGGACCTGTTCCATCAACTCAGCCGCGAGGCCGACCTGCCGCCGATCCGGCTGCACGACCTGCGGCACGGCGCCGCCACCCATGCCCTCACTGCGGGGGTGGACGTGAAGGTCGTCCAGGACATGCTCGGGCACTCGTCCTCAGTGCTGACCCGGGACACGTACACGTCGGTTGCGGACGAGGCGAAGCATGCTGCCGCGGACGCGATCTCCGCGTTCCTGAACGCGGCGGACTCGACGCGCAAACAGCCCCGGCCGCTGCCCAAGCTGCAACTACCCACCGCCGAACGCCTGTACGGGGCCGCAGGGTCCTCGGCGTACGCGCGGCGGATCAACCTCGACCCACGCCTCGAACCCCACGCAGGAACCGGCTGGGAACTCGCCGCGGAACGCCAGCACGCCGGCACCTGGCATGTCCTCCGCAACGGCGAGGTCGTCGGTGTCATCGAACGCCGGACGACCAGCACCGGCGCCAACACCCTCGGCTGGCACGCGACTCGGCGCGGCACGGACGTCACCGTCGGCGCCAACAACGCGGGGCTGTACCGGTCGCGTGATCTCGCCGCTGCGGCGGTCATCCACGTGGAGACGGCGGTCCCGGACAACGTCCGCTCGCTGCGACCGGCATGACAGCCTCCGCACCGCGTCGGGCCCGGCCATCCCGGCTGGGCCCGAAGCGTGGTGCGTATGTGCGCGGTGGGTGCTCGTGGCAGTCGTCAGCCCGCCACCGGAGGCCAACCACCACACAGCGCGGGGAAATCGATCAAGCGAAATGACCGTGATCGAACGCTGGCTCCCACCACGCTCCCACCACAACATCAAAAACGACAAGGGCGCCCTCGTCGAAACGAGAACGCCCAGGTCAGGGTACTGATCATTTGTGCGCCGCCAGGGACTCGAACCCCGGACCCGCTGATTAAGAGTCAGCTGCTCTAACCAACTGAGCTAGCGGCGCTTGTTGCGATGGGTAGACATTAGCAGGGGGAGGGGGAGATCAAAAAATCGGCGAGGGGGGAAGGAAGGGGAGGGGGCGGTCGGGGTGGGGAGCGGGGGGTGGGGGGCAACGGAGGCGGATGGGCGGGAGAGCGGGGAGGGGTGAGAGGTGGGGGATTGGGTGGAGGTGGGTAAGGGGGTGAGGGGGCTGGAGTAGGTCTTGGGGAGGACTTTTTGGAGGACGTGGGGAGGACGCCTCTTTCCGGACATGTGCAAAGTGGTCCCCGCGTGTAGCTCACGACGGGTACCGTCAGGATCACGGGCCGCCACACTTTGCTTCGTTGTAGGTTGACGGTCCAAAACCGTGGGCCGTGCATCTCTGGGGAGGACGCCGATGGCCATGCGGCAGGGTGGCGGCTCCTCGATGCCGGGGAACGTGCGTCTCAAAGCGCTGCGCCACGCCAAGGGGTGGGTTTCCCAGCAGCAGCTTGCGGACGCCTTCGAGAAGAAGGCGCTGGAGTGCGGGCTGCGGCTCGCCGTGAGCGTGCGCCAGGTGCGGCGGTGGGAGAGTGCGGATCCACCGTGGCCGACGCCTGATTATCAGAAGGTCCTCCAGGAGTTGTTCGGCTGTCAGTTGGCGGATCTGGGGTTCACGCCGCCGTGGCAGGCCGATCTCGATGCGGCGGGGCCGGCGCCGGGGGCGGGTACGCCGCCGCAGCATCCGCGGGGGTACGTGTCCGGGCCGGTGAACGGGGCGGCAGACACGCCCAGACCGCCGCCGCGGCCCGGTGGGTACCGGTTCACGCCGCGGGCGCACCGGATGGCGGACGAGGGACGCGAGCCTCCGAACCAGCGCGTCTTACCCCGCGCCGCGCCGCCGCCCGGCGGGATACCGCCCGCACCCGGGCTGATGCCCGAGCCGGCGCGTCACGTCGAGCCCGAGGCGGACTTCAATGCGCCCGGTGGGTACCGCCGTTCGTCCGGTCTGATCCTGCCCGGGCAGGTCGGGCCGCACGGTGGGTTGCCGGGTGGGCCGGAGGAGCATCCGCTACCGCGGTCCGCGCGGCCCGATCGGTTGCGGGCGGCGACGCCGGCGCTGCTGCGGGCGGTCGACCGCGTGGAGCGGGTCGGCGGACTGCCGGACCTCACCGAGGCGGTGCCGGGGCCGGGGCGGGTCGGGCGGCTGGGGTCGCCGGTGGCGGACCAGTACGCGCGGCTGACCGCTTCGTACCGGCAGATGTACTGGGTCGCACCGGCGTTGATGACGTACGACCCCGTGGTGAACCACGTGCTGCTGGGCGACAAGCTGTTGAAGGCACCCGGGCCCGCCCGGCCGCGCCGTGTGCTGGCGGCGTCGGTGGCGGAGACGGCGCTGCTCGCGGGGCGCATCGCCTTCTTCGACCTGGGCAGTGAGTCGATCGCCCGGCGGTTCTACCAGTTGGCCGACCAGGCGGCCTACGAGGCGCAGGAACCGCTGTTGCGGCAGGCGGTGTTCGCGCACCAGGCGTTCATGCCGGCGTTTGCGGGACGCGGTCCCGAGGCGCGGGCGATGATCGCACGGGCCAACAATCCCGGGGCACTTGCCGATGCGGGTGCCCCCGCGCTGATGCGGTCCTGGCTGTGCTCGGTGAACGCCGAGATCGAGTCGATCATCGGCGACAAGGACCTCGCCCTCCACCTGATGGACCGGGCCGAAGACCTGCTCTGCCATCCCGACGAGCACGAAGTCCCCGCCTGGCTGGACTTCTTCGACTCCTCGCGCCTGTGGGGCTTCCGGGGCACGGCGGAGCTCGCCGCGAAGCGGTACGACGCGGCGCGCGACGCCCTGACCGACGCACTCGGCGACCTCCCGGCCAACTCGTCGAAGCAGCAGGCCGTGACGTGTGCGGGCCTCGCCCGGGTCGCCGCCGCCAGCGGCGATGTCGACGAGGCGAGCGGCATGTTGTCGCGGGCGCTCGAAGCGCTGACGAAGCAGTGGTACTCGGTCGCGATGGACCGCGTGTGGCAAGTCCGGCGCGAACTCGAACCGTTCAAGAACGCGCACTGCATACGGCGCCTCGACCAGGAGCTGTCCGCATGGCAGAACGGGCAGCCCGCGCTCGAACTCCCGTCGGAGGAAGGCGGGAACCCGCCGGCGCTGATGTGACGGGACGTACGGACGCGAACGAACACCCGTAGCCCCAGCCACACCAACCTCAGCCACACCAACCGGGCCACATCAACCCCGGCCACACCAACCGGGCCACACCAACCCCGGCCACACCAGCCCAGCCACACAGCCCCAGCCACACAGCCCCAAGAGCCCTCCCCACAGCCCCCGACAACCCCCGCCCGCACCTCGAAAACAGGTTGCGGCACGCGGACTCCACCCGAATGGCCTGCGTTGTCGCACACATGGGACACACTGTGGCGGGACCGCAACAAGCCCCACGACGGTACGGAGCCGCAGACCACGACATGGGCACCACCGACTCACGACTCGACCTGCTGCGGGGGTCGTTGCCGACGCGCAACCACAATGCGCGCACGGTGGCGGCGCTCGCCGCCAACCCCGGCTGTGCGCGACGCGGTGTGATGGACGCCGCCGGGATAGACAAGACCGTGCTGGCCGCCCGCCTCGGGTTCCCTATGGCGTACGGACAGTCCCCCTTCGCGATCGTCCGCGGCCACGCGTTCGAGGCGCTGGTGAAGGAGGACGCGGGCGCCCTGCTGCGCGCGCTGCTCCACGAGACCCTCGGGGTCGCGCCCGAGGACGTCGGCGAGGGCGACTACGCCGAGCTGGGCGGCGAGCCGCCCGAGGACGCGCCGGACGCGGCCAAGCGCCCCGGGCGCGAGGAGCGCGTCGCACGCACCCGGTCCGCACTCCGGCGCGCGTTGGCGGACGCGCGCCCCGGCCTGTGCGCGATCCTCGACCACCCCCTCCTGCCCCTGGACGTCGCCGGGACGCGCGCGTACCTGGAGCCCGACGCCATGGCATGCCTGGTCGCCGGGAAGCTGCACGTGGTCGAGATCAAGTCCTTCTCGGTGATCGACGGCACCGCGGACCCGGCCAAGCTCGCCTCGGCCGCGCGGCAGGCTGCGGTGTACGTGCTGGCCCTCCAGCAGACCGCGGCCGCCCTCGGCCACCCGCCCGAGGTGGTGTCCACCGACGTCGTCCTCGTCTGCCCCCGCGACTTCTCGAACCAGCCGACCGCCGCGCTGCTCGACATCCGCAAGGAACTCGCGGTCACACGCCGCCGCCTGGCCCGCCTCGCGCGGGTGGACGACCTGCTCGGCGTCCTGCCGCTCGGACTGACGTTCGACCTCGACGAGGAGGCGGGCCAGGCCGCGGTCGCGCGCGCGGTCGGGGCGGTGCGGGCCGCGTACGTCCCGGACTGCCTGTCCACCTGCGAGCTCGCGCACTTCTGCCGGTCGGAGGCCCGTGCGTGCGCGGGCGGGAACGGGGCCGGCGGGCTCGTCGGCACACTCGGCACCGGCATCCGCGGCGAGCTCGGCGGCATAGAGGACATCGGGCGCGCGCTTGATCTCGCCGACGGCAAGTGTGCGCCGGAGCGCGGCGAGGAGGAGATCGCGCGCCTGCTCCGGCGCGCGGAGGCGCTGCGCCGCGAGGTCCTGGCGGACGCCGCGGCGCCGGCGGGAGCGGTCTCGTGAGCGCGGTCGCGGCGCTCGGTCGGCTCCGGGCCGCCGCCACGGGGTACGCGCAGCCCGCCGCCACCGTGCGGCACCGGCATCTGTCCGACCGGCCCGTGGTCTTCGTGCCCTACACGATGTCCGGCGAGGCTTTCGCCCCGCTCGCGGCCCTCGTCGGCGACGACCCGGCCGCGCCGCACCTGCTCGTGGTGCCCCAACCCCGTGACCGCGCACGCCGGTTCGCCCACGTGGCCGGCCTGGCCACGGTGCTGCTGCCGTACCTCACCGAGTACATCGCCAAGACGGAGACGGTCGAGCGCCGCAACGACGACGCGTACGAACGTGCGCTCGACGCCCCGCAGGTCATCGTCCCGTCGAGCGGCGGAATCGAGTACGTGCGCCTGCTCGGGCGTTCGACGCGCTTCCGGCGCAGCGAGGGCGAGTACGCGGTGCACCCGGACGTCCCGCTGCTCGGCCGCTGGAGCACCTGGCTGGCCGAACGCGCGCGTACGCCCGGCTCCTGCGTCCTCCTGGCCCTCACCGACCTGCTCACGCAGACCTGGGCAACCGGCCAGAGCGATCTGGAGAACGGCGAACTCGCCGCGCTCATGGGGTGGATCGACCCCGATCCCGGACGCACCGGCGTCGACACGGCCCGGGACGCGGAGGGCGCGCCGCCCGCGGGCCCGGCGTCCGCACCGGAGTTCGACCAGCGGCTCGCCCCGCTCATCGCCGCCTACGACACCGCGGTACGCGCCGAGGACCCGCATGTGGCGGCCCGCGCAGAGGAGCGCATCCGCGATGCGCTGGGCGCCGAACTGATGCCGACCTGGCGACGTATGTGGCGCGGCATCGAACTGCTGCGCGAACTCCCGGTCGGCGCCTCGGTGGCGGGCCGCTGGGAGACCGACCGCATGTCGTACAGCCTGTTCGCGGCCGACCTGGAGAGCCCGGACTCGCGTCCGCAGCCGCGCATCCCCGGCGCGGTCGCCGCAGCGCAGCAACTCCACCGGCGCGAGCAGGCGCAGGCCCGCCTGGAGACCGAACAACTGCGCGACGACCCGCTGTTGATGGCGAGCGCACGGCTGGTCGGCCAGGCATTCCGGGGGCGGATCGTGTCGGTCGAGGCGGACCGCATGGTGACCGAGCCCGGCAAGAAGCAGGCCCGGCCAAGGCCGTTGATGGTCCTTCAGACCTCGGACGAGCCGCTGCTGCCCCTCGACACCGAACTGGAGTGCGTCGAACGCCCCAAGGCGAAGGCGAAGTTGGTCGCGGTCGTCGAGGGCCCGGGCGGCACGCGCGAAGTGCTCGTCGAACTGACGGGCGGGATGGGGCGCGGAAAGAAGCCGGAGGAGGGGAGCATCCCCGAGGAAGGCGAGCTGCTGTGCTGGACGGTCGCCGCGTCCGGTTTCCGAGGAGGCCCGAAGTGGCCTGCCGCGGAAGAGACTCCGTGGACCCACGGCGGCCCGCCCGAGCCGCGTCCCGAGCCCGCCGAGGACGGCGCGCCGCGGGAACCCGACGAGGAGGAATTGGCCGCAGCGCAGGAGGAGTGGGCATGACCGGGCCGAACAGCCTCTTCCCGGGCCTGGGTTCCGACCCGGGAGCGGACACGAACCACGATCCCGGCAAGGCCGCGGGACGCGTCACCGCCGCGGTCCTCGCCGACCTCGCGTCCGGCCGCCACCGCGGCGTCGTCGTGGACTCGCCGCCCGGCGCCGGCAAGTCCACGCTGGTGGTCCGGGCCGCCGCGGAGATCGCCGGACGCGGCGACCGGCTGATGATCGTCGCGCAGACCAACAACCAGGTCGACGACCTGCTGCTGCGGCTGGCCGAGGACCATCCGAACCTGGTGCTGGGGCGCCTGTCGGCCGCCGACTACCGCCCCGGTGAGGACCTCGCGGCCACCCCGGTGCAGATCGAGGGCAAGGCGGGCGACCTCGACGGCTGCGAGATCGTGGTGTCCACCGCCGCGAAGTGGGCGTTGGTGGACGACCGGCGGTGGTCCTGGGCCATCGTGGACGAGGCCTACCAGATGCGGTCGGACGCGTTGCTGCTCGTCGCGCGGCTGTTCGACAAGGCGCTGTTCGTGGGCGACCCGGGCCAGTTGGACCCGTTCGCGACCGTCGACGCCGGGCAGTGGCACGGGCTGACGTACGACCCCTCGCAGAGCGCGGTCGCGGTACTCCGCCGCCACAACCCCGAACTCCCGGTACACCGACTGCCGGTGTCCTGGCGCCTCCCGGCCACCGCCGCGCCGCTGGTGTCCGAGGCGTTCTACCCGTTCACACCGTTCCGCTCGGGCACCGAACGCCGGGACCGTGCTCTGCACTTCGAGTCCGGACGTCGTGGGGATGCGTACGACGAGGTCGTGGACGTCGCGGCGAAGTCCGGCTGGGGGCTGCTCGAACTGCCGCCCGGCTTCACGCTGCCCTCGGACGACGAAACGGTGCGTACGGTTGCGGAGTTGGCCGCCCGGGTGTTGGCCCGCCGAGGCAGCGCGGTCTCCGAGCGCGGCGAAAACCCGTTGGACGCGGGCCGGATCGCGGTCGGCGTCAGCCACCGCGAGCAGCGGTCGCGCGTCGAGGCGGCGCTGCTCAAGCTGGAGGCGGAGGTGCCGGGCGCGCGCAACATCGTGGTCGACACCGCGAACCGGCTCCAGGGACGGGAGTTCGACGTCACGGTCTTCCTCCACCCGTTGTCCGGGCGGCGGGACGCCACCGCGTTCCACCTGGAGACCGGACGCCTGTGCGTGCTGGCGTCCCGCCACCGCCACGCGTGCCTGGTGGTCGCGCGTGCCGGAATCCCCGAACTGCTGGACGCCCACCCGTCGTCCGAGCCGGTGCACCTCGGCCTTCCGGTGTCGTTCCCGGACGGCTGGGAGGCGAACCAGGCCGTCCTGGGCACGCTCGCGGACAACTGCGTGGAGCTGTGAAGTCGAGCTGTGAAGCCGAGCTGTGAAGTCGAGCTGTGAAGTCGAGCTGTGAAGCCGAGCTGTGAAGCCGAGCTGTGAAGCCGAGCTGTGAAGCCGAGCTGTGAAGCGGGGCTGTTATGGGGAGCTGTGACGTGGAGCTTGTGGGCAGCCGTGAACTGGAGCTGTGACCGCGGCGTCGGTGGAACCGGGTGACCGCGCAGTCAGGGACGCGGTGAGCGCGCCGTCAACGGAGCTGTGACCGCGAAGTCGTCACCACGATATGTGCGCAGGCAGCGGGGCGGTGAACTCACTCGCCCCGCTTGGCGATCAGCCGTTCGCCGTACTCGATCATCTTGACCGTGTAGCCCTCGCTCCAGCCCGTCCGGGCCGCGATCTGGGCCGGTTCGAGCCGGTCGAACCGCCTGCGGTCGGCGAGCCGTGCCACCGCTATGGCCTGGTAGTCGACCGCACGGTCCGCGGCGGCCCGGAAGGCCTCCGCGAGCTGCGTGGCGCGGTCGAGCATGACCCCGGGGTCGGTGAGGTCGTCCAGGTCGAAGAACCGCTCTTCCTCGCGCTCGAACACGGCGGGTTCAAACAGCAGCCGCGCGGGACGAATGCGTGGCTTGGACGGCTCCGGCGGCATGGTCTGCTCCTCCTGCGTGGTCGCGGCCCCGTGACAACGATGTGGGCATGCCCACTGGCGTTGCGACTACGCACACGACCGACCGGTAACCGCGATCTTGCGGGGGGCGTACGTCCCCAACGCTCGTCTCAATCATGCCCGAGCCGGGGCAAAACGCGACGGTTCCCCGACCTGGCGGGGTCGGGGAACCGGCTGGGGAGTTCGCGCCCGATCTGACGGGCGGTACCAAGGCGGGGATCGGGCCCGTCGGGCCATCGGTCAGGTCCGGGATCGGTGTTGCGATCGGGACCGGGGTCGGGGCTCCGGGGACCGCGCTACGGAGGTCGCGCTTCCCGGATCGCGGCTGCCGACCACTGGGGGGTGGGTCCGGCACAGGGATGCCGCGGGGAGCGGGGTGTGCGGCGTGGCGGCGCCGGGAAGCCCCAGGGAAGTTCCGCGTGCGTCGGCCGAACGCCTGTGCGGTGTGGCGGCGTTGCCGCACGCTTCCGCCATCCGGCGTCGGGCCGTGGCGACTTCGGCGACTGCCGCGACATCGGGCAACTTCAGGCAGGTTCGCCGACTTCCGCCGGGTGACACGTGTGTGACGGCGACTCCGATGACTCCGACGACTGTCGGGGAGTCGAATGGTGCGTACCGGCCGAGGCGAGTCGGACAAGGGGGAGCCGCTCAGTCAGGAACCTCGGCCGGTACGAATGTGGGGGTCTCAGCAGACCCGTTGCGGGGGCTTCAGGAGGCCCGTGGGCGGGAGTCGGCGAGCGTTCTCGCCGCCTCCGCTATGGCGGCCCGCACGTGGTGCAGCGCGGTGAGCCGTCCTTCGGGGCTGGGCGGTACCAGCCACACCAGCGGCCCGTCCTCGCAGTCCGCGGGGGGCACGGTGATCCAGGCTCCGCGGCCGTGGTGGCGCGGACCGACCGCGCGCTGCCGGGCCGCGGGGGCGGCGGTCGCCGGGGGGACCAGGAATCCGATGCGGCGGTAGCGCCGGTCGGAGATCACCGGTCCCACCGCGACGCGGTGGGCGTACAGGGCTCCCAGAGCCTCGAATCCGAGCCGGTCCTCGACCTCGATGACGTCGAAGGTCTCGCCGGCCGCGACCAGGCGCGGGGCGTGCGGGTTCCGGATCATGTCCTGCGGCACCACGGCCGTCCTGCTGCGGTTGACGTCGGCGTTCAACGGAGGCGTCCTCTCTCGTCGGTGCGTGGGCCGTGGTCTGAGCCGTGGATGTCGTGCGGTCCTTGCCGTTCGTGCGGTTCTTGCGGTCCTGCGGTCCTTGCGGTTCGTGCAGTCCGTGCCGTCTGTGCGGTGCCTGTGGTCCAAGCAGTCCGTGTGGCAGTCCGTCTGGCCTGTGTCGCCCGTGTGGTCCGCGGGTGCTCCGGGAGTGGTCCGTTGGTTCCCCGCGTCCGGTACCGGGCCTGACGTTGTGTCAGGACGTCCTCCTGTGCGTCCTCCCGTCGTCCTGACATCGATGCAATCAGGTCGGCACCGTGTGTGACGAGGTCGCCGTCGGGGACTTCTGGAGGACTCGTGGAGGACTCTTGGCCCCTATGGGGCCTCAACCGATGGCGGCGCGGGTCCTCTGGCTCCAGGATCGTGAACCAGCAGCCCTCCCCTCCGTCTCCTTCCGCAGTCCGGTACCCGCCACGGCGACGTCGCGGCGGCCGGTGCGGTGCGGGCATGCCCTTCATCACCCTGCGCGTGGAGGACGCGGTGCAACGACGTAACTTTCTTGCCGGTGCCGCCGGCGTGGCCGCGGGAGTCAGCGCGGGCACGCCGGGGCGCGCCGCGGCCGGCACCCGCGGATCCGGCCCCACATCCGTTCCCGGCTCCGGGGCCGCCGACCCCATGGCGTACGCCCGGACCACCGCCCGCCTGCGCGAGGAGTACTGGACCAAGGAGCCGGCCCACCTGCTGCCCAAGGTCGCGCGGCACGCCCGTATCGGCGCCCGGCTCATGACCGGCCGCCCCGACCCGCGGCTCGCCGCCGCGTTGGCCGAATCCGCGCTGCTGGTCTCGCGCATAGCCTTCTTCGACCTGCAACTGGGCGCCGAGCAGGTCGAATCCTGGCAGGACCTCGCCCTTGCGGCGGCCGAATCGGCCGGCGACGGGGCGCTCGGCGCGGCCGTGTTGGGCCACATGGCCTTCGCCCCGGCCTGGTCGGGGCGCGGGGGAGAGGCGCGCGGCCGTCTCGACGCCGCCCGTGAGTGTGCTTCTCGCGGCGGTGCGGGGCCCGTCATCCACGCGTGGATCGACGCGGTCGCGTCCGAGGCCGAAGTACGCCTCGGCAATCCGGGCGGCGCGTTCCCCCTGCTCGACCGGGCCGCGGACGTCCTGCATCCGTCGCGGACCACGGCCGGCTCGTGGTCCGCCTCGGGGCCGCCGGCTTGGCTCGACTGGTTCTCGGGGCCGCGCCTCGACGGCTTCCGGGGCGCCGCGGAACTCGCCGCCGGGCGTACCGACCATGCGAAGGCCACGCTGCACCGCACCCTCGCGGGGCTCGCCCCCGACGCGGACAAGCAGCGCGCGGTCACGCTGGCGGACCTGGCGGCGG
>NZ_JBPKBH010000014.1:137824-160057 GCF_051388915.1 Yinghuangia sp. YIM S09857 | reverse complement strand
CCCGGGAGCCCGAGGACGCGTGCGGGCTCCTGCACCGCGTCCTGGAGCTCGTGGAACGCCAGGGCTATGCCACAGCCGTGGACCGCGTGCGGACGGTACGCGCCGCTCTGTCCCCGTGGAGGGGCGAGCGCTTCGTCGCGGAACTCGACGACCGCCTGGCCGCGGGCCACTCCGCGCCCAAGCCGCGGCCCCGCCTGGAAGCGGTTCCGGACCTCCCCGAGTCGACCGCCTGACGGCCGCCGCACCGCACGCACGATGGCGGGCACGACACGCACGGCGAAGGCCGCACCTGGCGGTCGGCCCCGCCGGCGGCCCCTCCGCCACCTGGTGATTCCGTACGCCCGAACGCCTGCGCCCCGGGCCTCCCGCGTGGCGGACACGGCACACTGCCTCCCCACGATCCGCCGTCGTAGCCACTGTGCAACGGGCTCTGGTGGTCGCCGGCTCGCGGCGCGGGGCCCAGGTGTTCGGCCTCGGCCCACTGCGCAACCACTGCCCGACCACTGCCCGACCGCGGCCCGACCGCGGCCAGAACCGCCCGTCCCGGTAATGGCCGCATCAACCCAACCGACGACGGCAGGCGCCCTACTTGTTGCCCGCCGTCGCCGTCACATCGTTCCTGCCGTTCCGGTCGTCCTTGCCGTTGGCATCCTTCGCACTCTTTGCGCCGTTCGCGCCGTTCGTGCCCTTCGTGCCGTTCCCGCCCTTTGCGCCCGCGCGCCCGCCGTTCGTCTCCGCGGTCCGCCCGCCCGCGGCGCCCTTCCGGCCGACCGCGCCCTTCCCGCCGTTCAACCGCCCCACCTCGCCCGGGAGTTCGTCCAGCGAGGTGAGCAGGACGTCCGCGACCTCGCGCAGTTCGGTGTCGGCGGCGACGAGCATGCCCCACGGCCCGCGTTTCACGTGTGCCGTACGCAGGCCCGCCCGGTGCGCCGGGCGCACGTCGTTGTCCAGCCGGTCCCCGACGTACAGGACCTCCTCGGCCGGGCACGGGCACTCCGCCACCAGCCGCTCGAAGAACTCCGCCTCCGGCTTGACCACGCCCCAGTCGTCGGAGGTCGCGATCAGGTCGACGCCCAGGTCGAGCCCGCGCAGGATCGATCCGGCGTTGACGGTCTGGTTCCCGGCCACCCCGAGCCACAGCCCCATGCCCTGCAAGGCCTTGAGGCACGGCCGGACGTCCTGGTAGAGGTCGTCCTCGCCGAACCACTCGGGGCGCCCGGCGGCGGCGCGGGCGGCGCGTTCGGACTCCAGGTCGAAGCCGGGTCGAAACCGTTGGAAGGTCTCGCGGTAGTCCAGGCCCTGCGCCAGCACCATGCCGAAGACCGCGGAGAAGGTGTGCCGCGGCACGCCCAGCCAGTCGGCCCATGTGCCGTACTCACGGCTCTCGTCGACCAGGGTCTCGCCCACGTCGAACACCACCGCGTTGATCCTCATGCGACCGCTCCTGCTCCCGTCTCCGGGCCCCTGTGCCGGACACGACTCGGGCGACTCGGGCGACCCGGGTGGCGCGGGACCACCCAGACGGTATCGCGGCGGGGGCCGCGGGGGACCCGCTAAACGTGCGTCCGGTTGGGGGTCGCGTGGCGGACGGAGTACAGCCCGCGCCCGCGCGCCGGGTGGGCCCGGGGACGCGCGCGCCGGAGCGTATCCGGGAGTGCGGCCCGCCCGCGGCCCGCCGACCATTGATGACACGTGTCGCACGTGATAGAACCGGTTTCACTTTTTGGGGCTCGCTCCCGGGCCTCACGGACCGTACCGGGCCCGGGCAAACCCGAAGCACCCGTCGCAAACGCGGCACGGATACCGGAGGTTGTCGTGGCCGACTCCGATGAGGTCGCCCGCCCGCAGGTCAGCAACCGCGACCTGAACGAGGTGCACGACCGGCTCGTCTCGTGGCTCGCGGGGCGCCTGCCGGACGGGGCCGACCCCCAGGTCTCGGAGCTCAGCATCCCCGCGACCAACGGGATGTCCAGCGAGACTCTGCTGTTCGACGCGACCTGGACCGAGGGCGGCGAGGCGCGGTCCGAGCGCTGCGTGGTCCGGATGCGCCCGTCGCTGGAGGCCAAGCCGGTCTTCCCGACGTACGACCTCGACAAGCAGTACCGCGTCATGACCCTGGTGGGCGAGCGCTGCGGCGTCCCGGTGCCGAAGCTGCTGTGGAACGAGCCGGACGAGGCCCCGCTGGGCGCGCCGTTCTTCGTGATGGGCCGGGCCGAGGGCGCTGCGCCGCCGGACGTCATGCCGTACACGATCGACAGTTGGCTGCTGAAGGCCGACCCCGCCGACCGCCGCCGCCTCCAGGAGGCCTCGGTCGCGATCGTCGCGGAGATCCACGGCATCGAGGCGACCGCCGAGGAGATCGCCTTCCTGCAACTGGAGCAGCCGGGCGAGTCCGCGCTGCGCCGCCACCTGAACGACCTCAAGGCGTTCTACGAGTGGGGCATCGAGGGACGCCGCGTACCGCTGCTGGACCGGGCGTTCGCGTGGCTGGAGGACAACTTCCCGGAGGACCCGGGCGCCGACGTCATCAGTTGGGGCGACGCGCGCATCGGCAACATCCTGTACGTCGACTTCGCCCCCACCGCCGTCCTCGACTGGGAGATGGCTGCGGTCGGTCCGCGCGAACTCGACCTCGCGTGGATGGTGTTCATCCACGACTTCTTCCAGGACATCGCGACGCGGTACGGCGGCCTGCCGGGCATCCCCGACCTGCTGCGGCGCGAGGACGTCTACGCCCAGTACGAGCGGCTCACCGGCCACACCCCCGCCAACACGAACTACTTCGAGGTCTACTCGGCGGTCCGGCACGGCGTGGTCATGGCCCGCATCGCGCACCGCCAGGAGTTCTTCGGCGAGCGCGCGATGCCGGAGAACCTGGACGAGACCGTCCTGCACCGGGCGCTGATCGAGAAGATGCTCGAAGGCACCTACTGGGAGTCGCTCGCGGCCTCCGCCGAATCCGCCGCGCCCGCCGGAACCACCGACACCCCCGACGCCGCGGAGGCCGCCCAGTGAACCCGATAGGCCAGTTGATCGCCGCCGACGAGGGCTTCACCCACCAGGTCACCGAGACCTTCGGCTCGGTCGGCACCACCGACCCGTCGTGGACCGAGAAGGTCTGCGCGATGGCGGCGGCCCGGGACGGCAGCCTCCAACTCGGCTTCGGCCTCGGCAAGTACACGAACCGCAACGTCATGGACGGCTACGCGGGCGTCTCGCGCGGCGTCGAACAGGTGACCGTGCGCGCCTCCCGCCGCCTGTCGCCCGACCCGACGCTCACCGAGATCGGCCCGGTCAAGTACGAGGTCGTCGAGCCGCTCAAGGTCGTCCGCTTCGTGCTGGAGCCGAACGACGCGCAGCCGATCGCGTTCGACTGGACGTTCGAGGCGGTGGTGCCGCCGGTGTGCGAGGAGCGCACCCACAACCGGCGCGCGTACCGCGTCACCGCGGACCTCGTGCGCTACCACCAGACGGGCGTCGCGCACGGATGGGTCGAGGTCGACGGCGAGCGCACCGAGATCACCCCGGACACCTGGGTCTCCACCCGCGACCACTCGTGGGGCACCCGCTACGACGTCGGTACGCCGGCCTCCGACCTGGAGCCCGCGGGCATGCCCGCGTCGGCGTCGTTCCGCATGATCTGGTCGCCGGTGCTCATGGAGCGTCCGGACGGCAGCCGGTACGCGCTGTTCCTGCATTACCAGATCACCACCGCGCCCGGGTTCTCCCAGAAGCGCGTCACCGGCGGGGTCGAGCACCCGGACGGGCGCGTGGAGGAGTGGGCCGACCTGGTGCCCGAGCTGGCGTACGACCCGGTCAACCGGCGGCTCCAGGGCGGCAAGGTGCACGCCACGATGGCCGACGGCTCGTCCCGCCCGCTCCAGATCGAGGTGGTCTCCGACACCGGCTTCCACCTGGGCGGCGGGCTGTACTTCGGGCTCGACGGACACCACCACGGCGAGTGGCGCGGCGAGCTGCACGTCGAGGGCGACCGGGTCGCGGACTGCTCGACGCCGGATCAGGCGCGGCGGCTGCACCAGATCCGCGACACGGTGATCCGCGTCACCGACCCGGTCGGCGGCGGCGTCGGCTGGGGCAACTGCCAGCCCATCATCACGGGCGCGGACGCGTCGCTCGGCCTCACCGCGGACACGTCGTTCATGTAGCCCGGCGGACGGGTCGGCCGGGGAATCCGTGCTGTTCACGCGGCCCGTGCGCGTCCGACCGGACACCGGTTCGACGCGTACGGGCCGCCTCCGCGCGTGCGGCTCCGAGGAGTTCACCCGCGCGAGTGATGGTGTGTGATCGGCGACATCCGCCGGACACGGCCCCCTGACTTGCCGGTAGCATGAACCACCGGGGCGATGCTCCGGTGTTCCGCTGCCGGAGGTGCGCCATGACGATCGGGGGGATCGACCCGCCTGTAGGTGCGGGCGCGCGAGATGTGACGCCCCGTCCGGTCGATGGGCGCCCCGACAAGCGCGGGGAAGCCTCGGCCACGAATCCCGACCGGGTGGGCCGCGCCGCCCGTCGCCCCGTGCAGCGGCTGAGCCTCGCCGCCGCCACGTTCCTCATCGGCGGCAACCGCAGGCGCAGCCCCGAGGCACTCGAAACGCTGATCCCGCTGGTCCAGGTGCACCGCTCGCACCACCCCAAGGCCGACCTCGCGCTGCTGCAACGCGCTTTCGTGGTCGCCGAGTTGTCGCACCGCGGGCAGATGCGCAAGAGCGGCGAGGCGTACATCACGCACCCGCTCGCCGTCGCGACCATCCTCGCCGAGCTGGGCGCGGACACCACGACGCTGGTCGCCGCCCTCCTGCACGACACCGTCGAGGACACCGACCTGACGCTCGACACCGTCCGTGAGTCCTTCGGCGACGACGTCGCCCATCTCGTCGACGGCGTCACCAAGCTGGAGAAGGTCGACTTCAACAACCGGCAGGAGGCCGAGGCCGAGACCATGCGCAAGATCCTCGTGGCCACCGGCCGCGACCTGCGCGTGACGGTCATCAAACTCGCCGACCGGCTGCACAACATGCGGACCATCCGGCACATGCGGCGGCCCAGCCAGATCCGCATCGCCGAGGTCACCCGCGACGTCTTCATCCCGCTCGCCGAGCGGTTGGGCATCCACGTCGTCAAGACCGAGCTGGAAGACATCGTCTTCGCGACCCTCAAACCGGACGAGCACGCCGGGATCGTGCGGGTGCTCGGCGAGCAGGCCGCCGAGCGCGACGAGGCCGCGGCCGCGCTCGCCGGGTCGGTACGCCGGGCGCTGCGTGACGCGGGCATCGACGCGCAGGTCACGCCGCGCTCCCGGCACCACGTCTCGGCCCGCCGCGTACAGGCGCGCCGCGGGGACGCGACGCTCGGGCCGTTCGACCTGTCGCGCCTCATGGTCGTGGTGGACGCCGACACCGACTGCTACGGCGCGCTCGGCGTGCTGCACACCTGCTGGACGCCGCTCGCGGGGGAGTTCAAGGACTTCATCGCGACGCCGAAGTTCAACCTCTACCAGTCGCTGCACACCGCCATCTCGCTGCCCGGCGGTGAGGTCGTCGAGGTGCTGATCCGCACGCGCCGCATGCACCGCCTCGCCGAGTTCGGCGTCGTCGCGCACACCGAGGACACCGACGGCTCGGACGGGCGCGGCCAGTTGGAGTGGCTGCACCGGCTGCTCACCTGGCAGGGCGGCATTCCGGACGCCACGGCGTTCTGGTCGCAGCTCACCGCGGACCTCTCGGCCGACCGCGAGCTCCTCGTGTTCACCCCGGGCGGTCGGCCGCTCACCCTGCCGGCCGGGTCGACGTGCGTCGACGCCGCGTATGCGATCGGCGAGCAGACCGGCCACCGCTGTATCGGGGCACAGGTCAACGGCCGACTCGTGGCACTCTCCTCGGTGCTCGCGGACGGCGAGACGGTATCGATCATCACGGCCCCGCCTTCCGGCGCGGGCCCTTCTCGTGAATGGCTCGGTTTCGTCCGCAGCCCGCTGGCGCGCGTGGCCATCGAAGGCTGGCTCGCCGAGCACCCGGACCCGATTCCGGACACCGCCGCCCTGGCCGGGATGCCGGGCGTAGCGTTCCCCGGGATCCCCGCCGCCACGGTCCCGGGGGTGCCGGGGCAGCACGAGGCGCCCACCGACCAGTCCTTCGGCAACCTCGCCGCGTCAAGTGAGGCGGCCCCGACCGGGCTCGCCGAACAGGATGCGGGCGAGAGCCTGGTCTCGGTCCCCGGCTCACCGGGCGCGCCGGTGCGCCTCGCACGCTGCTGCACCCCGGTGCCGCCGGACGAGCTCGCGGGGTTCGTGATCCGGGGCGGCACGGTGGCCGTGCACCAGCGCGATTGCGCGAACGTCCAGCAGATGATCCGGGCCGGGCGCGACATCGTGACCGCGGCGTGGCTGCCGCACCAGGCCGAACGCGGATACCGCGTCACGGTCCAGCTCGAAGCCCTGGACCGGCCGCGCCTGCTGGCCGACGTGACCGCGGCGATCGACGCGGCGGGTGCGGACATCACCTCGGCGTCGATCGCGCCTCCGCAGCAGATGCGGGTGCGGCAGACGTACACGATTCGCCTCGCGGACCTGGCGAGCCTCCCGCGCCTGCTGAAGGCACTGCGGCGGGTGCAGGGCGTGTACGACGTCTACCGCGCGCGCCCGCGCATCCACCCGAGGGTCGCCGAGTCGCCGGGCGAGTCCTGAGCTCCTGCTGCTCGAAGGACCTGGGCGCTCAGGGGCCCACAGCCTCCGTGACGCCGACCCCACGCAGTTGGTCGTTGAAACGGGCGAGATGATCGGCCAGGACGTCGAGTTCCTCGGGTGGCCAGGTGGAGAAACGGTCCTCCAGGACGGCGATCGTGCGTCGGCGGGCATCGGCGAGGCGGTCGCGGCCCACGTCGGTAAGCGTGATCAGATGCGAACGGCGGTTGGCGGGATCGGTCGTCCGGGCGATCGCCCCGGCCTCCTCCAGCGCGGTCAACTGGCGACTCACCGTCGTCTTGTCGAGGCTCAGCTTGCAGGACAACTCCTTGCCGGTCGACGTCCCGCGCTCCTCCAGGATCGCCAGCAGATGGAACTCCGCCTGCGTGATCCCCGCCGCGTGCAGCGGCGGAGCCATCAACCCCCGCAGCAGCCGAGTGGCGGCCCCCACCTCACGCACCACACGACGCCCCGAACTGTCTCTCACGGCCGCCTGCACCTGCTCGCCCACGCCGACACCCTCACCACCGACAACGCTGCCGCACACAGCGTGCCTTACAACGGTTGCTGAACACAACTGCCACGGTCGAACGTGTGAATGAACATACGCCCGACCCCGCACCCCCAACCGAAAACAACCCCCGAGACCCCCACCCGACCCCGGCAACAAGGCCCCCCGGAGCGCCAGGGCGGCCACGCGCATAAGCCACATTCGAGCGGCGAGCGCCACACGCGCGGCCCATCGCAGACGGGGTGGGGCGACGATCTCTTGACAGCTCCCCCCGTTCCGTCGTCGCGAGTGGGCAGCCGTCGAGCGCGCCACTCACGGATGCCCGTTTGAGGACCAAGCGCCGATCGCGCGAGACCGGCGACCCGCTGACAGCGCCGACCACCCGTGCCGCCGTGGGTGAGTTGCCCGCGCGGTCGCATGCGCTCACAGGCCAACCCCTCGGGCCTGGAGCGCCACGCGGGCAATCCGCCTTCGCAGCCGGTGGACGTTGGCTGACGCGGCGGGGCTTCCGTGGGGAGGCGGACGCCTATTCCGTGGGCCAGCTTCGGAGGTGGGCGGGGAGGTCGTTGCTCACGGTGAGGGTGAAGTTCGGGGGCCGCTTCTCCAGGAAGGCGAGGACTCCTTCGTGGGCGTCGGCTGATTGGCCGGCCCAGTGGAGGGCGCGGGATTCGAGGCGGTGGGCGGTCCACGGGTCGGGTTCGGACTGGACGCCCCAGAGCAGGGCCCGGGTTACCGCGACGGCGACGGCGGGGGTCCGTTCGGCGATGCCACGGGCGATCTCGTACGCGCGGTCGAGGAGGTCCTCCGGGGCGACGACCTCCCGTACGAGACGGGCCTCGTGGGCTTCGGCGGCGTCGAACACGCGGCCGGTGAAGCACCATTCGAGTGCCCGGTCGATGCCGACGACCTTGGGGAGGAACCACGTCGAGCAGCCGTCCGGCGTGATGCCCCGGCGGGCGAAGACGAAGCCGAAGCGGGCGTCGGAGGAGGCGAGCCGGATGTCCATCGGGAGCGTCATGGTCGCGCCGACGCCGACCGCCGGTCCGTTCACGGCGGCGATCAGCGGTTTCGTGGAACGGAACAGCCGCATGACGAGTTTCCCGCCGTCGTCGCGGAAGTCCTCGGCGTCCGGCTCCGGTTCGCCCGTCACCGTGCCGTGGGCGGTCGGGTCGAATGTCTGCGCGCCGTGTTCGAGGTCCGCCCCCGCGCAGTACGCCCGGCCGCTGCCGGTGAAGACCACCACGCGGACGTCGTCGTCGGCGTCGGCCCGGTCCAGCGCGTCGGAGATCTCCGCGCGCATGCGGAACGTGTAGGCGTTCATCCGCTCCGGCCGGTCCAGCCGGACGGTCAGGATGCCGTCCTTGGCTTCCGTGGCGATCTGCTCGTACTCCATGGAAAGGTACTCCTCCGACGCGGCCAGACCTGACGAACGCTCGCTCAACACATTGCACTGTCGCGCCGCGACGCACCAGCCCCTCTGGCGAAACACACGGTTGCCCGGAAACTGTTCTGGTACGCGGCGCGCCGGACTACTGTGGTGCCGCTCCACCCCCGCTCCATCTCCGTCCCCCCGCTCCATCTCCGTCCCCCTGCTCTACCCCGCTCCACCCCGGGTCCCCGCAACGCGCGAACAGGCATGGCGTACGGCCAGGAGGTGCAGGCGAATGCTCGACCGCACACAGGCATTGGCGGAATTGACCGCCCCGGACTCGGTGTTCGCCATCGTCCACACCGACCATGAGGGCACGCCGTGGCGGGAGTTCGCCTCCGCCCCCGCGACGCTCCGCGCGGTCTTCGAGGCGACCGCCGCATTCGGCGGTGCGGACGCACTCGTGCACGAGACCGGACGCGTCGGCTACGACGAACAGCTTCGGCTCGTCGGCCACTTGGCACGCCACCTCGCCGAAGATCTCGGTGTGCGCAAAGGCGACCGCGTCGCCATCGCGATGCGCAACCACCCCGAATGGATCCTCGCCTTCTGGGCCACCCAGGTCCTCGGCGCCATCACCGTGCCGCTCAACGCATGGTGGACCGCGGACGAACTCGGTTACGCGCTCGCCGACTCCGGCACGTGTGTACTGATCGCCGACGGCGAGCGCGCCGACCTGCTCGCGGCCGCAGGGGAGGACGCGGTGCCCGCGAGCGTGCGGGCCGTGCTCGTGGCGCACCCGAAGGGCGCGATCCGCCCCGGCACGAACGACCTCTCGGCCGCGCTTCGCAGTTGGTCGGGACCCTGCCCGCTGCCCGCGGCCGAGATCACCCCCGACGACGACGCGACGATCCTCTACACCTCCGGAACCACGGGCCGTTCCAAGGGCGCGGTCGGAACGCAGCGCAACCACACCACCAACCTGCACACGATCCAACTGCTCCAGGCCGTGCACCTCGCCCGCGCCGGCGTGCCGACGGAGATGCTGACCAAGGGCATGCCCGCCTTCTACGCCGCCGCGCCCGAAATGCCGCGCCCCAGCGCGCTCCAGGTCTACCCGTTCTTCCACATCGCCGGGCTGGTCAGCCTGTACGCCGCCGCCGGGCAGGGCGCCAAGCTCTCGCTCATGCGCCGCTGGGACACCGAACGCGCGCTCCAGCTCATCGAATCGGAGCGCGTCACGAGCGCGACGATGGTGCCCCCCCTGCTGCGCCGCCTGCTGGAGTCCCCGGTGCGCGGGAAGTACGACCTGTCCTCGCTGCTGAGCCTGGGCGCGGGCGGCGCACCGGTGCCGCCGGACCTGGTGGACGGGGTGGCCCGGATGTCGGGCCGTGCGGTGTCGCCGCTCAACGGCTACGGCACGACCGAGACGACCAGCGCCGTGGTGGCCAACTCCGGTGAGGAGTACTACGAACACCCCGACAGCGTGGGCCGTCCCGTCCCGGTGGTCGACGTCGCAGTCGTCGACCCGGCGACCGGGCGCGAGATGCCGCCCGGCGAGACCGGCGAACTCCGCTTCCGCGGCCCGCACATCGCCCGCGGCTACTGGAACCGCCCGGAGGAGAGTGCGAGTTGTTTCCCGGGCGGCTGGTTCCGCACCGGCGACCTTGGCCATGTCGGCGCGAACGGCCTTGTGTACGTGGTCGACCGGCTCAAGGACGTCATCATCCGCGGCGGCGAGAACGTCTACTCGGCGGAGATCGAGGCGGTGCTGTTCGAGCACCCGGCGGTCGCGGACGTCGCGGTGGTGGGCGTACCGCACCGCGAACTCGGCGAGGAGGTCGCGGCGGTGGTCGAGACGCAGCCCGGTGCGACGGTGTCCGCGGCGGAGCTGCGCGGGCATGTGGCGCTGCGGCTCGCCGCGTTCAAGGTCCCGACGATCGTGCGCTTCAGCGACCGCCCACTGCCGCGCAACGCGGTGGGAAAGGTGCTCAAGCGCGAGTTGCGGGAGATGCTCGCACTGTGAGTCGGAAGTACCCGCTTGACCAAGGCACTTGGCGCCGCCGGGGCAATCGCCGCAATCGGCGAAACCGGGGTGACCGGAGCGCCCGCCGGTCAGGTCACCCCGTCCGTTGCGGCCGCGTCATGCGCCGTTCCCAGAACGCCAGGTCCTCAAGTGCCCTGATGACGTCCCGGTGTTCGCCGCCGAGAGCCTCCGTCATGTCCAGGATCAGTTCCTGGAGCAACTGGACGGCCTCGTCGGCGTCTCCCGACCGGCCGATGCGCAGGGCGAGTTCGCGCCGCACCTTGAACGTGTCGATATCGGTGGGCCCGTGGACGCGCATGTACGCAGGCACGAGATCCCGCAGCAGCAGTGCCGCCGCCGCGGGGTCGCCCGCCTTGCCCGTCCAGTGCGCGAGGTTGCGGCGCACGCCGAGCGTGTCGGGGTGCTCGCGACCGCGTACGCGCGTGTAGTCGGTGACCAGTTGGCGCAGCACCTTCACCGCCGTGTTGTGTTCGCCCGAGCGGCCCAGGTGGTACGCGAGGTCGTCGCGGACTCCGAGCGTGCGCGGGTGGTCGTGCCCGAACACCCGGTTGTGCTCCGGCAGGAGCTTGCGCAGCAGCGCGACGGCGTCCGGGGGCGCGAGCCCGGGCACCTCGGCCATCCGGCGCGCCAGTTCCTCCGCCTGCACGGGCACGGACGGTACGCGCACCGGCGGTTGCGGCGGCACGGCGTCGATGAGCCGGCGTACCTCCGCGGCGCTCTGCGGGCGGTCGTCGGGGCTCTTGGCGAGCAGCGCCAGCACCAGGTCGCACGCTTGGTCGGGCAGGTCGTCGCGGACCCGGGCGGGGGACTCGGCGGCGACGTGCACGTGCCGGAACAGCAGGCTCGGCACGTCGCCGAAGCCGAACGGCGGCAGCCCGGTGAGGAGTTCGTACAGCAGGCAGCCGGTCGAGTAGAGGTCGGAGCGCGGGTCGGCCGGGTGCCCGTTGGCCTGCTCCGGGGACATGTAGGCCGCCGTGCCGAGTACCGCGCCCGGTCGGGTGAGCGTGGCACCGGTCGCCAGCGCCTTCATGGAGCGTGCGATGCCGAAGTCGAGGACCTTCAGCACGCCCTTGTCGCTGGCCATGATGTTGGCGGGCTTGATGTCGCGGTGCAGCACCTCGGAGTCGTGGGCGACCTCCAGCGCGTCGCAAAGCTGCCGGGCCAGGTCGAGGACGCGAGGCAGCGGCAGCGGGGCCTCGTCGGCGACCACCTTGGCGAGGGAGCGGCCGGGGACGAGCTCCATGGTGACGTACACGGCCTGGCGCACCAGGTCGCCGGGGCTCGGCGGTGCGTGCGGCGACGGCGGGTGTGCGGGGGCGGTCGGCGGCGTGTGCGGATCGTCGGGGTCGCCCGCCTGCAACAGCCCGGTGCCGAAGTCGTACACGGTGACGATGTGCGGGCTCGACAGGGTGCCGGCGGTGCGCGCCTCGCGCGCGAAGCGGTCGGCCGCTCCCGGAACGCCGTACACGTCCCGCAGCAGTTTGACCGCGACATACCGGTGCATATGCGTATCACGGGCGCGCCAGACGACGGCCATGCCACCGGAGCCCAACTCCTCGATCAGCCGGTACCGGCCGGCGAGCCACCACTCAGCCACGCGCAGTACGCCTCCCCGTAGGTCGATTCCCGTGGTGATTGTCCCGCAAGCGCGGCGCGCGGGGGAGGACGGCGGGGGTACGCCGGGCACACGGCGCGGTTGGAGTCCCAAACGTTATGCAGACTGCATACGATGTGCGCGTTTTGATCGGATATAAGGTGATCCCAGATCGATCCGCACCACGGCACGGAGGACCCGGTGGGCCACGCGGCAGCCGACGCCCACTGGTTCCTGCGCGCACTCGCCCCGCGCCGGGCCCCGATCCCCTGGGCGGCGGCCGGACGCGCGGCCCTCGCACTCGCCGGGCCGCTCGCCGTCGGGGTGGCCACCGGCAGGGTCGCGTACGGCGTCCTCGCCTCCCTCGGCGCACTCAACATGGTCGTGCTGGACCGCGACGAGGCGTACCGGCTCCGCGTCATCCGCATGGTGCCCCCGCAACTCGCCGGAGCCCTCGGCATCGTGATGGGCCATCAGGTCGCGGACCGGGGCTGGACGACGGTCTCCGTGCTGGTGGCGACCGCCCTCCTTTCCGGTGTCATCAGCCCGATCGGCGGCATCGCGTCGTCGTGCGGCCTCATGCTGCTGCTCATGACCGTGGTCGGCACCGGCGTCCCGATGCCGGACCCGTGGTGGCTGCCGCCCGCGCTGCTGATCGCGGGCGGGGCGGGAGTGCTGCTGCTTGCCCTCGTGGCATGGCCGTGGCGGCGCGGACGGCCGGAGCGCGCGGCGGTCGCCGAGGTGTACTACGCGGCCGCCGACCGCCTGCGCGCCGCCGAAGGGCCCGGGCGGCGGCCCGGTGCGGGGCGCGACATCGGGGCGGCGATCGACCAGGCGTACGACGTCCTCGTGCGCCACCGCGCCGGTTCCCCCGGCCGGGACCCGGCGACGCAACACCTGATGATCCAGCTCAACGCGGTCAACCCGATCCTTGAGGCGATCGCCGCCCTGGCGCGCGAGACCCCGGTGGACCCGAAGTTCGCGGAGGCCGTCACGCGCCTGGGCGACGCCGTGGCCACCGGGCACGACGTTGCGGTCGAGCCGGGGTTCGTGCCGAAATCGCCCGCGGAGACCGCGATGCGGGCCGCACTGCGGCACGCGGCCGGACGGCTGGCCCCGCCGTCCCCGGACGCCACCGGCGTGTTCGCGCGCGACCCGGACGCGCTCGGTGTGCCGCATATGGCGTGGGGTCCGCGCGCGGGCCTGCGCAATATGGCGGCGGTCGTGGCCAGTCGGGCGGCCTGGACGTACGGCGCGCGCCTGGCGCTGTGCATCGGTATTGCCTCGGTGCTCGTGCAGGTGGCCGACCTGCCGCGCTCCTACTGGGTCGCGCTCACCATCACCTTCGTGCTCAAGCCGGACTTCGGCTCGGTGTTCGTACGCGGCGTGCTGCGCGCGGCCGGGACGCTGGTCGGGGTCGCGGTGGCCGCCGCGCTGCTGACGTACGTGCCGCGCGGCTGGCCGGACGTCCCGGTCGTCGCGGCCCTCGGGTTCCTGCTGCCGATCGCGACCTCGCGCAGCTACGGCATGCAGACGGCGGCGATCACGCCGCTGATGCTGCTGTTCACCGACCAACTCGGGCACGAGGGCGTCGGCGGCCTGGTCCCGGCGCGCATACTCGACACGCTGCTGGGCTGCGCGATCGTGCTGGTGTTCGGCTACCTGCTGTGGCCGGAGGGTCGGCGGACGCGGCTGCCGAACATGGTGGCGTCGGCGTCCGAGGCGAATGCCGCCTACCTGCGGCTGCTGCTCGCGGAGGGGGCGGACGGGCGGGCGGTGCGCTCGCGGGCGCGGAGGCGGGCGTACAACACCCTCACGGGCGCGCGGACGGTGTTCCAGCAGGCTCTGGCCGAGCCGCCGCCGACGTCGCGGCGGGCGGCGGCCTTCTGGCCGGTGCTGGTCGCGGTGGAGCGCATGACCGACTCGATCACCGCGGCGTCGGCGTACGTCGACGGCGGCGCCCCGGTGCCGGACCAGCGGACCGTCGACGACGTCGCCGACCGAATCGACGCCTTCGTGCGGGCGGTCGGCGCCGGCCGACCGGTGGACGCCGGACTCGGGGCGCGGATCGACGGGACGTCGGCACGGCTTGAGGGAAGCGCTCCGACACAAGGGACCGCCTCGGGAGGGACACCCGCGGACGCCGTCGAACACGTCACGACCGAAGGCTCCGCGCTGCTCAACGGCGTGCGCATGGACGCGGAGACCGCGTGCAAGCTCTACGACCAGGCGCTGTCGGCCGTCCGGATGCGATGATCGGCCCGAGGAACGCCGCCACGGGCCGTGCGCCGCAAGGCCGTTGGCGTCCGCGCATGTGGAGGTCGCCTTGCCCGGTTCCGTCACCGTCGTCCACGCGGGCGACGAGCCGCCCGCCGCGTGGGACGCGAGCGTGTTCCTCGCCGGACCGACGCCGCGCAGCGCCGAAGTCCCGTCGTGGCGGCCGGAGGCCGTCGAACTGATCCGCCAAAGGTGGTCGGGGCCCGGCGAGTTGGTGGTCTTCGTCCCCGAACCCGCCGACGGGCGGGCCTGGGTGGACTACGACGACCAGCGCCTGTGGGAGCTGCGGTGGCTGCGGATCGCGGACCAGGTGGTCTTCTGGGTGCCGCGCGACCTTGCGACACTGCCCGGGCTCACCACCAACGACGAGTGGGGGTGGACGAAGGACGGCGGACGCGCGGTGTTCGGTTCACCGCCCGGCGCGCCACGGGTGCGATACCAGCGCGAGTATGCACGCGACCGCGATGTTCCCCTGGCGGAAACCCTGGACGAGACCCTGGGCCTCGCGCTGAAACGGATCGGGGCCGGGGAGCGCCGGGCCGCGGGGGAGCGGGACGTACCGCTGCTGGTGTGGACGACGCCGGTCTTCCGGGCCTGGTACGCGGCACTGCGCGCGGCCGGCAACACGCTGCTCGGCGCGCACCTCGTCTGGACGTTCCGTACCGAGGCGGGGCGGTCAGTCGTCTTCTGGGCCGTGCATGTCTCCGTCGCGATCGCGGCGGAGGGCGGACGCATCAAGGCCAACGAAGTCGTGGTCGCGCGACCGGACATCAGTGCGGTGCTCCTCTACCGGCGCGCACCCGCGCTGCGGGACACGCAATTGGTGCTGGTACGCGAGTTCCGTGCGCCCGGTCTCGCCCGCGACGGCTACGTGCGCGAACTGCCGGGCGGATCGGGGCCGGACGGCATCCCGCCCGACGAACGCGCGCTGGCGGAGGTGCGGGAGGAGACCGGGTTCGCGCTGCCCGCCGATCGCCTGCGCGCGCACGGGGTGCGGCAGGTCGCCGCGTCGTCGTCCGCGCACCGGGCGTGGCTCTACTCGGCCGAACTGACCGAGGAGGAAATGGAGTTGCTGCGCGCCGAAGCGCACATCGTGGTGCACGGCTCGGGCGCGGAGGAGCGCACGTACGTCGAGGTCACGACGTACGGCGAACTCCTCGGCTCCGGCGGTGCCGACTGGGTCACCACGGGAATGGTCGCCCAAGTCCTCGCGGACCTGGGCGACCCGGCGGCGCCGGAAGACGGCGCGGATCAGTAGCGGATCACTTACGGATCACCAGGGGCGATCGCCGGGCGGATCACCAGGGGATCAGTAGGGGAGGCCGTCGCGGTGGGCGGCGGAGCACGGCGTGTGGCGTTCGACCATGTAGGTCTCGCCGTCGAACACCGTCAGGCGGCCGCCCATCGGGTCGCCCCCGGCGGGGACCTCGACCAGCGTGCGCGGGTGCAGTGCCGCGAGGTACGGCTCCCCGCACAGTCGGCACTGTGCGGGAACAGTGCGGGACGAGTGCATCTTCTTCATGGCGTTGCCCCCTCCGGGAAGTACTCGGTTCAATCCGGGTCCAGTGCGGGTCCAGTGCGCGGAAACGTTCGTCGGACGTTCGCGGGAACGTCTCGCGTTCCGCACCGGCCAGGTCGTGTTAACCTGATGTTCATCTTTATGTCGACTGCCATACTCCATGGTTCCGCCCATGATGTCAACTCGGTTGGCCTACTCACTGGGCCTTTCCATATGACATCCTGACGTTGTGGATCAGAGTGAAGCCGCCGAAGAACTGGCCAAGGCGGCCAAGACGTACCGGCGGACCGAGAAGGCACACGAGGAAGCCCGCCAGGCTCTCAAGGAGGCCGCGGTCGCCGCGGTCAAGGCGGGCGTGAAGCAGTCCGAAGTGGTCAGGACGACCGGCTGGACCCGCGAATACCTGCGCAGACTCCGCAAGAACGGCGGAGCGGGCGGGGCCGACGGGGCCGAGGCGTCAGACGATCCGAAGCCGAAGAAGTAGCCGCGCCGCGATCCGGTCGCCGTACGAGCGGGCCGACTCGCGCCGCGCCACATGCACCTGCGACAACAGCGCCCCGGCGGCCGCACCGGCGGCGTTCATCAACACGTCGTCGACCGACGAGACGCGCCCCATGTCGAGCACGTACTGCGCGGTCTCCAGCGCCAGGGACGCCGCCGCTCCGACCAGTGCCATGCGTGCGGCACCCGCGAACGCGGGGCAACGCAGCGGGAGAAGGAACCCGAGCGGTACGAACACCGCGAGATTCGCGCCGACTTGCACCAGCACGTCGGCCGGGGTGGACGCCAGCGTCGCCGCGAGATCGCGCAACGGTACGGCGCTCACCCCGCGTTCGCCGTACACCGGCGTCAGGATCATCCAGACCCACGGCAACGTGCCCAGGACGATCCCGGCTTCCGCGACGGTGAATCGCAACGCTTCTGCGGGCGGCCGTCCCCGACGGATCCTCAGCCGTACGGCCGGTACGCACGCTCCCACGACGACCGGAACGGCCACGGCCCACACCAGCAGGATCCCGTCCCACGACTCCCACACCTGACGCACGGCCCCAAATGTAGCGCCGAAACCGTCGCGGTGCGTTCGCGGTGCGTTCGCGATGAGTTGCCCGTCCCGCACGTCGACACACTCACGCCCGCATCCGCGCGCCGAAGCTCACACCGACACGCAAACCGACGCCCTCACGCACCCGCCCACCGGCCCCGGCCCGCGCTCAAGGATGCGGAATCGCATCGATCAACGCCCGCGCTCCCTGGTCGAGCAGCGTGTTGGCGGCCGCCTCGCCGACCCAATCCGGCGTGTGAGCAAGGCCGTTCTCGAACGCTTCCAGAACCACGTCGCCCGCCGGGCTGAACACCGCGGCGTGCAGCGCGAGTCCGTCGTCCTTCGGCGCGCAGTGGCCGGCGATGGGACTCGCGCAGTGCCCGCGCAGAACGCGCAGCATGGCCCGCTCCGCCGTCGCGCAGGCGCGCGTCAGCGCGTGGTCGAGCCCGGCGACCGCCTCCACCGACTCGGCGTCCCCCGTCCGGCACTGCAACGCCAGCACCCCGGCGCCCACCGCGGGGATCATCGATGTCGTCGGCAGTGCCTCGGTGATCCGCCCGTGCAGCCCGATCCGGCGCAGGCCCGCGGCGGCGAGCAGCAGCGCGTCGAACTCGCCCGCGTCCAGCTCGGCCAGCCGGGAGTTCGCGTTGCCGCGTACCGGAACCACCGTCAGATCGCGCCGCAGCGCCTTCAGTTGCGCCGTACGCCGGACCGAACTCGTCCCGACGCGCGCGCCCTTCGGCAGGTCCCGCAGCTTCGTCCCGTCCGCGGTCACCACCGCGTCGTGCACGTCGTCGCGCGGCAGGTACGCGGTGATCTCCAGCCCCTCCGGGAGCGGTTCGTCCCCCGGCATGTCCTTGAGGCAGTGCACGACCACGTCCACCTCGCCCGCGAGTTGCGCGCGGTCGATCTCCTTGACGAAGACCCCCTTGCCGCCCAATTCCGCCAAGCTCCCGGCCCACCGGTCGCCGGACGTCGTGTACGGCACGATCTCGACCTCGCGCACCACCCACTGCGCGCGCATCAGCCCGGCCACATGCTCCGCCTGCGCCATCGCCATCGGCGAGGAACGTGTGCCGATCCGGAGGACGCCACCACCACCCATCCCCCCAGGCTAGGCGCGCCCCGCACGCCCACCGGCCCGCAATCCGCCACCCGCCCGACCGTCCACCCGAAAGGGTGAAGCCGACCACCCCGCTGCGGCCGTACAACCGACACAAAAGGGGAGCCGCCGCCGACCGCACGGCAGCAGCCGCTCACCGGCAACAAAGGACCGCCGTGTGGCCGACCCCCGGAAACAATCAAGGCGTTGACCCGAACATGCAGGTCAACGCCTTGATCAACTTGGGTGAGTGACGGGACTCGAACCCGCGACGTCCTGGACCACAACCAGGTGCTCTACCAACTGAGCTACACCCACCACGCCCGTCCCGGCCTTGCGACCGGAGCAGCGAGAAAGAGTGTACAGGGGATCGAGGGGTGCTCGCTCCCGGGTTGTTCCGGGGAGACGCCGAGGTCAGCTCAGGGGCACCTGCGGCACGGTGTAGCGGGCGGCGATCTGTTTGGCGGTGTCGGTGTCAGGGCCCGGCTGCGGCACGAAGATCGCGTCCCGGTAGTACTTCAGCTCCGTGATGCTGTCCTTGATGTCGGCCAGCGCGCGGTGGTTGCCGGTCTTCGGCGGCGACTGGAAATAGACGCGCGGGTACCAGCGGCGGGCGAGCTCCTTGATCGAGGAGACGTCCACGATGCGGTAGTGGAGGTAGCCCTCCAGCGCGGCCATGTCGCGGGCCAGGAAGCCGCGGTCGGTGGCGACCGAGTTGCCGCACAGGGGGGCCTTGCGCCCCTCGCTGACGTGCTCGCGGACGTACGCGAGCACCATCGCCTCCGCCTCCGCCAGCGTCACCCCGTCGTCGAGCACGTCGAGCAGACCCGACGCGGTGTGCATTGCGCGCACGACGTCGGGCATGCCGGCCAGCGCCTCGGCGGGCGGGCGGATCACGACGTCGACCCCGTCGCCGAGGACGTTGAGCTCCGAGTCGGTGACGAGCGCGGCCACCTCGACAAGGGCGTCCCGGGTGAGGTCGAGTCCGGTCATCTCGCAGTCGATCCAGACCAAGCGGTCATTCATAGTGGATCAGCCTAGGCCCTGTGAGCCCCGCCAGGGCCTTCGGCCGATACACCGCAATCGCGCGACCGCAATCTCGCGTCCGCAGGCCGTAACTGTCGACCGCGATCTGCCGACCATGGTCCGCCGACCGCGATTTGCCGACGGTGCCCACGCCGTTATGGCCGCCCTGCCTCCGCCTCGACTGCCACCCCCTCCGGCTCGCGCGTCCGGAAGGCGTCCCGGTACGCGGCCGGCGGGATTCCCAATTGCTTGCGGAAGTGCCCGCGCAGCGCCACCGGGGACCGGAAGCCGCAGCGCCGGGCTATCTCCTCCACCTGCAACTCGGTGGTCTCCAGCATCCTCTGTGCCTGGAGGACGCGTTGGGTCAGGAGCCATTGCAGTGGCGCGCTGCCGGTCAGCGACCGGAAGCGGCGGTCGAACGTACGGCGACTCATATACGCGCGCGTTGCCAGCACCTCTATGTCGAACTTCTCCGACAGGTTCTCCAACGCCCACGAGATCACCGTCGCCAGCGGATCACCGCTTATCTCCTCCGGCAGCGACAGGTCCATGTACGCGGCCTGCCCGCCGACCCGGTGCGCCGGTACCACCAGCCGACGCGCAAGCGCATTGGCCGCGTCCGAGCCGTGGTCGATGCGCACCAGGTGGAGGCACAGGTCGATACCCGCCGCGGTGCCGGCGCTGGTCAGCACGTCGCCGTCGTCCACGTACAGTTCGCGCGGATCGACGCGGACCTTCGGGAACGACTTGGCGAGCGCGGGCGCGTACATCCAGTGCGTCGTCGCGGGCCGATCGTCGAGCAGGCCGGCCGCGGCGAGCACGAACGCCCCGCCGCACAGGCCGACCACACGCGCGCCCTCGCGGTGCGCGCGGCGCAGCGCGTCCAGGACGGGGGCGGGCGGCGTACGTGAGGGCGAGTGCCACGCCGGGACGATCACCGTGCCCGCGCGGTGCAGGCCGTCGAGGCCGTGCGGCGCGATGAGTTCGACCCCGCCGGTGGTGCGCAGCGGTCCTGGCTCGGCGGCACATACCAGTAATCGGTAGTTCGGGACCCCGGCGTCTCTGCGGTCGACGCCGAAGACGGAGATGGGGATCGAGCTCTCCAGGATCGGCGAGTTCGAGAAGAGCAGCACCGCGATGGTCTCGGCCCGGCGCCGGCCGATGAGCCGTGCGGGCCATTCCGCGTACGTCCCGACCTCGTCCGCGCCGTCGTCCTCCGCCAGGCCGTCGCCGGAGCCCGCGATCCGGCCCGGTTCCGCGTCGGTCCCCGCGACCGCCACGTCGCTCTCCCCGTCGTCGTCGTCCGGTACGGCGCCGACTCCGGGGTCGAAACCGACCGTGCCGCCGTCCTCGGCGGAGTCCGGCGGGATGGCCGAATCCGCTTCCCCCAGGCCCCCGTTCGCGCCGTACCCGGTTCTCGGCGCGGGGACCGGAGCCTGCCGTTCGCCGGTGCGCGCCGAAGGTATCGACACGTCGGCGGACGCCTGCGCGGCCGCGGACTCCTCCGCGGCCGTGGACTCGCGCCGACCCGCCTGTCGACCGTCGGTCCTGCTCATGGCTCCGATCGCCCCCTTCAGCCCTCCGCGACCCCCTCCGGTCGAGCACCGGCGGGGCGGGAGGGGTCGTTGATGGCGAGTCTCAGTAGTTCACACACGCCACTCAAGTCACCCAAGATCGGAACTTACTCTTTCTGGGCTTGTCTATGCATGGTGTTCTCCACGTGACGTTATGTAGATATGCCTGTTTGTGATGGCGGTCACACCACCCTCGGAGACTCTTCGATGAGCAATGCCCGGGTTGCACAACGAATTTCGTGAATGAAATCTATGTCTACTTGGTCACGGTGTGTGAGGAATTCCCGAGGATCACCAGCCACGCCACCGCACCGACGGTCAGCACACCGCCGCCGACGGCGAGTGCGGACAGCACGTCGACGCGTCCGGCCGGCAGGCTGACAACGGTGAACGCGGCCCCGGCCGCGTACCAGGGCGCGATCTCCTCGACCCCGACCGGCGACCGATCGGTGGGTTGGCCCGGACCGCCGCCATCCGGCGGACACGCCCCGGAAGGCGCCTGGACGGGCGCCTGCGGCCCTCCCGCCGGCCCGGGGCGGGCGCGGCGTCCGGACGCCCGCCCGGATGCCGCACGCGGCCGCAGAGGCCGTGCGGGGGTCCTTCGCGGGGCCAATGCCGTACCTCGGTTCATACGGGCGGCCCGTGCGGAACGGCGGTTCCAGGGCAAGGATCCGGCCGTGCCGCGACGGTCGGGCTGGGCCCGGCCGGCCCGGGGTCGGCGTCCGCGACGGTGCCGCGCACTCGGGATCGCCGCCCCGGCCGACGCAGGCCGCCCGGACACGCGGTGTCCCCCTGTGCAACGCCCACCCGCCCCCACGGGTAACGGCCCCCACCCCCACACAACCCTTCGCCACCCCATTCCCGCCACAACCCCACCCCGAAGGCCCCCTGCGCACATTTCGCGCCACCGCCCGGCCACCCTCCGCCCATCCACCGGCGGCGCCGACGAGAGACCACGGCCGCCCATCCGCAAGCGCGGGCGCGTGGAGGACGCAGCGCGGGTAGGCGGCACCGGGAATGTGAACGCGCAGCCAGCCTCACCACGCCCACCGCCCCGCGCCTTTCGCGCCACCGGCCGGCCCGGCGGACCGGCCGACCGGCCGACCTGCCGACCCGGCTGACGGGGCGCACCGGGCTGACCGGCCGACCTGGCCGACCCGATTGACCTGGGCGACGGGCCGACCGGCCGACCCGGCCGACCCGGCCGACCCGGCCGACTCGGCCGACTCGGCCGACCCGGCCCCGCGGTCGCCGTCGGTCGTGTCGTCGTACGACGCCGCCCCCGCCGCGGCGTCGCTCCCGCGGGTGCGTGCCTGCCGCTCCCCCAACTGGCCCATCGCCGACCAAACCCCCGCCCCCTACTGACCACCGCGCGACCGTCGCCATCCGGCCGCGGGCGGTCGGTGCGGGTGCCCAGGGAGCGCGACGCCGGGAGGGCTGTGGGACTGCGGGAGGTTCGCCCCGTCGGCGGT
>NZ_JBPKBH010000014.1:130312-137647 GCF_051388915.1 Yinghuangia sp. YIM S09857 | reverse complement strand
CACGCCCCTCACCCGCAGCCGTGCGCCCGCCCGCATGCCCCAGTTTCCGGACCGCACCTTCGGCGCCGCCCGGCGCTGCGCGCCAACAGCCGACCGCGACCGCTTGCGGGTGGCCAAGTTCCTTCTGCTGTCGGGTGGGACGCGTGCGCGGCGAGGCCGGGTGCCAAGGGGCGTCGGTGGTTGGTTTGGGGTGGCGGGCGCTACGGGGGGAAATGGACAAGAGGGTTGGGGGTGCGGGGAGGGGTAGTACCGGTGGTGCGGGGGCTGTTGGGGTGTCGTTCGGTGATGACTTCACTCTGATGGAGGTTTCCCGGGGCCGGGGGGCTCCCGTACGGCCGAGTAGGCGGATATCGTGCGTGCTCGACCACCGCACGGCCTGTCCGATTCCGACCGCAAGACGTAATCTGTATGCATAGGCTCTTTATTTGATCTCTGAGGGGCCGCGCAGCGCTCCTCCTCAGCAAAGACGCCCGATTGCCATGGCTGCTTTCGACTTCAGTGACCTGCCGGACGGCACCCCGTTGCTCCGTCCCGAATCCCCGCGTCCCCGCGACCCCGCGTTCCAGCACCCGGTCGTCGTCGGCTTCGACGGCTCGGGGGCAAGCGAACGCGCACTGGCGTATGCGGCCGGAATGGCCCGTCGGATCGGCGGCGGGCTCGTCATCGTGCACGTGGCCAACCGCATCCCGGCCACGGTGTGGGCCGGTTGCGAGCCCCCGGTGTTCATCGACGTGCCCGACAACCGCTCCGAGGCGCTCGGCCTCGAACTCGCCTGTGCCGACCATCTGAGCGACGTGCCCTGGATCCTCGTCGAACGCGGCGGCGACATTTGCCACGAGATCGAGGACGTCGCCAAAGAGTTCGCCGCCGACGCGATCGTCGTCGGCGGTTCCTCCGGTTTTGTGAGCCGCCTGTTCGGCTCGGTGTCGTGCCGTCTCGTGAAACACGCGAAGCGGCCCGTCGTCGTCATCCCCTGACCCGCGTCCGGACGATCGGCCCCAACCTGGTCGATGTGCCCGTTCGTCGGACGCGACAGAGGACACAAAGCCGGAATTAGTTCAGAGTATGTCGTGTTCTGCCCTGATTGATCCCCACGTTCTCCTCCTCCTCGTGATCGAGGTTCCAGCCCTCCTGCATTACGTTGCTGCCCAGCCACGAAACCGCGGTCCGTCGAGCTGCCGGTCGACTTGGGGCGTCGACGCGGAAACACGACGGGCGACGTCGGCCGCCGGACCGGTTCCCGGAACCGTTCCCGGAGCCGTGGCGGGGGAGCGCGTGGCCGGGTGAGGGTGACACACAAGGATCGCGAGGCACGAGGTTGGCGGAGTATCGGATCGAGGACCTCGCCCGCGAGGGCGGTACGACCGTGCGCAACGTACGGGCGTACCAGGACCGCGGGCTCCTGCCCCGGCCGCGCCGGGCCGGCCGGGTGTCGCTGTACGACGGCGGCCACCTGGCGCGTCTGCGGCTGATCGGCCAACTCCTGGAGCGCGGCTACAGCCTGGTCAGCATCAAGGAACTGCTCGACGCGTGGGACAACGGGCGCAGCCTCGGCGGCGTGCTCGGCCTGGTCGCGGAGGTCACCGGGCCCTGGAGCGACGAGGAACCCGGCAGGATGACACGTGCCGAGTTGACCGGCATGTTCGGCGGGCTGTCCGATCCGGTGGTCATCGCCGGCGCCGTGCAGTTCGGGCTGTTGGAGCCCGAGGACGACTCGCTCACGCTGTTCCGCGTCCCCAGCCCGCGCGAACTCGCGGTATGCGCCGAACTGCACGCCGCAGGCGTCCCCGTACACGCGGTGCTCGACCACCTGCGCGCGCTCCGCGCCGATATGGAGCGTGTGGCGGGCTCGTTCATGCAGTTGACCGAGACGTATCTGTGGCAGCACTACCTCAAGGACTCCTCGCTGGAGGAGGCGCCCGAGATGGCCGAGTTGATCCGGCGGCTCCGCCCACTCGCGCAGCGCGCCGTCGACAGCGAACTCGCCCGCGCCATGCGGCGTCTGGCGACCCGTCAGCTCGGCGAGACGCTGGGCAAGGTGCTGGAGGCGGAGAGCACCGAGCCGACCGCGCAGGCGTCCGAGGAACCGGACGCGCCCGCGCTGGAGCGCTACCCGTTCATGTCGGACGAGTGGATAGCCGCGGTCTCGCGCCTCAGCCGCCTGATCACCCCGGACCCCGAGAAGCGCACGCCGCACCCGGCCGTCGTCGACATCGTGGTCAGTGACGTCCCTGGCCGCGACGACCCGGCCGAACTGCACCTGGACGTCTTCCACGGCCGCGTGCTGGTCCGTCCCGGACTGCTGCCGGGGCCGGACCTCATGATCCACATGGACTACCCGACCGCGCGGAGCCTGCTGCTGGACAACGACCGTTCGCTGCCGCGCAAGGCGCTGGTCGACGGGCGGATGACCGCGCGCGGCGACCTGTTCGCGCTCACCACGTTCCGCGAGGCGATAGCCAGCCTCTCGGGCTGGGACCTCGCGGGGGTGCTGACCGAGCTGACGGCGGCCGAGCCGGGGGCGGACGAGGCGCCGCCGGACCCACAGGCGGAGTAGGCAGGCGGAGCGCCAGGCACCAACAGGCGAATCACCAGGCGACAACCACAGGCGGCAGAAACAGGCGGCACGAGCAGGCGACTCACCAGGCGCCCACACGCGACGCAGCGTCCGCGCGCCGCGTCAGGCCCGGATCTGTCCGAGCAGCCCCTCGATGTACGTCCGGAACACCGCCGCCATGTCCATCTGCTCCGGGTCGAGCAGCCACTGCAATTGCAGCCCGTCCATCATCGCGATGACCTGCCGTGCACACGCCTCCGGATCCAGGTCCGCGCGCAGCTCCCCGGACGCGGCGCCGTGCCGCAGCGCCGTCGTGATCGACGTGGACAGTGCGCGGTAGCGCTCCCGTGCCCACGCGTGTGCCGGGTGGTCCGTCGTCACCGCCTCGCCCGTCAGGACCGTGAACAACTGCACGATCCCCGGTTTGCGCGCGTTGTGCTCGACGAGCGCGACCAGTGCACGCAGCGCGGGCTCGCCGCCGTCGGGGAGGTTGGACAGGTCCAGGCGCTCGGCGTCCATGCTGTCGCGCAGGTCGAGCACCGCGGTCAGCAGCTCCTGCTTGCTGCGGAAGTGGTGCAGCAGGCCCGCCTGGGTGAGCTCGGCACGCTCGGCGATGCGCGCGAGCGAGGTGCCGCGGTAGCCGTTCTCGCCGAACTCCTGAAGCGCGATGTTGAGGATGCGCGCGCGCCGTGCGTCGCCGGTCGCGTACCCCTGCCTCCGCCCGCGCCCCCGCGCCGGGGCCGCCGCGGCGGCCGGTTCCGCGCCGCCCGGGGCCTGCCGCGCCGTCTCGGATGAGGCCGTCCCGGATGAGGCCGTCCCTGATGCGTCCATGGACCCATCCTGCCGTGCGGCGGATCGGCCCGGTCACGGGGAACGTCGCGCAGACGTCACAAAACTACCGTTTGCAGGGTGTTGCTCGCCGTCGCCCTGGCGGCACGCGCGCGGGCCGATCCGTCCGCCCGTGATGCGTTCCCCGGACGATTCCCACGTACAGTGTCCGCGCCGTCGCGTTGTGCCGTACCTTGCTCTCGGGCATCCCGGCAACCGCGGAGTGCCGCGAACGACCGCACACGAGAGGGGACTCGCGATGGCGACGCAGGAGGAGATGGAGGCCGAGAAGGCCGAGCTGTACGCGCGCGACATCAGCGGCGCCGAGTGGATCAGTTACGGCGAGGACACCACCGGCGAAGGCGTCGTGCAGACCGCCGAGATCGGCGGCGGCGCGGTCGCGATGCGCAACTCGGCGCACCCCGAGGGGCCCATCCTGCGGTTCACCAAGGGGGAGTGGGACGCGTTCGTGCTCGGCGTTAAGGACGGCGAGTTCGACCTGGAGCGCCTCGCCGAGCCGCCGGTGGAGACGTCCTGACGGCCCACGCCGACGTCCTGACGGTCCGGACCGACGTCCCGGCGGCCCATACCCCTGCCCCCACCGCGTAAGGGCCATTCTCCACTTTTCACCCATTTCACCTGTTTGCATGGCGTTGGCTCGGTTATCTCCTTCGGCATACCGGATGCCCGAGGAGGCGCATGTCAGCGCGTGGAGTGGAGATCGTCGCCGAGGGCGTCGCCGTCCGGGGGCCCGCGGGGATCGTCGTACGGGACATCGCCCTCGACGCGCGCCCCGGATCCGTGAGCGTGCTGGTTGGCCCCGGAGGCTCCGGGCGCACCGCCCTGCTCCTCGCGCTCGGCGCCCGCTTCCGCACCTCCCGAGGCACCATCGCCGTCGACGGCACGCCCCTGCCACGCGGCGCCGCGCACGCCCGGCGGCGCATCGCGGTGGCCCGCGCGACCCCCGTCGTCGACATCGAGGAACGCCTGACGGTCGGCGAACTCACCGCCGAGCGCCGCACGATCGGCGGCCCGCGCGTCTCCGACGAATCCCTGGCCGATGCCTTCGACCTGGTGGACCTGCCGTACGCGCCGCACACCCTCGCGGGCGACCTCTCCCGCGTCGAGCAGCTCCTGCTGCTTCTCGCCCTCGCCGCCGCCGAGCAGCCGGGCGGCGTCCTCGTCGACGACGTCGACTCCGGCATCGCCGGAACCGACCTGGACCGCGCCTGGCACGCGGTCCGCACCCTCGCCCACTCCGGCCCCACGGTCGTGGCCACCGCGACCGCGCCGCCGCCGCCCGGCGCCGCCGCGGCCGACCTGGTGGTGGTGCTCCCGGGCCACCAGACGCACCTGCGGGCGGCGCGCGGCGGGAGCCGCCGGTGAACGTCCTCCGCCTCGCCTGGCTTGAACTTCGCCGCTTCCGCGGCCCGTTGCTGATCGTCCCGATCGCCGTCTCGCTCGTGCCGCTGCTGTACGGGTCGCTCTACCTGTGGTCCAACTGGAACCCGTACGGGCACTTCCCCGAGGTCCCCGTCGCCATCGTCAACCAGGACCGGCCCGTGTCCGCGTCCGGCCAGACCCTGGCGGCCGGCGCGCAACTGACCGAAACCGTCGTGCGGCGCAACGACTTCGAGTGGCACCAGGTGGACGCCGGCAAGGCGGCCGACGGACTCCGGGACGGCGACTACTACTTCACCGTCACCATCCCGCCGGACTTCAGCGCGAAACTGGCCAGCGGCCCGACCGCGCAGCCGCAGCAGGCCCGGCTCACGATGACGCTCAACGACGCCAACGGCTTCATCATCGGAACCGCCGCCGAAAGCGCGAAGGCGACGCTCCAGAGCGCCATCACCCAGGCGGTGCAACAGACATACGCGCAACAGGCGTTCACCCAACTCGGCGCGCTCCGGCAGCAGCTCGGCCAAGCGGCGTCCGAGGCCCGCCAGTTGCAGTCCGGCATCGGCACCGCCCCCGCGCCGCAGTTGCAGCAGGGCGCGGGCGACCTCGCGGCCGGACTCGACCAGGCCGCCGCCTCGGTGCCGGCCCCGGCCGGTGCGCAGCAGGAGCAGGGCAGCGCGGGCGTGCTCACCGCGCCCGTGGTGATCGACGTCGACAACCTGCACCCCGCGAAGGTGTACGGGCGCGGCATGGCCCCGTTCTTCTTCAGCATCGCCCTGTGGGTGTTCGGCCTGACCGCATATCTCGTGCTCAAGCCGTTCAACGCCCGCGCGCTCGCGGGCCGCTCCGGCGCGCTCACCGTCGCGCTGGCCGGATGGCTCCCGGCGGCGTTCCTCGGGGTGGTCGGCGCGTACGTCCTGTACGCCGTCGTCGACCTCGGACTCGGCCTCGACCCGCGCCAGGTCGGCCAGACGCTCGGACTTCTGGCCCTCGCGGCCGCCGCCTTCGTCGCCATCGACCACCTGCTCAACGTCGCCTTCGGGGCGATCGGGGACGCGCTCTCGCTCGTCCTGCTGATGCTCCAGCTCACCTCGTGCGGCGGGCTCTACCCGATCGAGACGACCCCGGCGCCGTTCCAATGGCTGCACCAGGTGCTCCCGATGACCTACCTGGTGGAGGGGCTGAGAGTGACGATCTCCGGCGGCGAGGGCTGGATCCTCACCCGCGCGGTCCTGGTCCTCGGCGCATACCTGCTGGTGGCACTGGCCGTGTCGGCCCTGGTCCTGTCCAGACGCAGGCTCTGGACGATGGCCCGCATGAAACCGGCCATCCAGCTCTAGGGAGTGCCCCGCAAGTCTGGGGATAGCCCCGCATCGGCCGACGGCGGCGGCGCGTAACGTCGTCATATACACGCTTCGGGGTCCGGTCTCGCGCAGAATCGGACCGGGGAGAGAGGTGTGGAGAAGGCCGAGGGAGGGCGTACGACGATGGGTGTCGACAACGACGCGACGCAAAGCGCGCGGGTCGCGGGCCAGGACGCAGCGGGAGCTGCCCGGGACGTGAGTCGAATAGAGGCGCTGCACGAGAAAGCGGAGGCCGCCTTGAAGGAGCTCGGGCCGGATCACCCCGGCACGCTGGACGCACGCGCCGACTGGGCGCGCGCGCTCGGCGAGGAGGGCCGTACCGCCGAGGCCGCGGCGGCCTTCGGCGAGCTTGTCGACGAGTACGCACGGCTGCTCGGCGCGCAGCACCCCGACACCCTGCTCGCGCGCCACAACCAGGCCTTCTGTCTCGGCGTGTCCGGCAACGCCGTCACCGCCGAGGCCCTGGCCCGCAACGTCGCCGCCGACTACGTGCAACTGCTCGGCGAGGACGACCCGGAAACGCTCAACGCGCGCGCCGCGTGGGCGCGCTGGATCGGTGAGGGCGGCGACGCCGGGGCCGCCGCACGCATACTGCGCCCGGTCGTCGACAGTTGCAGCGATGTGCTCGGCCCCGTCCACGCCGACACGCTGACCAACCGCCACCAGCACGCGCACTGGATCGGCCGCTCGGGCGACGCCGCCGAGGCCGCGCGCCTCATGGGCGACATCGCGGGCGAACGCGAGCAGGTCCTCGGCGCGGAGGACCGCGACACGCTGCTGGCCCGCCACGACCAAGCGGTGTGGACCGGCGAGGCGGGGGGCACCGTACGCGCGCGCGACCTGCTGCGCACGCTGGTGACCGACGCGGTACGCGCCCTCGGCGCCGGCCACCCCGACACACTCGTCATGCGCCACAACCTCGCGCACTGGACGGGCGAGTCCGGCGACGCCGGCACCGCCCGCGCGCTGCTCGAATCGCTGGGCAACGACTGCGCCCGCATCCTCGGCAACGAGCACCCCGACACCGAGAACGCCCGCCGCGCACTGGACTGGTGGACGTGGGGCCCCAAGGCGGGCTCCAAGCCCCAGGACGCCGGGTCGCGCGACGCGAAGGACGAGGCCAAGCCACAGGCGGCGTGAGGTCGGACCGAACCCGGTCGCACATTGCGGCACGCGCCGAACGGA
>NZ_JBPKBH010000014.1:116066-130184 GCF_051388915.1 Yinghuangia sp. YIM S09857 | reverse complement strand
CCCCCCACCAGCCAGGCGCGGCCGACCCCGCCGCCGCACCGCTGCGCCGACGCACCGGGAGGCGGGACCCTTCCGGGCCCCGCCTCCCGTCGCGCCCGCCAACCGCCGGGCCATGCCCGCAACACCCGAGCCGCGCCCGCCAACCGCCGGGCTATGCCCGCAACCCCCGGGCTATGCCCGCAACACCCGGGCTATGCCCGCAACACCCGAGCCGTGCCCGGCACCCGCCGGGCCATGCCCGCAACCCCCGGGCTATGCCCGCAACACCCGTGCCGCGCCCGGCAACTCCTCGGGCCGTGCCCGGCACCCGCCGGGCCATGCCCCGCAACCCCGAGCCGTGCCCGGCAACTCCTCGGGCCGTGCCCGGCACCCCCCGGCCCTCCTCCTACCGGCGACCCTTCGGATAAGCCGCCGTCACCTCCACCTCGACCAGCCACCCCGGCACCGCGAGCGACGCCACCTCCATCGTGGCCCGCGCGGGACGCGCGTTGTTCGCCAGCAGCGGCGGCTTCGCGGGCGAGGTGCCCATCGGCACCGGCACCGGCTTGCGCGTCTGGAGGTCGATGTTCGCGAAGAACTGCCGGTACGCCCGGTTCCAGCCCGCATAGTCCGCGGTCGCCGCGCCCGGCGGCTTCATCAGGTAGCACTTCATCGTGATGACGTCCGCGGGCGTGAGCCCCGCCGCCTTCAGGTTGTCCTGAATCGCCTTCAGCACGACCAGGGCCTGCGCCTCGGTGACGCTCACCCCCTCCGCGCCCGCGGTCATCGCCGGATCGGTGAACCGCTCCGGGCTGTTCGCGGGCGCGCCCGGGTTCAGCGCGCCCGGCCCGAGCCCGCTGCTGGTGTAGATCGCGACCTCGTGCCCGGTGCCGACGCCCTGCGCGATGGCCGGGTTGCTCTGCCCCGCGGGCAGCATGACCCGGACCTCCTTGCCCCCGATGCGGTTGTTGTGCGCCTCGGCCACCGCGACCCCGCCGCCGAACAGCGCGATCGCCGACCCGACCGCGACGACGGTCTTTCTGCGACGCGACATTCCGGTTCGGCCTCCCGCGTCGGCGCCGTCCGCTGCCTCAGGCCGAGCACCCGCGATCTCCACAATGCCCCCCTCGTTCATGCCGCCATCACCCGCTGGTGGATCTCGGTCACGACCTTGCGCGCCGAGGTGAACGCGCCGTGCTGCCACGCGATGGTGTGGCTCAGCCAGTCGCCGGAGAAGTAGACGTTGCCCTGCGGCTCGTTGAGGAGCTTGTACTCGGGGCCGTCCTGGTTCGGCCAGCCGACCCAGCCGCCCTCGAATCCGGCCGTGCGGTGCCACGCGACGCTGAACGACGTGTCCAGCTCCTTGCGGTAGCGGTCGCCGAAGATCTTGACGCCCTGGTCCACCGCCCGCTTGGCCCGCTCTTCGTGCGTGAGCTTGCCGTACGACTCCGCCTGCGCCCCGAAGTGGTAGTAGCCGATGACCGTGCCGCGTCGGCCCTGGTAGCCGGTCGACGGGAACCACAGCGTGGCGAGGTCCAGGTCGGTCGGCACCACGCCGCCGTACATGTGGTCGTCCGCCTCCCACCACCGGCGCCGGTACTCCAGCCCGATCTTGCCGACCGCCAGCGGGGTCGGGGTGCGCAGCGCGGCGGCCACGTTCTCGCCCAGGTTGTGGCGCAGGCGCGCGGCGATGTGCGGGGGAGTCGCGACGACGCAGAAGTCGGCCCGCTCCACACGCTCGCGGCCGTGCCGGTCCCGCCACGAGACCTCGACGCCGCCCGGCACGTTCGCGACCCCGGTTGCCCAGGCCTCGTACGTGATGCGGTGGCGGCCCACCGCGCGCTCCAGCGCCTTCGGGATCGCGTCCATGCCGCCGACCGGCTGGAACATCATCATCGCCTGGTCGTAGCCGAACTCGAAGGAGAACCGCTGCCCGACGCCGCTCGCGAGCACGTCCGACAACGACGGGACCGGGCCGAGGACGGTGCCGCGCTCGTGCGCCGCGCCCGGCTCGACCGAGTAGCCGCGGCGGCCGGAGCCGGTGTATTTGAAACCCTCGGCCTTGCCCTTGATGGCGCCGAAGCTCTGGAGGAACGAGATGAGGCGATCCTTGTCCGCCTGTGAGAGGGCCGCGTCCAGAGCGCCCTGGTCGGTGGCCTTGGCCAGCAGCTCGGATATGTAGCCGTACACGTCCGCCTTGGCGGTACGCCAGCGCATCGGTTTCCCGGCGAGCGCCGGGGCGGCGTCGTGGTAGATGTACGCGTCGGCGTTGGCGTTCACGAACGCCTCCAACTCGACGCCGAGTTCGCGGCAGTAGTCCAACGTCACGTGCGACTGCGGGAGGCGGCCGGGGCCGCAGTTCATGTACTGGCCCTCGGTGAAGCGGGCACGCTGCGTGCGGCCGTCGAGGTCGGTCTCGGACGTCCCGCCGCGGGCCGTCCAGTTGCGGCCGCCGGGGCGGTTCTTGGCCTCCAGGATGCGGCAGTCGTACCCGGCTTTGCCCAGCTCGTACGCGGCGGCGAGCCCCGCGATCCCGGCCCCGAGCACGACGACCTTCTTGCGCCCGCGCCCGGTGAGCGTGAAGTCGGACGGCGACGGCGGCTTGTACGGCGCGGCCTCGGCGGTCGGGACCGGGGCGAGGCCCATCGCCCCCATCGTCGAGTACAGGACACCGGCTCCGCCGGCGACCCCGATGGAGCGCAGCAGGCTGCGCCGCGACGTTTCGGCGTTCAGGGGAACTCCCATGCGACCTCCTAGTGATCGCGATGGATCCTGCGGGAGCCCTGTTGCACCCGAATGGCGCAGCGGTTTCCGGGCCGTTGTCAAAAACTCATGCGAGTGAACGCCGTTCCGCCGCACGCCAGTCGCGCACACGCGCGTCACCGCGCCGCAACATGTGCGAAATGGACTGAACAGATGATCGGAACAGCCCCATACTCGTCATCCCAGGAGCACCGGAACCGGGCGCCGGGGATACGGCCGACCGGACGGCCGCGTCCCGGTCCGGACCGGCCTCCGGGACACCGAAGCGTCGTCCGCGCCACGCGGACGCGCCCAGTTGAAGGAGGCGGTCTCGCCATGTTGTTCCGCCTGCGGGTGTCGCTGCCCGACCGGCCCGGCTCGCTCGCCCGGGTTACCCACACGTTCGGCTCCGCCGGGGCCGACGTGTTGCAGATGACCGTCCTGGAGCGGGAAACCGGCCGTGCCGTCGACGAGTTCACCGTCGCGTGGCCCGGCGACCGGCCGATCGGCCGGCTGGTCGAGAGCTTGGAGGGCCTGGCGGGGGTACGCGTCGACGGCTGCTGGGCGGCGGGCGAGGTGCCGGGCGCGTCCCCCGAACTCGACGTCCTCGGCCAGATCGCCCGCGACCCCGGCCGCGCGGTCGCCACCCTCGTCGACGCGTCCCCCGCCCTCTTCCACGCGGCCTGGGCGGTCGCCACACGCGGCGGCAAGCCCCGCTCCGTCGTCCACGCGAGTTGGCAGTCCCCGGGCGTGCCGCGCCTCCCCACCGTGACCCCGCTGCGCCCGCTCGCCCTGGCCTTCGACCACGACCTCCACGGCCCCGACGTCTTCGGCGCCGCGGCCCCCATCGGCCTCTCCTGGCTGACCCTCTTCGTCGTCCGCACCGAAGGCCCCGCCTTCCACCGCACCGAACTCGAACGACTGGGCCGGCTGATCGACGTGGTCCAAGGAGTCCTGGGCACCCGCCCTCGCCCGACTCGGACCCCCCAACCCACCTGACCCCAAACGACAAGCCGCCTCCCGGCGTGCGGAGGTCAAGCGACGGGGCGCATCGGCGTCAAGCGGCCGGCCAGACAGGTCCGCCACCCCGCCCGCCGCCCACCTTGGTCCGCGCCGCCCCGTCCTCCTCCCACGCGGGCGTTCTCCCGCGCGGGCCCTCTCCGGCCCCGCCCCTCCCGCGCGGGCCCTCTCCGGCCTCGTCCCTCCGGCCCCGTCACTCCCGCGCCGTCCCCCTCCCGCGCCGTCCCCCTCCCGCGCCGTCCCCCTCCCGCGCCGACCCGCTCCGCGCGCCGGCCCGCTTCTGCGCCGGCCTGCTCCCGCCCTGTCCCTCCTGCGCCGTCCCTCCCGGCACTGTCCCTCTCCCGCGTCTTCCCTCTCCCGCCCCGTCCTCCTCCCACGCGGGCCCCTCATCCGCGGGGCGAAACGGGTGTTTTAGGGTTCTCTGACGATTAGTGCCTATATCGCAGGCTTATCTGTTAGGTGACACGCTGGTACAAGCCGGAACGCGGGGGCCGCCACTCCGTTGGTTCGGTTCCGGGTGCGCGGAGCGCACGATGCGCGGGATCTGGCGGTTCGGCAGTCCGGGGGCCAGGAGAAAGCGACATCTGTGCAGGAAGAGCATCAGCCCCCGGCCTCGGCCGACGGCACGGGAAACGGTCCCGACCCGCAGCCGCAGGGTCGGGGTGCGCGGCGGCGCAACGGGCGCCGCAGGCGCCGTCGGCGCATCCTGGTCGGCATAGCCGCCGGGCTGGCGGTGCTCCTGCTCGCCGCGGGCGGCATCGCATGGTGGGCGTACGAGCGCCTCAACGGCAACATCAAGACCGAGGACTTCGCCGCCAAGCTCGGCGACGACAAGAACCGGCCGGTGGCCACCGAAGCGCTCAACATCCTGCTCGTCGGCACGGACAACCGCACGGGCGACAACGCGCAGTACGGCAGTGACGTCGGCGACACGCAGCGGTCCGACACCACGATCCTGCTGCACGTGCCCGAGGGCCGGAAGAGCGCCCTCGGCGTCAGCTTCCCGCGCGACCTCATGGTCGACGTCCCCTCCTGCCAGAAGGCCGACGGGACGATGTCGCGCGCGTACTTCGGGATGTTCAACAGCGCGATGGAGGTCGGCGGGACGGCCTGCACCATCAAGGCGGTCGAACAGTTGACCGGTGTCCGTGTCGACCACCAGGTCACCGTCGACTTCACCGGCTTCAAGAAGCTCGTCGACGCCATGGGCGGCGTCCCGATCCACCTCGACGAGCCGATCGACGACAAGGCCGCCAAGCTCGACCTCCCGGCCGGCGACGTGACGCTCAACGGAGAACAGGCCCTCGGCTTCGTCCGGGCCCGCAAGAGCATCGGCGACGGCAGCGACCTCCAGCGCATCGAGCGCCAACAGCTCTTCCTGACCGCGATGGTCGCCAAGGTGAAGAACGAGAGCCTGCTCACCAGCCCCGCGCGGCTCTACGGCATCCTCGACGCGGCCACGAAGGCCATCACGACCGATCCCGGCCTCGGCTCCCTCAGGGACCTGTACGACCTGCTCAACAGCCTCAAGAACATCCCGCAGGGCGCGGTGACCTTCGAGACGGTGCCGACCGCCACCTACGCCCCCGACCCGAACCGGGTCGCGCTGGTGCGACCCGAGGCCGACGTCCAGTTCGCCCGTCTGCGCGACGAGTCCGCGGCCGTCGTCCCGGACAATCCGGGCGCGAACGCCGGGTCCACCCCCGCGCCCACGACCGCCCCCGGCGCGCTGACGACGACCGACCCGTAGCCGCGCCGAAGCCGTGTCGCGCCCCCGCTCGCGACCGGCGGAAAAATTGTGTCTAGCACTATGTGGCGGTTCGTGGGCGGATACCCGTGACCTCGGCGTGACCCCTCGTCGTTGGACTGTACGGTGCAGGTGACCATGTCCCGCGCTGTGTCTGCGCCGGGCCTGGCTACGGTGATTCACCGGGCGAAATACGGGATACCGAGGGGTTGGTGGCAGGCGCGCCATGGCGGGTCGGGTTCTTCAGGTCGTGCAGGGCACCCGCTGGCGGCGCCGTTCGGGGGAGTACTCCTCGATCGGCCAGGCGCTTGCGGCCGCGGCACCGGGTGATTCGGTGACCGTCGCCTCCGGGACCTATCAGGAGGACGTCGTGATCGGCGTCCCGGTGACCGTCACCTGCGCGGACGGCCCCGGCACCGTGTTCCTGGAGGCCGCCGACGGCGTCGCCCTCACCGTGCTCGCCGACGCCGCGGTGCACGGCGTCACCGTCACCGGCGGGGCCGGGGTGCTGTCGTCCGCGGTCGTCGTGGACGCGTGCTCGCCGATACTGGAGGAGCTGACCGTACGCGCCCTCTCCGTGGTCGCCGTGGAGGTCCGCGGCGGTGCCGACCCGGTGCTGCGCCGCTGCCGCATCGGCAACCCGCAGGGGATAGGCGTCGGCGTCACCGGCCTCGCCCGGGGCCGGTTCGAGGACTGCGAGATCTCCGGCACCGGACGCGAGGGCATCGACGTACGCGACGGTGCGCGGCCCGAGGTGGTCGACTGCCGTCTGCGCGACATCTCCGGCCACGGCATGCGCTTCAGCGGCCCCGGGACCGGCGGCACGGTCTCCAACTGCGAGATCCACGACGGCTCCGACACCGAGCCCGCGGTGTTCGCGGGGGACCAGGCGACGCCCGAACTGCTCGGGTGCCACATCCACGACGTCGGCGGCGGGGGCGTGTGCGTCGCGGGCGGTGCCGCCCCGACCGTCACCGAGTGCCGCATCGAGCGGGTCGGCTGGGCCGGGATCTCCGTCGGCGGGCAGTCCAGCGGCGGAAGCGCCGCCCGCACCGAGATCACCGCGGTCAAGGGCACCGGCGTCCAGGTCGACGACCTCGCGGCTTTCACGCTGGAGGACTGCACGATCCGGGACGCCGAGGCCAACGGCGTGTCCGTCGACCGCGGGGCCACCGCGACCCTCGTCGGCTGCCGCCTGCGGGACACCGGCCGCAGCGGGGTCGACGTCCACGGGCACAGCGAAGTCACGCTCACCAACTGCACGTTGCGCAGCTTCGGGCGCAACGGCCTGTCCATCGCGGACCACGGCGCCCGGGCGTCCGTCATCGACTGCGAGTTCCACGACTCGACCGGCGGGCACCCCGCGGTGTGGGTCGGGGACGGCGCCGACGCGGCTCTGGGCGACTGCCGCATCCACGACGTCCTGGACGCCGTCAAGGTCGGCGGCGTGGGCACCGGACTGTCCATGCAGGGCTGCGAGATCCACGACGTCGAGGAGACCGCGGTCTCGGTCGGCCAGGGCGCGATCGTGTCGGTGAACGGCTGCCGCATCCGCAAGGGCACCACGGGCGTGTGGTTCACCGAGGCGGACTGCGGCGGCATCGTCGCCGACTGCGTGATCGAGGACGTCACCGACGGCGTCACGGTCACCGGCGCGGCCGGGCCGACCGTGCGCCGGGTCACCGTCGAGCGGGCGTCCGGCGAGGGCATCCGCATCTCCGGCGGCGGCCGCGGCGACTTCGAGGACTGCGAGGTTGCCAACGGGCGCGGCTACGCGATCCACGTGCGCGAGGGCTGCCAGCCGTCGTTCACCCGCTGCCGTACGCGCGGAAACGCCAAGGGCGGCTTCGAGTTCGCCGACTCCGGGCCGATCGCGGCCGAGTGCACGTCGCAGGGCGACGGCCCCGGCTCCGGGGGCGGGGACGGCGGCGCGGCCCCCGCGACGCTGCGGCCGGAGTCGAAGCAGGCCGGCGTCGCGACGCTCACCGAGCGGCTGACGCTGCCCGGCGCGCGCGAGGGCGGCAGCCCGGGCGGCGACGACGACGCGGGCGCGGCGGCGTCCCGCAGCCCCGAGGAACTGCTCGGCGAACTCGACGCGTTGGTGGGTCTGGAGTCGGTCAAGCGCGAGGTGCGCAACCTGATCGACCTCATCTCGGTCGGACGGCGGCGCGAGGAGGCGGGCCTGAAGGCGCCGACCCTCAGACGCCACCTGGTCTTCACAGGCTCACCGGGCACCGGCAAGACGACCGTCGCCCGGCTGTACGGCGAAATCGCCGCCGCACTGGGGGTGTTGCGCCGCGGACACCTCGTCGAGGTCTCGCGCGTCGACCTGGTGGGCGAGCACATCGGCTCGACCGCGCCGCGTACCAAGGAGGTCTTCGACCGGGCCCGGGGCGGCGTGCTGTTCATCGACGAGGCGTACAGCCTCGCGCCGCCCGACCCCTCGCGCGACTTCGGCCGCGAGGCGATCGACACGCTCGTCAAGCTGATGGAGGACCACCGCGACGACGTCGTGGTGATCGTCGCGGGTTACACCGACGAGATGGAGCGCTTCCTGTCCTCCAACCCCGGCTTCGGGTCCCGTTTCTCACGCACCATCACTTTCCAGGACTACGCCGCCGAGGACCTGGTCGAGATCACCGGCAAGCAGGTCGCCGAGCACGAGTACGTGCTGACCGACGCCGCGCGCGGTTCGCTGCTCACGTACTTCCGCAGGTTGCCGCGCGGGTCGGGCTTCGGCAACGCGCGCGAGGCGCGCCGGACCTTCGAGACGATGATCGAGAACCACGCGTCGCGCCTGGCCCGCATGCCGGAGGCGGGCATGGAGGACCTGCGCACGCTGCACGCCGCGGACCTGCCGGACCTGCCCGCCTGAGGCCGGCGCCCTGTATTCCGCCGCCGGTACGCCGCCCGGGTGGCGGGTTGGGCCGTATGGCCACCCGGGCGACAACGAAGCGGTCGCGAATCGTGGCGTACGTGGCCAGGAGGTGGACAACAGGTGAAGATGGGCAACGTGGACACCTGTCTGGGCATCGACATCGGCGGCACGGGGATCAAGGGCGCCCCCGTGGACACCGCGGCCGGACGCCTGCTGCACGAGCGCGTGCGCATCCTGACGCCGCAGCCCTCCGCACCCGACCCCGTGGTGGAGGTCGTACGGGACGTCGTGGCGCGGTTCTCGTGGCGCGGGCCGGTGGGCATCACCTTCCCCGGCGTCGTCGTGGACGGGACGACGCGCACCGCGGCCAACGTCGACAAGGGCTGGGTCGACCTCGACGCCCGCAAGGTGTTCGCCGAGGCGCTGCGCCTGCCCGTGACGGTCGTCAACGACGCGGACGCCGCCGGGATCGCCGAGATGCGCTTCGGAGCCGGGCAGGGCCGCGGCGGGACGGTACTGGTCCTGACGTTCGGCACCGGCATCGGCAGTGCGCTGTTCCACGACGGGGCGCTGGTCCCCAACACCGAGTTCGGGCACCTCGAACTGAACGGCCACGAGGCGGAGCACCACGCGGCGGGCAACGTCCGCGAGGAGCACGACCTGAGCTGGGAGCACTGGGCGCACCGCGTGCAGAAGTACCTGCTGCACCTGGAAATGCTGTTCTCGCCCGCGCTGTTCATCATCGGCGGCGGGGTCAGCAAGAAGGCCGACAAGTTCCTGCCGCACATCAAGCACGTGCGCGCGGAGATCGTGCCTGCGGCCCTGCACAACGACGCGGGTATCGTCGGCGCCGCGCTCGCGGCCCAAGAGGGCTGCGGGGACGCGCTGTTGCCGAAGTCCTGAGCGTGAGGCGGCTGTTGCCCAAGTCCTGAGGGCGAGGCGGCTGTTGACAACATCCTGAGCCCAGGGCGGCTGTTGACCACGGCGGTCGGGGTCGGCCGGTCGACCGCCTCAGTCGCCCGCCTCCCCGTACACCAACCGCCCCGCCAGATACGTCGCCACCACCGTGATGTCGCCGATCTCCTCCGGCGGCACGTCGTGCGGATCCGCGCCCAGCACCACCAGGTCGGCGTACTTCCCCGGGGTGATCGACCCGGTGATGTCGTCGCAGAAGAGCTGGTACGCGGCGTCGATCGTCTCCGCGCGCAGCGCCTGATCGACCGTCAGGCACTCCTCCGGCGCCAGCAGTCGCCCCTCGCGCGACCGGCGCGTAGTGGCCACCGTGATGTTGTGCAGCGGGTTCTCCGGCGTCGTGGGCGGGTCGTTGTGCAGCGAGATCCGCATGCCGGCGTCGACCGCTGACCGCGCGGCGGCCCAGCGCGCGCCGTACCTCTCGCCGAACAACTCGTCCGTCAGCACCTCGCCCCAGTAGTAGACGTGGTCGATGAACACGCTTGCCGTGACCCCGAGTTGGGCGGCCCGCACGAACTGGTCCTGGCGCATCGCGCCGACGTGCTCCAGGCGCAGGCGATGGTCGCGCCGCGGGTAGCGCGACAGCACGCTCTCGTACGCGTCCAGCACCATGTCGATCGCGAGGTCGCCGTGGGCGTGGCAGGCGACCTGCCAGCCCAGCGGGAAGTACGCCTCCACCAGCGCCGCGAGGGCGTCCCACGAGTAGTTGGTCCGGGCGCGCGGCCGCGTCCCCAGGCCGAGGCTGCGCGTCAACTCCGTGTCCAGGTAAGGGAACGACACCGCGATGTTGCCGACCCACGGTGAGCCGTCCACCCAGATCTTGACGCCCACCTGGCGGACCATGTCGTCGCCCGCCCCCGGCACCAGGTTGCGCGGCGGCGCGTCCTCGACCGGCGCGTACAGCCGCATCCGCACGGTCAGGCCGTCGAGGTCGCGCCCCGGGTCGAGCAGCGCGCGGCGCCATTCGGGCAGGCACGCCATCTCGCTGATGGTGGTGACGCCGACCTGGTTGAGGCGCCGGACCTCGCGCGCGAGCGCGCGGGTGAGCTGGAGGCGCGGGTGCGGCTGGTCCGGGAACAGGCGGCGGATCGCGCCCGCTTCGTACGCGGTGCCGGTGAGCCGTCCGCCCGCGTCCCGCCCGAAGCGCGCCCCGGGTGGATCGGGTACGCCGTCGTCCACGCCCGCGCGTTCGGCGGCCCGCGTGTTGAAGAAGCCGAGGTGCGCCGACTGGGTGAGGATGACCAGTGGTGCGTCCGGGGCGACTTCGTCCAGCCACGCGAGCGTCGGGTCGGGCAGCCCGGGGCCGTGCCCGATCGGATCCCAGCCGATGAACGACGCCCCCGCGGACCCCCGCGCGGCCAGCGTCTTGCGGATGGTGTCGACGACCTCGTCCGGCGTCGGCACGGTCATCGGCCGGATGTCGACCAGGTCGGTGCCGAACAGCCGGGCCTCGACGATCACGTGACCGTGCGCCTCCACGAAGCCCGGCACCAGGCAGCCGCCGCCCAGCTCGACCACGCGGGTGTCCGGCCCGGCCCAGTCCCGGGCCTCCGCGCGGGAGCCGACGCCGGTGATGCGGCCGTCGCGCACCGCGACCGCCTCGGCGTGCGGTCTTCCCCGGTCCATCGTCACGACTCGGCCGAGGAAGAGCAGGTCGGCGTCGTGGCGGGCAGGGGGGCCGGGATCGGGTGCGACGGTGCTCACCCCCGCCCGATACCCAGGGGTTCGATCACTGAAGCAGGCCGAACCGTGCCCACCCGGTCACCGCGCGGCGGTGCTCCGCCCGGCGGCGAGGAGGTCGGCCAGCATGCCGGCGATGTTCCACGCGTCGTCCACGCCGCGGTGGTGCGTGCCCTCCAGCGGCCGTCCGGCCTGGGCCAGGGCCCCGGCCATGCCGAGTTCCCGGGGCAGCGCGTGCACGAGCGAGAACAGCGTCTTGACGTTGAGGTGGCGGGTACCGAAGGGGTACGCGGTGCCCAGGTCGCGGCACTGGCGTTCGAACTGCTGCCGGTCGTACTCGCCCCAACTGGCCCACACCCGTTCGTGCGAGCGGTACTCCGAGCGCAGCATCGCGCACGCCTGCGCGAACGTGGTGCCGCCGTCGACGTCGGCCTGGGTGAGCGTGGTCAATTCGGTGCAGAAGGCGCTCACCGAGGAGCGCTCGGGCCGCACCAGGATGCCGCGCCTGCGGTTGCGCTCGCCGGTCGCGACGTCCAGTTCCGTCACGCCGATCTCGATGATGTCGGACGTCTCACCGGGCGGGACGCCGTCGTCCCAGCAAGTGGCCTCGACGTCCACCACGAGGATCCGGTCCAGGAGTCGCTTCGCCATGGCGCGATCCAAGCAGCCCTGGTACCACGTACGGAACAGGTTTTCGCACCGCGGCAGCGGTCGCACATCGGAGGCGGGCATGCGGATCGGCGTTTTCATCGGCGACGTCAGCGGCGGGCGCACCAGCATCGAGGGCGTGCTGGAACGGGCGCGCCGGGCGGAGGAGGCGGGCTTCGCATCCGCCTGGCTGCCGCACATGCCGTGGAGCCTGGACGCGCTGACCGGGCTCGCGCTCGCGGGCACCGTCACGTCGCGGATCGAACTGGGCACCGCGGTCGTGCCGACCTATCCGCGGCACCCGCTGGCCATGGCGCAGCAGGCCATGTCGACGCAGGCGGCGACCGGGGGACGCCTGGCGCTGGGCATCGGGCCGTCGCACCCCGGGGTGATCGAGGGCATGCACGGCCTGTCCTACGACCGCCCCGCGCGCCATGTGCGCGAGTACGTCGAGGTCCTGAAAGCGGCGCAGGCGGGCGGCATGGACCGCATCTCCTACGAGGGCGAGCTGTACCGCGTGGACGCCCTGCTCGACGTGCCCGGCGGCGAGCCCTACCCGGTGCTGGTCGCGGCGCTGGCCCCGCTGATGCTGAAGCTGGCGGGCGAGGTCGGCGACGGCACCATCACGTACTGGGCCGACGAGCGGGCGGTCGGCGAGCACATCGCCCCGCGCATCAACGCCGCGGCGGAGGCGGCGGGCCGCGCGGCACCGCGCGTGATCGTGGGCCTGCCCGTGGCGATCGTGGACGACGTCGACGCGGCGCGCGAGAAGGCGGCGCGGATGTTCGCGATGTACCAGGGGATCCCGGCGTACCAGCGGGTGCTGTCGCTGGGCGACGCGGGGGCGCCGGCCGGGGTGGCGCTGATCGGCGACGAGAAGTCGGTCGCGGAGCGGGTGCGGGCGTACGCCGACGCGGGCGGCACCGACCTCATGGCCGCACCCCTCGGGCTCGGCCCCGACCGCGCCGAATCGCTGGCGCGCACCGAGGAGTTCCTGCTGTCGCTGACGTGACCGGGTGCGGTGGCCGCAGACCTTCACCGGTTCGGCAAGCCTTTGCGGCCACCGCCCTGGCCGGGGAGAGCTCGGCCGGGGTGGACCGGGGAGGCCGCCTCCGAGAGCGGGCCGTCCCCTCCATTTCCTCCCCGACACCGCGTGAATCGGACAACCGGGCGTTCGGAGAAATGTTCCTGCGCGGACCGTCGTTGACGGTGATCATGGACATCGGAATCGTGGGAACCGGAAATGTCGCGCAGGCCGTCGCCCGGGGGTGGGTCGCCGCGGGGCACGACGTCGTGTTGGGCTCGCGGGTGCCGGAGGGCCGGGTGGGGCTGCCCGCGCCCGTGGTGAGCGTCGCGGAAGCCGTGGTGCACGGCCGCATTGTGGTCAACGCGACGCCCGGCACGGAGTCCGTCGCGGTGCTCACGGGAGTCGGCGCCCAGGCGTTCACCGGCAAGACGATCGTCGACATCGCGGTCGGCTTCACCGCCGAGGGGCTGTCGCACCCGCGCGAGTCCCTGGGCGAGGAGATCCAGCGCGCGTTCCCCGGCGTCCCGGTCGTCAAGACGCTGGCCACCGTGACGGCCTCGGTCATGAGCGACCCCGGGCGGCTGACCGAGCCCGGCACGGTATTCGTGTCCGGCGACGACGCCGCCGCCAAGGCCGAGGTGACAGGGCTCCTGACGGACCTCGGCTGGCCGCGCGACAGCGTGCTGGACCTGGGCGGCATCGCGACGGCCGGCGGGCAGGAGCACTTCGCCCTGCTCTTCCTCGGCATCGCGGGCGCGCTCGGCACACACGAGTTCAACGTCAAGGTGGTGCCCCTGGCACCGAAGGCGGACGGCCCGACCGGCTGAGCACCCGGCGGGCACCCGCGTCCCGCCGACACCGAACACGACGCAATACGCACCACCGAACGCGCGTGGTGCACATCCCGGGCGGCGGCAGGGGGGGGTGGCCGCCGCCCGGGACCCGGTACTGCCCGCGAAGGGCGTATCGGCCAGGCGCTCGGCACGCCAAGGGGGGAGTTAGGCGTGCGGTGCGCCCGGGGCGCGAGGCGTGGTCAGGCCGCGTTGCGGCGATGGACCACGGAGGTGGCAGTCGTGAAGATTTTGGTCGTCCCCCGGTTTCCCCACCCCCACAACGTATCGCGCGCAGGGAATGGTTCCCGCCAAGCCCCGGGACGCGCAACGACTGTTCTCGTGGCGGCGCCGGTCCCATGGCGTACAAATGCAGCGATCCCAATGGATCTCCCCCCGGGCAGTCGCGGTCCGTCGGAGCCGCGCCGCAGCACACCCCCAAGACTGGCAGATGCGGGGCGGTCGGGGCATCCCGCGCATGGAGTATTCGCGGCGGCCGGTCTCGTTCTGGCGGAGGAGCGGCGGCCGGACGGGCGGAAGCCGGACACGGCGCGGCGGCCGGCCACCGCATCGGGTGGCCGGCCGCCGCGCCGTG
>NZ_JBPKBH010000014.1:41995-116054 GCF_051388915.1 Yinghuangia sp. YIM S09857 | reverse complement strand
CCCCCCCCCCCCCCCCCCCCCCCCCCCCCCCCCCCCCCCCCCCCCCCCCCCCCCCCCCCCCCCCCCCCCCCCCCCCCCCCCCCCCCCCCCCCCCCCCCCGCCGTGCGGTTGGCGGAAATTGCCATCAGGCCGGGGCGCGTGGGGACAGCCTTCGACGGGCCACCGAACGGCCACCGAACGGCCGTCGGCCGGACGTCAGGCCAACTCCGGGCTGTGCCGGGAGTACTCCGGCGCCGACCAGACGAGCCCCGTCGCGCCCGCCACTTCGACGACCCCGGTCACGGTCAGCTCCATCAGCCGCTCCGCCCCCGGGTGCGCCGCGATCCGCTCCGCGTCGTCCCAGATCGTGCGGGCGGTCCCGGTGACGTGCAGCAGGCCGCCGGCGCTCCAGTCCGGGAAGACCAGCCCCGCGGCCGGGTTGACCGCGAGGTTCCCGGCCGTCATGAACATCGAGTTGCCCGCGTAGTCCGGCCAGACGATCCGGTCGGATGCCGGCACGTGCACGAAGCCGGGGTTCCCGCCCCGGTGCGACGCGTCGGTGTTGCCCTCGTCGTCGGCCGTGGCGACGAAGAACGTGTCGGTGGACGTGATCGCCGCGCGCTGCCGGGCGGTCAGCTCGGTCCCGCGTACGGCTCCCGCGCCCGCGCCGCCGGTCAGGTCGCCGGGCGCCGCGGCGGGCGCGCGCTTGCTGATGTATTTGGGGCAGTTCGCATAAACCTGATCGAGGTCGACGCGCAGGCCGCGGCCGACCGCGTACGCCGTCCCGTTCATGCGCATGCGCCGCCGCGTGCCGGGTTCGATGGCGATCATGCCGACCCGCGCCCCGACGCCGGACGTGTCGGCGAGCACGGCGGCGAGCGGGTCGTCCGGCCCGGGGCGGGCGGCCACCGTCACCTCCGTGTCGCCGACGGCGCGGAGGAAGCCGGGCTCGCCGGTGAGCACGGTCGCCCAGACCTGTCCGGCGTCGTCCGTGCCGCCCACGACGACCATCGGCTGGGCGGCGAGGAAGGCGGTCGCGACGGCCGGGACGGTGGTCCCGATCGCGCGCTCGGAGTGCGCCGCGCGGCCGGTGGCCCCCGCGCGCTCCTGTACGGCGATCTCGCCGCGGTGGTATCTGCGGTCCATCGGTCCCTCCCGGGCGTGGGCCGGGCCCGGGGGCGTCCCGGACCCGGCGGCGGACAACGGAGATGAGCGGTGGCCTGACCCGGCAGGCACGGCCTAGAAGAAGCCGCAGGTCGGTGCGTCCCCGGACGGCGCCGACACGCCCTCGGCGCCGGTCGGGGCGTAGATCTCCAGTCGGATGCCGTCCGGGTCGGCGAAGAAGATGCCGCCCGACGCGGTGCCCTCGCCGTGCGGCACGACGCCGTCGTGGGCGAAGACCGCGCCCAGTTCCTTCAGGACCGCCTCCGCGGCGCGTACCGCCGCGACGTCGTCGACCTGGAACGACAGGTGGTGCAGCCCGGGGGTCCCGGCGCGGAACACGCCCTCGCTCTGCCGCCACAGTGTGATCAGCAGGCGCCCCTCGTCGCCGAGGAACACCCAGCCCTGCGCGTCGTCGCGGCTGACGACCTGGAGGCCGAAGACCTTCGTGTAGAAGTCCGCGGACCGGTCGAGGTCGGTGACGTTGAGCCCGATGTGGCCGGTCTTCAGGCCGCTGGGAACGGCGGTGGTCGTCGGCATGCTTGCCCTCCACGGTCTTCCGGTGATGCTTCTGCGAGCATCATCTAACGGCAAGATTCGATTCTTGCCATTAGTTACTCTGACAGTAATCACACATGGATGCAAGTGCCGACTACCATTAGAGGGTGGACAGCATGATCATTCCGAAGGCCGAGGGCAGCGGGGCTCCCGCACTCGGGGAGCCTCTGGCCGTCGAGTTCGGCAACACGTACTTCGCGGTACGCGGGACCCGCGGCGGCATCCACGACGCCCTCGTCACGCCCGAGTCGCTCGCCGCCTGGCTCACCGAGCACGCCGACGCCTTCCCTGCCGGGGTCGCGGACGCCGCCCTCGCCGGACTGCGCCCCGCGGACGTGCCGCGCTTCGCCGCGCTGCGGGACGCGATCCGCAGCCTCTCCCGCGCACTGGTCGACGGCGAGACCCCCGACGACGCGGCGATCGCGGTCGTCAACGAGGCGGCCGCCGCGGCGCCGCGCGTACCCCGTCTGGCGGTGCGCGGCGACGGCGGGCTGGTCGCGTACGACGTCGCCGACCCGCACCCGCTCGCCGCGCTGTCCGCTCTCGCCGCGGCCGCGATCGACATGTTCGGCGGCGAGGACCGCGCGCTGCTGCGCTCCTGCGGCGGCCCCGGCTGCGTGCTGTTCTACGTCAAGAACCACCCGCGCCGGGGCTGGTGTTCGGCCGGGTGCGGCAACCGCGCGCGGGTCGCGCGCTACCACGAGCGCCACAAAGGCTGATCGCGACGGGCTCGCGATCGCCTATCCTGGACGTCCCGCTATCACTCGGCGAAGGTCCGGGCACACCGCGAAGTGCCCTCTGCATGAGAACAAGTGACGGCCTGTCAGGCCACGTTCACGACGGTGGCCGCGCCACCGCAGCCCCCGCGAGGAGGTCCGCCTCCTCGCCCGCGTGATGGGGAGCGGGCGGGGCGGTGCCCCCGCGATCCGCACCAGCACCCGCGCGGACCTCAGGCGCTCCCGGCGCCCGCGCGCCCACGCGTGCTGGGACCACCTCTACGCCGCGGCCCTGTGGCCGATGCACCACGTCAACCTCGGGACCATGCTGCGCACTTGTGACGCGGTCGGGGCCTGCCTGGCGGTACCGCGGCTGCCCTGGGTGCCCGAGGCGCTGGCGCGCGGGAACACCCTGCGGCGTCCGGCGTGTGTGCACTGGAGCGGCGACCAACTCACCTGGCTGGCCCGGCAGCGCGAGCGTGGGGCGCGGGTGGTGGGGGTCGAACTGGCGGAGAACGCCGTGCGGTTGGCCGACCTGCGTCCGGCCCGGGGCACCACGGTCGCCGTGCTCGGGCACGAGCGCGACGGCATCCCGCCCGAGGCCCTCGACCTCCTCGACGAAGTGGTGGAGATCCCGATGGTGGGGACGGGCACCACCCTCAACGTGGCGGTGGCCGGTTCGCTCGTCCTCTACAAGCTCGCCGGGCTGGTGTGAGCGCCAACCTGCGTACGCCGCCCCGGGGGGGCTTGTGGAGGACGAGCGACCACCCGTGCACGGCAGGCGAGTTGCCGGTCCTGGGGCGGCGTGCGCACGGGAGCCGGTCAGGCCGGCTTCGGGGTGTTCAGCTCCTCGGCGTTCAGGCCCATGATCTTCGCGCGGGTCTCCTCGTCGAAGTCCTTGACCTCGGTCTCGTAGTCGCGCGGGTTGGGCAGCGCCTCGATGTGCGGCCAGTCGGAGCCGAAGACCACCCGGTCCGCGCCCATGAGTTCGACGGTCTCGTGCACGTCGTCCTCCCAGAACGGGTTGATCCAGATGTGGCGGCGGAAGGTCTCCACCGGGTCCTCCGGGAACAGGCCCGGGACCTTGCGGTTGACCGAGCGCAGTTTGCGGAACAGGTCGCCGAGGAACTCCGAGCCGTTCTCCACCGAGACGACGCGTACGTTCGGGAAGCGGTGGAAGACGCGGTCGAGGATGAGCGACGCGAGGAAGTCGTAGATCGGGCGCTCCATCGTCCACAGCATCGTGACCGACGGCTTGCCGTGCCCCTTGAAGTCCGTGGACAGGCCCTGCTTGCGGCTGTAGCCGTTGGACGAGTAGCCGCTGTCCCCGGCGTGCACGACGACCGGCACTCCGGCCTCGTTGACACGTGCCCAGAACGGGTCGAAGACCGGGTCGCCCGGCGTGAACGGCCCGTCCGCGGTGGTCGGCGCGGCCGGTCGCATGCACACGACCCGGGCGCCGTTCTCCAGCGCGCGGTCCAGGTCGGCCATCGCGGTGTCGAGGTCGGCGAGGGCGATGTACGGCGCCGCGAAGATGCGGTCCGCGTGGTTCCAGCCCCAGTCCTCCTCCAGCCAGCGGTTGAACGACCGGAACAGGTGGCCGACGGCCTTCGGGTCGTGCTTCAGGGCGTCCTCGTAGATCATGCCGAGGGTCGGGAACAGCCAGACCTTGTCCAGGCCTTGCTCGTCCATGACGCGCACGCGCGCGGCCGGGTCGCGGTACTCGGGGCGGATCGGCTCGCGCTCGCGCAGGAACTCCAGTGGGTTGCGGCCCTCCGGATTGCCCCGGAAGTACTCGGACATGGCGCCGGCCTTGGCGATCGGGTCGAACGTCGGGTTCACCACGGCGTGGTTCACCTTGCCGCCGATCACGTGGTACTGGCGGCCGTTGATCGTGCACCACTGGATGACGCTGCCGCCCAGGCGCGGGTCGAGGTGGCGGGTGAACGCGTCGATCGCCTCGTAGTAGTGGTTGTCGGCGTCGAAGACGAAACTCATGCGCCCACCTCGTAGATCGCTTGCCTCGGTTAACTATTCCGGGCCATTGTGCGGCGCGCGGGCCGCGGACACAAGGTAAGGAAGGCTGTCTTTTGAGGCGGAGGCGCTTACGGCGTCTGCGGCTTCGGAGCCGTCCGGGGAACCGGGTGCTTCAGCGCGTTCTTGACCATCTTGTCGCGCAGCGCCTGGGCGATGTCGATGTCGAGCACGGTGCAGACGCCCAGCAGATAGGCGAACACGTCCGCGACCTCCTCCCGGACGTGCTCGGCGACCTCGGGATCCGCCATCACCCGGCCCGCCTGCTCGGGAGTCAGCCACTGGAAGATCTCCACCAGCTCGGACGCCTCGACGCTGAGGGCCATCACCAGGTTCTTCGGGGTGTGGTACGGCTCCCAGTCGCGCTCGGCCGAGAAGGCGCTGATGGCGGCGGACAGCTCGGCGATGACGTCCGGCTCTGGAGAAGTCATGCGGACCAGTGTGCCGTCATACGGCGGTGTCGGACGTACGGGGGACAATGGGCCGGTCGGGCCTGCCGGCGTACAGCCGTACCCGGTCAGGGCACAGCAGCGAAGAGGAAAGGTCGGTCACGGTCGCATGAGGGTCGCCACCTGGAACATCAACTCGGTCGGGGCCAGGCTGCCGCGCATGCTCGAATGGCTGGAGGGCGCCGCCCCCGACGTCCTGTGCCTCCAGGAGCTCAAGTGCACGGCCGACGCCTTCCCGTACGAGGCCGTCGAGGCGCTCGGCTACCAGGTCGCCGCGCACGGTGACGGCCGCTGGAACGGCGTCGCGATCCTGTCGAAGGTCGGTCTTGAGGACGTCGTCCGCGGCCTGGAGGGCGGCCCCGAGTACGAGGGCGTGCAGGAGACGCGCGCGATCAGCGCGACCTGCGGAGCGGTCCGCGTGTGGTCGGTCTACGTGCCGAACGGGCGCGAGCTCGTGCACGCGCACTACGCGTACAAGCTGGAATGGCTGGCCGCGCTCAAGACGGCGGTCGCGTTCGACGCGGCCGGCGAGCGCCCCTTCGCGGTGCTGGGCGACTTCAACGTCGCGCCCACCGACAAGGACGTCTGGGACATCAGCCTCTTCGAGGGCGCGACCCACGTCAGCGAGGCCGAGCGCACCGCCCTGGTCGAACTGGGCAAGGCCGGCCTCGAAGAGATCATGCCGCGCGCGCTCAAGTACGACGTGCCGTTCACGTTCTGGGACTACCGCAACCTCGGCTTCCAGAAGAACAAGGGCATGCGCATCGACCTCGTGATGGGCAACCCCGCGTTCAACGCCGCGGTCAAGGACTCCTACGTGGACCGCGAGGCCCGGCGCGGCAAGGGCACTTCGGACCACGCGCCGGTGGTCGTCGACCTGGACCTCTGACGGCACGGCCGTCGGCGAGGGCGGCGCCGGGGCCGCGTGGGCTCCGGCGCCCTGCCGTTACAGGTACATCCCGTCACCGATCGGCGGACGGGACGCCTCGACGGGTGCCGCGCCGTTCTTGAGCGCGTACAGCTCCGCGAGCGTCGACGCCGAGCCCACGCCGTTCGAGGTGCCGAGCCACGTGGTCGCCTCCTGGTAGTCCAGCGGCCCCACCTCGATCTGCGCGAGGCAGCGGCCCGGCCGTACGACCGCCGGGTGCAGTTGCCCCAGCGACTCGTTGGTGGTGATCGCCACGAGCACGTTGCGGCCCTGGCCGAGCAGGCCGTCGGTCAGGTTCAGCAGCCGCGAGAGGGCCTGCCCGGTGGACCGCTTGGCCTCGCCGCGGATCAGCTCGTCGCAGTCCTCCAGGACCAGCAGCCGCCACCGGGTGTGCTCGGAGTCGTCCTCCTCGCCGGTGCGGCCGATCGCGACGTCCATCAGGTAGCCGGTGTCGCCGAACAGCGCCTCGGGATCGAGCACGCAGTCCATCCGGCACCAGTCGCGCCACTCGCGCGCGAGCGAACGCAGCACCGTCGTCTTACCGGTGCCGGGCGGCCCGTGCAGCAGGATCAGGCGGCCCGCGACGTCGTCGCGGCCCACGGCCATCAGCTTGTCGAACGCCGCGGCGGTCGTGCCCGCGTAGTTGCGGCGGATCTGCGACCACGGCGCGGCGGTGATCGAACGCGTCGTGCGGTACGGGCCGCGCCGTGCCGAGTGGTACCAGAACCCCATCGCCACGGACTCGTCCTGCGGCAGGGGTTCGGCCTTCGCGTTCTTGACCGCCTTCTTCATCACCGCGCGGCCGGTCTTCGGGTTGTCCGCGGTGACGGTCACCTCGCCGCCGCCGCTTCGCCACACCACCGCACGCAGGGTCCAGCCCTCGCCCGCGGCGAGGGTCGACTGCCGGTCGTCCTCCTCGACCGTGCGCAACACCTTCGCACCGCGCGGCACCAGCTTGGCCCCCGGGCGGATGCGGTCGAGCCGGGTGGTGCAGGCCCACGGCTGGCGGCCCGAGACGAACTCGGCCAGCGTGAGGGCGTCGATCACGTCGTACGGGGTGTCCGAATCGTCGAGTCCGAGCGAGTAGGGCAGGGTCTGGGAGGGGTCGAGGGACGGCGACACATCGCCGCCGCCGGTCTCGGCGGCCTCCACCCCGTGGATCCGGGCCGGTATCTGACGGGGCATGGACATACCTCGATCATCCGTGCCGCAGGGGCGTGCGTACAGCGGTTTTGCCCAACCCGGACGCCATCCGGCGTCGGCGGCCCCCGGCGGCACACCGCGGCTCGCCGGTGTGTTCGACTGCCCACCAGGGAAGTTGACGCTGCGTCAGCGGGGGTTGTACACCGCGTCCAGTGCGGTCACCGCGGCGGCCAGGGCCTCGTCGCGGCCGAGGCCGAGGCGTACCGCCCGCCGCGCGTACTCGCCGGCCGCGGCCGCCGCCTCGCGCCGTGCGGTGTCGCCGACCGCGGCCACGAACGTACCGTTGCGGCCCCGCGTCTCGACCACCGCATCGGCTTCGAGTTCGCGGTACGCGCGGGCGACGGTGTTGACCGCGAGCCCGAGATCGGCCGCGAGGGCGCGCACGGTCGGCAACTTGGTTCCGACGGGCAGGCCCCCGCTGCGGGCCTGTTCCGCGATCTGCTCCCGAACCTGCTCGAACGGCGGTACGGGGGACTGCGGGTCGAGCGTGATCTCCATGGGGCAAGTCTGGCGCACCGCGGGGGGCGTGCGGCGCGTACCGTGCTCATCCCGCTGCTTCCTCGCCTGGCGGTGTGGCACGTTGATCCCGTGTCCCATACCTGGATGAATCGTTGCCCGGACAACAGCAGTCGGCAGATTGGGATTGGGGCTGATCAGGCGATGGGCACGGCGGTCGACCACCAGGAGCACACGCACCACACCCACGCACACGGCGAGGGCTGCGGCCATGTCGCGGTGCCGCACGGCGATCACATCGACTACGTCCACGACGGGCACATCCACCGCATGCACGACGGGCACACCGACGAGTGCTCGCCCAGCGGCCACCACGTGCACGAGGGGCACCACCACGAGCACGGCGACGGCTGCGGCCACGTCGCGGTGCCGCACGACGACCACGTCGACTACATCCATGACGGCCACCGCCACGCCCGGCACGACGGCCACTGGGACGACCACTGACGGCTGGGCCGGTTGCCGACCGCCGAGCCGGCCGCTGACTTGCACGGCCGTGGCAAGTCCGTTCGCCTGACCGCGTAATCCGTTCGCCGACAGGCGAATCCGTACACATCGTGACGTCGATCGGGGAAGTCTCAACCCATGGACATTCTGGTGATCGGCGGATCGGTGTTCGTCGGACGGACCATCGTCGAGACGGCGCTCGCACGCGGGCACGCGGTCACGACGTTCAACCGGGGGCGTACCGGCACGGATGTGCCGGGCGCCGCGACCGTGCGGGGCGACCGCGAGAACAAGGCGGACCTGGAACGCCTGGCGTCGGCCGGGCCATGGGATGCCGTCGTCGACGTCTGCGGGTTCACCCCGCGCGTGGTCGGCGACTCGGTGCGGGCGCTGAACGGGCGTGTGGCGACGTACGCGTTCGTGTCCAGCATCTCGGCCTACCAGGACTGGCCCGCGAGTCCCGTGGACGAGCAGTCGCCCCGCTTTGCCTGCGCCCCGGACGCGGACGAGACGGACGGCGACTACGGGATACTCAAGGCGGGTTGCGAACGCGCGGTAGAGAGCGGGTTCGACGGGCGCGTGCTGGTCGTCCAGCCGGGGCTGATCCTCGGTCCGTACGAGAACGTCGGACGCCTGCCGTGGTGGCTGCGCCGCATCGCCGCGGGCGGCCGGGTCCTGGCGCCGGGCGACCCGGACCGCCCCATGCAGGTCATCGACGCGCGCGACCTGGCCGCGTTCATGCTCGACCACGTAGAGGCCGGAACCGAGGGACGTTTCCTCGCCAGCGGCTCACCGGCGAACACGACCATGGGCGCATGGCTCGGCGACTGCGTCGCGGCGACCGGGTCGGACGCGGAACTGGTTTGGGTGGACGACGACTTCCTCCTCGAACGCGGCGTGGAACCCTGGACCGAACTCCCGCTGTGGGCCCCGCCCACCGACGAGATGGCCGCACTCTGGCAGCCCGACTCGGCGAAGGCGCTCGCCGCCGGGCTCACCACGCGTCCTGTGACGGACACCGTCGCCGACACCTGGGCCTGGCTGGAGTCAGCGGGTGTTCCCGAGTACCTGCCCATCTACCGCGGGCCCGCCGGGCCCCAGGGCATCGCTGCGGAGAAGGAACAGGCCCTGCTGGAGGAGTGGGCGGCAACGCGCTAGTGCGGTGGCCAGAAAGGTTTGCCGGTTCTCGTTGTTCGGTGCGGTGCGATGCAGCACTCGCCGGGCCTGGCGGCCCTCCCAAGCGCAGGGCCGAAGCTCGTACTCGTACTCGGTCGTACTCGCGAGGTCCTGCGACGCCGCGAGGCGCGGTGCCGGGCGGCGAGAACCGGTGAAGGTTTGTGGTCACCGCACCAGCGAGCGTGACCCCGTGAACCCGCGCACGCGTGAACCCGCGCACGCGTGAACCCGCGCACGCGTGAACCCGCGCACGCGTGAACCCGCGGATTCGCGTGTTGAGTCGCCGGGCCGGCCGGACGTTGGGATGCCTGTTGGCCTGCGCTTAGACCGCCCTCCGCCCTCCGTCTGCCTGCCCTGTGCCCGCCTTCTGGCCGCGCTGCGGCCATGTGTCGGCGCCGGGGCGGTTCAGTCGCCGGTGCGCGCGTGCCCGCCCTCGGCCCCGATCGCCAATCCGTCGTCGGCGCACAGCACCCAAGTGCATGCGGCCCGCGAGCCTGCGCCCGCGCTCACCGCGAATCGTCGGGGCTGCCCGGTGTCCGGTGCCTACCGCCGGGCTGGAGGGCCCTCCCGTGCCAGGCGCGGGCCGACGTGCTCGCCAACTCGGCCTTGACGGCCCCACACCGCGACGCCGCAAGGCGCGATGCCATGCGCCGGGCACCGTGAACATTGCCGGTCCCAGCGCCAGGCGACCCGGGCCCACTCCCTTTCCGGGTAGTTGGGCGCGGGTGCGGCGGTCTGGGGGGTTGCGGGGTCCGTAGGGTGGGTTTGTGCGTCCGATACGTGGGTTGGCCGGGTTGCCGGAGCGGTTTCCGGGGCGGGTGTTCGGACTGCCCGCGGTGGACGTCGCGCTGGCCGTCGCGATGCTGCCGGTGCAGATCATCGGCGTGTTCATCGTGTCCGTGCCGGTCTACGTGCTCGACACCGGCGGCGGCGAGCCGAGCCGACTTGAGGGCAACGACGTCGACTGGCTCGCGTGGGTGCTGGTCGTGGCCGCGTCGCTGCTGCTGGTCGCCCGTACGCGCTGGCCCCGCGTGACGCTCGTCGCGGAGAGCGGCGTACTCGCGGCGTTCATGATGCGCGGGTACCCCGTCGGGCCCATCGTGCTGCCCGTGATGCTCTGCCTGTACGCGACCGCCGCCGCCGGTCGCCGCCGTAGGACCGCGGTCGCGGCGCTCATGTTCATCGTCGCCATGTGCAGCCTCTGGGTGCCGAGGATGGCCCGCACACTCGACAGCGCGGCGACGTTCGTGGGTTCCGTGACGCTCTTCTACGCCGTGGTGCTCGCGACGTTCGGCGGGCCGGTGCTCGTCGGCGAGGTCGTACGGGTGCGCCGGGAGGCTGCCGAGGCCCGCGTCGCGCAGGCCGTCCGCGACGCGGAGAAACGCGTCGCGGAGGAACGGCTGCGCATCGCACGGGAGTTGCACGACGTGGTGGCGCACAGCATGGCCGGTATCGCCGTGCAGTCGGCCGCGACGCTGCGCCTGCTCGGCGACCCCGGGCCGGAGGTGCGCGACTCGCTGATCGCCATCCGTACCGCCAGCCGCGAGGCACTGCGCGAACTCCGGGCCACCGTAGGGATGTTGCGCGAGACCGGGCTGCCGGACAACGACGGTCTGGAACGCCTTCACACGCTGCTGGAGGCGGTGCGAAACGCCGGAGTTCCGGTCGAACTGGAGCGTGCCGGAGCGTCCGTGCCGCTGCCCGCCGAGACGGGCCACGCGGCGTACCGCATCGTGCAGGAGTCGCTCACGAACGTGCTGCGGCACGCGGGGCACGGCGCGTCCGCCCGAGTGCGGGTGGCGTACGGTGACAGCGAACTGGTCCTGGAAGTCGTCGACGACGGCCTCGGCCTGACCGACGGTCAGGGCAGCGGGCACGGGCTGCCCGGGATGCGTGAGCGCGCCGAGTCGGTCGGCGGCACACTCGTCGCGGGAGCCGTCACCTCGGGGGAGGACGAGCCGTGCCGCGGGTTTCGGGTCGCGGCGCGCCTGCCGCTGGCCGTGCGACGAGGGGAGGCGGGATGATCCGAATCGGCCTGGCCGACGACCAGGCGCTGGTGCGTACGGGATTCCGCGCGCTCCTCGGCACCGAGTCGGACTTCGAGGTGGTCGGTGAGGCCGCCGACGGCGGTGCCGCGGTCGCGCTCGCCCGCGAGCTGCGGCCGGACGTCCTGCTCATGGACATCCGGATGCCCGACGTCGACGGCCTCACCGCGACGCGGCGCATCGCCGGGGACCCGGAACTGGCCGGTGTGCGCGTGGTGATACTCACGACGTACGCCGAAGACGCCAACGTCTACGCCGCCCTGCGCGCGGGCGCGAGCGGGTTCCTGGTCAAGGACGCCGAGGCCGAGGAACTCGTCCAGGCCATCCGGGTCGTCGCGCGTGGTGACGCGCTGCTCTCACCCGGCATCACCCGCCAGGTCATCGACATGTTCACGCGCTCGCTGGTCCGCACACCCGGCGACGCCGACGCGGGCGATACGCTGCTCGACGCGCTGACCGAGCGCGAGCGCGAGGTGTTGTGCGAGATCGCGGCGGGCCTGACGAACGACGAGATCGCCGTACGGCTGGCGATGAGCCCCAACACCGTCAAGACACACATCAGCCGCGTGCTCGCCAAGCTGGGGCTGCGCGACCGGGCGCAACTGGTGGTCGCGGCCTACGAGTCGGGCCTGGTGCGGCCGAGGCGCGTAGTCCCGGAGGGGTAGTCCTCCCGCGGTAGTGCGGCGGCGCCCTACAGCGGGCGGGCCACCGCAGGACCCTTCCGGCGGGCGACGCCCCGCGCGCGTGCGGGCGCGATGATCGCCGTACGCGATCGCACCGCACCGGGCGATCCTCCGCCGCAAGAAGGGTACGCCCGCCATGCGCCTGGACGACGTTCTCCCCGAATGGCACTTCCGCGAACGCCACACGATCGAGATCGACGCCTACGCGGACACGGTGTTCCGGGCGATCGAGGAGTTGACGTGGCGTGAGGTCCCGACGTTCCGAAGGCTGATGGTGCTGCGCTTCGCCGGCCGCGACCGGGCGGTGGACACCCGGATCCTGGCGTCGATGACGAAGGACGGCTTCACGGTGCTCGACCGCTCGGACAACGAGCTGGTGGTCGGCATGATCTCGACGCGGCTGCCCGCGCGGCCGGTGCCGCTGGCGGGGGAGCTGCCCGCCGACGCGGTCCGGGCGTTCGACGCGCCGGGCCACCTCAAGATCGTCTTCAACTTCCTGCGGCGCGGCTCGACGGTCACGACGGAGACGCGGGTGTGGGCGACGGACGAGCGGTCGCGCCGGATCTTCCAGGCGTACTGGGCGCTGATCCGCCCCCCGAGCGGGGTGATCCGGCGGGCGTGGCTCCGGGCGATCCGTGAACGGGCGGAGAACGAGCCGGTGTTCTTGTGACCGGCGGTCGTGCGGCAGGTGGCGTCCCGGGCGGTGACGGGGGCGGGGTTTCGCCCGGTACTTCGGCCGGCTCTTTGCCCGGTTCTTCGCCCGCTTCTTCGCGCGGTGCTTCGGCTGGTTCTTCGCTCGGTTCTTCCGCCGGTTCTTCGGGCGGGTGTTCCGCGTGCGGGGTGCCGCGGTGACGGGGGCCCGGAGCGGCGGCGGTCCGGCGCACGGGGACGTGCGGTGACCGAACGGATGCCCGCCCCGGCGACCGCGCGACGCGCGGTGTCGGGGCGGCCGGTGCCCGGCGGGGCGGGGGCCGGAGGAGTCGGGCCCGGAGGCGCAGCGGCCGTTGAGGCGGTGCCTGGAAGGTCGATGCCCGAACGGGCCGTCCCCGCTCTGGCCGGGGGCGGGATCGCGGCTGTGTTGGTCGGCCGCAGTCGCGTGCCGGGCGACCATGTGCCCGCGGCCTTGGATGCGGCGTCACCGATGCTGCTGGTCGTGGGCACAGTCGCGCTGACGCTGGCGACGATTCGCGCGGGCCGGGCGCGGGGCCCGGCGGGTGTCAGGAGACGGCGTACACCTTCTCCACGAACTCGGCGATCTGCCGGTCGGTGACGTTCCGCGCGAGGTCGGCTTCGCTGATCATGCCGACCAGCCGGTGGCCGTTCTGCGTGTCGATGACCGGGAGCCGCCGGATCTGGTGCGCCTCCATCATGTCAAGCACCTCGTCGAGGCCGGCGTCGGCGTCGCACCAGTGGAGGTTCCCGGCGAGTTCGCCGGCGCGGACGGTGGCGGGGTCGCGTCCCTCGGCACAACAGTGCAGCACGATGTCGCGGTCGGTCACCATGCCCTTGAGCCGGTCGTCGGTGCCGCAGATCGGTACGCAGCCGACGTCCATGTCCTTCATCATCTTCGCGGCGTCCATGAGCGACGCGTCCTCGGGAACGCACTTGGCGCCGGAGTGCATCACGTCACGGGCCTTCATCATGGTCGTGTCCATGGCGGGGCGTGTCCTTTCGTCAAACGGTCGGACGCTTCGATCACAACAGACGCCTGGGAGGCCCGCCACTCGGCCCGGGGTGGTGCCGCGTATAGCTGTGTATATGGGTGCGGGTGGGGCAGTCGGGGGACTTGCGAGGGGTCTGAGTCGGTCCCGGGGGCGGAGCTTTTTGGGCGGTTAGCCTCCCTTGGGAGGCCGACTTGTGGGGGCGGGCTCGGCTCGGTCTTGGCTCGGCCTCGGCTTGGTCCCCGGTTTGGCCCCATGCCTTTTCCACTGCTTGGCCCCGACTTGGCTCTGGCGGGACTTAGCCGGGGGCCTGGGGCTCGGCTGGGACTCGACTGGGCCCCCGACGTGGTGGCGTCGCGTCGCGGTCGCGTGGCGGCGATCGGTTGAGACCGGGTGTGATCGGGTCTGTCCGTTGACGCACCCTTAGGCTAGCCTCACCTACGTTCTTTGTGCCCGGAGCCGGGCGTATTCCGGAGGATTCGGTGACGGGCGGGCGGGGTGTCGATGGGTGACGCGCTGACGGGGCGCGCGGTGTTGCGGCAGTCGGTACGCGGGCAGTCCCGGCGGGTGGCGCTGGCGGCCACGCTCGGTGCCGGGCATCAGGCGGGCGAGGCGGTGGTGCCGGTCCTCATCGGCGTCGTCATCGACCGTGCCGTGGCCCGGGACGACGCGGGCGCTTTTGCCCTGTGGATCGCCGTGCTCGGCGCGGTGTACCTGGTGCTGTCGTTCGGATTTCGGTTCGGCGCGCGGGCGGGTGAGCGGGCTGCGGAGGAGGCGGCGCACGATCTGCGGCTGCGGATCGTCGACCGGGTCCTGGACCCCGTCGGCGGTGCCGACCGGGGACGGCTGCCGGGAGCTCTCGTCAACGTCGCGACCGAGGACGCCCGGCGAGTCGGCGGCGTCAACATGGGCGTCGTGCTGGCCGTCGGCGGGCTGACCGGTCTGACGGTTGGAGCCGTCGCGCTTCTGCGCATATCGCTGCCCCTGGGGCTCATGGTGTTGCTGGGCGCTCCGCCGCTGCTGTGGCTCGGACATGTGGTGAGCAAGCCGCTGGAGCGCCGGAGTTCGGCCGAGCAGGAGCGGGCCGCGCACGCCTCGGGTGTGGCGGCGGACCTGGTCGCGGGTCTTCGGGTGCTCAAGGGCATCGGCGGCGAGTCCGCGGCTGTCGCCCGCTACCGGACCACCAGCCGCGAGTCGCTGACCGCGACGTTGCGGGCCGCTCGTGCGCAGGCGTGGCAGGGCGGCGTCGTCCTCGCACTCGCGGGGGTGTTCATCGCCTTGGTGGCGCTGGTCGGCGGTCGGCTGGCCGCCGACGGAAGCATCAGCCTCGGCGAACTCGTCGCCGCGGTGGGCCTCGCGCAGTTCCTGCTCGGGCCGCTGTCGATGTTCTCCTACATCAACGCGGAATTCGCCCAGGCGCGGGCTTCGGCGGCGCGCATCGCCGAGGTGTTGGGCGCGGCGCCCGCGGTGCCGCCCGGTGAAGCGCGGCCGAGCAAGCCGGCGGGCGGGCGCATCGTCGTACGTGATCTCGCGCACGGGCCGCTGCGGGCGGTCGGACTTGACGCGGGACCCGGGGAGTTCGTGGCGGTGGTCGCGGTCGATCCTGCGGAGGCCGTGGCGCTGCTGCGGTGCCTGGCCCGGGACGTCGACCCGGACGCGGGCGCGGTCGAACTGGACGGCATGCCCCTGCCGCTGCTGGCCCCGGACGAACTGCGGTCGGCGGTACTGGTGGCCGCCCACGACGCGAATCTCTTCGAGGGGTCGTTGGAGTGGAACGTCGGCTCTGTGTGCGGTGAGGGGCTCGGCGCCACGCCGGATGGGGCCATCGCCGGTGAGGGCGGGGTTGACGGGGCTCGGATTGACGGGGCTCGGATTGACGGGCCCCGGGTGGACGGGGCCCGGGTGGAGCGGGCGCTTGTGGCGTCGGGGGCTGACGAGGTGGCGGGCGTACTGCCGCAGGGGGTTGCGACGGTCCTTGCCGAGGGCGGGAGTTCGCTGTCGGGCGGGCAACGGCAGCGGGTCGCGCTGGCCCGTGCGCTGGCGGCGGATCCGGCCGTGCTGGTGCTGCACGATCCGACCACGGCTGTGGATGCGGTGACGGAGGCGCGGATTGCGGCGGGTGTACGCGAACTGCGGCGCGCCGCGACCACGATCGTGGTGACGACCAGCCCGGCGTTGCTCGCGGTCGCGGACCGCGTCGTGTTCATCGCCGACGGCTGCGTGGTCGACACGGCGCCGCACGCCGAACTGGTGCTGCGGAACGAGGACTACCGGACGGCGGTGCTGGCGTGACGACCGGGGTGGGGCAGGAGCGGGGGTCCGGGACGGGGGGTGAGCCGGGCGGGAGCGGCTTGTCCGGGGACGGCTCGCTCGGGCGCGACGCGATTGGGGACGGCTCGATCGACGCTCGAACAGCCGGGAGACAGGCGGGTTCTGCGGCGCATTCCGCGGCGGGTTCCGCGGCCGGTTCCGCGGCGGGGGCTGAGGTTGGGGCCGAGGCGGGCTCCGAGCGCGAGTTGCTGCCGGTCGCCACGTCGGCGCGGATGCGGGAAGTGATCGCGGAACTCGTACGGCCGCACCGCGTGCTCGCGTGGTCGGCGCTGGTGGTCATGGTCGTGGCGACCGTCATCGAGTTGGCGACCGCCCCGCTGCTCGGGCACATCGTCGACCTCGTCGCGGACGGGAAGTCGGCCGACGCGCTGACCTGGCCGGTCGTGGGGCTGGTACTGGTCGCGGTCGCGCAGGGCGTGGCGGTGGCGTGCGGCTTCTCGCTGGTCGCGCGCCTCGGCGAGACGGTGCTCGCGACGCTGCGCGAGCGGGTGGTCGAGCGTGCTCTCGGTCTGCCGTTGGAGCAGGTGGAGAAGGCCGGTTCGGGCGATCTGACGTCGCGGGTCACGGCTGACGTGTCGCTGGTCGCGGAGGCGGTGCGCAAGGCGCTGCCGGTGCTGGTGCGGTCGGTACTGACGATCGTGCTGACCTTGGGGGCGCTTGCGGTTCTCGACTGGCGGTTCCTGCTGGCGGCGCTGCTCGCGGTGCCGGTGCAACTGCACACCGCGCGGTGGTACGTCGGGCGAGCGGTTCCGCTGTACGCCGCGGGCCGCGTCGCGGCGGGGGCTCGGCAGCAGCAGCTGCTGGACAGCATCGGGGGAGCGGCGACGGTACGCGCGTTCCGGCTCGGCGGGCAGCACCGCACGCGGGCGGAGCGGCGTTCGGCCGAGGCGATGGATCTCAAGTTGCGCGGGGTCGGGCTGGTGCTGCGCTTCTACTGCCGCCTGCACATCGCCGAATTCGTGGGGCTGACGGCCGTGTTGGGGGCGGGGTTCCTGCTGGTGCGCGACGGGTCGGCATCGATCGGCACGGCCACCGCGGCGGCGCTGTACTTCCACGCGTTGTTCGGGCCGATGAACAGTGCGTTGGTGCTGCTCGACGACGCGCAGTCGGCGACGGCGGGATTGACCCGGCTCGTGGGTGTGGCCGACCACCCGGAGCCGGATGCGGGGCGGCGGGCGGAGGCGGCGGGGGCCTCCGTGGAGGTGCGCGGGTTGCGGCACGCGTACGGCGCGGGCGGGCCCGAGGTGTTGGCGGGCGTCGACCTGGCGCTGGAGCCGGGCGAGCATGTCGCGGTCGTGGGGGCGAGCGGCGCGGGGAAGACGACGCTGGCGAAATTGATCGCGGGCGTGCATGCCCCGTCCGGCGGGACGGTGTCGGTGGGCGGCGTGGCACTGTCGGATCTCGGGCCGGAGTCGACGCGGCGCACCGTCGCGCTGGTGACGCAGGAGGTGCACGTCTTCGCCGGGCTGCTCGCCGACGACCTGCGCCTCGCCCGCCCCGACGCGGACGACGGCGAACTGCGCGCGGCCCTGGAGCGGGTGGGGGCGCTGACTTGGGCCGAGGCGCTGCCCGACGGCCTGGACACGGTCGTGGGCACAGGAGGACACACCCTGACGGGCGCGCAGGCACAGCAACTGGCTCTGGCCCGACTGGTTCTCGCCGATCCGCCGGTCGCCATCCTGGACGAGGCAACGGCGGAGGCGGGCAGCAGCGGCGCCCGCGCCCTGGAGACGGCGGCCGCACGGGCCCTGGAAGGACGCACCGCCCTGATCGTCGCGCACCGCCTGACCCAGGCGGCTTCCGCCGATCGCATCGTGGTCCTGGCCGCGGGCCGAATTGTGGAGATCGGCACCCACCAGCAACTCGTCACGGCCAACGGCCAATACGCCGCCCTGTGGAACGCCTGGTCCGGTACCCGCCAGACCTGAGCCGTCCGCCTCCCCGCCCGCCCGAACCTTCCTTACCTCGGGAACGTTTGCTGTCTGCGTAACGTGCCGCGATCGGCGCCTGGTCACTGGAAGCGGCGTAGTCCGCGCTGTGTTCGACACCCTTGTTCGAGGCCGCGTTCGACGCCGCGTCGACCTCGCGTTCGACCTCGCGTTCGACGAAGACGGCGTTGGTGCGATCGCGATGTCGCCGCGATGCGGCGATGGGCCCTGCCGAGTGTTCGGCGGGGCCCATCGTTGTCGCACAGTGCTGCTCGTCGGCGGCTCGGACGTCCTCAGTCCGTGCCGGACTCGCTTCAGTCCGTGCCGGACTCCATGGCGGCGCGGTCGAGGAGGGCCTCTTCCTCCGACACCTCACCGCGCGATGCGATGGCCTGGGCGTCGCCCTTGTCCATGGCGCCGATCAGGCCGGTCGAGGCGGCTTGTGCCGCGCCGATCGGGGTCGGGTGGTCGGTGCCGACCAGGCCGAGGCCTGCGTACTGTTCCAGCCGGGCGCGGGAGTCGGCGATGTCCAAATTCCGCATGGTGAGCTGGCCGATCCGGTCCACCGGGCCGAAGGCCGAGTCCTCGGTGCGCTCCATCGACAGCTTGTCCGGGTGGTAGCTGAGCGCCGGACCCCGCGTGTCGAGCACCGAGTAGTCCTCGCCGCGCCGCAGGCGCACCGTCACCTCGCCGGTGATCGCCGTGCCGACCCACCGCTGCAACGACTCACGCACCATCAGCGCCTGCGGGTCCAGCCAGCGGCCCTCGTACAGCAGTCGGCCGAGCCGGCGGCCCTCGTTGTGGTACGCCGCGACCGTGTCCTCGTTGTGGGTCGCGTTCAGCAGGCGCTCGTAGGTGATGTGCAGCAGGGCCATACCCGGCGCCTCGTAGATGCCGCGGCTCTTGGCCTCGATCACCCGGTTCTCGATCTGGTCGGACATGCCGAGGCCGTGCCGCCCGCCGATCGCGTTGGCCTCCATGACCAGGTCGACCGGGGTCGCGAACTCCTTGCCGTTGATGCTGACCGGGCGGCCCTGGACGAAGCCGACCGTGACGTCCTCCGCGGCGATCTCCACCGACGGGTCCCAGAACCGCACGCCCATGATCGGCTCGACGGTCTCGATGCCGGTGTCCAGGTGCTCCAGGATCTTGGCCTCGTGGGTGGCCCCCCAGATGTTGGCGTCGGTCGAGTACGCCTTCTCCGTCGAGTCGCGATACGGCAGCCCGTGTTCGAGCAGCCACTCGGACATCTCCTTGCGGCCGCCCAGCTCGGTCACGAAGTCCGCGTCCAGCCAAGGCTTGTAGATCCGCAGGTGCGGGTTGGCGAGCAGGCCGTAGCGGTAGAACCGCTCGATGTCGTTGCCCTTGAAGGTAGAGCCGTCGCCCCAGATCTGCACCCGGTCCTCAAGCATCGCGCGCACCAGCAGGGTGCCGGTGACGGCACGGCCCAGCGGCGTGGTGTTGAAGTACGGGCGGCCGCCCGACCTGATGTGGAACGCGCCGCACGCGAGTGCCGCAAGGCCCTCCTCGACGAGCGCCGCGCGGCAGTCGACGAGTCGCGCGATCTCGGCGCCGTAGGTGGAGGCGCGGCCGGGCACGGACGTGATGTCGGGCTCGTCGTACTGCCCGATGTCGGCGGTGTACGTGCAGGGGATGGCGCCCTTGGCGCGCATCCAGGCGACGGCGACCGAGGTGTCGAGCCCGCCCGAGAAGGCGATGCCTACGCGCTCTCCGGTGGGGAGGGAGGTGAGGACCTTGGACATGGCAAGACTATGCATCATCCCGTATGAATATGCAAGGCCGCAGGTCGGGGCCGCATGAACCCGGGGCGGCGGCGGTCCCGACGGGATGATCCGGGACTCGCGGTGCGGACCGCGCGAGCGGCCGGCGCGATTTGTCCGTGCGAGTTGCACCCGAGAGGGTGACGGCGGCGGGAGCGTCCCGCGGTCGCCACGGTTGTCGGATGCACAGTCGCGTACGACCCGCGCGAAGGCCCGCCCCTTCCGGATCGGAAGCGGCGCCGCCCCGGCATTCCGAGGCGATTCCGCGAGAGGCCGAGCGTCCCGATGAGTTCGCCCGGCCGTGCGAGGAAACGCCGCGATTTCGCGAAATCAAAGCAATGCCATAGCGCTTGGTGCAACGCTTCCGCACGGTGGCCGCTGTGTGGCCCTTACCGGGGTTTTACGCTGCGTAGATCTATGCTGACCAGGGCAGACCCTGGTCTCGCAGGCGTGAGGTGCCCCCGGCAGGAATCGAACCTGCGACCAAGCGCTTAGAAGGCGCCTGCTCTGTCCGCTGAGCTACGGGGGCTGGGGCGATTGAGGATCATGCACGGGATCCGGCCGCGGCACAACACAATAGAGCCGCTTGCCGTTGGTACTGCCCACGCCGCAGCGACCGTTACCTGATCAGACGCAGACGGCGGCCAGAATGTGATCAGGCGGGTTCCGCTTCCTGGCAAAACGGACACGGTCGGTCGCGGCGTGCGCGGCTGCCGGTTCCGTAAGCACCGGTTCCGCCTGATCATGGTCACCCACCTGCGAGGACGTACACAAATGAACGGCACCAAGCCGCTGCGCGCGGCGCTCATCGGTTACGGACTGGGCGGCGCCGCATTCCACGCGCCGTTCTTGGACGCGCTGCCGGAGTTCGCGTTGACCGCGGTCGTCACCGGCAACCCCGAGCGTGCCGCAGCCGTCCGCGCGCGGTACGGCGAAGGCGTCGAGATCGTCGCCGCGGCCACCGAGCTGTTCGACCGCGCCGACGAGTTCGACCTCGCCGTGGTGACGGTGCCCAATCGCTTCCACGCCCCTTTCGCCCGCGAGGCGCTGGACGCCGGGCTCCATGTCGTCGTTGACAAGCCGTTCGCCGGAAGTGCCGCGGAGGGCCGGGAGTTGGCCGCGCTGGCGGAGGCACGGGGGCGGACGTTGTGCGTGTTCCAGAACCGGCGTTGGGACGGTGACTTCCGTACCGTGCGGCACCTGATGGAGGGGGGCGAGCTCGGCGACGTACTGCGCTTTGAATCGCGTTTCGAACGGTGGCGGCCGCAGCCTGCGCTCGGCGGCTGGAAGGAGGACGCCGACCCGGCCGCCCTCGGCGGGATCCTGTACGACCTCGGCAGCCACCTCATCGACCAGGCGGTTGCGTTGTTCGGACGCCCCGAGCGCGTGTACGCCGAACTCGACCTCAGTCGCCCGGGTGTCGCGGTCGACGACGATTCCTTCGTGGCCCTGACCCATGCGGGCGGCGTGCGCTCGCACTTGTGGATGAGTGCGACTGCGGCCGACATCGGCCCTCGCTTCCGGGTGCTCGGCAGCAAGGCGTCGTACGTGAAGTTCGGCATGGACGTGCAGGAGGCCGCGCTGCGCGCAGGCGGCACGCCCGACGCCGCCGACTGGGGCGAGGAGACGGACGAGGCCTGGGGGAAGATGGGTACGCCCGAGGACGCCCGCCCTCTGCGTACGATGCCCGGCGCCTACCAGGAGTTTTACCGCGAGGTCGCGGCGACGTTGCGGGACGGCGCCGCGTCGCCGGTGCCGCTTGCCGAGTCGATCACGGTTCTGGAGGTCATCGAGGCCGCGCGGCAGTCGTCGCGCGAAGGCGTCGTTGTGTCGCTGCCGCCTGTATGACGGTCGCTCGGGCGGGACCGACGCAACTGACGGGGCCGACATGGTCGGTGAGGTCAAACGGGGCCGACAGGTCCGACGAGGCCGACGTGACCCATGCGGCTTGCGGGGGAACCGGCATGCGCACATCCCGGGCCTGACAGCGCGCGTCACTGACAAGCGTCACCGAAACGGATGGGTGATTTTCCCGGATTTCTGGGGATTGAGCAGTCGTGGTGATGACGTGGTGAGCCCCGCGGGCGAGGGACTGTCCGCCGCGGTGGCCAGGCTCCGGGACGAGGCCGACGAGCTGCCTCTGCCGCTGGGCCTGCCGGGCGCCGACGAGGACAGGCGTACGCGCACCGAACTGGTCGCCCAGCTCGACGACTACGTGCTGCCCCGCCTGCGCCACCCCGAGGCGCCGCTGCTCGCGGTCGTCGGGGGATCGACCGGGGCGGGCCGCTCGACCCTCGTGAACTCCCTGGTCGGACGCGAGGTCAGCCCCGCAGGCGTATTGCGGCCCACCACGCGCGTGCCCGTCCTCGTATGCCGGGCGGCGGACCGGCGCTGGTTCTCCGGCACGCGCGTGCTCCCCGGGCTCCGTCGCATCGCGCGCCCGACGCGGACGCCCGGCCAGGGCCCCGCCCTGGTGCTCCAAGTGGACGACCGTGTGCCCGAGGGCCTGGCGGTTCTCGACATCCCGGACATCGACTCGATCGATGACACCAACCGCGCGCTCGCGGTACGCCTGCTCGGTGCGGCGGACGTCTGGCTGTTCGTCACGACCGCCGCGCGCTACGCGGACGCCGTCCCCTGGCACCTCCTGCGAATCGCCGGGGACCGCGCGACCGAGATCGCGATCGTGCTCAACAGGGTGCCGGACGGCGACCTCGACGAGGTCCGCCCGCATTTCGAGGCGTTGCTGGCGAGCACCGGGCTCGGCAGCGTCCCGCTGTTCGCGCTCCCGGAAACGACCCTGGTCAGACGCATGCTGACGCGGGATCAGGTCGCCCCTGTCCGCAATTGGCTGTACGACCGGGCGACGGACGCCGGTACGCGCGATGCGGCCGTACGGCGGACGCTCGGCGGCGTTCTGGGCAGCCTGCCAGAGCGCGCCCGTGTGCTCGGCATGGGTGCGGTACGGCAGCACGAGGCCGCGGGCGCGCTGGCCGTGTGCGTGGACCGCGCGTACGCGGCAGCCCGCCGCCACGTCGACAGCGCCCTTTGCGGCGGCTCGGTGCTGACCGGAGACGTCCTCGCGCACTGGCGCGCGTGGGTGTCGGCGGGGCTGCCTGATTCCGGCGCGGCGGCGATGGAAGCGGTGCTGGTGGAGGGCGTCGAGACCCTGTTCCGCGACGTGGCGGAGCGCGCCGCCGGGCTGACGTCGAGATGCTGGCTAGACAGGCCGGGCGGGTCGGCCTTGGTCGGTGACGGGACGCCCGCCAATGCGCCGAGACCGGGGGACACGGAAGCGGCCGAAGGCGGGACCGAGGCCGAAGCGACTGCCGCAGCGCGGGCGGCCGCCGCGTGGCGGAATGGGGCTGCCGCCCGGGTGCCTGACGGAATGTCAAGAAGTAGGTTGACAAAGGTACTTCTGATGACCGCCGCGCTCGCCGACGATGCGGGGGACATCGACGGCATCGGCGGAGGCGGCGAGAGGGGCGGCAACTCCGGCGCAGTCGGCGGAGCCGCCCCCGGCACGACCACCGAGGGCACGGCCGCTGCCGGCCCCACCGGCGAAGCGCGCGGCGCGAACGACGCCGGAACGCAGGCGCGCGCGGCACTCCCGCCCGCACTCGGCCACGAGGTGGTCCCCCTGCGCGCGTCGGTGCGCGGCCTGGCCGCCGAACTGCTCGACGCCCAGCGGGACCTGCACATGCGCGCCGTCACGGCGCTGCGCACCAAGCCAGGCGACGGGCTGCGCGAGGCCATGGCCGCGACGGCGAACACAGTAGCGGCGGACACGGCAAGACGGAGGGCCGCCGGGTGAGCGGGACGACCGAGCGCTTCGTGCCCGGGCCGTACCCCGGCCACGACTACGGCACCGCGGAGGAGCCGTCGCGCCTACTCGCCCGCTTGTCCGCCCTTGAGCGCATGACGGTCGCGGCCGAAGGTCGCCTGCCTGCGCAACACCTGGCCGAGGCACGCGCGTTGCTCGACCGGGCGGACGCGCGCCTGCGCACCGCACCCCAGCACGCCGCCGTTGCACTTGCGGGCGGCACAGGGTCCGGGAAGTCGTCGTTGTTCAACGCGCTTGTCGGGCTCGACCTGTCGCAGACCGGGGCACGGCGTCCGACGACGGCGACGGCGCTGGCTTGCGCATGGGACCTGGAGAGCGCTCGTCCGCTGCTCGACCTGCTCGGCGTTCCCCGCGCCCGGCAGATCCCAAGGCACGGCGCGCTCGACAGCACCGGCACGCTGCAAGACCCCGTGATGTCCCGCCTCGTCCTCGTCGACCTGCCCGACCACGATTCCGTCGAGACCGACCACCGCGACGAGGTCGACGGCTTTGTCGCCGCGTCCGACCACCTGATCTGGGTGCTCGACCCGCAGAAGTACGCGGACGCGGCCGTCCACGAGCGTTACTTGCGGCCACTCGCCCGGCACACGGACGTCATGACAATCGTGCTGAACCAGATCGACAGACTGCCGCCCGGCACCGCCGACGACTGCCTCGCCGACCTGCGGAAACTGCTGGCGGCCGACGGGCTGCCGGACGTGCGGCTCGTCGCGACGTCCGCCGCCACCGGAGAAGGGGTGCGCGAACTGCGCGACATCGTCACGGCCGTCGCCGCGGGCCGCCGTGCCGCCGTACTGCGCGTGTCGGCAGACCTCGACCGCGTCGCGGAAAGCTTCGACCCCGAGTTCACCGGCGTGGTGCCGGGCGCCGAGCCGGTGTCGGGACGCGTGCGCGCGCAACTCGTCGACGGGCTCGGGACGGCGGCCGGCCTCGGCGCCGTAATGGCAGCATCCGCAACTACTCGGATTCCGGCAGTAGGGGCGACCGAGCCAGCGGGGGAGCGGACGGACCGCGGCGGGGGCTGCTCGCTCGGGCGGGTCCCGGTGCAGACGCACCGCGTCGACCTGGCCGTACGCGATGCCGCCGCCGAACTCACGCGCGGCCTCCCGGAGCGCTGGGCGGCCGAGGTCCGCCGCGCGCTCGGCCGCGGCGCTCGGCGCGTCCCGGCAGCGCTGGAGGCCGAACTGTCGACGGCTCCGACCGGCGCGCCCGCGATGCCCGGCAAGGTGCGCGCGGCAGCCGTCGTCCGTCGGGCGGGCGTGGGCCTGGCGTGCCTGGGGATCGTCGGCGTCGTCCTCGCCTTGGCCGACGTCGAGCCGGTCGGCCCTTGGAACGGCTGGTACGCGGCACTCCTCCCGCTGCTCCTGGGCATCGTGTCGGCGGTGGGGGCGACGTACGCAGAGCAGGTATGGCGTGCTGATGCCGAGAGGGAGTGGCGGGAGGCAGCCGAGCGGCAGTTGGTCGGCCGGGTCGTGGATGTCGTCGACGAACACCTCGTCGAGCCCGCCAACGGCGAACTGGAGCGCTACCGCGAGGCGCACGCGCTGTTCGTCGCGGCCCGCGAGCCGCTGCACATCCACTGACCCTCCGCGCGGTGGCCCCGATCTCCGATCCGAAACCGATCGCAGCGGTGCCCGCGATCGTCTGCAACCCCCAACCCCCGCAACCGCCTTCCGGAAATCTGTGGACAAGGCGCCACCCTTCCGGGGGCTTGCGCCACGCGCGCCGAACGGTTCCAGGCCCCTCACCCGCCACGTTTCTCGCAGATCCGTTCGATCACGGATCCGGCGGCCGACCGTTGTCCACAGATTTGTGCCGGCGGCCGATCGGACCCTCCGGGCTGGTGGATGGTTGAGGCACGGCAACGCGACGCCGACGATCCGCACCCTCGGGAGGCCCGTCGTGAACGACACCTACGTCACGCTCATCGGCAACGTCGTGAGCGAGGTACGCACGTCGCTCACCAACACCGGTGTGCCCATGGCACGCTTCCGCCTCGGCGTCTCCCCGCGCAGGTTCGACCGCGACGCGAACCAGTGGGTCAGCCGTGATTCCAGCTTCTACACGGTGGTCGCGTGGCGGCGGCTGGCCGAGCACACCATGAGTTCCGTGGAGAAGGGAGATCCGGTCGTGGTCGCCGGGAGACTCAGCATCCGCGAGTGGCAGCGGGACGAGCGCTGGTACACCAGCGTCGAGGTCGAGGCGTATTCACTCGGCCACGATCTGACACGGGGGACCTCGCACTTCACCCGCGCCCCGCGCCGGGAACGCGACGCGGGTCACACCCCGGGAGGCCGAACGGAATCCGATTCGCCTCGGGCGCGTGCGGCGTAGGACACTCGTCCGGAGCGGATACCGGCGGATCCCGGGATCGGGACTGTGGCCCAGCCGGGCCCCGCTCGCATTTCGATGCGTTCGCCGGCCGCGCGCGGCACGGGAGGCCGCAGGCCTTGAGCGCCGTGGGGCGTCCGAGATCAGAGTCGGCGGCGGTTTTATACCGACGCTATTGGCCGCTCAGCCACAGACCGACCTGGGTCGGTCCGAGGGGATTCGAACCCCCGGGCCGAGGACAACCCCCGGCCATCGGTTCCGAAGTACCCGCTGCCTTCGCACCGGACGCCCGACAGCACGACCGAAGCTAGCACGCACGTCACGCGCGGTCGTGCGAATACCCGGCACGATCAGGTTCGCTCCCCTGGGTCCTGCCATAGGACACTCGTTCCGGAGCGGATATCGACAGACCCTAGGATCGGGAGCATGGCGGAGTTCATTTACACGATGAGGAAGACCCGCAAGGCCCACGGGGACAAGGTGATCCTCGATGACGTGACCTTGTCCTTCCTGCCCGGCGCGAAGATCGGCGTCGTGGGCCCCAACGGTGCGGGCAAGTCGACCGTGCTCAAGATCATGGCGGGTCTGGAGCAGCCCTCCAACGGCGACGCGTTCCTGTCGCCGGGTTACAGCGTCGGCATGCTCCTCCAAGAGCCTCCGCTGAACGAGGAGAAGACGGTCCTGGAGAACGTCCAGGAGGGCGCCGCGGAGACGCTCGGCAAGCTCAACCGCTTCAACGAGATCGCCGAGCTCATGGCGACCGACTACTCCGACGCGCTGATGGACGAGATGGGCAAGCTCCAGGAGGAGCTGGACCACGCCAACGCGTGGGACATCGACGCCCAGCTCGAACAGGCGATGGACGCGCTGGGCTGCCCGCCCGGCGACTGGCCGGTCACCAACCTCTCCGGCGGCGAGCGCCGCCGCGTGGCGCTGTGCAAGCTCCTGCTGGAGGCGCCCGACCTGCTGCTGCTCGACGAGCCCACCAACCACCTCGACGCCGAGTCGGTGCAGTGGCTCGAACAGCACTTGGAGAAGTACGCCGGCACCGTCGTCGCGGTCACCCACGACCGGTACTTCCTCGACAACGTCGCGCAGTGGATCCTCGAACTCGACCGGGGCCGCGCCTTCCCCTACGAGGGCAACTACTCCACGTACCTTGAGACCAAGCAGACCCGTCTCAAGGTCGAGGGCCAGAAGGACGCGAAGCGCGCCAAGCGGCTCAAGGACGAACTGGAGTGGGTCCGCTCCAACGCCAAGGGGCGGCAGGCCAAGAGCAAGGCCCGCCTCGCGCGTTACGAGGAGATGGCGGCCGAGGCCGACAAGATGCGGAAGCTGGACTTCGAGGAGATCCAGATCCCGCCGGGCCCGCGCCTGGGCAACGTGGTCATCGAGGTCGACCAGCTCAACAAGGCGTTCGGCGAGAAGGTGCTGATCGACGACATGTCGTTCACGCTGCCGCGCAACGGCATCGTCGGCATCATCGGTCCCAACGGCGCGGGCAAGACCACGCTGTTCAAGATGCTGATCGGCGACGAGACCCCCGACGACGGCAGCATCAAGGTCGGCGAGACCGTCAAGATCTCGTACGTCGACCAGGGCCGCTCCAACATCGACCCGAAGAAGACGCTGTGGGAGGTCGTCTCCGACGGCCTCGACTACATCAACGTCGGACAGGTCGAAATGCCGTCGCGCGCCTACGTGTCCGCGTTCGGTTTCAAGGGCCCGGATCAGCAGAAGCCCGCGGGCGTGCTGTCAGGCGGTGAGCGCAACCGCCTCAACCTCGCGCTCACCCTGAAGCAGGGCGGCAACCTGCTGCTCCTCGACGAGCCGACCAACGACCTCGACGTCGAGACCCTGTCGTCGCTGGAGAACGCGCTGCTGGAATTCCCCGGCTGCGCCGTGGTCGTCTCCCACGACCGGTGGTTCCTGGACCGCGTGGCGACCCACATCCTCGCCTACGAGGGCGAGTCCAAGTGGTTCTGGTTCGAGGGCAACTTCGACTCGTACGAGAAGAACAAGGTCGAGCGCCTGGGCGTGGAGGCGGCCCGTCCGCACCGCGCGACGTACAAGAAGCTCACCCGCGGCTGACGCGGGGAAGCGGCCCCCGTCCCTGTCGCTTGCGCGAGGAACGCGAGAATCCGGGACGGGGGCCGCGCCGTGCGACCCCGGGCTCCACCGGGGCCGCGCCGTGCGACCCCGGGCTCCAGCACAGAGAGGGCCGATCGTGGCCAGGCACGTGTACCAGGCGACCCTGCGGTGGTCCGACATGGACGCCTACCGGCACGTCAACAACGTCCAGTACCTCCGCTACCTGGAGGAGGCGCGCGTGGACATGATGTTCACGCTCGGCCAGCGCGAGGGGGCCAAGACCCTCGCCGAGGGCGTGGTGATCGCCCGGCATGAGATCGACTACCGGCACCCGCTCGTGTGGCGGCCGGAGCCGATCCGCATCGAGACATGGGTGACCGAGATCAGGGCCGCGCAGTTCCGACTGGCGTACGAAATCCTGGACGACGACCACGTCTACGCCCGTGCGGCGTCCGTTCTGGTGCCGTACGCGCTGGACGACCAGCGGCCGCGCCGGATCAACCAAGAGGAGCGGCGCTACCTCGAAGGCTTCCTGGAGGCCTGACCACCACCATGACAGCCCTGCACCTTGTCGACGGGTCCGCCCTCGCGGACCTCGCCGGTTACCTCGTGCGCCTGCTGCGGTACGACCGGGCCGCGGTCGTCCACCTGCGGGCCGACGGCGCGGTGCTCGGCACCTTCGGCCGCGTCCCGTTCGGCGGCGGCACGTCCGGCGTGGTCGCGCTGCGCACGACCGAACTGGCCGATCCCGTACGCCTCGACGCCACGGTGTCGGCCGGGCGCCTGCTGGACGCGCTGGCCGCGGTGGAGGAGGGGAGCAGGGGCGCGAACTCCGGGGACGCGAACTCCGGGGACGCGACGTCTGAGGACGTGAAATCTGAGGGCGCCAAGTCCGAGGACGCCGGACCCGAGGACGCCGAATCCGGGGGCGGGAAGTCCGAAGGCGGCGAGTCCGAGGGCGCCCAATCCAAGGGCGGCCATCCCGGCGTCGGCCACCCCGACGCGGACCGGTCCGACCACCCCAAGACCACAGCCGTCGTGGACGTGCCGCCCGAGGTGACGGGGCCGCCGTGGACCGCGATGCTTCCGCCGCGCACCGGGTGGGCGCAACTTGCGTCGCTGCCGATCGCCGGGCTGGTCCGCGAAGTCGCGGAGGCGGTCGGGCGGTTCCGCGGGCGTACCGAGGCGCTGGCGGCAGAGGAGCGGACCCGCGCGGCCCTCGACCGGATGGCCGAGGACGTGTGGAGCCGTGCGCTGAGCGGCGTCCCCGGTACACACCTGCCGCTGCGCGCGGCACACGCGGCCGCGTCCCTCGGCTTCCTGGGCTCGGTCGACGCGGGGGCCGAGGCCACCGTGTTGTCGGTGGGCGGCTGGCTGCGGCTCGACGCGCCGTACGGCTCGGTGTCGGTGCGCAGATCCGGCGGCCCGAGCCTGTTCGTCCCGCGCTGACCCCGGCCGCACGGGGACATGAGGAGGAGCGGCACCAGAAGCCATATCGTCTCGTCCGACCGCGGGGCTGATCCGAAGCCGACCCGGCACCACCGGGCATCCGAGCCCACCCGAACCAGAACCGAGCCCCGCTCGAACCAGAACTCAGCCCCCACCGCCCCACCCGAACCACCGCCCCACCCGAACCACCGCCACACCCGAACCACCGCCCCACCCACCGCAGGACCGACAGCCCGAGACACCGCCAGAGACACCGACAGAAACACCGACAAACACCGCCCAAGTGATCGCCGAATGACCGCCGAAGGCTGGGGATGAGCGCGCACACCACCGTAAAGACGGCCGAGCCGACCGGCGGGGAGCCCCGCCCGCTGAGCGACCGTCTGCCCCGACCGTGGGCCTTCCCGCTGCTCGCATACGCCTCCACGTGGATCCTCACGCTCGGCGTGTGGGCCTGGCTCGGCGACCGCAACGTGCGTTATGTGCCCTCGGTCGAGCGCCGCAAGTACCACGGCTGGGAACTGCACTTCATCTTCAAGGACGCGTCGAACTACCTCGACATCGCCCGCTTCGGCTACCCCGACCAACTGCCGCTCGACGCCGACGGTTCGGTCAAGGCCAACAACACGGCGTTCTTCCCGCTGCTGCCGATGATCGTCAAGGCGGTGGCGGTGCCGCTCGGCGGGCGCTACGTCCTCGCCGCGCTGATCGTCTCGGTCGTGTTGGGCGCGGCCAGCTCGTACGCGGTGTGGAAGCTCGCCGACCACCTGCGCGGCCGCCGCGTCGCGGACCGCGCGGTGCTGCTGTACTGCCTGTTTCCCGGCGCGTTCGTCTTCGGGTTCCTGTACGCGGAGTCGCTCGCCGCACTGCTCGCCGCTTTCTGCCTGCTCGCGCTGCTGCGCAAGCAGTGGGTGCTCGCCGGGGTGTTGGCCGGGATCGGCACCGCGGTGCGGCCCAACATGGTGACGCTGTGCGCCGCGTGCGCGGTCGCGGCCGGGATCGCGATCCACCGCGAGCGCGATTGGAAGGCGCTGTGGGCGCCGTTGCTGTCGCCGATCGGCGGGGCGGCGTACCTGCTGTGGGGCACGCTGCGGTACGACGACGCGCGGTTTTGGTTCAAGACCCAGGACCAGGGCTGGGACCAGCACACCGACTGGGGTGTCAACACAGTCAAACGTGTGCTGTGGCTCGACCCGGCGGTTCGCGAGGAACCGGCGCAGAACCTGATGCACACGGTGTTCTTCGTGCTGGCCGTCATCGGCGTGGTCTGGCTGCTGCGCGAGAAGTTCCCGCCCGCGATCACCGTGTTCACGCTCGGGATCCTGCTGTTGTCGTTCACGGCGTCCGCGCAGGGCAGCAAGCCGCGCTTCGTGTGGACGGCGTTCCCGATGTTCATCGCCGCGGCGACCCGGTTGCGCGGCCGAACGCTGGTGGTCGTCCTGGCGTTGTTCGCTGCCGGATTCGTGTGGCTCGCCGGGTGGTCGCCCCTGCACTACGGCCGCGGCGCCCCCTGATCACACGCGTAGGGTGCCCACGTCGCGCCCACGCCCACGCCGTACCCGCCTGATCACGCCGCACCCCCGAGCAGAACCGCGGCGGCAGCCGACGGCAGTCGGCGGCACCCACACCCCCCACCCGGCTCCCGTTGCGCTGATCACGTCCGCCATGGGGTGACGCGCGTAAAAAGGATGGCGCGCAGGGGTCCGCGGCCTGTTGGATTGTCGATTGTGCCCGGCCCGGATCGTGTCATGGTCTGGACCAATAGTGGGCCATCCGACATGCAAAGCGATCACTTCGCCAACCGGCTGATTGTTTCCTTGACACCTTGCGCAGACGCGATACATCGTGTCCGGTGAGAAGGCTCGCGACATATCGCGTTTGTGGGGGCTAGATGAAGAGTTGGAAGGCGCTATCCGCACTGCCATGCGGGCGCCGCAGTAAATGGGTCGTGTTCATCGGCTGGATCGTCATCATCGTGGCGCTGTTCCCGCTCGCCGGGAAGCTGTCCGGTGCGCAGGACAACGAGATGTCCGCGTGGCTGCCCGGCAGCGCCGAGTCCACCAAGGTGGTCGAGGAGCAGAAGGACTTCCGCGAGGACACGATCGCGAACGCCAATGAGATCTACTACCGTCCGGGCGGGCTGTCCGACCAGGACCGCCAGGCGATCGCCGACGACCAGGCGCGGTACCTCGACGTCGAGGGCGTGGCCGGCGAGAACCTGACCGCCGACTACAGCGCCGACAACACGACGGCGCAGATCGAGATCCCGATCGCGATCAAGGACGGCGGCTGGGAGGACCTCAACGAGGCCGTCAAGGAGATCCGCAAGATCGCGGACGAGGGCGCACCCGCGGGCCTTGAGTCGTTCACCGCCGGCCCGGCCGGCATCGGTGCCGACCAGGCCGCCGCGTTCGAGGGCATCGACGGCACGCTGCTGATGTTCACGATGGCAGTGGTCATCATCATCCTGCTGCTGACGTACCGCTCGCCGGTCCTGTGGTTCGTGCCGCTGATCTCCGCGGTGTTCGCGATGTTCGCCGCGTGGGCGGTCGTGTACCTCGCGACCAAGGCCGGCATCACCGTGAACGGCCAGAGCTACGCGGTCCTCAACATCATGATCTTCGGAGCCGGGACGGACTACGCCCTGCTCCTGATCGCGCGCTACCGCGAGGAGCTGCGCAACTACGAGGACCGCCACGAGGCCATGGCGCACGCGCTGCACCGCGCGGGCCCGGCCATCATCGCGAGCGCCGCCACCGTGGCGCTGAGCATGCTGGTCCTGCTGGCCGCCGAGATGAACTCCACGCAGGGCCTCGGCCCGGTGTGCGCCATCGGCATCGCGGTCGGCCTGCTGGTCATGACCACGCTGCTCCCGGCCCTGCTGGTGATCTTCGGACGCTGGGCGTTCTGGCCCAAGATCCCGCACGTCGGCACCGAGCAGTCGCACAAGAACAGCGTGTGGACCCGGGTGGGCGCGCTCATCGAGAAGCGCTCGCGCTCGGTGTGGGTGGTCACCGCGGTCGTGCTCGCGGCGTTCTCGATGGGGCTCATGGGCCTCAAGGCCTCCGGCGTCGAGTTCAAGGACCAGTTCACCAGCAAGCCCGAGTCGATCAAGGGCATGGAGATCGCGGCGAAGTCCTTCGCGCTCGGCTCCGGCGACCCGATCGTCGTGATCGGCGCCGAGGCGCAGCAGAAGCAGCTCATCGACACGATCCAGGCCACCGAGGGCATCGCGCCCGAGGGGGTCGCCCCGGCCGGGCCGCCCAAGAACGGCAAGGTCGAGCTGTACGCCACCACCTCGGACGGCCCCGACACCGAGGCCGCCCGCGAGACGGTGGAGCGCGTACGCGACGCGGTGCACGCGCTGCCGGGTGCGGACGCCAAGGTCGGCGGCGGACCCGCGATGGCGCTGGACATGGAGAAGGCGTCCGAACACGACGACAAGGTCATCATTCCGCTGATCCTGCTCGCCGTGCTGATCGTGCTGTGCCTCCTGCTCCGCTCGATCCTGGCGCCGGTGATCCTGATCGCGACCGTGGTCCTGTCGTTCGCGGCGGCCCTGGGCATCAGCTCGCTGATCTTCAACCACGTGTTCGGGTTCGCGGGCATGGACGTCGGCATGCCGCTGTTCATCTTCGTGTTCCTGGTCGCGCTGGGCATCGACTACAACATCTTCCTCATGCACCGGGTGCGCGAGGAGGCGTTGAAGCGCGGTACCCGCAAGGGCGCGATCGTGGGCCTGGAGGCGACCGGGGGCGTCATCACCTCGGCCGGCCTGGTGCTGGCGGCGACGTTCGCGGTGTTCACCACGATGCCGCTCGTCACCTTCGTGGAGATGGGCTTCGCGGTGGCGCTGGGTGTTCTGCTCGACACGTTCATCGTCCGCTCGGTGCTGGTCACCGCGCTGACGCACGACATCGGGCCGAAGATCTGGTGGCCGAGCCAGCTCGCCAAGCGGGCCGAGGAGCCGGCCGTCGGCGACTCGGACGGCACCGAGGGGCCGGGCCGCGAGCGCGACGAGGCGCTGGTCTGACGGCAGCGTCCGACCGGCTCGCGACGCGTGCCACGCACAGAAAGCACGCAGCGCACGGAATGCATCGACGGCACGGACCGCACGGTCGCTGACTGAGCGTCAGTGGCCGTGCGGCACGGGGCGCGTGATAGTCCGAGATGTGAATCTTGGTCTATCGCGCGCCCCTTTGCGTGACATACACTCCCCATCCCCGTCGGGCCGTTTCGTGTCACCGGACATGTACGAACGTGCGCGGCACGCAACTCCTGTGTCCTGGACAGGTAACCGCTGTCCCCATCCCATAGCGACGCCGCCGGAGCCGTCGCCAATCTGGTTCCAGCCCGCCGGACAACCCCGTGAAGCGCCGGCGGACCGCGGGACCCCGCGTGCCGACCCGAGGGGGGGACGGCATGTGGGGAGCATCCCGGCAAGGGCGGTCTCACCCCCAGGAGACCGCCCTTGGCATGTACGCAACGCCTCGCAACGCCTCGCAGGGCCTCGCAACGCCTCGCAACGCCTCGCAACCCCTCGCAACGCCTCGCAACCCCTCGCAACGTCGGCCGAACTTGCCCACACGCGAGAAACCGCAGCCCCGCACGCACACCAGCCGCGACCGCGGCGGACTACCCGCCCACGCTCCACCAGGAAGTCGTGTGTCCGGGCAGCACGTGGCCCCCGTCCGGCGCGGCGTCCACGGGCGCGCTGGCCTCCAGCAGGGCGCCGATCGGCGGCACCGTGACCGGGGCGTCCGTCAGATTGGCGAAGCACACGAACCCGGGAGCGCGCTCGAACGCCAGTGTCCCCTCCGGGGACTGAAGCCACGTCAGCACACCGTCGCCGCCCAGCGCCGGGTGTTCGCGGCGCAGGCGCAGCGCACGCCGGTACAGACTCAGCGTCGACGCCGGGTCCCGCACCTGCGCCTCCGCGGTCAGCGCGCGCCACCCGGCCGGCTGCGGCAGCCATGCCCGCCCGTTCGGCGAGAACCCCATCGAGGCCCCGTCCGCCGACCACGGCAGTGGTACGCGGCACCCGTCGCGCCCCCGCAGCGTTCCGCCGGACCGCAGGAAGACCGGGTCCTGCCGTACGTCGTCCGGCAGGTCCACGACCTCCTCCAGGCCCAGTTCCTCGCCCTGGTAGAGGTACACGGAGCCGGGCAGCGCGAGTTCGAGGAGCAGCGCCGCGAGCGCGCGGTCCAGTCCGCCGAGGCGCGTCGGCGCCCGCGGCACGTCGTGGTTGGCCAGCACCCACGTCGGCGGCGCACCCACGCGGTGCGCGGCGTCGAGCGACGCGTCGACCACGGCGCGGATCCGCCCGGCGTCCCAACCGGCCATCAAGTAGGGGAAGTTGAACGCCTGGTGCAGCTCGTCGGGGCGGGTGTACGCGGCCAGCCGGTCCGGGTGCGGCACCCACGCCTCGGCGACCGCGATCCGCTGCCCGCCGTACTCGTCGAGGACGCGCCGCCAGCCGCGATAGACGTCGTGCACCTCGGGCTGGTCCCAGTAGGGCAACCGGTGGTGCATGCGGCCTTCCCAGCCCTGGGGGACGGTGCCGGCGTCCGGCAGGCCGACGGCCTTGAGGAGCCCGTGCGCGACGTCGATGCGGAAGCCGTCCACGCCGCGGTCGAGCCAGTGCCGCAGAATCGACAGGTACTCGGAACGCACTTCCAGATTGCGCCAGTTCAGGTCCGGCTGCTCCGGCGCGTACAGGTGCAGGTACCACTGGCCGGGGCTGCCGTCAGCTTCGCGGACACGGGTCCATGCCGGACCGCCGAACTGCGAGGTCCAGTCGTTGGGCGGCTCCCCGCCGTCCGCTCCGCGCCCGTCGCGGAAGAGGTAGCGCGAGCGTTCGCAGGAACCGGGCGGGGAGGCGAGCGCGGCGCGGAACCAGGCGTGTTCGTGGGACGTGTGGTTCGGCACGATGTCGATGACGACGCGCAGGCCGAGCGCGTGCGCGCGGTCGACCAGCCGGTCGAAGTCGGCGAGCGTCCCGAACAGCGGGTCCACACCGCGCGGATCGGCGACGTCGTACCCGGCGTCGGCCATCGGCGAGGGGTAGAACGGGCTGAGCCACAGGGCGTCGACGCCGAGGTCGCGCAGATGCGGGAGGCGTTCCACGACGCCGGGCAGGTCGCCGACGCCGTCACCGTCGGAGTCGGCGAAGCTGCGCGGGTACACCTGGTAGAACACCGCGTCCCGCCACCACTGCCCGGTCGCATCCACGTGCCGTCACCTCCGCAGACTCCCCGATCCCGGGATCACCCCGGCCGGTCCACCGCGCCGTGCCGTCACTCCGCGCGGTTCACCATCGACTCCGCGGCGTACACGAGGTAGTCCCACAACTGGGTGCGATAGGGCTCGGCGAGCGCGAGTTCGTCGACGGCGGTACGCATGTGCCGCAGCCACGCGTCGCGCGCCGCGGGCGTCACCGCGAACGGCGCGTGCCGCATGCGGAGTCGCGGGTGCCCGCGCGAGTCGCTGTACGTCCGGGGCCCGCCCCAGTACTGCATCAGAAACAGCCGCAACCGCTCCTCGGCCCCGGCCAGATCCTCTTCCGGATACATCGGCCGCAGCAGCGGATCGGCCCGCACGCCCTCGTAGAACCGGTGCACCAACTTGACGAAGGTCTCCTCGCCGCCCACCGCGTCATAAAAGGAGCGGCTCTGATCCGCCGTCGATTCACTCACCGCCCCATCCTCGCAGATACCCCCCACCCGACGGAGTCCCCAAACCCGCCCTTCCGCAACGCGAGATCGGAGACCGAACGGCGGGGGCAGGCGGTGTTGCGTCCACACCACGCACCCATCGATTCGCGGGAGAGGTCTTTGGTGAGGCTGCGCGGCGTCCGGCGGAGCCGCGGTCGGTGCGAGGCGGTGGGGGTGGTTGGGCGGTGTTCGAGCTGGGGGTGCAGGGGTCGCCGTGAGCGGGCCGTGCTGCGCGGCGTCCGGCGGAGCCGCGGTCGGTGCGAGGCGGTGGGGGTGGTTGGGCGGTGTTCGAGCTGGGGGTGCAGGGGTCGCCGTGAGCGGGCCGTGCTGCGCGGCGTCCGGCGGAGCCGCGGTCGGTGCGAGGCGGTGGGGGTGGTTGGGCGGTGTTCGAGCTGGGGGTGCAGGGGTCGCCGTGAGCGGGCCGTGCTGCGCGGCGTCCGGCGGAGCCGCGGTCGGTGCGAGGCGGTGGGGGTGGTTGGGCGGTGTTCGAGCTGGGGGTGCAGGGGTCGCCGTGAGCGGGCCGCGCTGCGCGGCGTCCGGCGGAGCCGCGGTCGGTGCGAGGCGGTGGGGGTGTTGGGCTGTGTTCGAGTCGGGGGAGCAGCGGCCGCCGCGAGCGGACGGCCGTGCGGAACCTCCCACACTCGCGCCGCGCGGCGGCGTGGTCGGCGACCGGGCAGTGGGCGTCACGGCGCGGTTGGCGGCGGCTGTTGCGATCCGAAGCGGAGTGACCGATTCCCACCACACGGTGGCGTCTGCTTCCCCGGGAGTCCGCCTTGTAGCGCCTGTGGACTGTCCTTCGCGGTGGGGCGGTCAGGGGGTTGTCGGCGTTGGGGGCGGGGGCGGCGGCGGAGCGGGGTCCGCGGGGGGAGTGGGTGGGGCGGGGTCGGTGGCGGGGATGGCGGTCACCACGGGTTCGGAGAGGCGGACGCCGGCTTGGTCGAAGGTGCGCTTCAGGCGGGCGCGCAGTTCTCGGGCCACCGGGAGTTCCTGGCCGGGCATGGTCTTGACCTGGACCTGGAGGACCACGGACTCCGGGGTGACCGACTCCATGCCGATGACCTCGCCGGGACCCCAGACGGTCTCGCTCCACTTCTCGTCGTCGGCGAGTTGCTCGGTGGCGGTGACGATGAGGTCGCGGACCTTGTCGACGTCCTCGCGGTAGCCGACCTGGACGTCGATCTTGGCGGTGCCCCAGCCCTGGCTGTGGTTGCCGACGCGCTTGATCTCGCCGTTGCGGACGTACCAGACGGTGCCGTCGACGTCCCGCAGCTTGGTGATCCGCAGGCCGACCTCGATGACCGTCCCGGAGGCCGGGCCCGCGTCGACGAGGTCGCCGACGCCGTACTGGTCCTCAAGGATCATGAACATGCCGGACAGGAAGTCGGTGACGAGGTTGCGCGCGCCGAAGCCGATGGCGACGCCGGCGATTCCGGCGCTGGCGAGCAGCGGGGCGAGGTTGACATTGAGCTCGCTCAGCACCAGCAGGGTCGCGATGCCGAGGATCACGAACGAGGCCATGCTGCGCATGACCGAGCCGACCGTTTCCGCGCGCTGCCGGCGGCGTTCCGCGTTGAGCAGGAACCCGGTGACCGGGCGGCCGCTGCCGTTCGCGCCGTCGTTGGCCATGCGCGCGATGAGCTGCGTGATCATCTTGCGGGTGATGGCCCGCACGATGAGCGCCACGATGACGATGACCAGGATGCGGATCGGCGTCACCACGAGCGTTTCGCCGTGCCGGTCGAACCAGCTCGACACCTTGCCGTCCTGTTGTTCGTCGTCGGCGGCGGCGAGCAACACGGCCGGGAGTCCCGGTGCGAACACGTGCGGACCTCTCTGGTGCTGGTCTGGTGCTGGGCTGGAGTTCACTTGGTCGGACGGCGCGGGCCGGCCCTGCGGAGGGCCTCCACCACGGTAACGGCACGCCGGTCGGCGCCCGCTTCACGGTCCGGGCGCGCCCCCGCCTCCGGCGGTACGCCCGGACAGGCCGGTCCACCGGGCGAGGAAGGCCAGGGTGTCCGCCGACAGGTCGACCGCGCGGGAGACCGACCGTTCCGCGTGGCCCACGTCGGATTCCGCGCGCAACAGCACCGGCCGGCTCCCCGCGCCCAGGGTCTGGAGTGCCGCGCACATCTTGCGCGCGTGCAGCGGGTCGACGCGCGTGTCGCCCTCGAAGACCGTGAAGAGCACGGCCGGGTACTCCACGCCCTCGGTGACGTGGTGGTACGGCGAGTACCCCAGCAGCCAGTCCAGTTCCTCGGGCACCTCGACCGTTCCGTACTCGTCGGTCCACAGGCGGCCGAGGCCGGACAGCTCGTAGCGCGCCATGTCGAGCAGCGGGGCCGAGCAGACCACCGCCGCGTACAGCTCCGGCCGTTGGGTGAGCGCCGCGCCGACCAGCAGGCCGCCGTTGGAGCCGCCGGAGATGCCGAGGCCGCCGGGGGCCGCCCAGCCGCGGGCGAGGAGGTGTTCGGCGGCGGCGTGGAAGTCGTCGAAGACGCGCTGTTTGTGCTCGCGCATGCCCGCGCGGTGCCAGTCCTCGCCCTCCTCGCTTCCGCCGCGCAGGCAGGCGATCGCGTACACGCCGCCGGACTCGACCCAGCTCAGGACGCCCGCCGAGTAGCCCGGGGTCATCGGGATCGCGAAGCCGCCGTAGCCGTAGAGGACGGTCGGGCGCGGCACGTCGGGGTCCGGTGTGGGGGAGACGACGAACATGCGCACGGTCGTGCCGTCCTTGGACGGGTACTCCTCGACGCTCACGTGCACCTCGGGCACCTCGACGGCGCCCGGCGCGGTCGCCCACACCGAGACCTCGCCGGTCCGCGCGTCGTAGCGGCGCACCGACGACGGCGTGCGGTAGTCCGACCAGCCGAACCACGCCTCGCAGCCGCCCTCCGGCCGTTCGACGAGTGCGCCGATCGAGCCGAGCGCGGGTCCGGAGCCGTCCGCGGCCGGGGGTACGGGCCCGAGCCGGGCGCCGGTGCGCAGGTCGTGCCGGGTCAGCTCGCCGACCGCGTGCCGGGTCCACGCGGCCAGCAGCACCGGGGCGTCGCCCAATTCGGGGCCGTCGAGGATCGCGTAGTCCTCCAGGACCGCGTCCGGGTCCTCGGGCACGAGCGTGGTCCACGACTCCGGGCCGGGGTCGGCGGTGGCCGGGTCGGTGACGCAGATCCGCCCGCGCGGGGCGCCATGGTCGGTGAAGAGGTAGAGGCGCCCGTCACGCCCGGGGTGCGCGCCGGTCCGCGCGTCGACGCCGACCTGCACGGGCCGCAGTATGGGCGCCTCCGGCGGTCCCGCGGTCAGGTCGGCGATCCATACGTCGTTGCGCGGCGCGGTGCCCTCGGAGGCGCTGACGACCAGGTGGCGGCCGTCGTGGGACACCGTGACGCGGAAGAACGAGGTCTTGTCGCGGTCCGCGCCGAACACCTCGGTGTCGGTGTCCGGGTCGGTGCCCAGCCGGTGCAGGTAGACGCGGCGGTGGTACTGCCGCTCGTCCTCGGGCACCTGTTCGGGCGGGAGGTTGCGTTGCAGGTAGATGGCCCGGCCGCCGGGCAGCCAGGCGAGCGGTGATTCACGCGTACGGGTGACCGGCCCGTCGACGGTCGCGCCGGTGGCGACGTCCAGCACGTACGTCTCGGACTCCTCGGTGCCGCCGTGGGACACGCGGTAGGCGAGGAGGTCCCCTTCGAGAGAGGGCCGCCAGTCGTCCAGGGTCGTCGTGCCGGTCGGGTCGAGGGCCACGGGGTCGATCAGCACCCGTTCGGCCCCGTCCGGGCCGACCGTCACCAGGACCGCGTGCTCCTGCGCGGGGAGGCGCCTGCGGAAGAAGCAGCGGTCGCCGCGCCACACCGGCGCTCCGACGGTCCCGGTGGCGAGGAGGGCGGCGACCCGGTCGCGAAAACGGTCCCTTTCGGGCAGTTCCGCGGCCGCTGTGGCGAAAATCTCGGCCTGGGCCCGGGACCACGCCCGGGTGGCCTCCGAAGAAGGGTCCTCAAGCGGCCGAAAAGGGTCCGCGACAGGGCGTCCGGCAAGGACATCGACGGTGTCGGACCGGGGGGCGGCGGGATAGTCCGGACACATCATGCCGGGATCCTAGACCCGCCTCGCGGGACCCACCCACAGGTGAACGGCGTGTGGCCTTGGGGATTCCTTGTAGCGCGAGGGGTAGGCGGGCAGCGACACTGGGAGCCGATCGTCCCGGCGCGAGCCACGTGCCGCAGGCGTAAAAGGAGGCATTACGTGCCGCATTCACTGGTCCTCAACGCGTCGTACGAGCCCTTGTGCGTGGTCTCCGTACGGCGGGCACTCATTCTCGTGCTCAACAACAAGGCCACCTGCCTGGAGGAATCCGGCAGCATTCTGCACAGCGCCACCACAGAGATTCCGGTACCGAGCGTTATTCGATTGACACGATTTGTCCGAATTCCCTTTCGGGGCCAGGTGCCGCTCACCCGTCGCGCGCTCTTCGCGCGGGACGGTGGTCGTTGCGTGTACTGCGGGGGCGCCGCGACCAGCGTCGACCACGTCATTCCGCGTAGTCGGGGCGGACAGCACACCTGGGAGAACGTGGTCTCGGCGTGCCGCCGTTGCAACCACGTCAAGAGCGACCGCTACATCGCGGAGCTGGGCTGGCGGATGCACCGCAAGCCGGCGCAGCCGAGCGGACTGGCCTGGCGCATCATCGGGACCGGGTTCCGCGACCCGCGCTGGGAGCCGTACCTGGCGCCCTACGGGGCGGAGGAGTACGGGTTCGGCCGCACCGACCACCAGCACCAGCATCAGCATTTCGACCATAGTGCCCGCAAGGGGCATTACGACCAGTACGACCAATACGACCAAGCCGCAAGCGCATAACGGCGGCGGGCCCTGCCGGACGAGGCAGAAGGTCCGCCGCCGTCGCCGTCTCCGAAGGGGTGCTCCGCCGACGGGAGCGCCCCTTCGGGCGACGCGCGCGCGGAACAGCCCCGTCAAAGGCCCCTCAGGTGCGATGCTCGCTGAATGGAGCGCACGAGCACGGAGGACAAGGCCGCGGTCGGGGCCGTCACCGGTGACCTGGCCCGACTGGCCGGGGCGTACGGTGTCGCGACCGAGCACCACGGCTGGCGCGGCGACGTCGTCCACGCCGACGAGGCCACGGTCCGCGCGGTCCTCGCCGCCCTCGGCGTCGACGCCGAGACCCCCGAAGCCGTGCGCGCCGCGCTCGCGGAACACGAGCTGACCCGTCGTCAACGCCTGCTTCCCCCCGTCATCGTGACCCGCTCCGGCCGCGCGGAGACGTTCTCGGTGCACACCGACCCGGGCGCCCGGCTCGAACTGTGGATCGAACAAGAGGACGGCGGCGTCCGCCGCGACCTCGCCGAGCGCTCCCGCCACCTGCCGCCCGCGGCGGACGGCCAGGCGGTCCAGGAGCGGGCGTACGCCCTCCCGGTCGACCTGCCCCTCGGCTGGCACACCCTGCACGCCCGCGTCCTCTCCACCGCCGACACCCCGCAGGGCTCCGGCGGCGTCCCCGGCGCCCGCACCGACGAACGACACGCCACCGCACCCGTCGCCGTCACCCCCGCCCGGCTGGCCCCGCCCCCGGGCCGCTCCTGGGGCTTCATGGTCCAGCTCTACTCGCTGCTCTCCCGCCGCTCGTGGGGCATCGGCGACCTGGTCGACCTCGCCGACCTGGCCGGGTGGTCGGCCCGCCGGCACGGCGCTGGCTTCGTCCTCGTCAACCCGCTGCACGCCGCGTCGCCGGTGGCGCCGGTCGAGCCGTCGCCGTACCTCCCGGTCAGCCGCCGCTTCACCGACCCGATGTACGTGCGCGTCGAGGCGGTGCCGGAGTACGCGTACCTCAGCCCCGTCGAACACGCGGTCGCCGAGGAACTGCGGCTGCGCACGGGGGACTTGGAGAACGCCGCCACCGACACGGCCACGGGCACCACCACCGCCACCGCTCCCGGGGACGGCGGCGCGGCCGACATCGCCGACACCGGGGCGCGTGGGTCCGGTGAGCGCCTGGACCGCGACCGGGTGCGCACCGCGAAGCGCGAGGCCCTGGCGATGGTGCACCGCGTGCCGCGCAGCCCCGGGCGCGAGGCCGCTTACCGGGCCTTCCTCGCCGCCGAGGGCCGCTGGCTCGACGACCACGCGACGTGGTGCGCGCTGGTCGAGGAGTACGGCCCGAACTGGCACGACTGGCCCGCGGAACTCCACGACCCCGACGGGCCAGGCGTCCGCGCGGCCCGCCGCCGCCTTTCCGCCGCCGTCGACTTCCACCGCTGGTGCCAGTGGATCGCCGACGAGCAGCTGGCCGACGCCCAGCGCACCGCCCGCGACGCCGGCATGCCGCTCGGCGTCGTCCACGACCTCGCGGTCGGCGTGCACCCCGACGGGTCCGACGCGTGGATCCTCGGCTCGGCACGAGGCGGCGAGGTGCTGGCGCTCGGCGCGTCCGGCGGCGCGCCCCCGGACGCCATGAACGCCTTCGGCCAGGACTGGAGCCAGCCGCCGTGGCACCCCGTGCGGCTCGCCGAGGCGGGGTACGCCCCCTACCGCGAGCTGTTGCGCGCCGTCTTCCGCAACGCCGGCGCGGTCCGCGTCGACCACATCCTCGGCCTGTTCCGCTTCTGGTGGATCCCGCGCGGCAACCGCCCCGACCGCGGCGCGTACGTCCGCTACGACCACGAGGCGATGGTCGGCATCCTGGCCCTGGAGGCCCACCGCGCCGGTGCCGTGGTGGTCGGCGAGGACCTGGGCACCGTCGAGCCGTGGGTGCGCGACTACCTGCGCGAGCGGGGGATCCTGGGCACCTCGGTCCTGTGGTTCGAGCAGAACGAAGCGGGCCCGATGCCGCCCGAGGAGTGGCGCGCGCTGTCCCTCGCGACCGTGACCACGCACGACCTGCCGCCGACCGCGGCCCGGCTCGGCGGCGAACACGTGGACCTGTGGGCGGAGTTGGGGCTGCTGGCCACCGACGCCGACACCGCCCGCGCGGACGCGGACCGGGACCGCGACGCCTGGCTCGACCTGCTGCGCTCGCGCGGGCTGCTGCGGCCCGGGGCGGGGGAACGGGAGACGGTCGAGGCGCTGCACCGCCTGCTCGTGCGGGCCCCCTGCCGGATGCTCGGCGTCTGGCTGCCGGACGCGGTGGGGGACCGCCGCCCGCAGAACCTCCCGGGGACGTCACGGGAGTACCCGAACTGGCTGCTGCCGGTCGCCGATTCGGCGGGCCGGAAGGTGCTGCTGGAGGACCTCACCGCGAGCGCGCGGGCGTCCTCGCTCGCGAGAGTGCTGCGCGGCCTGTGAGCAACAGGCTTGCGCAGCACTCCGGAACGACAACGGGGGAACTTACCGGTTCTTGTTGCCGCTGCGCACCGCTTGGCGTCCTGGGTGGGACCACCCGGACGACGGGGGAACCTACTGGTTCTTGTTGCCGCCCTTGCGCATGATGTCGGGCAGCGACACCAGGAACGCGATCACCGCGAAGAGCAGGATCGGCAGCCCGACGAAGTAGCCGAGCGTCTCGCCGATGCTCAGACCGGAGCCCGGGTCGTCGCCGTCGTCCCGCGTCAGGGCGAACGCCGGGGACGAGATGAGCAGCATGAGCGTAACGCCGGCCGCGACCGTGCCGGCACGCAGTGCATTCCTGTTGACCACGGTCCTACCGTACTCGTCGGCGACTCGGCCCGCCCCACCGGGGGAGCCGCGAGGGTGACGTGCGCCCGCGTTCCGCGCGACCCGGAGGGGCCGCGCGGAACGGGGGCGGACGCCGCGGCACCCGCCGCTACGCCGAGGCGCGGTCCTTCTCCTGCGCGCGCAGGGCCCGCGCGACGCCGTCGCGGCTCTCGACCACGAGCCGCCGCAGCGCGGGCACCCGCTCCGCCGCGTCGAGCCACGCGTCCGTGCGGTCGAGGGTGTCCTGCGAGACCTGGACGGACGGGTAGAAGCCCATCACGATCATCTGCGCGATCTCGTTGGTCCGCTGCTCCCAGATCCCGGCGATCGCGTCGAAGTAGCGGTCGGTGTACGCCGCGAGCAGGTCGCGCTGGTCCGGCTGCACGAACCCGCCGATGACAGCGCCCTGCGTGGCGTTCGGCAGCGCGTCGGACTCCACGACCGACGCCCACGCCTCGTCCTTCGCCTCCCGCGTCGGTCGCGCCGCCAGGCAGGCCGCCGCGTGTCGCGCCCCCGCCGCCGTGTCGTCGCGGGTGCGCTCCGCCTCGATCGCGTCGGCGTCCGCCGCGCCGACCGCGACCAGGCGCTGGAGCAGCGACCAGCGCAGGTCGGTGTCGACCGCGAGGCCGTCCACCGTCTCGGTGCCGTCGAGCAGGCCCTTGAGCAGCGCGATCTGGTCGTCGGTGACCGCGACCGCGGCCAGGCAGCGGGCCCAGGCCAGTTGGTGGTCGCTGCCGGGCGCCGACGAGCGCAGGTGGCCGAGCGCCGCCTCGGCGAGCCGTGCGAGGCCGGTGGGGCGCCACGCCGGGTCGGCGTACAGCTCCAATGCGCTGATCACCTGGCGGTGCAGCGAGCCGACGATGTTGATGTCCTTCTCCTGCCCGATACCGGACAGCACCAGGGTCAGGTAGTCGCGCGTCGCCATCTCCGCGTCGCGCGTCATGTCCCACGCAGCCGCCCAGCACAGCGCGCGCGGCAGCGGGTCGGCGAACTCGCCGATGGCCGAGGTCACGACGGCCAGCGAGTGCTCGTCCAGGCGGATCTTGCAGTACGTCAGGTCGTCGTCGTTGAGCAGCACGACGTCGGGGCGGGCCCGGCCGACGAGTTCGGCGACCTCGGTGCGCGGCCCGGAGACGTCCAGCTCGACGCGCTGCGAGCGGACCAGGCCCTCGGACGTGCGGTTGTAGAAGCCGATCGCCATGCGGTGCGTGCGGATCGTCGGCCACGCCTCCGGGGCCTCCTGGAGCACCGCGAAGGACGTGATCGTGCCGGACTCGTCGACGGCGATCTCCGGGCGCACGGTGTTGATGCCCGCGGTCCGGAGCCATTCGGCCGACCACGCGGACAGGTCGCGGCCCGAGGTCTCCTCCAGCGCGGTCAGCAGGTCCGCGAGGGTCGTGTTGCCCCATGCGTGCCGCTTGAAGTACGTGCGCACGCCGGCCATGAACTGGTCGCTGCCGACGTACGCGACCAACTGCTTGAGGACCGAGGCGCCCTTGGCGTAGGTGATGCCGTCGAAGTTGACCTCGACGTCCTCCAGGTCGCGGATGTCCGCGAAGATCGGGTGCGTGGACGGGAGTTGGTCCTGGCGGTAGGCCCACGTCTTCATGCGGTTGCCGAACGTCGCCCACGCGTGCTTCCAGCGTGTCACCTCCGCCTGGCAGCGGATCGACGCGTAGGTGGCGAACGACTCGTTGAGCCACAGGTCGTCCCACCACTGCATGGTGACGAGGTCGCCGAACCACATGTGCGCGAGCTCGTGGAGGATCGTCTCCGCGCGCACCTCGTACGACGCGTCGGTCACCTTGGACCGGAAGACGTAGTCCTCCAGGATCGTCACGCAGCCCGCGTTCTCCATCGCGCCCGCGTTGTACTCGGGCACGAAGAGCTGGTCGTACTTCGCGAACGGGTAGGGGAAGTCGAACTGTTCGAGGAAGTAGTCGAAGCCCTGCTTGGTGACGTCGAAGATGTTGTCGGCGTCCAGGAACTCGGCGAGCGACGCGCGGCAGAACACCCCGAGCGGCACGACCGTGCCGTCCGCGGCGGTGTAGGAGTCGTGCACCGCGTGGTAGTGCCCGGCGACCAGGGCCGTGATGTACGTGGAGATCCGCGGCGTCGGCGCGAACCGCCACACCGCCGCCCCGTTGCCCTCCAGTGCCGGGATCGGGTCGGGCGTCGGCGAGTTGCTGACGACCTGCCAGTCCTCCGGTGCCGAGATGCTGAACGCGAACGACGCCTTCAGGTCCGGCTGTTCGAAGTTGGCGAACACGCGGCGCGCGTCGGCGACCTCGAACTGCGTGTAGAGGTACGTCTTCCCGTCCACCGGGTCCACGAACCGGTGCAGCCCCTCGCCGGTGTTCATGTACGCGCACGAGGCGACGACGTGCAGTTCGTTCTCCGCGGCCAGTCCGTCCAGCCGGATCCGGCTGTCCGCGAACACCTTCGCCGGGTCGAGCGCGGTGCCGTTGAGGCTGACCGACTCGACCGAGGGCGCGACCAGGTCGACGAACGTCGAGGCGCCCGGCTCGGCGCAGGAGAACCGCACGGTCGTCTCGGACGGGAACGTCGGCCCGGTGCCGGTCAGGTCGAGCGCGATGTCGTAGCTGTCGACGGTGAGGATCCGGGCCCGCTCGCGGGCCTCTTCACGGGTGAGGTTGGTACCGGGCACGCCGGTCGTCTCCTTTGCGGTCGGTGGATCGGTTCGGGTCAGGCGGAGCGCCCGGCGGACGCGTCCCGGGCCCGGGCCCGCAGCGCCCGGGCGGCGTCGTCGCGCCGCTCCATGACCAGGCGGCGCAGCGCGGGGGCGCGTCGGTCGTCGGCGAGCCAGTCGTCGGTACGCCGCAGCAGCTCCGGTGAGACGTCCCACATCGGGTAGAGCCCGACCACGATGCGGCGGGCGATCTCGATGGAGCGGTCCGCCCACACGCGGTCGAGGGCGGCGAAGTACGGCTCGGTGTACGGCGCGAGGTGCGCGGGCGCGGAGGTGCGGTTGAAGCCGCGGATGACGGCGTCGACCATGGCGTTCGGCAGCTCGTCCGACTCCACGACCGAGCGCCACGCCTCGGCGTTGGCCTCGGGCGAGTCGACGGCGGCGCGGCAGGCCGCGGCGTGCTGGCGTCCGGCCGCGGTGTCGTCCCCGGCCAGCACCACGTCGATGTCGGCCGCCCCGGCGACGCCCTCGACGGCGAGCGTCTCGGTGATGAGCCAGGTCAGCTCCTTGTCGACGACGAGGCCGCGCACCTCGTCCTCGCCGGCCACCAGGGCGCGCAGGAACTCCAGGCCCTCCCGCCCGGTCGCGGTGCGCCCGAAGCAGCGCGCCCACGCGAGCTGGTGGTCGCCGCCCGGCTCGGCCGCGCGCAGTTCGCGCAGCGCCCCGGCGGCCAGCCGGGCCCGGCCCTCCGCGCGCCACGCGGGGTCGGCGTAGTGCTCCAGCGCCGATTCGGCCTGCTCCAACACCATCTGCACGACCGCGATGCGCGACTCGGCCGACGCGTGGCGCAGCACCAGGTCCACGAACTCCCGGGCGGGCAGCTCGGCGTCGCGCGTGAGGTTCCACATCGCCGACCAGACCAGCGCGCGGGCCAGCGCGTCGTCCAGGTCCGAGAGGCGGGCCAGCGCGGTCGCGGCCGACACGTCGTCGAAGGCGATCTTGCAGTACGTGAGGTCGTCGTCGTTGAGCAGGATCAGCGCGGACCGCGGGTGCCCGACCAGCTCCGGGACCTCGGTGCGCGGGCCGGTCACGTCGACCTCGACGCGCCGCACGCGCGCCAGGCGCCCCGAACCGTCGTCGTCGAAGCAGCCGATCGCGATACGGTGCGGGCGCGGCGGCTCGCCCTCCTGGAGCACCGCGAACGAGGTGACCGTGCCGGACGCGTCGGTCTCGACCTCGGGCACAAGCCGGTTCATGCCGGTGGTCTCCAGCCAGGCTTTGGACCACGTCGACAGGTCGCGCCCGCTGGACGCCTCCAGGGCCGAGAGCAGGTCCTCCAGGCCGGTGTTGCCGTACGCGTGCCGCGCGAAGTACTGCCGCGAGCCCGCGTAGAAGGCGTCCTTGCCGACGTACGCGACGAGCTGCTTGAGGACGGACGCGCCCTTGGCGTACGTGATGCCGTCGAAGTTCAGCATCGCGTCTTCCAGGTCGCGGATGTCGGCGACGATCGGGTGCGTGGTGGGGAGTTGGTCCTGCCGGTAGGCCCAGGCCTTGCGGCGGATCGCGAAGGACACCCACGAGTCCTCGTACTCGGTGGCCTCGGCGACGGCCGCGGTGCCCATGTAGTCGGCGAAAGACTCCTTGAGCCACAGGTCGTCCCACCAGGTCATGGTGACCAGGTCCCCGAACCACATGTGGGCCATCTCGTGCAGCACGGTGTTGGCGCGCCCCTCGTACGCCGCCTCGGTCACCTTGGAGCGGAAGACGTACTCGTCGCGGAAAGTGACGCAGCCGGGGTTCTCCATCGCGCCGATGTTGTACTCCGGCACGAACACCTGGTCGTACTTGCCGAACGGGTACGGCAGCGCGAAGCGGTCAGCCCGGTGGAAGAACGCGAACCCGGCCTTGGTCTGGCCGAGCAGCCGCTCCGCGTCGAGGTGTTCGGCGAGCGAGGCGCGGCACAGCAGGCCCAGCGGGATGGTCGTGCCGTCGCCCTCGTAGACGTCGCGCACGACGTGGTACGTGCCCGCCGCGAGCGCGGTGATGTACGTCGAGATGCGCTCGGTCGGTGCGAACCGCCACCGCGCCACCCCGTCGCGGACCGGCTCGCGCGACGCCTCGGCGGCGTTCGACACGACGGTCCACTCCTCGGGGGCCACCACGGTGAAGGTGAACGACGCCTTCAGGTCCGGCTGTTCGAAGTCGGCGTAGAGCCGCCGCGCGTCCGCGGGCTCGAAGTGCGTGTACGTGTAGACGCCGCCGTCCACCGGGTCCTCGAACCGGTGCAGCCCCTGCCCGGTCCGGCTGTACGCGCACGTCGCCACGACCCGCAGCTCGTTCTCCGCCGCCAGCCCGTCGAGCGCGACACGCGAGCCGTCGAAGACCGCCGCCGGGTCGAGCGCGCGCCCGTTCAGCGTCACCTCGTGCACCTCGGGGGCCAGCAGGTCGGCGAACGTCGCGGCGCCCGGCTCGGCGCAGGTGAACCGGATCACCGTCTCGGACCGGAACGTGGTCGGCCCGGTCGTCAGGTCGAGGGCGATGTCGTACGCCTCGACGCCGATCAGCCGGGCCCGCTCGCGGGCCTCGTCGCGCGTCAGGTTCCTACCGGGCACGGGTCACGCTCCCTCTGTCTCCGCCTGTCGCGGCGGTGCCTGCGCTGCCGCGGCCGCCGGCGATGTTTGCGCCGTCGGCCCGGAACGGTGCCGTCCTGCTCCTGTGCGTCCTGATCCTTTCACGGCGGTGCGGATCGGCGGCGCCGTTGCGGAATGGCGCGTGCGGAGGCTGGGTTGCAGGCTTGGGGGCGTGTAGCACCCACCACCCGTGAAGCGGAAGGATCGGATCTTGACGACCGAGCAGCGCGACCAAGCGCATTTCTGGTTCGACCCGCTGTGCCCGTGGGCCTGGATGACCTCGCGCTGGATCCTGGAGGTCGAGAAGGTGCGTCCGGTGGACGTCACCTGGCACGTGATGAGCCTGTCGGTGCTCAACGAGAACCGGGACGACATTCCCGAGCAGTACAAGGAGATGCTGGAGCGCGGCTGGGGCCCGGTGCGCGTGTGCATCGCGGCCGAGCAGAAGCACGGCAACGAGGCGCTGCTCCCGCTCTACACCGCACTGGGCAACCGGCGGCACCCGGGGGGCCGGGAGTTCGACCGCGCGATGATCGAGGAGGCGCTTGAGGAGGCCGGCCTTCCCAAGGACCTCGCGGACGCCGTGGACTCCACCGACTACGACGAGGCCCTGCGCGCGTCGCACAAGCAGGGGATCACCCTGGTGGGCGAGGACGTCGGTACGCCGGTCGTGTCCGTCAACGGTGTCGCCTTCTTCGGCCCGGTCGTGACGCCCGCCCCCAAGGGCGAGGCGGCGGGGCGGCTGTGGGACGGCTGCCTGCTGGTGGCGAGCACGCCGGGCTTCTACGAGCTCAAGCGCACCCGTACAGAGGGTCCGATCTTCGACTGAGCGGGCCGAGCAGGCGCTGGGGCCGAGGGGGCCGCGTGGCGGAATCGTCCGCCCGCGGCCTCCTGCGTACGCCCGCATGTGCGTGCGATGCTCGACGCGGCGACACCGTGAAGCACGCATGCGCACGCATACCACAGAACGTGACATAGGCCAATAAACTAGACAGATGACCGCGCCTGAACGCTCCAGACCCCTGGTACGCACGGCCCGCCGCGGCCGACCGGACCCGCGTACGCCCAACGGCAACGCGCCCTTCGGATCGCGCCGTCCCGGAGTCCGCGACCGGGTGTTCTCCGCGGCCCTGCGCCCCACCGCCGTCGTCTGGCGCGTCGTCGGCCTGCGGCACAGCGCCGCCGCCGTGCGGCACTACTACGGGCGCACCGGCGCCGACTTCGCGGTGGACCCCGAGGGGCCGCTTGCCACCGCACCGTTTCGCCGCGTCGCCGATCGGCACCTGGAGGAATGGCGCGAACTCGCCGTCGCGCGCTGGCGGGAGAGCGCGGGCACCGAGCGCGAGTTCGACGTGACGACGAACTGGCACGGCGTGCGGATCGGACGCGGCGACGACCTGGACTGGTGGCTCGCACTGCGCGGGCTGCAATACCGCATCACCGGCCGGTTGGACATCGCGGGGGAGTCCGCGGAGGGGCCGGACGCGGCGCCGGACGTGCGCGTGGTCTACGAGGTCGAGGTCTACAAGGACTGGGGCTTCGACAAGGGCGAGGACGAGTACGGCCTGTCCTTCACTCCGCTGGCACGCCTGCATGAGGCCGGACTTGCCCGCGAGTACGCCGTCGTCGGCCGCAGCCGCCCGCTCGTGTGGACCGCGCCGGCTGCCTGAACGCAGCTGCGCGGTCCGACAGGCCTTCGAGCGCTGCCTGTTCAGGCGCCGCCTCCTCGGGCACGGCGTCTTCACGCACGGCCTGGGACACGGCCTAGGGTTGTGCGCAGCGAAACGACCCCGCGCGATTGGCGCGCGCGGGGTCGTTTCCGGCCTTACTGAAGCTGACGCTGGGAAGACGATCAGTTCGAAAGGCCCCGGAGGTCACGTCCCTCCGGAATCTGCGGTGCGGCCCGGCAGTTGCTCGGGCGGGCAGTTGCTCAGACGAGCGCGCCGGCCGCCTTCGCCTTGCCGAAACGGGCGGCGACGTCCTGCCAGTTCACGATCTTCCACATGGCGTCGACGAAGTCCGGCTTGACGTTCTTGTACTGAAGGTAGAACGCGTGCTCCCACGCGTCGAACACGAGCAGCGGCACGGCGCCCTGGCCGATGTTGCCCTGGTGGTCGTACACCTGCTCGACGATCAGGCGCTGTCCCAGCGGCTCCCACGCCAGCACGCCCCAGCCCGAACCCTGCGTCGTCGCCGTGGCCTTGGTGAGCTGGTTCTTGAACTTGTCGAACCCACCCAGGTGCTCCTCGATGGCCTCGCGCAGCTCGCCCTCGGCGCCGTCCTTGCCGGGCTCGCCGCCGCCGTCGCCGGACATGTTCGTCCAGTAGATCGAGTGCAGCACGTGGCCGGCGAGGTGGAACGCGAGCGTGCGCTCCAGGCCGACGATGCCGCCGAGCTGGTCCTTGTCCCGCGCCTCGGCGAGCTGCTCCAGCGTGTCGTTCGCGCCCTTGACGTACGCGGCGTGGTGCTTGTCGTGGTGCAGCTCGATGATCTGGCCGCTGATGACGGGCTCCAGCGCCGCGTAGTCGTACGGGAGCTCGGGCAAGGTGTAGGTCATCAGTTCCTCCGAGACGTTTTCAATTGCAAGTTACTTGCAATTGAAGATCCTACGCAAGAAACCTATTCCCGCCCCCGAGGGGTGACCTCGCGGCGCGCCGGACGTAGCGTTCCGGGAGACGTAGGCAATGGAGCCAGCGGAGAAGGGTTGCCGGGCATGACACAGCAGGCGGAGACCACGGGAGCCGCGACGCCCGCACAGGCGGCGGTCACGGTGCACGACACCATCCACATCGGCGGCGCCTGGGTGCCGTCGACCGGCGCCGGCGTCATCGAGGTGGTCGACCCGGTCACCGAGGCCGTGCACGCGACCGTCCCGGACGGCACCGCCGAGGACGTGGACCGCGCGGTCGCCGCGGCCCGCCGCGCCTTCCCCGCGTGGGCGGCGACCCCGCCCGCCGAGCGCGCCGCGCACCTGGCCAAGGTCCGCGACCTGCTGGCCGAGCGCACCGCCGAGATGGCCGAGGCGGTGTCGCGCGACATCGGGGCGCCCGGCCCGCTCGCGCAGCGCGTGCACGTCGGCCTGCCCATCGGCGTGCTGGGCACATACGTGCGCCTCGCCGAGGAGTTCGTGTGGGAGGAGCGCATCGGCAACTCGCTGGTGGTCCGCGAACCGGTCGGCGTGGTCGGCGCCATCACGCCGTGGAACTTCCCGCTGCACCAGATCACCAACAAGCTCGGCCCCGCGCTCGCGGCGGGCTGCACGGTGGTGCTCAAGCCCAGCGAGGTCGCGCCGTCGGCGGCGTACGTCTTCATGGAGATCTTCGACGCGGCCGGGATCCCGGCGGGCGTGGTCAACCTGGTCTCCGGCAGCGGCCCGGTGGTCGGCGAGGCGATCGCCTCGCACCCGGGGGTCGACATGGTGTCGTTCACCGGCTCGACCCGGGCCGGTACGCGCGTCGCCGCGCTCGCCGCGCCGACCGTCAAGCGCGTGGCCCTGGAACTGGGCGGCAAGTCGGCGAACGTGATCCTGCCGGGGGCGGACCTGGAGGCCGCGGTCAAGGCCGGGGTGAACGGCGCCTACCTCAACTCCGGCCAGGCCTGCAACGCGCTCACCCGCATGCTGGTGCACCGCGACGACCACGACCGCGCGGTGGAGCTGGCGGCGGCGGCCGCGGGCGCGCTCGACGGCAAGCTGGGGCCGCTGGTGTCGTCCGTGCAGTTCGAGCGCGTGCAGGGGTACATCGAGCGCGGCATCGACGAGGGCGCGGTGCTCGCGACCGGCGGGCCGGGGCGCCCTGAGGGCGTGGACGCGGGCTACTTCGTGCGCCCGACGGTCTTCGCGAACGTGTCCAACGACATGGCGATCGCGCGCGAGGAGATCTTCGGACCGGTGCTGTCGATCCTGCCGTACGACGACGAGGCCGACGCGGAGCGCATCGCCAACGACACCTCGTACGGCCTCGGCGGCGCGGTGTGGGCCGGGACGCAGGAGGAGGGCCTGGCCTTCGCCCGCAGGATCCGCACCGGCCAGGTGGACGTCAACGGGGGCGCCTTCAACCCCCTTGCCCCGTTCGGCGGTTACAAGCAGTCGGGGAACGGCCGCGAGCTCGGACGGTACGGGCTGGAGGAGTACTTGGAGGTCAAGTCGATCCAGCTCTGAGGACGCGTGTGAGGCCGGGCGGCGCGGGAGGCGGCGCCCGGCCTCGCCATGTGCGGGGCACCGCGCGGCGTCGGGTGCCGCGCCCGGGACGGCGTTGAGAGCGGTGCCCGACAACGAACCGATCCGTACGTTGTCGGGCACCGGCATGAACGGTCGTTAACGGGTTCGGTACGTTCGCCTGGTCCCGCAACTGAATCTTGAGTGTGGAGTCCTCGTGAGCACTGCCCTGCCCGGCACCTCCCTGCCGGTACTCGCCGACCTCGTCCCCGCCCGGGCCTTCCGCGGCGCGACCGTGCGCGACGCCGCCCTCGTCGTCGGCGCCGCCGGTTTCGTCGGCCTCGCCGCCCAGCTCTCGGTGCCCGTCCCCGGCTCGCCCGTCCCGGTCACCGGCCAGACCTTCGCCGTCCTCCTCGCCGGGACCGCACTCGGCGCCTGGCGCGGCATGGCCGCGATGGCGCTCTACCTCGCGGCCGGTGCGGCCGGGATGCCGTGGTTCGCGGAGGGCACCTCCGGAACCGGCATGCCGACGTTCGGGTACGTCGTCGGCTTCGTCCTCGCCGCCGCCCTCGCGGGCGCGCTGGCCCGGCGCGGCGCCGACCGCGGACCGCTGGGCACCGCGGCGGTCATGCTGCTCGGCAACGCGGTGATCTACGCGGTGGGGCTGTCGTACCTGGCCCACGACCTCGGCATCAGCCTGACGCAGGCGTACGAGATCGGCATGGAGAAGTACCTGCTCGGCGACGGCCTCAAGATCGCCCTCGCGATGGGGCTGCTGCCCGCCGCGTGGAAGCTGGCCGACCGCCGGAGCTGACCGGCGCGCACAGCCGCGCATCCGGAACACCGCGGCACCCGGGGCCCTTTCGCCGTACGGCGGAAGGGCCCTTCCGCGTTTCGGCCCCCGGGTGGCGGCGTCCGGCGAACGGGCCGGCGCAATACGCCGCGGAGTCTTCCGGGGGCGGGAGGCCACGGCCTACGATCCGCGCCATGAACACCGGGATTGCACGGCGCGCTGTCTGGGCCGGCACCATCGCGGCCTTCCTTCTCGTTGCCGGATTCGGCAACCAATGGTTGTGGGAAGAGATCTTCGAACACCGGGACGCCGGCCCGAACTCCGGCTGGCAGATCCTCGACTGGCTCGCCACACCGCTCTGGATCGTGGACACCGGCGGCATCTTCGAGGGCATCGACGACGACCGCGTCATCGGCGGACTGCTGGGCGCCGTCGGCCTCATCGTCACGGTCGGCCTGGTCATCGGGGCGGCGGCCCGCCGCGACGGGTTCCCGGCCTTCCTCACCGGCTGGTTCTCGCTGGTCGCGGGCGGCGCCGTCTACACGTTCGTGAACTACCTTGTCTCCGGCGGCGGTCCGGGCACCACGTCGTTTGCGGGGGACGGTGACGACCGCACACTCGCGGGCACGCTCTCCATGCTCGCGTACGGCGGCGGATACGGGCTGCTTGCGGGCTGGTTCGTCGGCCTGGCCTGCGTGTTCGCCACCGCGGGCGGCTCGCTCGGGTACGGGTCGTCCTTCCCGTCGGTCCAGCCCCCGCCGCCGAGCGACCGCCGTTACTGAGTCGCACCGGTCCGGGCGGCCGGGCGGACCCGCGGTGTGAGATTCGGCCGACGGCCTGAGAGACTGCCCCCATGCGCGTTTACCTCGGCTCCGACCACGCCGGCTACGACCTCAAGAAGCACCTCATCGACTGGCTGAACGCCAACGGCCACGAAGCCGTCGACGTCGGCCCGGCCGTGCAGGCGGAGGCGTACGACTACCCCGTCTTCTGCCTGCGCGCCGGTGAGGCCGTCGCCAAGGACCCCGGCTCGCTCGGCGTCGTCATCGGCGGCTCCGGCAACGGCGAGCAGATCGCCGCCAACAAGGTCAAGGGCATCCGCGCCGCGCTCGTGTGGCGCGAGGACATCGCCGCCCTCGCGCGCGAGCACAACAACGCCAACGTCATCAGCCTGGGCGCGCGCATGCACACCGCCGACGAGGCGACGAAGTTCGTCCAGGTCTTCCTGGACACCCCCTTCTCCGACGCCCCGCGCCACATCAAGCGCATCGACCAGATGAGCGCGTACGAGACGACCGGCGAGCTGCCCCCGCTCCCGTAGCGCGTGGGGCGGCCCGGTTGCCCGCTGCCGGGGCTTGGGCGCGGCCCTGGGCAAGGTCCGGTGACCACGTCCCACGGCCGCCGGCCCACAGCACCCGGTGGCCCGTGCGCGAGTGCCGCAGGCGGGCCCGGGTTCCTCCTCCGACTCGCAAAGCTGATCGCCGCATTCGGCCCGGCAGGTGGTGCCCCGGCACCGTCGCCGGGCCGTCGGCTTCGGAGGTGACATTGGGGCCCGCCTGCTTCCCGGGCTCACCCACGCCACGCCTCCGCCGGCCCTCGGCCACGGCCTCGACCGCCCGTCCGACGTGTCGGTGCGGTCGGTTACTTTGGGGGCGGTTGAGCCGCTGACCGCCGTCCGCCTCCGGAAGGGGAGTACGTGCCCGAGGGTCACACGATCCACCGTCTTGCCGCGGAACACATCCAGCGCTTCGCGGGGCGCGAGGTCGCGCTTTCCAGTCCCCAGGGGCGGTTCGCCGATGCGGCGGCCCTGCTGGACGGGGCCGAGATGGTCGGTGCCGAGGCCCACGGCAAGCACCTCTTCCTGGAGTTCCCCGGCGAGCGCTGGATCCATGTGCATCTCGGCATAGCAGGCGTGTTCCGCTTCGGCGAGTTCCCCGCGGGCGGGGAGCCGGGGCCGGTGGTCGGCGTCGTACGCCTGCGCATGGTCGGCGACGACGGGTGGGCCGACCTGCGCGGCCCCAACACCTGCGAGATCGTCACCCTCGCGCAGAAGAACGCCCTGCACGCCCGCCTCGGCCCCGACCCGCTGCGCGCCGACGCCGACCCCGACGAGGCCTGGCAGCGCATCTCGCGCAGCGGCAAGTCGATCGCCGAACTGCTCATGGACCAGCGGGTGTTGGCCGGTGTGGGCAACGTCTACCGCGCGGAGGCGCTGTTCCGCGCCCGGCTGGACCCGCACCGCGAAGGCCGCCTCGTCAAGCGGCGCGTGTGGGACGCGATCTGGGCGGATCTGGTCGACCTCATGGCCGAGGGCGTACGCCTCAACCGCATCGACACCGTGCGCCCCGAGCACACCCCCGAGGCGATGGGCCGCGAACCGCGCAAGGACGACCACGGCGGCGAGGTGTACGTCTACCGCCGCACCGGCATGCCCTGCCACGTGTGCACCTCCAAGGTCCGCATCGAGGAACTGGCCGGACGGAACCTCTTCTGGTGCCCCAAGTGCCAGCCCAAGGCGCGCCGCCGGGCCGCGGCGCGAGTGGCCTCGCCCGGAAGCACCGAGGCGCCGCGTTCGGCCGCGACCGCGCGACGGCGCTGACCTCGGCCCGGCGGAGTCCACGGCCAGGAGCCGCCGACCACCGGACGCCACAGGCAATCCGGAGACATGTCGATATCTCCTCGGATTTTCTCCGGGTACGTCCGGATGTGCCGGGGCAGCCCCGCCGACACTCCGTCGACGTGGCGCGAAGTGCTGGGTAGGGTCGCGCAATGGCGGAGACGAGGGAGTCGCGGGCCCGGCGATTCGCCCGTCGGGGAAGGAAGTTGGCATTCTGGGTCCGGCACACGCTGCTGCCCTCCGACCGGTTCTTTCTGGTCGCGCTGCTCGCTCTGGTGACCGTGTGCGGCCTGCTTCCGTCGGTCGACGACGCGTGGTTTCCGGTGACCACCCTCGTGGTCCCGCTCTTCGTCGGCGGCCTGGTCCTGCGCATGGCGAGCCTGCTCCTGCTGTACGCCGCGACGGCGGGCGTCCTCGTCGCCCTCGAACGGGTGCACGGCACCGACCTGGTGCGGCCCGGCGCCGTCGTGGTTGTGGCGCTGGTCGCGTTCATGGTCGTCTTCGTCGCCCGCAAGCGGACCCGGCTCGGGCTCCAGGGCACCCGCGGCGAGACGATGCTCTTCGACCTGCGCGACCGCCTGCGCGCACACGGCCTGGTGCCCGAACTCCCGCCGCAGTGGCACACCGACGTGATCCTGCGCCCGGCCGGAGGCCAGGCGTTCTCCGGCGACTTCGTGGTGGCGACGCGCGGCAGGCGCGGCGGCCGCACGCTGGAGATCGCGCTCGTCGACGTATCCGGCAAGGGGCTCGACGCGGGCACCCGGGCGCTGCTGCTGTCCGGCGCCTTCGGCGGTCTCATCGGCTCGCTGGCCCCGCGCGGGTTCCTGCCGGCCGCCAACGACTACCTGCTGCGCCAGGGCTGGGACGAGGGCTTCGCGACCGCCGTGCACGTTGCCATCGACCTGGAGACGGGGGAGTACGAGCTGCTCTCGGCCGGCCACCCGCCCGGCGCGCACTGGGTCGCCGCGTCCGGTGTCTGGGAGGTGCGGGAGGCGGAGGGGCCGCTGCTGGGCGTCATCCCCGGATCGACGTACGAGGGCGTCAGCGGCGTGCTCGGGCCGGGTGACGCGCTGCTGCTGTTCACCGACGGCATGGTCGAGGTGCCCGGACAGGACATCAGCGTCGGCATCGACCGCCTGCTCGGCGAGGCGGACAAGCTGGTCGCCGACGACTTCGCGGACGGCGCGCGGCGCATCGCCGACTCGGCCGGCGGCAACGTGGCCGACGACCGGGCCGTGGTGCTGATCCGCCGCCACGGCAACCTCTGACCCCGCACACGACGGTGTCCCCCTCGGCGCGGCCGAGGGGGACACCGTTCCGCGTCGTCAGGCGAGGCGGCTCTCGATGGCCGCGACCAGGGCCGGGTCGTGCGGGTCGGTGGTGGGGCGGAAGCGGCCCACGACCGAGCCGTCCGCGGCGACGAGGAACTTCTCGAAGTTCCACTGCACGTCGCCGGCCGCGCCCTCGGCGTCGGCGGTCTGCGTCAGCTCGGCGTACAGCGGGTGCCGTCCGTCGCCGTTGACCTCGATCTTCTCGGTCAGCGGGAAGGAGACGCCGTAGGTCGTCGAGCAGAACTCCTGGATCTCCTCGGCGGATCCGGGCTCCTGCCCCATGAACTGGTTGCAGGGCACGCCCACGACGGTGAAGCCCCGCCCCGCGTACTCCTTCTGCAACTCCTCAAGGCCGGTGTACTGCGGGGTCAGACCGCACTTGGACGCCACGTTGACGACCAGCGCGGTCTTGCCGCCGGTCAGGTCGCCGAGGGTGCCGGTGGTGCCGTCGAGGCGGGCGATGGACGTGTCGAGCAGGCTCACAGCCGCTCTCCCTTCCTTGTTTCCCCGGGTTTCCCGGGTTTCGCCGATTTCTGCCGAGTTCTGCTGGGTTGCGTTGGGTTCTGCCGGGTTCGCTGGTCACGCCGGGTCGGTCAGGTCCGCGCCCCGGTCCGGGGCGGACGCGCGCCGCCGGTCAGCCGGCCGCGCCCCACGCCTCGACCGTACGCCGGAACCCCTCGCGCCACGGAACCGCACACGGCCCGGTGAGCGAGATCCGCTTGGCGGTGTCCTGGATCTGCCCGCGCAGCGAGCCCGGCTGTTCGACCACCTGCACCTCGGCGGGCCTGCCGGTCAGCTCGCCGAAGTACGCCGACCACTCCTGCACGCTGACCGGCTCGTCGCCGCCCCAGTTGACGATCGTCGCGGGCGTGGACGCGGCGGCGAGCAGCGCCTCGGTCTGGCCGTTGATGTCCTCCTGGTGGATCGGGCTGTACATGCACGGGTCCCAGCGGGTGACCACCGGGCGGCCTTCCAGGATCGCGGTCAGGTGGTGTGTCGGCAGGCCGCCGTTGGGGCCGTACGACGCGTTCATGCGCGCGATGGTCACCGGCAGGCCGAACGCGCGGGAGCAGAAGCGGGCCACCGCCTCCTCGGCGGTCTTCGACACGGAGTACGTCGGGGCGTGCATGACGTTGGCGTCGCCCAGCGCGGCGGTCTCCGCGTACACGTGCATGGGGTCCTCGTGGGGGCGCAGCACCGAGGCCGTGGACATCACCAGCGCGGCCTTGGCCTTGCGGCAGTGCTGCAACAGCAGGCCGGTGCCCTCCGCGTTGACCCGCAGAGCCTCGTCGTAGTCCAGACCCGGGGCCTGGAAGGTCGCGAGGTGCAGGACATAGGTGAAGTCCTGCGGGAGCTCGCTGTAGTCCGCGGCTCCGAGGTCGACGGCGCGCGTCGTGACGCCGAGGGCGTCCACCTTCGCGCGGTCGTCCGGGTTGGAGAAACGGGCGATGCCCCACACCTCGTTGTCCTTGGCCAGGTGCTCGGTGAGCGGGAACGCGATCTGCCCCGCCGGGCCGGTGATCAGGATCTTTTCGCCGGACAACATCGAGTGGCCTCCTTCGGGACGTGACGCTTCGTCATATCCGAGTTCGGCCACCGAAACCAGGAGGACGGCGGCGTGACGCTCGACGCACCGGCCCGCACCGGCCCGCGCCGGCCGGCGTCGCTCCGTCGAACGCGGCGGTCCCCGCCCGTCGAAGCCAAAGACTAAAGACCTAAAACGTTGTTCCTTACACGAGTAAGCTGAGCACTCGCTCCCTTTCCGTGGCATCCGACGCAAAGAGAGCGCTCCTGACCACTCGCGTACCAACGTGGAGCCTCTGTGCTGTCCCCCTACAGGCGAATATTCGAAGCGCCAGGAAGCCTCGCGTTCTCCGCGGCCGGGTTCGTCGCACGCATGCCGCTCTCGATGACCGGCATCGGGATCGTCACGATGCTCTCCCAGATGCGCGACTCGTACGGGCTCGCGGGTGCGGTCACCGCGGTGATCATGATCTCCGGCGCGGTCTGCGGACCGCAGATCTCGCGCCTCGTCGACCGCTTCGGCCAGCGCCGCGTCGCGCTGCCGGCCACCGTCGTCACCCTCTCCGGCGGCGCCGCGCTGCTGCTCTGCGCCCGGCTCGAAGCCCCCGACTGGACGCTCTTCGTCAGCGCGCTCGCGGTCGGGTGCATGCCCACCTTCGGCTCGATGGTCCGGGCGAGGTGGTCGCACATCTACCGCGGCGACCCCGAACGCCTGCACACCGCCTACTCGTTCGAATCCGTCGTGGACGAGATGTGCTTCATCCTCGGCCCGATCCTCGCGGTCGGCCTGTCCACCGCGGTCTTCCCCGAGGCCGGCGTCCTGGTCTCCGGGGCCTTCCTGGCCACCGGCGCGGTGCTCCTGTGCGCCCAGACCAAGACCGAGCCGCCGGTACGCGCGGCCGAGGGAGCCAGGCACGGCTCCGCGATCCGCGCGGCGGGCCTGCGCGTGCTCGTCCTGACGTACATCGCCACCGGCGCCATCTTCGGGTCCATCGACGTCGTGACCGTCGCCTTCGCCGAGGACGAGGGGCACAAGGCCCTCGCCAGTGTGGCCCTGTCCGTCTACGCCCTGGGCTCGTGCGTCGCGGGCATCGCCTTCGGCATCGTCAAGGTGCGCGGTTCCGGTGCGGCGCGTTTCCTCACCGGCGTCCTCGTCATGGCGGCCAGCATGGTCCCGCTGCTCTTCGTCACGAACCTCTGGTTCGTCGGCGCCGCCCTCTTCCTCGCCGGACTCTCGGTCGCGCCGACCATGGTCACCACGATGTCCCTCGTCGGCGACTTCGTCCCGGCCCGCCAGCTCACCGAGGGCATGTCCTGGACCATCACCGGCCTCGCCGTCGGCGTCGCGGCGGGCTCCTCCATCGGCGGCGCGGTCGTGGACGCCCACGGCTCCTCCGCCGGCTACTCCGTCCCGGTGGTGGCCGCCGCCCTCGGCGCCGTCATCGCGCTCGCCGGCAGCCCCTGGCTCCGCCGCCCGGCCACCCGCCCCCAGGCGCCCGCGGCCCCGACCCCGGCCGAGCCCGCAAGCCCCGAAAAGGCGACCCCCGAGCCCGCAAGCTGAGCGGCCCGGCCCGTCCCGACAACCCGAGGCCGACAACCCGTACCCGACAACACAGGCCGACGACGCAGCCCGACAACCCAGCCCGACAACGCAACAGGCCCGGATCCGGGAAACCACCCCGGCCGGGCCTGTCAGTGTGGAGCGGATGACGAGAATCGAACTCGCGTAATCAGTTTGGAAGACTAACCGAGCGCGTTGTGCACGACGTGGGAAGACGATTCCGCAGGTGAACGCACCAAGCCCGCGCTGTTCCCCGTGAATCCCCGTCGTGCACCGGGCCATCGGGCATGTGGCGGGCACGCCCCGACCCGCTGCGCGCAGACCGGGGCGTGCCTTCATGCTGGATGCTGATCAGCCGCGCGGCGGGAACGGGTCGTTGCCGGGGGCGATCGTCCGCTTGTCGACGATGGTTCCGTCGACACCGTGAACGACGAGTTCGCCGCCGCCGTTGCGCCGGAGCCATTCCGTGCCTCGCGCGGCGGCCGTGCTCTGGGTCGCGGTCACGGCTATCGGGCGGTCAGCACCCTCTGCCTTCGCCTGCCACTGGGCGTCCGGGCGCTTCGTGACGTGGACAGTCTTTGGCCTTGACATATCGGATTCCTCTCCGCAGTCAGGCCAACCGATCGCTTGCCCTCTTGGCCCACGTTCAACAAGAGGGGTAGGGTCCGAAGCGCACCTTCCACAATGTGCAACGGCCCCGCAGATGGGCGGCCCGACGTCTAGTCGGCCCCCGTTTGGCGGGGCCGTCTCGTTGTGGGCGCCTCAGTAGTAGCACTCCCGGAAGCGCCGCGCAAACGCGACACGCCACAACATGTAGATGATCAAGTCCCTTGCTGTCACTACATGTTGTGGTCCGCGAGAAGCGCCGGAGTATACGCCGCCCCACCGACAACACGGAGGGTCGCGCCGCGGAGGAGGCGCCGCGACGGTTTGCCGAACCTTGATCGCCGGGGCGGGAGCATGAACGGGGGCCCGTAAACTTGATCGGTGAATGTGGGGGCCGTAGGCACCCCACCCGAATTCCCACATTGGGCCCCCGTTCTTGCTCCCGGTGGGCCCCCGGCTATCGAGGTTCGGTAAAGCTTCGCGGTGCCGGTCCTCGTGACCTCCTGCGCGCCTGCTCTTGGGCGCGGGGCCGACGGCGGCGGCCCGGAACGGCGGCCACGCCGCATGCCCGGTCGGCGGCGGCGGCCCCGCGCCCGGCGCGCTGTGCGCGCGGGTGCGGGGTTCTTGAACACGTAGGGAAAGTTGTAACGAGCCTCCGGCTGTCGGTCGCGTCTGCTGAACTGGGAGGGTAGTACCGGTAGTTGGATGGTTCCTACGTCCCTCGGGGGTGGCGTGTGACCGATCTGGTGGTGACTCCGTGGAAGCGATACGGACATGATCGCCTCTACGTGAACCTGGGTTCCGGCGGCCAACGCGTCGCGTTCTACGATCGCAAGACCGGGGTTCTGACAGTTGAAGTCGAAGAGTTCAGGTCGCGCGTGCTTGAGGTGTTGCGGCCCCACATGACACCTCCGGTGCCCCCAGCGGCGCCCATGACGCCGGTTGAGTCGGCTGCACCGCCACCGCCGCCGCCACTGCCGGGTCGCTCGCCTGCAACGGACTTGGCGTCTAATCGTGCGGGGCAAGCAGTTTCGGAGCGAGCTGCCGAACTGGTTCCGAGCCGCTTCGTGCGCCTGTTGACCAAGGTCTTCCGCATCCGTACAGCCGCGACATCGTGGGAAGTCGGTGCCGCAGGCGAACGCATTGTGGGCGCTGCGCTCTCGTCTCTGGAGGGGCGCGGCTGGTACGTGCTCCAGTCCGTCCGCCTACCCAGCGGTGCAGACATAGATCACGTCGTGATCGGCCCTGCCGGAGTCTTCACTGTGAATACGAAGCACCACCGGGGAGCCAGTATCTGGGTCGGTGATGAGATGGCGACCATCAATCGGGCGAAAGAGCCCTACCCCCGAAGGAGCCGCGGGGAAGCGGCGCGGGCCGCAAAGAGTCTGACCACAGCCTGTGGGTTCGACGTACACGCGCAACCCGTGCTCGCCTTCGTCAATGCCGGGAAGATCCGTGATGGACAGACGCGGAATCGCGTCTTAGTCGCGGACGGGCACATGCTTGGCTCAATCCTGTGGGGGCTGCCCGGCAAGCTGAGCCCGCCTACGGTCGACGCGATTTACGCTGCGGCGCGGGACGCACGGACTTGGGGTGGATGAGTCGCCCGACAATGCGTAGGTGATGCCGTGGCAAGGCGCCAACTGCCTTGCTATTGCGGCTGCGTGCTACCGCCGCTGTACTGCCAGGTTTGGCCGGTGCCTCGATATTGAGCTACGGGAATCGGGGAGGTTCCCAGCGGCATGTGAGATGTGTAGAGAACGCCGTGTAGATGGTCCACTTCGTGCGCGACTAGGCGAGCTACCGCATGCTCGAAGATTGTGATGCGACGTTGCCCGTCGATGTCTTGGTGCTCCACGCTGATGCTGAGCGGGCGTGGAACCATGCCTCGTACGTCGAAGAAGCTCCAGCATCCCTCGTACTGTTCGTCCGCCTCGGTTGACTGCTCGATGATCCTGGGGTTCACGAGCGTGATGGTCTCGCCCTCAGCCGTGCGGACGATGGCTGCTGCTCGATCGATGCCGAGTTGCGGGGCCGCGCACCCCATTCCCTTGCTGAACACGTGGATGCCGGCAGCGCGCTCTCCGGCCGAGACGAGTTCGGCCACGACTCTGCGGACCTCCTCGGCCTCCTTGGGGAGTTGGAACGGCCGGGCGGGCTTGTTCAGGATCTCGTCGCCGACCTGGACGATGCCAATGGATGACATCTTGGCGCTTGGCGTCAGGGCCATATGACTGGCATCTCCTTCATCGCTTGGTCCGGCGCGGAACTTCCATTCGAGCCGGTATCGGGCATGCAGCGGCGGATCCTGAGTGGTCCATGCATAGATGCTGCGGTCATCGACTGTGTGATGAGTGATGGCGGTTCGGAAGGGAAACGCGGCGGCTGTCATCGTTGTTTCAGTGCCCCAGACGCCGGGATCCAGCTCTGACGGGAAGTCGAGTCGCACGCTCAGCTTCTCAGTAGGCAGTCGCACGGCACGCTGGAACCAGGTTCCCCACTTGTCATCGCTCACCGTGTAGCTGTACTCGATCCAAGTAGATTCCCCTGGGTAGAGCGGGTACCTGCCGTATTCGTTCTCGAAGAGGAGCCACAGTTCTTTGAACGCGTCGCGGTCGTGCTGGACGCGCCAGCCGATGGGCTCACGTCCTACCTTCGCCGCCAGGTTGATTTCTTCCCAAGTCAAGGGATTGTCACGGTAGAGGCGATTCGATCGCTCGGGGTTCCCTGGATGGCGATCAACGGAGATTCGGATCAAGTACTGCGTGATGGGGTCAGGGCTCGCGTTGTAGATCAGGCGGCGCTGCGTGGCCCGGTAGTACCGGCCGTCATAACGGAGTTCTGCATCGTCGTGTTTGACGATGAGACTTGAAGGCTGCACGTCTGTTGCGCTGTCGGACCCGGCGTGCGGCACACCAGCGGTCGCGCGCTCGACTGGCTCCAGTTCGTTGAACGCGCGCTTGATGGCACCGCCAGCGTTCAGGACGCGGTCCGCCTGTTCGGCGAAGGACTGGCTTGGGCGCTGTTGCCCACTCTCGACCTTGGAGACGTACGAGGGTGTGTAGCCAACCGCCTTGGCCAAGGCAGATTGGGAGAGGCCGCGTACCTCGCGCCAGCGCTTCAACTCAGCGATGAACGGTTCTGCGGCGTGGCTTTCGTCCGACATGACGCCTCCCCGTGGGCGTTGTGCCTGTGAGTGACCTGTGAGTGATCGGCAATCAGCCTGTGGTCACACCTTGCTGTTCGGCTCTTCTGGTTCTGCGACCTTCCACCAAGGCTGAGGAGCCACCGATGGGCATGACACCGGACGAACTTGAAAGTGTCCGCCGCCGACTCGCGCTCTTGGATGAGGCCGTGGCGCAGCTCTCGGCGAGGGCTTCCCGTGTCGCTACTCGGCCGACTGACGGTCGTTGCCATGGCGCTCCAGGTCCGCCAAGCGCTCCGATAGCTCTTGGACCGTGCGATCCAGCCGGTGAAGGTGCTCGCTGATCAGCAGGTACTCGGGCGAGTGTCCGGGGTCGTCTGGAGGAAGCTCGTCCCGAACGAAGCTTCCCCGGCCGGGGCTTGTGTAGATCAAGCCGTCAGCCCGAAGGATCTCGACCGCGCTTTGAGCGGTCATGGGGGCGACCTTGAACTTCTCGGCGAGCTGCCGAACGGATGGCAGCTTTGCCCCAGCCGCGAGCGCGCCGCTTCTGATCTCGGCGCGGAGGACATCGGCCACTTCTTGTGAAGCGGGTGCCCGCTTGTCGTCGGCGCTCGGAGTCATGCCAGCAGAGTATCGCCAGATCTGTTCTAGGTCACTCAGGACTCTTGACTCTGACTGTCCTAGGTGTACTGTGACACTTAAGGCGGCAGGCAGTCGTCTTCCGCTCCAACTTCCAGGAGACATTGATGCGTTCGATTCCGGTGGACACGTCGGCGGCCACGGTGATGCTCGTGGTGCCGCCCGCGCCGAAGTTGAAGGACAAGCGCACGGGTGAGCGGTCGATGGACCACGAGACCGGTGCACCGATGAGCACGGTGACGGTGAACTACATCTACGACGGTGCGGTGGAGCTGCTGACGGTGGCGGTGCCGGAGACGGGGCTGTCGGGGGAGTTCCTCCCGGGCATGCTGGTTGCGCTGACGGGTCTGGTGGCGCGGCCGTGGGAGACGGAGTTCAACGGCCGTAAGCAGCACGGGATCTCGTTCCGGGCGGTCGCGGTGACCGCGCTGGCCCCGGTCGGCGCGAGGGGCTGAGTGAGTCTCCGTGTCTGAGTTGCTGTTTACGCTCGCCGGTGTCGGCGGCCCCGTCGCTGCGGTGGCTGGTGGCGCTCGTGTTGCCCGGGTTCGGGCGCCGCGCGCGTACTGGTCGGCGGTGGGGCTGCCGGTCTCGGCGGTCCGGTTGACGGCGTCGTACCGGTCGGTGATGGAAGCATGCGGGCTGACGGCCGATCCGACGCTGACGGCTCGGTCGCTGGCGCGGATGCGGCACACCACGGCAGCCCGGTCGCTGCCGCGTCGGCGCGGTTTCCGTCCGTCTGTGATGGGCTACCGGCTGAGGCTCCGGATGCGCCCGGGCCAGACACCCGACGACTTCGCGGTGGCGACCGAGCGACTGCGGCATGCCTGGGGCGTGCGGGCGGTGTACGTGTCCTCGCCCGGCCCCGGGTGGGTGGAACTGCGTGTGGTCGGCTGGGACGTTCTGGCGGACGTGCGCATGCCGAAGTCGGCTGAGTCGGCGCTGCTGCGGTTCCCGGTCGGGCTGCGGGCGGACGGCACGGTGCATGTGCGCGACTACCGCGCGGTGCCGCACCAGCTCGTCATCGGGGCGACGCAGTCGGGCAAGTCGGTGTTCCAGCGGAACCTAGTTGCCGGGCTTGCGCCGCAACCGGTCGCGCTGGTCGGGGTGGACTGCAAGTGGGGTGTGGAGCTTGCCCCGTACGCCCCGCGCCTGTCCGCGCTCGCGGTCGACCCGGACCAGGTCGACGACCTGTTGGCCGCGCTGGTGGTCGAGATGGAGAACCGCTACCACCTGATCCGCGCGGCCCAGGGCATCGGCCCGGCGGTCGAGGATGCCGAGATCACCTCGGACATCTGGGGCCTGCCTGAACATCTGCGGCCGGTGCCCGTCGTCCTGATCGTGGACGAGATCGCCGAACTGTTCCTGACCGCCAGCAAGGCCGACGACGAACGGCGCGCCCGGCTGGTCACCGCGTTGATCCGGCTCGCCCAACTGGGGCGCGCCGCCGGGATCTACGTGGAGGCGTGCGGCCAGCGGTTCGGCTCCGACCTCGGCAAGGGCGCCACCATGCTCCGGGCGCAGTTGACCGGCCGGGTGTGCCACCGCGTGAACGACTCGCAGTCGGCCGACATGGCGTTCGGCGACATCGCCGCCGAGGCCGCCCAGGCCGCCACCGCGATTCCGGCGGACCGCCCCGGCACGGCGATCGCTGGGGACTCCTCCGGCGGCTGGTCACACATCCGCACCCCGCACCGCAAGATCGGCGACGTCGCCCGGCTGTGCGCCGACACCGCGCACCTCGTGCCGGACCTGCCCGCGCTGGCGCCGTTCGCCCCGGCGGTCACGCTCGGCTCGGTTGACCTGCACACCGCCATTGACGCGCTGATCGCGAAGGTCGGCGCACCGGACGGGACCGGCAAAGTCCCGGTCGCCTGACGAACTGGCGCTTCCCGCAATCCGGTTGGCGTGACCGCCTCACGCCGCGTCCCTACCCGATCCATGCCCGAAACCGAAGGGAGAGCCCTCGTGGCTGCTGCGCGTAGGCCGCTGACGGTGAAGTGCCCGGCCTGCAAGGGACAGGGCGACGTCGACACCACGGTGACGGTCGGCCGCAAGAACAGCGGCAAGTCGGTCAAGCAGGCCGCCATGTGCATGACCTGCCTGGGCAGCAAGCGCGTCCCGGCGCAGAAGCGGAAGTGACCTGGTGTCGCGCCGACTTCGCGCTGTGCGCCTCGATCCGCTGCTGATCCAGGCGGCCATTGCGGGGGCGCTGTCGTTCTCGCACCTGCACGACATCGCTCAGGCCTCCGGGCAGTCCGGCTGGCAGGCGTGGGCCTACCCCGTGTCCGTCGACCTGCTGTTGGTGGCGGCGTGGCGCCGCCTCATGGTCGCCCGCAGTTGCGGCGGCCCGCAGTTCGGGCCGTGGCTGTGGTTCGTCGTCGCGCTGGCCGCGTCGCTCGGCGCGAACGTCGCCACCGCCGGACTCCTGGACCTGGAGAACCCGCCCGCCTGGCTGCGGCTGACGGTCGCGGGATGGCCCGCCCTGGCGTTCCTCGGCGGCACCCTCCTCGTCCACCGGCCCCACGCCGCCTCGCCCGCCGCGCCGCCCGGGTTCGCCCCCGAACCGGCGCCCCAGGTCGAGGTGTTCGCAGACCTGGACGACGCCACGCCGCACACCGATCCCCCCGCGCTGCCCGCCCCGCCTGAGCCGCCCGCCGCGCCGCCTGAGGCCGCGCCGGTCGCGGTGCCCCCGGCGCTGCTGGACCACGCCCGGCGGATCGCCGACCAGCACCACCGCACCACCGGAACTGCCATCGCCCCGGACGCGCTCCGCGCCCGCCTCGGCGTAGCGGCGCACCTCGCTGACCAGATCACCGCCCACCTGACCACCACCGGAGGCAACCCGTGAACCCGGACCTGACCGCCGCCCTGCTCGCCGTCGGCGACCAGCCGAACAACACGCCCAGCACCACGCCCGCCGCCGGGTCGGTGACCCTCGGCACCGGCGTCGTGATCTTCGTCGTCGCGTTCTTCCTGATCAAGCTCGGCACCGGCAAGGCCGGATGGGTCCTGATGGCCATCGCGGGCGTGATGCTCGCCGACACCCAACTCGGCGGTCTCGTCGGCCAGTTCGGCGCGCAGCTCGCCGTCTCCGGCGTCAACGGCGTCACCTCCCTGTTCACCTGACCGCCCGCCCATGCCCGAACCGCACCCGAGAGGAGGAAGCCCCATGCACCGACCGTTCACCCGCGTGACCCGGGTCGGCCCGGTCAACGTCGGCACCCGCCCCGACCAGCGCGGCAAGCCCAGGCACACCGCCGCGTGCACCGCCCCGAACTGCGGCTGGTCCGCCAGCTACAGCAACCGCGACGCCGCCGACCTGGCCGCCCGCACCCACCGCTGCCCCGCCCACTGACCGGAGAGGAGCCAGCGATGGCCTGCACCACCTGCAAGGGCAAAGGCTCGGTTCGTCTGCCCCGCCGCCAGATCCTCCCCGGCGCGACCGCGATCCGCCGCCGTGCCGACCGACACGCCGCGTGCCCGTCCTGCCTGGGCGTCCCGCGCGCCTGAACCCCCGTGAGCCCCCGGGGACGGCCCACTCCCGCCAAGAAGACGGCCGCCCCCTGGGGACTCCGGATCCCTCACCGACCCGAACCAACGACTCAGCAGAGGAGACACCATCATGCCCGCGAACGTCCCCACTTTCGCCCAGCCGTGCCCGAGCTGCGACGGCTTCGGCCGCGCCGTCGTCACCGGCCCCCGCCACACCGCCCGCCGCCCCGCCACGCGCATCGTGACCTGCACCGCGTGCCGGGGACGGGGGAAGCGGTGACCGACGCCGAACGCCGCGCCCTGGAGGACCGCGTCCGGGCCCGCAACAAGCAGTCCCGCGACGACGCGCAGATCAAGCGGGACGCCCGGTGACCGCCCGCCGCCCGGCCGGGGCGAACCCCGCCGAACTGGCCCGCATCCGCGGCGAATGGCGCCGCATCACCGGCACCTCGCGCACCCGCAACCCCCAGAACGACCACCGCAGCAAGTAGCGCGCAGCACCCAACGGCGGGGCGCCCGGATATCCGGACGCCCCGCCTCCTTCCCACGCCACCAACCTGGAGGACACACCCTTGACCGCGCCCACGCTCGCGGCGCCCGACGTCGACGCCGCGTTCGCCGACCTGGCCCGCCTCGCCAGGTCCGGCCGCACCGACGAGACGTTCCGGCAACTCGCCCACACCGGAGGCTGCACCGACCCGATCCGCCTCGACCGCACCGACATCCGCACCGACACCGGCGAAATCCTCGTCCACCCCACCGCCCCGCGCGCGTCCGGCGAACTGCTGGTGCGCTGCGGCAACCGCCGCGCAACCCGCTGCCCCGCCTGCGCCGAGGTCTACCGCCGCGACACCTACCACCTGATCTGCGCCGGACTCGTCGGCGGCAAGTCCGTCCCGGAGACCGTGGCCGAACACCCGCGTGTGTTCCTCACCTTGACCGCTCCGTCGTTCGGCCCGGTCCACAACCGGCCCGACACCGGCCGCTGCCGCTGCGGTGCGCGCCACGACGCCGACGCCCCCGAACTCGGCACGCCGCTGGACCCGGAGAGGTACGACTATGCCGGGGCGGTGCTGTGGAACGCCCACGCCGGGGACCTGTGGCGGCGCTTCACCATCGAACTGCGCCGCGCCCTCGCCGCCGCCACCGGACTGACCCAACGCGACTGCGCCGAACGGCTGCGGCTGTCCTTCGCGAAGGTCGCCGAATACCAGCGGCGCGGCGCCGTGCACTTCCACGCCGTCATCCGCCTGGATGGCCGCACTGGCCCCGACGAGGTGTCACCGCCCGCCGCCCGGTTCAGCCTCGGCGTCCTGGACGCCGCCATCCGCACCGCGGCTTCCCGCGCCCGGGTTCCCGCCCCGCAGTCCGACGCTATGCCGGCCGATTTCGTGTTCGGCCGCCAGCTCGACATCCGGCCCATCGTCGGCGACGCCCTGTCGACAGAGCCGATCACCGACCGCGCGGTGGCCGCGTACATCGCCAAGTACGCCACCAAGGGCGCGGAGACCGCGACCGGCACCCTTGACCGCCCCATCGGCGGCCCCGCCGACCTGGACCGGCACGACCTGACCGACCACGCCCGCCGCCTCGTCACCACCGCGTGGGCCCTCGGCGCACACCCCGGGCTCGAACACCTGCTGTTGCGCAAGTGGGCACACATGCTCGGCTTCCGGGGCCACTTCACCACCAAGTCACGCCGCTACAGCACTACCCTGGGCGCACTGCGCGCCGCACGCGCGGACTGGAACGAAGCCCAGAGCCGCGCCGCCGCCGAGGCTGCCGGACATCCGCTGCCCGACCCGGACACCACCCTCGTCATCGCCCACTGGACCTACGCCGGACATGGCCACACCCCCGGCGAATCCCTCATCGCCGCCACCATCGCCCGCAACAAGCAGCTCGCCCGCGACACCGCCCGCGACGCACGCGCCGAACTCGACACCGGCGACGCGGGGGAGTGGTGACATGGACAGGCTGTTGAACGTCCACGAGGTGGCGGAGCGGATGGGCCTCAAGGGTCCGCGCTTCCCCCGGCGCCTGATCGAGGAACGGCGGATCGAGTACGTCAAGGTGGGCACCCACGTGCGCATCCGGGAAAGCGTCGTGGACGCCTACCTTGCGGCGCACACGATCGCCCCGGCGCGGCGCTCCCTGCGGGCGGTGAGCTGATGCCCAAGAAGCGACAGTTCGGACGCCTGCGGAAACTGCCCTCCGGCCGCTACCAGGCGCGCTACAAGGGCCCGGACGGCATCGACCGCCCCGCCCCGCTGACCTTCGCGAGGAAGAAGGACGCGGAGGAGTGGCTTGCCGAACAGCTCGTGGCGATGCGGCGCGGAGGATGGATCGACCCGGATGCCGGGAAGATCCCGTTGGGGGAGTACGCCACGAAGTGGATCGCCGAACGCGGGCTCAGCCCTCGAACGGTGGAGCTGTACCAGTCCCTGTTGCGGCTGCACATCGCCCCGACCCTCGGCGACGTCTACGTCTCCGACATCACCCCGTCCGAGGTACGCGGCTGGCGCGCCGGTCGCCTCGGCGTCGGCGTAGGCGCGTCCACCGTGGCCAAGGCGTACGCCTTCATGCGGGCCGTGCTGACCACCGCCGTCCAGGATGAGCTGATCCGCCGGAACCCGTGCCAGATCAAGGGCGGGAGCAAGGAGCACACCCCGGAACGGCCGATCGCGACCGTCGCCGACGTGTACGCCCTCGCCGGGCAGGTGCCCCGGCGGTTCCGCGCGCTGGTCCTGGTCGCCGCGCTGCTGGGCCTGCGCTGGGGCGAGTTGATCGCGCTCACGCGTGACGACGTGGACGTGAACGCCCGCACGGTGCGGATCCGGGCCTCGGTCGCCGTGCTCCGCAACGGTCAGCAGTTCCGCAAGCTGCCCAAGTCGGCGGCGGGCGTCCGGACCGTGGTGGTCCCGGCCGTGCTGGTGCCTGAGCTGCGGTGGCACATCGAGTGCTACGCCGAGCCGGGCCGCGACGGTCGGCTGTTCGTCGGCGCCAAGGGGGCCACGCCGCGCGCGAACCACTTCCACAAGCTGTGGCATAGGGCGCGGACGGCGGTGGGCATGCCGCACCTGCACTTCCACGACCTGAGGCACACGGGCAACATGCTCGCGGCGGCGGCCGGGGCGAACACCCGGGAGATGATGACCCGGATGGGTCACAGCACGGCGCGGGCGGCGCTGATCTACCAGCACGCGACCGACGAGCGGCAGCGCCTCATCGCCGACGCCCTGAGCAATGTCGTGACCTCGGCCCGGAGGCCCCACGGGCACGATAAGGGCACGTCACGCGGCTAGAAGATCCAGAACGAGTCAGGCCCAGCTCGGGGAATGTGCCCCTGAGCTGGGCCTGATCTGTTGGAGCGGATGACGAGAATCGAACTCGCGTAATCAGTTTGGAAGACTGAGGCTCTACCATTGAGCTACATCCGCACATGTCGCGACGCTCGGCTTTCGACCGGGCGTCCGGGCATTAGAGTACCGGATCGGCGGGGGAGCGTGCGGGCAGGCACGCGACGAGGCGTCCACCGGGCAGTGCAGACTGTACCGTGGCGTCCTCTAGACTCTTCCGAGCGCCACGGGGCGTAGCGTAGTGGCTAGCGCGCCTGCTTTGGGAGCAGGAGATCGGGAGTTCGAGTCTCCCCGCCCCGACCACGCGTCCTGGTGGCGGAGCCCCCAAGCGCACCGCTACAGACCATTTCCATCTGGCCGGAAGTACAGCCGCCCGCAACAAGGAGACCCAACCGTGAAGAGCGCCGTGGAGACTCTGAACCCGACCCGGGTTCGGCTCACCGTCGAGGTTCCCTCCGAGGAGCTCAAGCCCAGCCTCGATGCGGCGTACAAGAAGATCAGCCAGTCGATCACGGTGCCGGGCTTCCGCAAGGGCAAGATCCCCTCGCGCATCATCGACCAGCGCTTCGGCCGCGAGGCGGTCTTCGTCGAGGCGTTCGACGACATCCTGTCGTCGTCGTACGGCAAGGCCGTCGAGGAGAACGAGCTCCGCGTGCTGGGCCAGCCCGAGGTGACCGAGGTCACCGAGGTGGGCGAGCTGTCCAACGGCGCGGACCTGAAGTTCGTCGCCGAGGTGGACACCCGTCCGGCCATCGAGGTGCCGGAGTACGACGGCATCGAGGTGTCCGTCGACGACCTCGCGGTCACCGACGAGGACATCGACGCGCAGATCGACCAGCTCCGCGACCGCTTCGGCTCGCTCAAGGTCGTCGAGCGCGCCGCCGAGAAGGACGACACCGTCGTGATCGACCTGGAGGCCAAGGTCGACGGCGAGGTGCTGGAGGACGGCGTCGCGTCCGGCATGTCGTACGTGGTGGGCAGCGAGACGATGATCGACGGCCTGGACGAGGCCGTGACCGGCCTGTCCGCCGGCGAGGAGAAGGCGTTCTCGACCGAGCTCAAGGGCGGCAGCGGCGAGGGCCAGACCGCGGACGTCACGGTCAAGGTCACCTCCGTCAAGACCAAGGAACTGCCGGAGCTGGACGACGACTTCGCGCAGCTCGCGAGTGAGTTCGACACGCTGGACGAGCTGAAGGCGGACATCAAGGGCCGCCTGGAGCACACCAAGGCGCACGACCAGATCAACGACGGCCGGGACAAGGTCCTGGAGAAGCTCCTCGACCTGGTCGAGGTGCCGCTGCCGGAGAAGGTCGTCGCCGAGGAGATCGACCAGCGCAAGCAGCAGATGGACCAGCAGCTCTCGATGATGGGCGTCACGCTGGACAAGTGGCTGGAGATCCAGGGCCAGACCGCCGAGGCGTACGACGCCGAGCTGGAGGACAGCGTCGCCAAGGGCATGCGCGTGCAGTTCCTGCTCGACGAGGTCGTCAAGAAGGAGCAGATCTCCGTCAACCAGGAGGAGCTGACCCAGCACCTCATCGCCCGCGCGCAGCAGTCCGGCATGAGCCCGGACCAGTTCGCGCAGCAGGTGATGCAGGCCGGGTACGTCCCGGTCCTGGTCGGCGAGGTCGCGCGCGGCAAGGCGCTGGACGTCATCGCGGCGGCCGCCAAGGCCACCGACGCTTCGGGCAACCAGATCGACCTGGCCAAGGACCTGCACGCGGGCGACGAGGGCCACGAGCACCACGACCACTGAGCGCCCGCGGACTTCGGGGTGCCGGTGGAGGCCGCGGTCGTCCGCGGCTGATTCCGACGCCCCGTCCGACCGATCGCTCCAGTGCCAGGGCCCGGCCGCTGCCCAGCGGCCGGGCCC
>NZ_JBPKBH010000014.1:11147-41862 GCF_051388915.1 Yinghuangia sp. YIM S09857 | reverse complement strand
CGGGTCCGCCGGCCCCCCCCCGGGCCGCCGCCCGCCGGCCGCGCGGCGTAGCCCATCGACCCGCGTCCCGCCCGGAAATCGGACCGATGCGCTGTGGGCGAACAGCCCGGCGTCGGGGATGGCCACAGCGGATCAGCGCGTTAGGGTCGCTGTACGAGGGGACACCGCCAGACGTCCGTGCCGGAACCGGGCAGGACCGGTGGCCCCGCAAGGTCGACTTCAGGACGGCTCGGGTTGCCGTCGGAAACGAGCAGGTGGATACGTGACGAATCCGCAGATCGTGACTCCGGGACTCGCGGTGCCCGCCATGCGCGCACCCCAGGGCGGTATGGGGCTCGACGACCAGGTCTACAACCGGCTGCTGCGCGAGCGGATCATCTTCCTCGGCGCGCCGGTCGACGACCAGATCGCGAACGCGATCTCGGCGCAGCTCCTGCTGCTCAACGCCGAAGACCCGGACAAGGACATCTCGCTGTACATCAACTCGCCGGGCGGCTCCGTCACGGCGGGCATGGCGATCTACGACACCATGCAGTTCATCAGCAACGACGTGTCGACCGTGGCGATGGGCCTGGCCGCCTCGATGGGCCAGTTCCTGCTGACGGCCGGCGCGCCGGGCAAGCGCATCGCGCTGGCCAACACCGAGATCCTCATGCACCAGCCCTCCGCGGGCCTCGGCGGTGCGGCGTCCGACATCCGCATCCAGGCCGCGCAGTTGCTGCGCCTGAAGAAGCGCATGGCCGAGCTGATCGCCGAGCACTCCGGGCGCACCTACGAGGAGATCGAGCGCGACTCGGACCGCGACCGCTGGTTCACCGCCAACGAGGCGAAGGATTACGGCCTGGTCGACCACGTGGTCACCAGCGCCCGCGAGGTCCCGACCAACGGCAGCGCGAGCTGATCCGACGGGGACAACCCGCAGCCGAGCCACCCAGCATTGCCGTCCGGAGGATCTGAACCCATGACCGACCTGTCGTTCCCCACCCCGAGGCCCGACGCCCAGTCGCTTTTCACCGGGCGTCCCGACGGCCGCTACATCGTCCCGCAGTTCGAGGAGCGCACCTCCCAGGGCATCAAGCGGTACGACCCCTACGCGAAGCTCTTCGAAGAGCGCATCATCTTCCTCGGCGTCCAGATCGACGACACGTCCGCCAATGACGTGATGGCCCAGTTGCTGACGCTGGAGTCGATGGACCCGGACCGCGACATCTCGATCTACATCAACTCGCCGGGCGGCTCGTTCACCGCGCTGACGGCGATCTACGACACGATGCAGTTCGTGCGCCCCGACATCCAGACGGTGTGCATGGGCCAGGCGGCCTCCGCCGCCGCGGTGCTGCTGGCGGCCGGCACGGCCGGCAAGCGAATGGCGCTGCCGAACTCCCGCATCCTCATCCACCAGCCGTACAGTGAAACCGGGCGCGCACAGGTGTCGGACCTGGAGATCCAGGCCAACGAGATCCTGCGCATGCGCTCGCTGCTGGAGGAGATGCTTTCCAAGCACAGCAACCGACCGATCGACCAGGTCCGCGAGGACATCGAGCGGGACAAGATCCTCACCGCCGAAGAGGCGCTGTCGTACGGCCTCATCGACGAGATCACCTCCCCGCGGAAGTCCCCCCGGTCGACCGGATGACGGCGGCATCGGCCGGTCGGGAGTGTCGCGACCGGCCGATGAGCCCTCTCCCGAGGGGGCCGTCCGCGGTTCGAGGGGGCACCGACCCCTCAAAATAACCGCGGACGGGCCAAAACCAGGGGATGGGCGTTTGCGGCGGGGTACCGTCGAAAGACCAGGCACCAGGTCCGGTTCCTACCGGGGCCCAGGCGAAGGAGATGCACCTCGTGGCACGCATCGGTGACGGTGGCGATCTGCTCAAGTGCTCGTTCTGCGGTAAGAGCCAGAAGCAGGTGAAGAAGCTCATTGCCGGTCCGGGTGTGTACATCTGCGACGAGTGCATCGACCTGTGCAACGAGATCATCGAGGAGGAACTCTCCGAGTCCTCCGAGCTGAAGTTCGAGGAGCTCCCCAAGCCACGGGAGATCTGCGAGTTCCTGGACGGGTACGTGGTGGGCCAGGAGGTCGCCAAGAAGGCGCTCTCCGTCGCGGTCTACAACCACTACAAGCGGGTCCAGGCCGGGGAGAGCGCCAAGGGCGGCGGCCGGGACGACGGCGTCGAGCTGGCCAAGTCCAACATCCTGCTGCTCGGCCCCACCGGCTGCGGCAAGACGCTGTTGGCCCAGACGCTGGCCCGGATGCTGAACGTCCCCTTCGCCATCGCCGACGCGACCGCGCTCACCGAGGCCGGGTATGTCGGCGAGGACGTCGAGAACATCCTGCTCAAGCTGATCCAGGCCGCCGACTACGACGTCAAGAAGGCCGAGACCGGCATCATCTACATCGACGAGGTCGACAAGATCGCCCGCAAGAGCGAGAACCCGTCGATCACGCGCGACGTCTCCGGCGAGGGCGTGCAGCAGGCGCTGCTCAAGATCCTGGAGGGCACCACCGCGAGCGTCCCGCCGCAGGGCGGCCGCAAGCACCCGCACCAGGAGTTCATCCAGATCGACACGACGAACGTGCTGTTCATCGTGGGCGGCGCGTTCGCCGGTCTGGAGCGCATCATCGAGGGCCGGGTCGGCAAGAAGGGCATCGGCTTCGGCGCCCAGATCCGCTCGAAGCGCGACATCGACCTCGCCGACGCGTTCGGCGAGGTCATGCCGGAGGACCTGCTCAAGTACGGCATGATCCCCGAGTTCATCGGCCGCCTCCCGGTGCTGACCTCGGTGCACAACCTGGACCGCGAGGCGCTCATCTCGATCCTCACCGAGCCGAAGAACGCGCTGGTGAAGCAGTACCGGCGGCTGTTCGAACTCGACGGCGTCGAGTTGGACTTCGAGATGGAGGCGCTGGAGGCCATCGCCGACCAGGCGATCCTGCGGGGCACCGGCGCCCGAGGCCTGCGCGCCATCATGGAGGAGGTCCTGATGTCGGTGATGTACGAGGTGCCGTCCCGCAAGGACATCGCCCGCGTCGTCATCACCCACGACGTCGTCCTCAAGCACGTCAACCCGACGCTGGTGCCGCGCGAGATCGTCAAGCGCGAGCGCCGCGAGAAGAGCGCCTGAGGGGTCCGGCGGCGGGCTCCGGGGGCCTGCACACAGGTCTCGTACGGCAGGTTCCCCAGATCCTGCGGGGTCGAGGACCGGGCGGGTCGTCCGGTCAGCCGTCCGTGCGGTTGCCGAGGTAGATGCCCTCCATCTGGGAGACCAGGTCGGCCACCGTCTCGGTGCTGCTGCCGAAGAGCATGCGGGTGTCGTCGCCCCACAGGCACACGGCCGAACGCGGGCCGTTCCAGCAGCGGATCAGACCGGGCTGCCGCCACAGGCCCGCGGGCATGTCCGTCTCGACGGCGGACTCCGACGCGGGTACGAAGGCCTGGACGAAGTCGACGGGCACGACGTCGCGCATCACTCCGGTCGAGAAGAGCGTCCCGGCCGAACTCCGGCTCTCCTGGTAGACCATGGTCCGCACCTCGTCGAAGTCCCGGCCGAAGGCGTCGGTGATGTCCTGGACGGACGGCGCGGCCTCGTGGTCGGGTACGCCCGGCACGCCGCCGACCGCCGAGGGCAGCGCGAAGGGCTCCGCCACCGGCGCGGGCCGTGACGTGCCCGGCGCGGCGCCGGAGGTCGCCGGAGCGGGGGCGGGCGCGGTGGCCGTGGCCGCCGCCGACCGGGACGGTGCGGCGTCCTTGCGCTTCGCATCGTCGTCGTCCCCACCGAGCACGGCGAACAGGATCACCGCCGCCGCGACCACCACCACGACGGCTCCGCCGAGACCGGCGATGAGCGCGGTCCGGGCGGCCGACGCGCGGCGCGGCGGAACCGGGAACCGGTAACCGGTCGGCGCGTAGGTCTGCTGCCCCGGCAGCGGCACCTGCCCGGGCATCGGCCCCGGCAGCACGTTGGGAGGCAGGGCGGGCGGAGGGTTCGGGGGCACGGTTGGGGGCACGTTCGGCGGCGTGCCGGGCGGCCGTCCGGCGGTCGGGCCGTACCAGGGCGGGGCGGACGGCTGCGAGCCGTCCTCACGGCGTTCGGGCCATCCCCCGTGGTCTGTGGTCATGGGCCTCGCGGCGCGCGTCGTGTGTACGGCGCGCCGCACCTCCTCTCGCGACGGCGGACGCCGCGCCGGGTCCGGCGGGGCGGCCGCGTATCCGCTATGTTCCCCGCTCGCGCGTGTCCGCCACCGCCGCGCGCATATCCCGTGTGGTCCGGGCGAGTTCGTCCGGCGAATCGACGTTGTCGGCACCCGCGAGCGCGAGCACCGAGCCGACGGAGCGGCCGTCCGCCCACACGCACATGTCCAGTGTCAGATTCTGCCTCGGGTAAACCACCGGATGGCACTGCACGATGCCGCCGAGCGGGCCCGGGTCCTGGCGCCGCACGGTCGCGGGGTCCACGCGGGCGTCGGAGTCGCGCAGTTCGGCGTAGAACCGGTCCAGCTTGTCCTGTGCCGCGCCCGAACGCCGGTCCGCGGCGACGACGACGATGACGTCCGCGCGCGTCGCGCCGGTGCGGCCGTACGCGCCCGCCTCGCCGCGCCCCTGCAACGCCCCGCGTACGGCGGCGAGATCGACGGCGTCGTCCATGCGCGTCAGATTCGCGGCGACCGGAGGCAGCCTCGGCGGCGGCGGATCGTCGCCGGCCGTGAGCCCATCGATGAGGGCGACGGCACCGATGACGGCAGCCACCGCGGCGACCACGCCCGCGAGCGGACGCAGCACCGCGCGCCGCGAAATCCCGCAGGTGCCACGGCCCGTCGGCGGTACCGCGCCCTCGTGCGTCACGAATACCCCTGGCGGACACGCAAATGCGGACAGGACAGCCGATCCGCTGCACGGTACCGCGCGAAAGCCCGCAGGCGCCTCCGCATCCCCCGAACGCGCGGGGGAGGGGCACCCAATAGGCACCGCTTCTCGCCGATCCGGGCCCGACACGAGGTATCCGGTGTGGACCGCCCGCCCTTCGTCCCCATAAACGCGCGCGGCGCTTGTGGAGGCGACCGACGAACCCGGCACCCGGCCCGACGACCTGCCCGACCGATCCGATCGGCAAGCCACGTCCGCCGATTCGCCCGATCGGTCGGTTCTCCAACTTCTCCAGATCGGCCGCTTCTCCTACTTCTCCAGATCGGTGCGCATCTCCACGAGCTTCTTCGCCGCGGCGTCGGCCGACAGCTTGTCGAAGTACGCGACCGCGACCGTGTTCTTGTCCGCCCACGCGCAGATCGCCGCCGGGTAGGCGTCCTGTGCGGGCATGCACTGCACGGTTCCGCCCAGCGGGCCCGCGGCGTAGTCCTTCATCGTGACGCCCTCGGGGACGCTGCCGCCGTCGCCGTTCACGTAGTCGATCATGCCGCGGATCATGTGCTCCATGCGCTTGCCGTCCGTCGCGGTGAGCCCGTCCACACCGACGAAGAGCACCTCGCGCGGGCTGGTCGGCGTCTTGCCGTACGCCACGACGACGAGGTTGTTCTCGTCCGTCATCTCGCCCGGGTCGACCGGCATGTCGGAGGGCGCGCCCTCGCCGACCAGGCGCTCGTAGCCGCCGGTGCGGGCGGCGGACAGCAGGACGCGCGGGCCCGGCGTACCGGCCGGGCTCGGTGCCTTCGTGCCGGACGGCTTCGCGCCCGTCGCGTCCCCCGCGCTCGGGGACGCCGCCGGTTCCCGGGCGTCGGTGGAGGGCGCGGCGTCGGACGGTTCGACGGAGGCCGAGGCCGTCGCCGAGGGCGTCCCGTCGGCCTTGTCCTTCTCCTTGCCCGGCATCTCACACGCCGTCAGCGCGAGCGAGCCCAGCACGGCGGCGGCGAGCACACCGGCGGAGCCGCGCAGCGAGGAACGCGCGGACGAAGCGAAAGATTCAGACGAAGCAGGCGAAGCGACAGAAGTACGCAGGGAAATACGAGTACGCACGGGGTCCCCCCAAGGACGAGTCGATGCGCCGGATCCACCCGGCGCCCGCCCCATGGCCCCCCAGGGTCCGCGCGCCGCCCGGCTCGGTTCCGAACATTAGCGCCCCGACCAGGTGTTTTCCGCACCGAGGCGACTCGGTGACAGCACGGTGACCAAGCGGTGACGCCGACGCCGTGCGCACAGTGTCCGTGCGGTGCCGAGGAGGGGGTCCGGCTTCCGTAGACTTGGGTGCTGTGACCGAGACTTCTTCCTCCGCAGCCGCTGCCGAAGCGCAGACCCTCTCGTCCCAGTACGCCCCTGCCGAGGTAGAGGCCAAGCTGTACGAGCGCTGGGTAGCCGCGGGCTACTTCGAAGCCGATGCGAAGAGTGCGAAGCCGGCCTACACCATCGTCATCCCGCCGCCCAACGTCACCGGCTCGCTGCACCTGGGCCACGCCTTCGAGCACACGCTGATCGACAGCCTGACGCGCCGCAAGCGCATGCAGGGCTACGAGACGCTCTGGCAGCCCGGCATGGACCACGCCGGCATCGCCACCCAGAACGTCGTGGAGCGCGAGCTCGCCAAGGAGGGCCTCTCGCGCCACGACCTGGGCCGCGAGGCGTTCGTCGAGCGCGTCTGGCGGTGGAAGGACGAGTCGGGCGGCAAGATCCTCGGCCAGATGCGCCGCCTCGGCGACGGCGTCGACTGGCGCCGCGAGCGCTTCACGATGGACGAGGGCCTGTCGCGCGCCGTCCAGACCATCTTCAAGAACCTGTTCGACGACGGCCTGATCTACCGGGCCGAGCGCATCATCAACTGGTGTCCGCGCTGCCTGACCGCGATCTCCGACATCGAGGTCGAGTACCAGGACGACGACGGCGAGCTGGTCTCGATCCGCTACGGCAGCGGCGACGACGCGATCGTGGTCGCGACCACCCGGGCCGAGACGATGCTCGGCGACACCGCGGTCGCCGTCCACCCCGAGGACGAGCGCTACCGCCACCTGGTCGGCACCCTGATCGAACTGCCGCTCACCGGGCGGCGCATCCCGATCGTCGCGGACGAGCACGTCGACCCGGAGTTCGGCACCGGCGCGGTCAAGGTGACGCCCGCGCACGACCCGAACGACTTCGAGATCGGCCGCCGCCACGACCTGCCGTCCATCACCGTCCTCGACGAGCGCGCGGTCATCACCGCGCACGGCCCGTTCCAGGGGCTCGACCGGTTCGAGGCGCGCTCGGCGATCGTCGCCGCGCTGCGTGCGGACGGCCGCATCGTCGCCGAGAAGCGCCCGTACACCCACTCCGTCGGGCACTGCTCGCGCTGCAAGACCACTGTCGAGCCGCGGCAGTCGATGCAGTGGTGGGTCAAGGTCGGCCCGCTCGCGCAGGCGGCCGGGGACGCGGTGCGCGACGGTCGCGTCGCGATCCACCCGAAGGAGATGGAGGCCCGCTACTTCGGCTGGGTCGACAACCTCCACGACTGGTGCATCTCGCGGCAGCTGTGGTGGGGCCACCGCATCCCGGTCTGGTACGGCCCGAACGGCGAGGTCGTCTGCGTCGGCCCAGACGACGAGGCGCCGGTCGGGGAGGGCTGGCACCAGGACAACGACGTCCTCGACACGTGGTTCTCGTCCGGGCTGTGGCCGTTCTCCACGCTCGGGTGGCCCGAGCAGACCGCCGACATGGAGAAGTTCTTCCCCACGTCGGTCCTGGTCACCGGCTACGACATCCTGTTCTTCTGGGTCGCCCGGATGATGATGTTCGGGCTGTACGCGATGGACGGCACGCCGCCGTTCCACACCATCGCGCTGCACGGCATGGTCCGCGACCAGTTCGGCAAGAAGATGTCGAAGTCGTTCGGCAACGCGGTCGACCCGCTCGACTGGATGGACGCGTACGGCACCGACGCGCTGCGCTTCACCCTCGCGCGCGGCGCCAACCCGGGCACCGACGTCCCGATCGGCGAGGACTGGGTCCAGGGCTCGCGCAACTTCTGCAACAAGGTCTGGAACGCGACCCGGTTCGCCCTCATGAACGGCGCCACGGTCGAGGGCCCGCTGCCGCCCGCCGAGGAGCTGTCCACCGTCGACCGGTGGATCCTCTCGCGGCTGGACGCGACCGTCGCCGAGGTCGACGCGCTGTACGAGGACTACCAGTTCGCCAAGCTCACCGACGCGCTGTTCCACTTCGCGTGGGACGAGGTCTTCGACTGGTACGTCGAGCTGTCCAAGATCACGCTCCAGGCGGGCGGCGCCCCGGCCGCGGCGACGCGGCGCGTCCTCGGGCACGTCCTGGACGTGACGCTGCGGCTCCTGCACCCGATCACCCCGTTCGTCACCGAGGCGCTGTGGACGACGCTGACCGGCGGGGAGTCGCTGGTCGTCGCCGAGTGGCCGCAGCCCGCCGACCGGCGCGACCCGGCCGCCGAGGCCGAGGTGACGACGCTCCAGCAGGTCATCACCGAGGTCCGCCGCTTCCGCGGGGACCAGGGCCTCAAGCCGGGCCAGAAGGTCCCGGCGCGGCTCACCCTCGGCGGCACCGCGCTCGCCGCGCACGAGGCGCCGATCCGCACGCTCGCCCGCCTCGAACCGGACACCGACGGCTTCGCGGCCACCACGTCCTTCCCGATCGCGGGCGCGCTGGTCGAGCTGGACCTGTCCGGCGCGATCGACGTGGCGGCCGAGCGCCGCAGACTGGAGAAGGACCGTGCGGCGGCCGAGAAGGTCAAGGAGCAGTGCACGAAGAAGCTCGCCAACGAGGGCTTCCTGAGCAAGGCGTCGGCCGAGGTCGTCACCAAGGTGCGCGGCCAACTGGAGACCGCCGAGGCGGACATCCTGCGCATCTCCGGGCAGCTCGACCGGCTCCCGGCGGCCTGACGTGAACACGGTGCCGCGCACGGACGGCCCCTCCCCGGGCCGTCCGTCCGCGGGCACCCGCAGGGAACGAACACTGCGGCACCCCAATCCCGCAGCACCGAAAACCGCGGCACCGAAAACCGCTGCACCAGCACCGCCCGAACACAGCAGCGCGCCCGCACACAGCACCACCCGCGCACGCAACGCCCCACCACGACGAACCGAACCGGTGACCACCAGTGACTGACCCCGCCGCCGACCTGCGCTCCGTGGAGGCCGAGCTGGTCGCCCGCTGGCCGGAGACCAAGATGGAACCGTCCACCGCGCGCATCGCCGCGCTGATGGACGTGCTCGGCGAGCCGCAGCGCTCGTACCCGGTCATCCACATCACCGGCACCAACGGCAAGACGTCGACGGCCCGCATGGTCGAGGCGCTGCTGCGCGCCTTCTCGCTGCGGACCGGCCGCTACACGAGCCCGCACGTGGAGTCGATGACCGAGCGCATCAGCCTGGACGGCGAGCCGATCAGCCCGGAGCGGTTCGTCGAGACGTACCGCGACATCCTCCCGTACGTCGACATCGTGGACGGCTCCCAGCCGCTGCCCATGTCGTTCTTCGAGGTGCTGACCGGCATGGCGTTCGCCGCGTTCGCCGACGCGCCGGTCGACGTCGCGGTGGTCGAGGTCGGTCTCGGCGGCGCGTGGGACGCGACCAACGTCGCCGACGGCACGGTGGCCGTGGTGACCCCGATCGCCGTCGACCACAGCGAGAAGCTCGGGAACACGCCCGCGGAGATCGCCGTCGAGAAGTCCGGCATCATCAAGCCGGGCGCGCTCGCGGTCCTCGCGCAGCAGCCGCTCCAGGCCGCAGAGACCCTGCTGCGCCGCAGCGTGGAGGTCGGTGCGACGGTGGCGCGCGAGGGCATGGAGTTCGGCGTCGTGCGCCGCGACCTGGCGGTCGGTGGCCAGATGGTGACCCTCCGCGGCCTGGCGGGGGAGTACGACGGCATCTTCCTCCCGCTGCACGGCGCCCACCAGGCGCACAACGCCGCCGTCGCGCTCGCGGCCGTCGAGGCGTTCTTCGGCGTCGGGACCGGGCAGCGCGTCGGCCTCGACCATACCGGCAAGCTCGACGTCGAGATCGTCCGCGAGGCGTTCGCGGGCGTCACCTCGCCGGGCCGCCTGGAGATCGTGCGGCGCGGCCCGACGGTCGTGCTGGACGCCGCGCACAACCCCGCGGGCGCGCGCACCGCGGCCGAAGCGGTCGCCGAGTCCTTCGACTTCACCCACCTCGTGGGCGTGGTGTCCACGATGGCGGACAAGGACGTGCGCGGCATCCTGGAGGCATTCGAGCCGATCTTCGCGGAGATCGTGGTGACGCAGAACTCCCTGCGCCGGGCCATGCCGGTGGACGAACTCGCCGCGCTGGCCGTGGAGATCTTCGGCGACGAGCGCGTGGAGGTGGTCCCGCGCCTGGACGACGCGATCGACGCCGCGGTGCGTCTCGCGGAGGAGGAAGGGGACCTGGGCGGCGCCGCGGTGCTGGTCACGGGTTCGGTGGTGACGGTGGGCGAGGCGCGGGTCCTGCTCACCGGCGGACGGCAAGGGAGGGGATGACCTGTGCGTGCCCTGTGTTCCACGCATCTGATCGGCGAGGCGATCGTGATCTGCCTCGCCGCGCTGGTGGCGATGTCGCTGACCGACATCTCCACGGGGACGCTGTGGGCGGTCGCCGGACCGGCGGCGGTCCTGTGCGTTCTGCTCTGCGGCAAGTTGTCGGCGCCGTGGGCGGTCCCGGCCGGCTGGGCGCTGCAAGTGGCGCTCATCGCCGCGGGGTTCATCGTGCCGATGATGTTCATCGTCGGCGCCATCTTCGCGGCGATCTGGTACGCGTGCGTCCGCGTCGGCCGCACCATCGACGCCGCGAAGGCCGCGCATTCCTGACCGGCTCGCCTGCGGGAACTCCTGACGTGCACTCCACACCCCGCACCCCGCATTCCGCACCGCCGCGCGGTGCCGGGGCGACATCTCGGCGGCTCTCCTGACAACGCCGCCGTGACCCCCGATAGGCTCGGGGCGTTGAGTTGATCGAGCGTCAGCAATTCCCCCCTGAGGAGTCCCCCTTTGTCCGAGCGCACCCTGGTCCTCGTCAAACCGGACGGTGTCCGGCGTGGCCTCGTCGGCGAGGTCATCGGCCGCATCGAGCGCAAGGGCTTCACCCTCGCCGCACTGGACCTGCGGGTCATGGACCGCGAGACCATCGAGCGGCACTACGAGGAGCACGCCGGCAAGCCGTTCTACCCGAGCCTGGTCGAGTTCATGACCTCGGCGCCGACGGTCGCGATGGTGGTCGAGGGCGAGCGCGCGATCGAGTCGTTCCGTACGCTCGCCGGTGCCACCGATCCGATCAAGGCCGCTCCCGGCACGATCCGAGGCGATCTCGCGACGATCACACAGCAGAACATTGTGCACGGATCCGACTCTCCGGAGTCCGCGGCACGGGAGATCAAGAACTTTTTCCCCGGCCTCGCCTGACCGGTCGGAGCCATGGGCGCGCGGGTTGACGCGCGTCACCGTACGACGGGGGTCTTCTCTCGGTTCGTGCTGCCCGGATTCCGTTCCACCGTGGTCCGTTTGAGTGAGGGTTAGGCACGAAAAACTAAAAAAGACCCCATTGGCGTGCGTGGCAGGTGTCGTTCTGTCTGATGATCACGTCATCGTTGTTGCCAGGTGTTCCGCTCGGCGTGGCACGCCTACGATTGAGACCGGTCCCAGCCGTGCGCAGTAGGCCGGTTCACGTCCCCCGGCTGAAACACATGGCTGAAAAAAGCTCCGGAAGGCCCTGGTTGCTTCATGGCGAACAATTTGTCGTTCATCGGTCGTGACATGGCAGTCGACCTCGGCACGGCCAACACGCTGGTGTACGTCAGAGGGCGCGGGATTGTCCTGAACGAGCCTTCCGTCGTCGCCAAGAACACCAGTACCGGCGGCATCCTCGCGGTGGGTGCCGAGGCGAAGAAGATGATCGGCCGGACCCCCGGCAACATCGTCGCCATCCGCCCGCTCAAGGACGGCGTCATCGCCGACTTCGAGATCACCGAGCGCATGCTGCGCTACTTCATCCTCAAGGTGCACCGCCGCCGCTACCTCGCGCGCCCGCGCGTGGTGGTGTGCGTGCCCAGCGGCATCACCGGGGTCGAGCGCCGCGCCGTGGTCGAGGCATCCAGCCAGGCCGGGGCGCGCAGCGTGCACATCATCGAGGAGCCGATGGCGGCCGCGATCGGCGCCGGGCTCCCGGTGCACGAGGCCACCGGCAACATGGTGGTGGACATCGGCGGCGGCACCACCGAGGTCGCGGTCATCTCGCTGGGCGGCATCGTCACCGCGCAGTCGATCCGCGTCGCGGGCGACGAACTCGACATGGCGATCATCAACTTCGTGAAGAAGGAGTACTCGCTGCTGCTCGGCGAACGCAGCGCCGAGGAGATCAAGATGTCGATCGGCTCGGCGTACGACATGGGCGACGACGCGCACAGCGAGATCCGCGGCCGCGACCTGGTCAGCGGGCTGCCGAAGACGATCGTCATCTCCACCGCCGAGGTCCGCAAGGCCGTCGAGGAGCCGGTCAACACCATCATCGACGCGGTCAAGACCACGCTCGACAAGTGTCCGCCGGAGCTGTCCGGCGACGTCATGGACCGCGGCATCGTGCTGACCGGCGGCGGCGCGCTGCTGCGCGGGCTGGACGAACGCCTGCGCGCGGAGACCGGCATGCCGATCCACATCGCCGACAACCCGCTGGACTCCGTCGCTCTCGGCGCAGGCAAGTGCGTCGAGGAGTACGAAGCCCTGCAACAGGTCCTCGACGCACAACCGCGCCGCTAGCCGCCGCGCCCGACCGGTCGGACCGGACGGGCACACCGGCGGCGCGGCCACCGGGTCATGCCACGAACACCAGGAATGCCAGGAAAGGGGCGGGGCGCATCGTGAGGGACTCCCGCCGCAGCCGCACGGTCCTCGTGCTGCTGCTCGCGATCTCCTTCGCCTTGATCACCGTGGACATCCGCGGCGGCCGGAATTCGCCGGTGTCGAACGTGCGGGACTGGGCCTCGGCGGTCTTCGGTCCCGCCGAGCGAGGCACCGCCAACGCCGTGGACCCGATCGCCGACGCCATCGACGCGGTGCGCGACGCGGGCAGCCACGAGGACGAGAAGAAGAAGCTGGAGGAGGAGAACGCCAAGCTCCGCCAGCAGATCGAGAACATCGAACTGGACCGCGCCCGGGTCGCCGAACTCGACAAGCTGCTCAAGGTCGCGTCGGTGGGCCAGTACCGCGTCAAGCCCGCCCGCGTCGTCGCGGTCGGCCCGGCGCAGGGCTTCTCGTGGACGGTCACCATCGACGCCGGCACCGGCGACGGCATCAAGGCCGACATGACGGTGATCAACGGCGACGGCCTCGTCGGCCGCGTCACCTCCGTCGGCCCGATGACCGCGACGGTCCTGCTTGCCACCGACCCCGGTTTCTCGGTCGGTTCGCGCATGGCCGGGTCGCAGGAAATAGGGATCACCACCGGGCAGGGCGACCGCCCCATGCGGCTGCAACTGCTGAACGGGCAGGCGCAGGTCAAGGCCGGGGACCGGCTGGTGACCTTCGGGTCGCAGGGCGGACGCCCCTTCGTCCCCGGCGTCCCGGTCGGCGAGGTGACCGAAGTGCGCTCCACGCCCGGCACGTTGACCAAGACGCTGGAGGTCAAGCCGTTCGTGCGGTTCACCAGCCTGGACACGGTCGGCGTCGTGATCGAGCCGCCGCGCACCGACCCGCGCGACGCGGTGCTGCCCGCACCGCCCGCACCCGCGCCGCCGCCCCAGCCGGTCGCACCCGCCGCCGCGCCGCAGCCGACCGCCACGCCGCCCGCGACCGGCAAGCCGTCCGCCAACGCGCGGCCCACCAAGAAGCCCGTGACACCGAACGCGGCAGGGAGGGACTGACCGGTGGGAGCCGCACGTGTGCTGTACGCCGCCGTCCTCATCTTCGTCGGCCTGGTGCTCCAGGTCAGCGTGCTGGCCCGGTTCGGCCTGCCCGGAGCGGTGCCCGACCTGCTGCTCCTGGTCGTGGTCGGCATGGCGATGACGTACGGCCCGACCGCGGGCTGCGCCATCGGCTTCGCCGCCGGCCTGTGCGCGGACCTGGCGCCGCCCGCCGACCACGCCGCCGGGCGCTACGCGTTCGTGCTGTGCGTGGCCGGCTACATCGCGGGCCTGTTCGCCACGCGCAACCGCCAGTCGGTGATAACGCCGATCCTCATCGTCGTCGTGCTCGCGGCGCTGACCACCGTGCTGTACGCCGGAGTCGGCGCGCTCGTCGGCGACAGCGCCGCCCGCGACGTCGGCCTCGGCCACCTGATGTTCACCGCCGTGATCTACGACGCGCTGCTCGCCCCGTTCGTGGTGCCGCTGGTGATGGCCGGCGCGCGCCGCACCGATCCGCAGCCCGTGCTGCCCATGTGACGTGGCGCCGAGCACCACGGCGCCGCACCGCACCGGACAGCACCGGAAGCACCGCCCGGGCCGTACCCGGAACCGACCCGCCGCACCGCAAGCCGAAGCAAGCGCAAGCCGAAGCAAGAACGTGGGAGTGATACGCCGATGATGCCCAGCCTGTCGAACGCCGGGCGCTCGCGCGGTGACGGGGCCCATGGCGTCCGGGCCCGGCTGATCATCCTCCAGGTCCTCATTTTGTCCCTGGTGGTCACGCTGTTCGGCCGCCTCTGGTACCTCCAGATCCGCCAGGGCGACGAGTTCACCAAGGCGGCCACCAGCAACAACGTGCGCCAGGTCGTCACCCCGGCGGTGCGCGGCTCGATCCTCGACGACAAGGGCCGCCCGCTGGTCGCCAACCGCACCACGCTGGTCGTGTCGGCCAGCCGCACCGAGCTGCTGAAGCAGCCCGACAAGGGCAACGCGGTCCTCGAACGCCTCGCCGGGATCCTCGGCATCCCCGCCGACGAGGTCAAGATGAAGGTGCGGCTGTGCGAGCGCGGCGTACCGCAGCCGTGCTGGAACGGCTCGCCGTACCAGCCGATTCCGATCATGCAGGGGGCCACCACCGAGCAGGCCCTCGCGATAATGGAACACCGCGAGGACTTCCCCGGCATCACCGCCGAGCCCACCGCGGTCCGTGCCTACCCCGGCCCCGAGGGCGTCAACGCCGCCCACACGCTCGGCTACCTGTCGCCGGTCACCGACGACGAGCTGGCCAAGCAGAAGGAGGAGGGGAAGAACGAGCTCCAGCGCTCCGACCAGGTCGGCCGCAGCGGGCTGGAACGCACGTACGACGCCGACCTGCGCGGCAAGGCGGGTGTCACCGGCCTCGCCGTGGACAACGTCGGGCGCGTCACGGGCACCGTGTCGGAGACCCCGTCGGTGCCCGGCAACCACCTGGTGACCAGCATCGACGCGCGCGTCCAGGCGGTCGCCGAACAGCAGTTGCAGGAGGCGCTGCTGCGTGCCCGCGGCACCTTCGACGCGGGCAACACCAAGCGCAACTTCGCCGGCGACAGCGGCGCGGTGGTCGTGATGGACGTCAAGACCGGGCGCATCGTCGCGATGGCGAGCGCCCCGTCGTACGACCCGAACGTCTGGGTCGGCGGCATCTCGAAGCAGGACTACGAGGCGCTGACCAGCCCGAAGGCCGGGGTGCCGCTGATGCCGCGGGCCATACAGGGCCAGTTCGCGCCCGGCTCGATCTTCAAGGTGATCTCCACGTCGGCCGCCGCCGAGAACGGGTACGGGCTCAAGAGCAACTACCCGTGCCCGTCGTCGATCACGGTCGGCGGCATCACCTTCAACAACCTGGAGTCGGCCAGCTACGGCGACATCTCGCTGGCCCGCGCGCTAGAAGTGTCGTGCAACACCGTCTACTACGGCCTGTCCTACGACATGTGGCTCAAGATGGGCGGGCTCAAGGGCAAGACCCACCCGATGGTCGACATGGCCCGCGCGTACGGGCTCGGTGCGCCCACCGGCATCGACATCCCCGGCGAGGTTCCCGGGCGCATCGTCGACCAGAGCGTGCGCCGCGCGGAGTGGGAGGAGAACAAGGACAACTGGTGCCGCCTGTCCAACGACCCCAAGATCACCGGGCAGGAGAAGCTCGTCTACCACGAGAACTGCCTGGACGGCTGGCAGTTCCGCGCCGGTGACGCGGTCAACTTCGCGATCGGGCAGGGCGAGACGCTGGTGACCCCGTTGCAGATGGCGCGCGTCTACGCAGCCATCGCCAACGGCGGCACGCTGTGGGAGCCGACGATCGGCAAGGCCGTCGTCAGCCCCGACGGCAGGGTCGTCCGCGAGATCCAGCCCGAGGTCAGCAACAAGCTGCCGATAAGCCCGCAGACGATCGGCTACCTCCAGAACGCGCTCAAGGGCGTGTCGGTCAACGGCACCGCGCGCGGCGTGTTCGCCGGGTGGCCGATGGACAAGCTGCCGATAGGAGCGAAGACCGGTACCGGGTCGGTGCAGAACAAGCAGTCGACGTCGTGGTTCGCGACGTTCGGCGGACCGGCGGACGGGCCGCAGTACGCGGTGGTCATGATGGTCAGCCAGGGCGGCACCGGCTCCGGGACGTCGGGTCCCAGCGTCCGCAAGATCTACGACGCGCTGTTCGGCGTGGACGAGAAGGGCAACATCGACCCGGCCAAGGCGCTCATGCCGGCCCCGCCGACCACGCTGCCGAAGATCAACCCGGACGGTACGGTCGCGCCCGTCGCGTCCTACACCGTCGAACCCCCGGGCCCGGCACCGGTCGACGGGGCGCGCGCCGCGGTCGCGCTGGAACAGGTCGGCGCGCTGCCGCCGGAGCGCCTCCCGTACCGCGGGGGGAGGTACGTGTGAACCTCGGGCTGAAGATGCGGCAGAGCAAGCCGAAGGCCTTCGGGCTCGGCGGCCCGCCGACGCTCCAGAAGCTGTCGCCCGCGTTCGCCCAGCAGCGCCGCTCGTTCGCGGCGCGCGCGATCGAACGCGACGCCCCGGTGCGCCGCCTGGACTGGATCCTGTTCGCCGCGGGGCTCGCGCTGTCGGTCATCGGCTCGCTGCTGGTGTGGTCCGCCACCCGGCCGCGCACCCATCTGACCGGCGGCGACCCGCAGGCGTTCCTCAAGAAGCACCTGCTGAACCTGGCGATCGGCCTTGTGCTGTTCGTCGTCATCGCGGTGGTCGGGCACCGCCGCATGCGCGTGCTCGTCCCGTTCATCGGCATCATCGCCATGCTCGGGCTGTTCGCGGCGCTGAGCCCGCTCGGCGCGACCATCAACGGACAGAAGGCGTGGATCCTGCTCCCGGCGGGCTTCTCGCTGCAACCGGCGGAGCTCGCCAAGATCAGCGTCATCCTCGGCATGGCGATGCTGCTGTCCGAGCGTGTCGACACCGGGGACGTGGAACGCCCGGGAAACCGCGCGGTGTTCTGGGCCGTCGTCCTCGCCCTGACGCCGATCGGCGTGATCATGCTGATGCCGGACCTCGGCTCCGCGATGGTGATCGCCGTCATCATCCTCGGCGTGCTGCTGGCCTCGGGCGCGCAGGCCCGGTGGATCGGCGGGCTGCTCTTCCTCGGCGCGGCCGGGGCGGTGGCGGTGTGGAAGCTCGGGATACTGAGCCAGTACCAGATCGACCGCTTCTCGGCGTTCGCCGACCCGAGCCTCGACCCGGCCGGGGTCGGCTACAACGTCGCGCAGGCGCGCCTGGCGATCGGCTCCGGCGGCCTGTTCGGCAAGGGGCTGTTCCAAGGCAACCAGACGCAGGGCCAGTTCGTGCCCGAGCAGCAGACCGACTTCATCTTCTCGGTGGCCGGCGAGGAACTGGGCCTGGTCGGCTGCGCGGTCATACTGTTCCTCTTCGGCCTGGTGCTCTGGCGCGGCATCCGCATCGCGGCCAACGCCGACGACCTGTTCGGCACCATCATCGCCGCGGGCGTCGTCGCGTGGCTCGGCTTCCAGATGTTCGAGAACATCGGCATGAACATCGGCATCATGCCGGTCGCCGGCCTTCCGCTGCCGTTCGTGAGCTACGGCGGCTCCTCGATGTTCGCCATCTGGATCGCCCTCGGCCTGCTGCAATCGGTGCACATGCGCGGTGCGCGCTCCCTTACCCGGGCGTAGGCACCCGAACACACGATCCGGACACCCACGCAGACACACGACGCGGACCCACGACCCGGACCCACGACCCGGACACGCGAATGCCGGGGCGGCGCAACAGCCGCCCCGGCATTCGGCACTTCGGACGCGGAACGTACGCCGGACCGGCGGTCAGCGCCGCGCGCCGGCCCCCACGTGCAGGCGCTCCACGGGGGAAGACTGCACCGGCACCGTCCCGGCCGGCACCAGCTCCGCCACGACGATGAAGTGCGGGTACGGCTGCCAGCGCGCGACCCGCTCGTTGCGCCGCACCGTCAGGCCGGAGCCCTCCAAGTCCTCGGCCACCTCGTGCGGATCGCGCGACGTGACCCGGTCGCCGGCCACGACAAGGTCGTGGATCTCGTTCCACCGGCATTTCCACCGCGGCGTGGCCGCGATGTCCTTGACGATCAGCCGCCCGCCGGGGCGCAGCCGTGACGCGAGGTGCTTGAGCAGCAGCCGCTGCGCCTCGGCGTCGAGGTGGTGCAGGACGTCGCAGCACAGGATCGCGTCGAACAGCGCGGTGTCCGGCAGATTGCGGACGTCCGCCGCCTCGATGCGCACGCGCTCGCCGTCGGCGGTGGCGGCGGCAACCGCGACGCGGCGCTCGTCCAACTCGTAGCCGACGACGGCGACGCGCGGGTTCCGGCGGGTCACGTAGCGCTCGACGAGGCCGTGGCCGCACCCGATCGACATGAGCTCGCCGCTCAGATCGCCGGTGGCCTCGGCGAGCGCGCGCCACGGCAGGACCGCGCAGCGGGCCGCCAGGAACGCGAGCGTTGCGGGACCGGCGTTGCGGTAACTCCACCAGGCTGAAACGAGTGGTCTCCGAGGCACGTGCCGGTCCCCTTAGCGCGCGAAGTGCATGCATGCGTCATTGCGTTGGCTTAACGGGGAAAACGCGGGGGAGTTTCGGTTGATCGGCGGGGAAACTCCGCAGGCCCGGCCATCACCGACAAAGGCGGGCGTAACCGTCGGCAGCGTTGCGAAGTTGTCTGGGTGTGAACTCAGCACGGTCCGGGTTGCCCGCTCCCACGCGGACGCCTTCCGATCCCGTCGTCCCGGACCGACTGCCGGGCGTCGGTGCGGATGCGGTGCCCTCGGCCGGGCCGCGGCGGGGGATTCCGGAGCGCCGGCCGGCGGTGCCGTGGTCGGCGCGGCGCAAGGCGGCGGCCGCGGTCCTGGCGCTGGGACTGTCGCTCGCGGCGTACGCGTACCTCACGTACTTCCAACGGGGCATCCCCTGGCGGTTCGTCGACCTCGACGTCTACTACGACGCCGCGGTCAAGCTGCAACACGCGCCGTCGCAGGTCTACTCGCGCGACTTCGGCAGCCGCAAGCTGCCGTTCCTCTACCCGCCGTTCGCCGCCTACCTGTTCCGCTGGGCGGCGGTCGGCGGGGCGGCGGTGCTGGCGTGGGGCATGACCCTGGTGTCGCTGGTGTGCCTGGGCGTCATCGCCTGGCTCACCACGGCGATGGCGGGATACCGCAACCGCGTCCGCCGCGTGGCGCTGACGGCGACGGTCACCGCGGTCGCGATCTGGATGGAGCCGGTCCAGCACAACCTGTTCGTGGGGCAGGTCAACCTGGTCCTGGTCACGCTGGTGCTGCTCGACTTCACGCTCCCGGCGGGGCACTGGGCGCGCGGCGTGGGGATCGGCCTGGCGTCCGGCATCAAGCTGACGCCGGGCATCTTCGTCGTCTACCTGCTGCTGACCGGGCGGGTGCGCGCGGCGTGCACGGCGACGGCGACGTTCTTCGGCACGGTCGGCGTCGCGTGGCTGCTGATGCCGGGTGCGTCGGAGCGGTTCTGGACGCAGGGCTCCATGTCGGGGGCCAGACTCAGCCCGGGGTATCTGGCGAGCCCGTACAACCAGTCGATGCTGGCCGCGGCCGTCCGGGTGGTCGGGGACGCCGACGTGGCCCGCGCATTATGGCTGGCCGCGTCGGTCGTCGTGGTCGTCGCGGGGCTGGCGGCCGCACGCGTGTTCGCCCTCGCGGGACGGGAGTTGACCGGCATCCTGGTCGTCGCGCTGGTCGGACTCCTGGTGTCGCCGATCGCGTGGACCCACCACTGGGTGTGGCTGGTTGTCGCCCTCGTGCCGCTGACCGCCGCCGCGGTGGCGACCCCGTGGCACTGGTGGCGCGTGCCACGTCTCACTTTGGTCTCAGTTGTGTTTCTGTGTCTTCCCATTCCGCTCGCCGTGATGGACCACCGGCTGCGGGTCTTCAGCTCCCCACAGCCGCTGTGGGCCCTTGTCAACCAGTGGGGGGCCAGCGGATACGAGCGACGTCTGACCATCTGCTATTTTGTCAGCAATACCTATGTATTCACCGGTTTGGCGGCGCTGACAATCGCCATCTATGCCGCGCGGCGGGTTGCAGACTGCACACCTGGTGTCCGCATGGCGTCGGATGCATCCCGGAAGGTGAGTGTTGAGGGCGAAATCCATGCGCATGGCCGCAGGTAGACCCTGGCATGTGCGGGGGGTAGCATCCTGCGTTAGGGCAGCCGTCGAGCGGGGTAACATCGCGCCTTAGGGGTGACATCGAGCGGGGTAGGATCGCGCGTTAGGGCTTGAGTGCCGACGCGGGCCCTCTTCATCACATGCCTGCGTATCGTTCCCACGTCAAGGATGTCCGAAGCCAATATGCGTATCGCTGTCGTCAACAATTTCTATCCGCCCCGGCTCGGCGGGAGTGCGCACTTTTCGGCCTCGCTGGCGCGGGGTTATGTGGAACAGGGCCACCAGGTAGTCGTGTTGACCGCTACGTACGGGGACGCTCCGCGTCGTGAAGTGGTCGACGGTGTCGAGATCCACCGGCTGCCGGCACGCTATCTGCCGCAGTTGGGCCTGGCGATCGACTTCGATATCTCGTTCACCTCGGGAAGGCGCAACCTCAAAAGCGTATTCCGTATTCTCGACGAATTCAAACCGGATGTCATCCACCAGCACGGGCAATTCCTCGACCTGTCCTGGTTGACCGGCTGGTACGCGCGCAAGCGCCGAATTCCGACGCTTTTGTCGATCCACACCATGCTGAAGAGCCCCAAGCCGCTCTTCCATGCGATTTTCCGGATGCTCGACGGACTCGTCGTGCGTCCCACCCTTTCGATGTACAAGCCGACCCTCGCGGTCATGGACCGCATCGAGGCGGATTACGTCATCGAGCGCTACAAGGCCGATCTGGAGGACCTGGTGAAAACCGTGGTCCCGGTGCGGCCGGAGAAGTTCAGCGGACCGCCGGCCCGCGACGTACGCGCCGAACTGGGCATCGGCGACGCGCCGTACATCGGCTCCGTCGGCCACGTCATCCCGCTGCGCGACCGGCTGCTGCTGGTCGAGGCCATGCCCGAGGTGCTGGCGAAGTTTCCGGACACCAAGGTGGTCGTGGTCGGCCGCGTCTACTACGACGCGTTCCTCAAGCGGGCCGAGGAGCTCGGCATCGCCGACTCGTTCATCTGCGTGGGCGTCGTGCCCCAGGAGGACGTGCACTCCTACCTCGTGGCCGCGGACATCGAGGTGCACGACCTGTCGGGCGAGGGCTGCGGCACCGCGAGCCTGGAGGCCATGGCCAGCGGCACCGCGACCATCTACGCGGGGGACGAGAACACCTATGTCGACATCCCGCTCAAGAACTGGCACAACACGCTGGTCGTGGGTCCTGACGACCACCGCGGCCTGGCCTCGATGATCACCGAACTCCTGCTCGATGCCGAGAAGCGCAACGAGATCGCGAAACGTCAGCAGGCGCTCGTGCGTGACCGGTTCAACCTCGACCGCGTCGTCGACGACCACCTCCAGGCATTCCGGCACATGACCGGTGCGAAGTCGTCCAGTTCGTCGATCTCCGGGTGAGCCCCCGGCATTGATACGTCAGGAACCAACATGGGTAACCGCATTCATCCGACGGCCGTCATCGGCCCGGGGGTCGAAATCGGCGACGACAACGTCATCGGCCCGTACTGCGTGATCCTCGGCCCGTGCGTCATCGGCGACGGCAACTGGATCGCGCCGCACGTGTCGATCGGCTCGCCCGCCGAATGGCGCGGCGGCCCGCACCCGGTGGCCTGGGACGACGAGCTCGACGGCCACGGTGTGGAGATCGGCGACCGCAATTTCATCCGCGAGTTCGTGACGGTGCACCAGGGCACCAAGCGCACCACCCGAATCGGCGACGACTGCTATTTGCTGGTGCGCAGCCACGTCGGCCACGACGTGACACTCGGCGACAACGTGACCCTTTCCTGCGCGGTGCAATTGGGCGGCCACACCTCGGTCGGCGCCTACGCCAATATCGGAATGGGAGCGACGGTCCACCAGTTCGGGCGTATCGGTCCGGGCGCTATGGTGGGCATGGGTGCGTCCGTGCGCCGGGAGGTCCCCCCCTTCTCGATCACCGTGGGGAACCCGGCACGCACGACCGGCGTCAATGAGGTGGGGCTCAGCCGTATGCACGTGGACGGCGAAGCCGCCGCAACGATGGGAGAGTATGTCAGGGGCCGTACCCCGGTTCCGGACGGTCTCCCCGACGCACTCGCGAAGCTTCTGAGGGACTGGGAGGACAGCGCCCCAGCGGCGTGACCCAGGTCCTCGTGGCCGAGCCGCGAGAACATCCCGATACCGCCGACTGAAAGCAGAAGGACACGCATGTCGACCAAGGAACGGCTGAAGGGCGTCTTCGCGGCCGCGCTCGACCTCGACCCGGAGACCACCAGCATCGAGGACCTGCGTTACCGCGAGATCGAACAGTGGGACTCCCTCGGCCACATGGTGCTTGTCGCCGCGATCGAGGACGAGTTCGACGTGCAGCTCGACACCGACCAGGTCATCGACATGAGCGCCTTCAAGGTCGCGTACGACATGCTGCGGGGGATGGGCCTCGGTGACTGAGCAAGGCACCCGCGGCAAGAGCTTCGACGGCCGCATCTGCGTGGTGACCGGAGGCACCCGCGGCATCGGTCTCGCGACCGTGCACGCCCTGGCGGAGGAGGGCGCGACGGTCGTGCTGACCGGCCGCGACGAGTCCACGGCCAAGGAGCGCGCCGCCGAAGTGGCCGAGCGGCACGGCGCCGTTGTGGTCGGCCGCGGCGTCGACGTCACCGATTCGGCCCAAGTGCGCGGACTTTTCACCTCCACGGCACGGGAGTACGGCACGGTCGACTGCCTGGTCGCCAACGCCGGCGTGTTGGAGGACGCGCTGATCGGGATGATCCGCGACGAGCTGATCTCCCGCATGCTCGACACCAACGTGGCCGGTGCGATCACCAGCCTCCAGGCCGCCGCCCGCGTCATGATGCGCAAGAAGTCCGGCTCGATCGTGCTGCTCGCCTCCATCGTGGGGGAGCGCGGCAACGCCGGGCAGGCCGCGTACTCCGCGTCCAAGGGCGCGGTCGCGGCGCTGGCCCAGTCGGCCGCCAAGGAGCTCGGCCGCTACGGCATCCGGGTGAACGCGGTCGCGCCGGGCGTCATCCAGACCGACATGATCGCCCACCTGCCCGAGGACGTCCTCGCCCGCCGCACCGCGGACACCCCGCTGGGGCGCGTCGGCACACCGGACGACGTGGCCCGCGTGATCCGCTTCCTCAGCGGCCCCGACGCCGCGTTCGTGACCGGGCAGATCCTGGGGGTCGACGGAGGCCTGATTCTGTGACGAACGCAGCCGGCCCGGCCGTGGCCGACCCCGACCCCGCCCAAGGCCCCGCCGACGGGCCGTCAGCCGACCCCTCGTCAGCAGGCACCCTGGCGGACCAGTTGGTCCACCCGGGCGCCGCGCTCATCGACGGGACGGACGGCAGCCGCCTCGCCGGGCCGGAGCTGCGATCCCGCGTCACCGAGGCCGCCGACCGCCTGGGCGGCCTGCCCGAGGGCATCGTCTTCGCGCTGACCGGCCAGGACGTGTCCGGCATCGTCGGCTACCTCGGCGCGCTCTCCGCGGGGCGCGCCGTCCTGCTGCTCGACCCCGCCCTCGACCGCACCGCGCTCGAAGGGCTCATCGCCCGGTTCCGGCCGGCCGCCGTCACCGGCGCCGACGGGCCGACCCCGGCGGGCTACCGCGCGGTCGCCGGAACCGGCTTCGTCCGCAAGGACGCCGCCGGCGCGGGCGTCCACCCGGACCTCGCGGTACTGCTGACCACCAGCGGCTCCACCGGCAACCCCAAGCTGGTCCGCCTCTCGCGCGGCGCCGTGCTGGCGAACGCGCGCTCGATCGCCACCGCGCTCGCGCTCGGCCCCGACGAGGTCGCGCCCACCAGCCTGCCGCTGCACTACAGCTACGGCCTGTCCGTGCTCAACAGCCACCTCGTCGTCGGCGCCACCCTGCTGGCGGACGGGAACGGCGTGTTGTCGCGCACCTTCTGGGACGCGGTCGACACGCACAAGGCCACCAGCTTCGCCGGGGTGCCGTACCACTACGAGATGCTGCGCCGCATCGGCTTCGCCCCCGCCGAGCACCCCGCGCTGCGTACCCTCACCCAGGCGGGCGGACGCCTGCGCGGCACGCTCGTCAAGGACTTCGCCGCCCGCATGGACGAGGTCGGCGGCCGCCTCGTGGTCATGTACGGCCAGACCGAGGCCACCGCCCGCATGGCCGTGCTGCCGCCCGAGCGCCTCGCGGACAAGCTCGGCACCGCCGGACAGGCCATTCCCGGCGGGGAGTTCACCATCCGCCCGTTCGACGACGGCGGCCCCGAGGACCCCGAGGGCGTCGGCGAGGTCTTCTACACCGGCCCGAACGTCATGATGGGCTATGCCGAGTCCGAGGACGACCTCGCGCGCGGCGACGACCTCGGCGGCGTGCTCGCCACCGGCGACCTCGGACGCCTGGACGACGAGGGCTTCCTGACCATCACCGGCCGCCTCAAGCGCATCGGCAAGGTCTTCGGCACGCGCGTCAGCCTCGACGACCTTGAGGACATACTGCGCGCGCACGGGGTCGCCGCCGCGGTGCCCGGTGACGACCGCGTCATCGTATGGCTGGAGGGCGCGGACAAGGACGGCTGCCGGGCGGCCGGCCGGACGCTCGCCGAGCGGCTGCGCGTCCACGCGTCGGGCTTCGACGTGCGCACGGTGCCCGCGCTGCCGCTGCTGGCCAGCGGCAAAATCGACTACCGCGCACTGGAGGCGGGGGTATGAACGGCCCGGAAGCGGACTTCGTCTTCGGCCGCACGCAGGCCGAGCGCGAGAGCGTCCTGCTGCCCGAGCTCCTGGCCCTGACCGAGCACCACCGGGCCAACTGCGAGCCGTACGACCGCATTCTGTCCGCCCTCGACGTGCCCGCCGACCGCGCCGCCGACCGCATCGCCGACCTGCCGTGGCTGCCGGTCCGCCTGTTCAAGCACCACGACCTGGCCAGCGTGCCGCGCGAGGAGATCTTCAAGACCCTCACCTCGTCGGGCACCACCGGCGCCGAGGTGTCGCGCATCTACCTCGACAAGGCGGCCGCGGGCGACCAGGTCCGCGCGCTGAGCCGGACCCTCCAGGCGGTGCTGGGCAAGCAGCGGCTGCCGATGCTCATGGTCGACAGCTCCGGCCTCATCAAGAACCGCCTGTCGTTCTCCGCGCGCGGCGCCGGGGTGCTGGGTATGGCCGGCTTCGGCCGCAACCACGCGTACGCGCTGGACGCCGAGGAGCGGCCCGACCCGGACGCCATCGCGAAGTTCCTGACGGCGTACGGCGACAAGCCCTTCCTGATCTTCGGCTTCACCTTCATGGTGTGGCAGTACCTGTACGAGGTCTCCGTCGAGCACGGCTTCGACCTGTCCAACGGCATCCTCGTGCACTCCGGCGGCTGGAAGAAGCTCGCCGACCGCGCCGTCGACAACACGACGTTCCGGGCCCGGTTCGCCGCCGACACCGGCCTCACGCGCATCCACAACTACTACGGCATGGTCGAGCAGATCGGCACCGTCTTCGTCGAGGGCCCCGAGGGCGACGCCCTGTACTGCCCGGACTTCGCCGACATCGTGGTGCGCGACCCGGAGACCTGGGCCGAGCAGCCGGTCGGCACGCCCGGCGTGATCGAGGTCGTCAGCTCGCTGCCGCGCTCGTACCCGGGACACGTCCTGCTCACCGAGGACCTCGGCGTGGTACACGGCATCGACGACGGCCACTGGCCGGGCAAGCGGTTCTCGGTGCTGGGCCGCCTGCCGCGCGCCGAGGCACGGGGTTGCAGCGACACGTTCTCGGCACCGCAGGACACGCCGGAACCGCAGGGGGTGCGGGCCGCATGACCATCACGCAGCGCTTTCCACAGGGGCCGCCGTGCGCGCTCCCCGACCTCCTGGCGGAGGTCGGCGGCGAGGTGCCGGACGGGCCGCTGGTGGTGGGGGACCCGCGCATCGTCGACTTCCTCACCGCTTTCGGGCGTACGCTCCTCGACCCCGCGCTGGTGCGCCGCCACCCCGAGCTGGCGCCGCTGGGCTTCTTCCTGCGCCGCGCCGAACTGACCGCGCAGCTCGCCCGGTTGGCCGACTCCGGGGTCGGCGTCGGGGCGAACACCCAGGTGCTGCGCTTCCCGCGCGGCCTGGTCTTCCACATCCCGCCGGCCAACGTCGACACGATCTTCGTGTACGCCTGGGCACTCGCCGCCCTCACCGGCAACCGCAACATCGTGCGCATCTCACCGCGTTCGGGCGCCGCCGCCGACGTGATCCTGGAGCGCCTGGGCACCGCCCTCGCGGACGCCCACCCGGCGGTCGCGGCGACGCAGCGGATGATCACGTACGACCGCGACGACCGTATGACCGAGGCGCTGTCCGCGGCCTGCGACCTGCGCGTGGTGTGGGGCGGCGACCAGTCGGTCGACGCCGTGCGCCGCGCCCCGCTGGCCCCCGCGGCCCGCGACCTGACCTTCCCGGACCGCGCGTCGTTCGCGGTGGTGTCGGCGGCCGCCTGGCTGCGCACGACCCCGCAGGACCGCGACAAGGCGGTACTGGACCTCTACAACGACAGCTACTGGTTCGACCAGGCCGCGTGCGCGTCGCCGCGCGCGCTGTACTGGGTCGGCGCCGCGGCCGACGCCGACGAGGCGCGCCGCGACCTGTTCACCCGCCTGGAGGCACTGCTCGCCTCGCGCGGCGAACTGCCCGACCCGGCGATGGCGGTGCACAAGCGCGTGGCGGCGTACGGCGAGGCGGCCGAGGGCCGCGCGTCCGCACTCGGCTTCGCGGCCGGCGACGCCCTCGCCGTCCTGGAGCTGGCCCGCCCGCTGGACGTGCCGCGCGGGTGGCTGGGCGCCGGGGCCTTCCCCACCGCGACCGTCGCCCGCCTGACCGACCTCGTCCCGATGCTCGGCCGCAAGGACCAGACCCTGAGCCACTTCGGCTTCGACGCCGACGAACTGGGCGAGTTCGCCGCGGCCGTCGCGGGCCGCGGCATCGACCGCATCGTGCCCTTCGGCTCGGCGCTGTCCTTCGCCCCTATATGGGACGGCTACGACTTGCCGCGCGAGTTCACCCGGATCACCACCCTGGGCACCGCTCCCACTCAGGCGCGGCGGTGACCAGCACGGCGACGGAACCCGTCGCGACCCCGGAGTCAACCGCCAAGGTGTGGATGCGCAGAGCCGCCCGGCTCGTCGCGATCATGCGCCCGTTCCTGCTGCTGCTGGCCATCGGCGGAATCGCCTACATGGCGTACAGCCACTGGGGCGAGGTCAGCGACACGCTGAGCGAGATGCCGTGGTACGGCGTGGCGGCGAGCGGGATCTCGCTGCTGCTGGGCATGGCCTTCGGCTGGCTCACCTGGCAGACCCTCGTCGACAACATGGGCCGCCCGACGGGATACGCGGTGGGCGCGCGCATCATGCTGGTCAGCCAGCTCGGCAAGTACCTGCCGGGCTCGGTGTGGGCGTACGTCCTCCAGCTCGAACTGGGCCGCAAGGCCAAGGTGTCCCGTGCCCGGCTGTTCACCGCCACGCTGATGCACGTCGCGGTGTCGTCGATCATCTCGCTGGTCCTCGGCCTGCTCGCGCTGCCGCTGCTGCTCGACGAGACGCCGCAGGCGGCGTGGGTGTTCGTGCTGGTGCCGATAGGCCTGGTGTGGCTGCACCCGCGGATGCTCGCCAAGGCGGGCGAATTCGTCCTCAAGCTGCTCCGCCGCCCGCCGGTCACGCTGCGCCTGACCTGGCCGCTGGTCGCCAAGCTGACCGTGCTCACGGTGCTGTCGTACTCGTTCCTCGGCCTGCACCTGTGGCTGCTGGCCCGGTCCGTGTCGTCCTCCGCCGACCCGACGATGGCCCTGCTGTGCATCGGCGCCATCGCGGTCGGCCTGACGCTCGGCGTCGTGGCGTTCATCCTGCCGTCCGGGGCGGGCGTGCGCGAACTGGTCATCGTCGCCGCGCTGGCGTCCACGATGCCGCGCGGCGAGGCCGTCGCCCTCGCGCTGGTCTCCCGGCTCATGTTCACCGTCGCCGACGTGGTGTCCGCGGGCGTCGCGGCGCTCTTCGGCCGACGCGCGCTCAGCCGCAGCGAGCGGGACGCCGCGGCGTCCGCCGGGCCGGTGGAGACCGGAGTCGAGCAGAAGACGGCGGCCGGCGTGTCCTCGGGGCCCGCCGCGGCGAACGAGCCGCCCGCCCGCGATTGACGCCGCGGACGGCCCATCTCCCGACCACCCCCACGCGAAGAGTCCAAGGAGCACGTTGATGCTGATGTCGTCCGGCAAGCGCTTCCCCGCGGAGCAGTGGGGGACGGTGCGTCGGATCTGGCTGAAGCAGCCGTACGCCGTCCGCCTCGTCGAACTGCTCGCCGCCGCGTGGCTGCTGCCGCTGGCGACGCACGCGGTCAAGGCGGACGCGCTGCTGCTCCTGGTGATGCTGCTGACCACGGCGTCGCTGCTGCGCGCGGGCGGGACCCTGCTGGACCGGCTGATGATCGGCGCCGGGCTGCTGGCCGGCATCATGCTGTCGTCCGGCCTGCTCTTCTCGGTGTGGCCGTGGGGCCTTGAGCCGGTGCCGGTGGCGGGCTTCATCCTGTCGGTGCTGGTGATCGGCGGCGCCCTGGCCAAGCGCACGCCGAGCCTGCCGCTGCGGGTGCGCGGCTCCGACGTGCTGGTGCTCGGTGCGGCGGTGGCGGCGTGGCTGGTGGTCGCGTGGCCGGCCCTCGGCAAGGGCTTCAAGTGGAACCTCGCGTACTTCTCGATGAACTCCACCGGGGACCGCGTCCGCCACTACACGATGTTCGACGCGATCCACAGCATCGGCGGGTTCACCTTCATCAAGCCGGACGAGGCCAAGCCCTTCCTTGAGGTGGGCTTCGCGGAGAACTACCCGAACGGTGCCGCCTACCTCTACTCGTTCCTCGACATCTTCCTGCGCTCCGACGTCGACAGCGGCACCAGCACCGGCGCCTTCCAGCGCTACTTCTGGTACGCCACGACCGGCTACGCGATCCTCGTGCTGGTCATCGTGTGGGCCGCGCGCTGGATCGCGGGCCCGGCGGTCGCCGGATGGCGGCGCGGCCTGACGCTCGGCGTGGTCGGCGGCTTCATGTGCTCGGGCATCATGATCTGGCTGATCTGGTCGGGCTTCGACTCCGAGCTGATCGGCCTGGTGTTCCTGGCGCTGGGCACCGCGGTCCTGGTGCGGTATCCCAACCGGCCGCGCGAACAGGTGCTGCTGTTCAGCATGGCCATGGTCGGAGTGGCGTTCTCGTACCCGCTGTTCCTGCCGGTCATGGCCGTGGGCGCGGTCGGTGCGCTGTGGCTGTTCCGGTCGCGCCTGCTGAACAAGTGGACGTTCATCGTCGCGGGGCTGGTCGCCCCGCTGGCGCTGATCCCGGCCCTGGCGCCGTACCTGTTCGGCACCCTCAACGCGTCCGACCACCTGCTCGTCCCCGGTTTCGCCGAGCTGACCTCGCGCCGCGGGCTGGCCGCGGTGGCGGTGCTGCTGATCATCGCGTACGTGTTCGGCCGGGCGCGCCGCTCGATCTCGAACCGTGCGATGGCGTGGCAACTCTTCTCGGTGGGCTCGGCGATGGTCGTGGTGACCGTCTACCAGCACATGGAGACGGGCGGCAGCTCGTACTACAGCGAGAAGTTCGTGCACGCCGGCGTGGTGTTCGCGTGTCTGGCGGTGGGCCCGGCGACGCTGCTGCTGTCGGTGCCGCGCGTGAAGCTCAAGCTCGGCCGCTTCCAGCGGCGTGCGGTCTCCGGGGTCGCCGTCGCCGCGGCGGCGCTCGCGGGAGTGATCGCGACCGGGTCGGTGGCGTGGAACAAGCCGGTGATGGTGGCCGGGCGCCCGGCGTACGACACCACCTGGGGCGCGGTCTGGATGGCCGGGAAGCCGCAGACCCAGACGCCGATCGCCCGCGAACTGCGCACCATGTACAACGCCGACCTGATAGGCGACGGCAAGATGACGCTGGTCATCGTCGGGTGGCCGTGGGGCAACGTGATCGCGAACCTGGAGCTGGGCGCGATCAACCACCACCTCGGGCTGACCATGGACATCGGCGATGAGCTGCCCAAGCGGGGCGGCGAGCACGAGGTGTTCTCGTACTGGGGTGCCGCGCAGCGCTGGGTGGACAACCTGGAGACGTACATCCGGCAGACCGACCGCGAGATCCGCATCGTGACGTTCGAGCCGCACATCGCCACACGCCTCCAGAAGGCGGTGGACGAGACGCCGGGCAGCAAGATCGAGATCGTCTGGCTGAAGGACAAGTACGGCACGCGGGGTGTGATTCCGCCTCCGGCGCCTCCGGCGCCGCCCGCCCCGGCTCCGGCACCGGTGCCGGCC
>NZ_JBPKBH010000014.1:0-11006 GCF_051388915.1 Yinghuangia sp. YIM S09857 | reverse complement strand
GGGGCGGAGACGATCCGCACCCGGCGCCCGCAGTGCCACTGAACCGCCGCGCGCCCGGGAACCGCATCCCAGCCCCGGAGTTCCGTGGCGCGCGCTTCGGGGCGCGAAAAGGTCAATCGTGTACTCACCGTTATTCCTCGCCTTCGCTCCGGCCACCCTCTGCCTGGTCGCGGCGGCCGTGCTGGGGGCCGTCGGGATCGGCGCCCGGCGCTTCTCGGACCTGGCCACGGTCACCGTGTCGCTCGGCCTGCTGGAGCTGACGTGGCTGGTCAAACTGCTGCTGCTGGTCGGCTGGTTCCGCCCGTTCGGGGCGTTCGCGGGGGCGGTCGCCGTGCTGGCGGCGACGATCGCGCTCGGCGCGGCGCTGCCGGGACCCCGGGCGCGGCTGCTCGCGGCGTACGACGCGCTCCGGCTGTGGCGGCCCCGGAAGGCCGGGGCTTCCGAGCCGGTCCGGGACCCGTTCACTCTGACGGCCGCCGCGCTGCTCGCGGTGGCCGTCCTCGTGTACGCGCGGTCGCTCGTCCTCGCGCTGCGGCTGCCGCCCCGCGACATCGACAGCCTCTGGTACCACCTGGTCGCGGTCGCGGCGTGGGTGCGGACGGGGGAGATGGCCCCGGCGATCGAGAACGCCTCGAAGGCGGGCGACCTGGGGTGGACGATCGCGGCGGACACCTATCCGCGCGACACCGAGACCGTCAGCGCGTGGCTGTCGGTGTTCACGCACGACACGGCGCTGGTCGGGCTGACCCAGTTGCCGTTCGTGGCGCTGCTGTTCGCGGCGACGTACGGCATCTGCCGCCGCTTCCACGCCACGCGCGGGCCGGCGCTGAGCGCCGCGGCGCTGGTGGTGCTGGCGCCGACGGTGGTGAGCCAGTCGTACATGGCGTACAACGACATCGCACGGGCAGGCGTGGCGGTGGCGGTGTGGCACGCGCTGCTGATGGCGTACCCCGAGGCGGAGGACCGGGCGCCGGGGCTCGCGCCGCGCACCGCCCTGCTGCTGACCGGCGCGCTGCTGGCGCTCGGCATGGGGGTCAAGGCGGCGAACGGCTACCTGATCCCGGCGGCGCTGGTGGCCGGGCTGGTGCTGCGCCGCTTCGCCGACCCCGGGACGCGCCCGGGACGCGTCGCGGGCATGGCGTGGGTGCTCGGACCCGCGGTGCTGCTCGGGTCGTTCTGGTACCTGCGCACGTGGCTGCGCTGGGGTTCGCCGACGTGGCCGATCGCGGTCGGGCCGTTCGACGGGCCCGCGACCATGGACGGCCTCCTCGAACAGGCCCGTCCCGCCGAATGGCGCGGCGAGCCCATGCCGCTGGTGGTGCTGCGCTCGTGGTGGTCGGCCCTCGGGCATGTCGGCGACCAGCACTGGTACGTGCAGTGGACGGGCCAACTCGGGCTCGTGTGGCTGCTCGTGCTGCTCCCGGCGGCGGCGCTGCTCGTGGTGCGCGCGCTGGTGCGGAGACGGCACACGCGCGCGGCCTTCGGCGTGGTGCTGCCGCTCGCGCTGGGCACGCTGGCGGCGCCCGGGCAGTGGTATTCGCGGTACACGATGCCGCTGCTGGCGGCCGGTGCGCTCGCCCTGGCGGTGGTGGCGCGGTCCGCGGTGCGCCGACTGCCGGCGCGCGGCACGGTGTTCCTGGTCCCGGTGGCGACCGCGCTGGTGCTGGCGGTGGCCTGCGCGAGCCTGACGGGCCAGTTGCGGTACTCGACGTTCCAGGCGATGGAGGACCCGAAGCAGCGCGACTACCGGGCGCTGGCCGAGGTGTTGGGCAGGTCGGAGAAGCAGCGGTCGCTGGAGGGCGTGTGGGGGACGTACCGCAAGGTCGACCTGCTGCCGCCGGGGACGCGTATCGCCTTCTGCGCGGAGGACACGCCGCAGTACTGGCTGCCTCTGGTGCTGATCGGCCGCGACTACGACCGCGTGTTGGTGGATTTGGGGGAGTGCCGGACGGCGTCGCGCGTGCCGGTGCTGATGAAGCGGCTCGGAGCGGAGTATCTGTACACGACGCCGAACAGCGCCATCGGGTCGGCGGTGCGCAGGAGTACGGACCAGACGGGGCTGGCGTATATGCAGCTCACGCGGCCGGGGGCGTTGGCGGGGCGGTATCTGCAAATGTTCACGCTGCGGCCGGTTCCTCCGGTGGCTGTCGCGGGCGGGCCGATGGCGGTGGGGCGGCCGTGAGCGCGCTGGGCAGGGGCTGGGGGCGCGGGCACTCGGGGCTCAGGGACTCGGACCACGGGGACTCGGGGCTCAAGGACTCGGGGCTCAAGGACTCGGGGCTCAAGGACTCGGGGCTTTTGGCGGGGCGGATCGTGCTGGGGGTGTGTGCGGCGGCGTACGCGCTGTCGCTCGGCGCGTGGGTGTGGCTGGTCCGTGCCCATCCCGACACCCAGTGGCTGATGCTCGACCTGGCGACGATGCACGACGCGGCGGCGTCGCTGCGGCACGGCCAGGACCGCGCGTACACCGAGGTGTTCGGGCCGTTCCCGGGCCCGTTCATCTACCCGCCCATCGCCGCGCTCGTGTTCTACGTGGCGCTGCCGCTCGGCATGACCGGCCTCAAGATCGCGATGGCGGCGCTGAGCCACGCGGCGGTGCTCGCGGCGGTGTGGATCTCGCTCGGGATGCTGGGCCGTCGGCGCGGCAGCGGTCGGGTGGCCGCCACGCTCGGCCTGTCGGCCGTGGCGCTGTGGCTCGAACCCGTGCACAAGACCCTGATGTTCGGGCAGGTCGGGCTGCTCTTGATGGTGCTGGTGCTGGCAGACTGCGCGCTTCCGGACCGCAGCCGTCTCAAGGGCGCGGGGATCGGCCTGGCGACCGGGCTCAAGCTGACGCCGGGGCTGTTCGTCGTGTATCTACTGCTCACCCGGCGTTTCCGGGCGGCGGCCACGGCGGCGGCCGTCACCGCCGCGACGATGGTGGTCGGCTGGGCGGCGATTCCGCGAGCGGCCCGGCAGTACTGGTTCGACTCGATGTGGGTCGGTGACGACATCAACGGGGTCATCACGCTCGCGCACGCCATCAACCAGTCACTCAAGGGCGTCACCATGCGGGTGTTCGAGACGGGCGCGGCAGGGCAGGCGGCATGGCTCGCCGGTGCGGTCGTCGCCGCGGTGGGCGGCATGGCGGCCGCGCGGGAGGCGTCGGTACGCGGGCTCGAACTGCTGGGCGTGGTCCTGTGCGCCGGGGTCACATTGTTCGTGAGTCCGATCTCGTGGCAGCACCACTGGGTGTGGGCGGTTCCGGTGCTCGTGCTCGCGGCGGACCTGGCGTGGCGGCGGCGCGACCGGGTCCTTGCCGTCGGGGCGGCACTGTACGCGGGCCTCATCGCGGCCTGGCCGATGCGGCTGGACTGGTACGGCCACTGGGACGCGTCGTTTCCGCTGGAGCCGTACGGGCTCATCTGGCTCGGGCCGCACGAGGGCGGCCGCGAGTTCCGGTGGAACGCGTGGCAGTTCGTGGTCGGGAACAGCCTGTTCGCGGTGCACGCGGCGCTGGCCGTGGCGGTGTGCGGGTACTTGTGGTCCACGCGTACACGTCGACGTATGCGGACCCGGGCGGCCGCGGTGCCGGTTGCGCGCCGGGCTCGGAGAGTGCCGTACGGCCTCGCGCGTCGTTGACCTCAGGGATGAGGGCCCACCGCGCCCCTCGGCCCCGAGCGATAGGCACCGACCGCCGTGCAGAATCCGACCGCCGTGCAGAACCTGCGCCTCCGGCGCCTCACCGCGCATCCGATGTTCCCCGAACTGGCCAAATTCGCGGTCGTCGGAGGATCCGCGTATCTGACCGACTTGATCTTCTTCAATCTTCTGCGCACGCAGACGGGGTACGGGCCGCTCACCGCGAAGGCGCTCTCGCTGGTGGCGTCGATCGTGGTCGGCTTCGTCGGCAACCGGTACTGGACGTACCGCGAGCGGGCGGGCGACGGGGGAGCGCGCGAAGTCACCAGGCAGGGGCTGGCCTTTGTCGCGGTGACGCAGGTCGGGAACCTGATCCAGATGGCGTTCCTGGCGTTCTCGCACTATGTGCTCGGTCTGACGTCGCTGCTGGCGGACAACGTGTTCGGCAACGTGATCGGGATGGGAGTGGCGACGGTGTTCCGGTTCTGGGGGTACCGCACGTGGGTGTTCCGGGCGGACAAGGTCGGGGAGACGTGTGTGGGGACGGGTGTGGAGGCGGGTGGCGATTCGGCTGTGGAGGTGGGTGGCGAGGCGGTGCCCGCCACCGCGCCCGCTGTCCCGTCCTCCGCGATCTCCGTGACCGTCCCGTCGCCCGGCGGCCCCGTCGACTCCGTCGGCCCGGTCGGCGACGAAATCCTGGAAGCCTCCGGCAGGCGTTAAGCTGGGAGGCTGTTCCCCTCTCTCACCCGCCCCCGCCGGAGGCTGCGCCATGCCCGTCGAGTCGGTGTTCCCGCGCCTGGAGCCGCTGCTGCCCCGTGTGCAGAAGCCCATCCAGTACGTCGGAGGGGAGCTGAACTCGACCGTCAAGGACTGGGACGCCGCCTCGGTGCGCTGGGCGCTCATGTACCCGGACGCGTACGAGGTCGGTCTGCCCAACCAGGGCGTCATGATCCTCTACGAGGTGCTGAACGAGGTCGCGGACGTGCTCGCCGAGCGCACGTACGCGGTGTGGCCGGACATGGAGAAGCTCATGCGCGAGCACTCCGTCCCGCAGTTCACCGTGGACGCGCACCGCCCGGTCGGCGCGTTCGACGTCTTCGGGATCAGCTTCTCGACCGAGCTCGGCTACACCAACCTCCTCAACGCCCTCGACCTGGCCGGCATCCCGCTGGAGGCGAAGGACCGCACCGAGGACCACCCCATCGTGCTGATCGGCGGGCACGCGTCCTTCAACCCCGAGCCGATCGCGGACTTCATCGACGCCGCGGTGGTCGGTGACGGCGAGCAGGCGGTGCTCCAGATCACCGAGGTGATCCGGGCCTGGAAGGCCGAGGGCTCGCCGGGCGGGCGCGACGAACTGCTCTTCCGCCTGGCCGTCACCGGCGGCGTGTACGTCCCGCGCTTCTACGACGTCGACTACCTGGACGACGGCCGAATCCAGCGCGTCGCGCCGAACCGCTCGGGCGTGCCGTGGCGCGTGTCGAAGCACACCGTCATGGACCTCGACGAGTGGCCGTACCCCAAGCAGCCGCTCGTGCCGCTGGCCGAGACCGTGCACGAGCGCATGTCGGTCGAGATCTTCCGCGGCTGCACCCGCGGCTGCCGGTTCTGCCAGGCGGGCATGATCACCCGTCCGGTGCGCGAGCGCAGCATCACCGGCATCGGCGAGATGGTGGAGAAGGGCCTCAAGGCGACCGGCTTCGAGGAGGTCGGCCTTCTGTCCCTCTCCTCCGCCGACCACACCGAGATCGCCGAGGTCTCCAAGGGCCTCGCGGACCGGTACGAAGAGGACAAGATCGGCCTGTCGCTGCCGTCCACCCGCGTGGACGCGTTCAACATCGACCTCGCCAACGAGCTGACCCGCAACGGCCGCCGCAGCGGTCTGACCTTCGCCCCCGAGGGCGGCAGCGAGCGGCTGCGCAAGGTCATCAACAAGATGGTCAGCGAAGAGGACCTGATCCGCACGGTCGCCACCGCGTACGGCAACGGCTGGCGCCAGGTGAAGCTGTACTTCATGTGCGGCCTGCCGACCGAGACCGACGAGGACGTCCTGCAAATCGCCGAGATGGCCAAGAAGGTCATCGCCAAGGGCCGCGAGGTCTCCGGCAACCGCGACATCCGCTGCACCGTCTCGATCGGCGGCTTCGTCCCGAAGCCGCACACCCCCTTCCAGTGGGCCCCGCAGCTCGACCACGCGACCACCGACGCGCGCCTCCAGAAGCTCCGTGACGCGATCCGCGCCGACCGCCAGTACGGCAAGTCCATCGGCTTCCGCTACCACGACGGCAAGCCGGGCATCGTCGAGGGCCTCCTGTCCCGCGGCGACCGCCGCGTCGGCAAGATCATCCGCGCGGTCTGGGAGGACGGCGGCCGCTTCGACGGCTGGAGCGAGCACTTCAGTTACGAACGCTGGATGCGCAGCGCCGACAAGGCCCTCGCCGACGACCCCGTCGACGTCGACTGGTACACCACCCGCGAACGCGACTGGAACGAGGTCCTCCCCTGGGACCACCTCGACTCCGGCCTCGACAAGGACTGGCTCTGGGAGGACTGGCAGGACGCCCTCGATGAAGTCGAGGTCGACGACTGCCGCTGGACCCCCTGCTTCGACTGCGGCGTCTGCCCGCAGATGGACACCGAGATCCAGATCGGCCCCACCGGAAAGAAGCTCCTCCCGCTGTCCGTCGTGAAATAGCGCGGGAGCGGGTCCCGGTCAGACGGAGAAGCTGTTCACCCGGGTCGGCGTCACACGGACGATCACGCGGGTGATCTCGTCGGGCTCCGGTGGCGGGGCCTCGCCGAGGTACCTGAGCGAGAGCGCGAGCGGAAGCTCCTTCGCCGGGTCGGGGACAATCTCGGCGGTGCCCCGGAGCTCGATCGAGTGGTACGGGTTGTCCAAGGCGAAGACGGCGATGCTGACACGGGGGTCACGACGCAGGTTGCGCACCTTGGCGCGGCCTTCGGTGGCCGAGAACACCACCGTGTCGCCGTCACGCTGGTACCAGACCACCGAAGCCTGGGGTCCGCCGTCGGCGTTGAGCGTCGCCACGGTGGCGAAGTTCTTGCCGTCGAGCAGCTTGCGCGTCGACTCGTCGAGCGTCGTGGACATCGTTACTCCTGCGTTCGTCGGTGCGATCCGCGCCCTTTGGGGCACCTCTTGTCACGGCCCCATGCTGGGTGACCATGGGGGCCCGCGGAAGGAGGCACTTTCATGTCACAGCGGAACATCTGTGTAACGGAGCCGGCCGAGGTGACTCAGGCCTGCCGGGTGCTCGACGTGCTCAATCGGGTGAGCGGCAAGTGGAGCATCAGCATCCTCATGGAGGCGCACCACGGTCCTGTGCGCTTCACCGAGTTGGAGCGGGCGATCCCCGGCGTCAGTCGCCGGATGCTCACCCTGACATTGCGCGGCCTGGAACGCGACGGTCTGCTGACGCGCACGGTGTATCCGACGGTGCCGCCGAAGGTGGAGTACGAGGCGACCGACATGGCCCGGGAGTTGTACGAGTACCTCTCGGGACTCATCGCGTGGGCCGAGCGGCACGAGTCGGCCGTGGCGACGTCGCGGGAGGCGTACGACCACGCGTCCGACTGATCCGAGCGGCCGCGGGGGCGTGTACGGCCGGAGTGATTGGGTGTTTGGCATGGTTCGTCTGTCGTGTACCGTTCCGCGGGTTGCGCGGAACCGCGCGTCCGACCGGCACGTCCTGAGGGGGTGTCAAGGCTTTCGGGGGGAGGGCGTATGACACAGGGAGAGTCCGGTCCGGGACCGCTCGGTGACGGGCGGGCGGAAGACGGCGGGCCGCCTCGGGTTGTGCTCGGAAAGGACGAGCGTCCCCACGAGGTGACGGGTGCGGATGTACCCGGGGCGCGGCGGTCGCCGGACGTCGATCTCGCCAAGCCGGGCGACGGCGCGCCGGATGTGTCCGCGACCACGGAGCCGGTGGCCGAGCACGCCCCGCCGAAGGCACCCGGGTGGTTGTTGTGGCCGCTTCGGGTGATCGCGTTCGTCGTTGTCGTGCCGTTCCAGGTGGTACGCGGGGCGGTGCTGGCGGTCTGGGGCGGTGTCAAGGCGTTCGGCCGGGCGCTCGCGGGGCCGCTCAAGGCGGTTTGGCGGGTGATCGCGTGGCCGTTCGTGCATTTGGGGCAGGCACTGCGCTGGTGCGGGCGCATGATCGCCTGGCCGTTTCGGCAGTTGTGGCGCGGGCTTGTGTGGGTGTGCCGGCAACTGGGCGCGGGGCTTCGCGCGTTCGGGCGGGGACTGCGGTGGCTCGGGGGCGTGCTGGCGTGGCCGTTCGTGTGGTTGTGGCGGGGGCTGGTGTGGTTCGGCGGGTGGCTCGGGCGCGGGCTGGTTCTGCTGGGTAGGGCGCTGATCTGGCCGTTCGTGCAGATCGGGCGAGGGTTGTTGTGGCTGGGTCCGTGGTTGGGGCGCGGATTCGCGTGGCTCCTTGCGGTGCTGGCCTGGCCCTTCATCAAGATCTGGGCGGGGTTGCGGTGGCTCGGGCCTTGGTTGGGCTCGGTGCTCCGGGTGCTCGGCGCGGCGGTGGCGTGGCCGTTTCGGCAGGCGTGGCGCGGCCTGTGTGCGCTCGGGCGGGGGCTGCGCCTCGTCGGGCGCACGGCATTGGACTGGGTGGGCCGCGCATTCGTGTGGATCGGACGCGCGTTCGTGTGGCTGGGACGCGCGCTGGTCTGGCCGTTCGTGCAACTGTGGCGCGGGCTGTGCTGGGTCGGACGCGGGTTGCGGGTGCCGCTGGCGTGGGCCGTCGGGGCGACGGCGACGGCCGGGCGGTGGATGGTCGCGGTGGTCGTCTGGCCGTTCCGCCAACTCGGGCGCGGGGTGCGCAAGGGCGGCGGCAAACTCGGGCGCGCGCTCAAGAGCGCGTTCGTGTGGGCGGGCGATCGCGCGATGCGCGTCCTGCGCTGGTTGTGGCGCGTGGTCTCGTGGCCGTTCAAGGCCACGTGGCGGTACGTCGTCCTCCCGGTCGGCCGCGCGACGCGCGACGCGGGCCGGTGGGCCGGACGCGTGGCGGTCAAGCTGTGGCGCGTGCTGGCCTGGCCGTTCGTCGCCACGTACCGCGCGGTGCTCGCCCCGATCGGCCGTGGCGTGAAGTCGGCGGCAGGAGGCCTGGGCCGCGCAGTGCGCTCGGCCGGACGGGCGACGCGGCAGGCCGCCGCCGACACGCGGGCCGCGATCCGCGAGGCCCGCAAGAGCGTCGGCCAGACCGTTCGGGACGTCGCCCGCTCGCTGCGCGGCGGCGGCCGGTGACGGCGGGGTCCGGCCGCGGCCGCGCTCCCCGTACTCTGGAGCCCAGAGTTCATCCCCGAATCGCACTACTTGAGGACTGAGCAGCCCTGGCACGCCGAATGCCCGAAGGACCGCCGCCCGCTCCGGCCGTCCAGAAACTGCGCCTGCGCTACGCCAAGCGCGGCCGCCTGCGGTTCACCAGCCACCGGGACTTCCAGCGCGCTTTCGAGCGGGCGCTGCGCCGCGCCGAGGTGCCGATGGCCTACTCCGCCGGCTTCACGCCGCACCCCAAGGTGTCGTACGCGGGTGCCGCGCCGACCGGCGTGGCCAGCGAGGCGGAGTACCTGGAGATCTCGGTCGCGCGGCGCTGCGAGCCGGACGGCCTGCGGGCGCTCCTCGACTCCTCGCTGCCGCCCGGACTGGACGTGCTGGAGGTCGTGGAGGCGGCCCCCGGCAACCTCGCCGAACGGCTCCAGGCCTCGGTGTGGGAGATCCGGCTGCCCGAGGTCGAGCCGGAGACGGCGCGCAAGGCGGTCGAGGTGTTCCTGGCCGCCGAGTCGGTCGAGGTCGAGCGCATGACCAAGAACGGCATGCGGGCCTTCGACGCGCGCGCCGCGGTGGCCGCGCTGCACGCGGGCGGGACGTCCGACGGGGCGGTCGCGGTGGGTGAGACGGACGCGGCGGACGCGTCTCAGGCGCCCCGTGCGTCCGATGGTGAGATTGACGCAGGTCACCAGGGTGTCGATGGGAGCGGCGACCGACCCTGTGCGATACTGCGACTGGTTGTACGGCACACCACACCCGCCGTCCGACCCGACGACGTTCTGTCCGGTCTTCGCCTGGTCGCCGACCTCGCGCCGCCCGTTCCCGCCGCGGTGACCCGCTTGGCGCAGGGGCCGCTCGACACCGCGACCGGCGCGGTGACCGATCCGCTCGCGCCCGAGCATGCGGTGACCTCGACGGGGAACGAGGAGCTGTAGACACGGCGCGGAGCCGAAGCCACGGACCGCCGTCGACGCCTCGGCCCGGAACTCCCGGTGCCGGAAGCGCATTCCGACAGACTTTCGTCGGCCCTGCCAGGTGCGGGGGCGGCGAGCGAGAGACGAGCTTCTGTGCGGCGCCCTCCTTGGAGCGCCCGGAAGCGTGACGGGAGACAGACCCGCATGCTCGACAACGAGCCGAACGGTGCGGCGTCCGACGACGCCCAGCCGCACGACACCGCCACATCCAACGACGCCGCGACCACCTCGGACACGGGTGCCCAGGCACCCTCGGCCGACCCCGCGGAAGCCCCCGCGGCCCCCGCACGGCGCCGCCGTCGGGCCGCGAGCCGACCCGCCGGGCCGCCGAAGCCCGTTTCCGAGGCGGAGAACACGACCACCGACGACACCACCGACATCAACACCAACACCGACGAAGCGACCGCCGACAGTGTGAGCGCTGGCGCGGCCGATGCCGCGACCGGGAACGCCGCCGAGGTCGCACCGGCCATAGCTGCGGTCGCGGACACCGCCACCGAGGAGCTCATGGCGGAGGAAGAGGACGAGGACGCGGCCGAGGCCACCGAGGCCGCGCCCGAGCCGGAGCCCGCGCCGCGCCGGACCCGCCGTACCCGCAAGCGCGTGGCGGCCGAGCCGGAGCCCGCGGAGGCGACCGTCGAGGACGCGCCGCAGCCCGAGGCCACCACCCCCGAGGCCACCACCCCCGAGGCCCCCGCGGTCGTGGACGCCGAGCCCGCCCCGCGCCGGACGCGCCGTACCCGCAAGCGGGTGGCGGCGGAGCCGGAGCCCGCGGAGCCCACGGAGGCAGCCGAGCCCGCCCCGGTCGAGCCCGCCGCCGCGGACACGCCGGAGCCCGCCGCCGAGAGCGCACCCGAGCCGGAGCCCGAAGCCCCGCCCGCCCGCGCCCGCCGTGCCGCCCCCGCCGTCTTCCAGCCGCTGTTCCAGGCCCCGGAGGCGCAGGCGCCGCGTTCCGCCACCGCGCCGCCCGCGGCCGCCGCGCAGGACGACCACAGCGACCACGACGAGGCCGAGGAACCGGCCGACGAGCCGCGCACCCGGCGCCGCCGCACCCGCCGCAACCCGGCGGCCGAGGCCGCCGCGAGCATCCCCGGCGTGAACGTCGCCGGTCCGGGGGGGGG
>NZ_JBPKBH010000013.1:259454-265821 GCF_051388915.1 Yinghuangia sp. YIM S09857 | reverse complement strand
ATTCGGACCCGGATTCGGACCCGGATTCGGACCCGGATTCGGACCCGGATTCGGACCCGGATTCGGACCCGGATTGGCCTGCGCCTGCCGACGCGTCATTTCGTTTTCGGCCTGTATGCGGGCGTAGTACCGAGCGACGTCGGCCTGCCGCGCCTCCTGCGCTGCCTTGAATCTGGCGGCCGCGTCCTCCTGCTGCTTGGCCGCCCGTTCCCTGCTGGCCTTGTTGTTGGCGGCGATGCGCCGTGCCACCTTGACACCGAATTTGCTGACGGCTTTCACACCGTCGCCGGCCATCTCGCCGAGATCCAGGATCGCGCCTACGGCTTCGTCGGCATCCGACACGGAACTCCTCTTCTCCCGTGCCGTTCAGCACGAACACTGCGGGGGTCAGATGTAGAAGAAGCCGGCGATCGCCGAGGCACTGCTACCCATGATCACCGCGATGACCACGTATCCACCTCGGTTGAAGTGGGCGAGACCCTCACCGGTGTACCAGGCCATCGCCATGCCCTTGGCGGTCAGAATCACCCCGACCCAGCCGGACACGCCGACGAAGATGAAAACCCAGCCGAGGATGTCCTCAAGTGGAGCGACAAGGTGCTCCTTCTCGGCCAGTTCCTTCTTCTTCTTCTTTTCTTCCTCCTTCTTCCAGCACCGCTCGTAATGCTGCTCGATGAGGCCGGCGCACGGCCCGATCTCCGACTCCCGCTTGAAGTCCGGGTGGCTCGATTCGCAGTGCCCCCGCCCGACCATCGACACCACGTCGTCGCAGGGGTTCTTACCGCGCGGATCCGCGCATTTGGCACGCATTTCCTTGTTCAGCGTGTTGCACGGATTCACCAGCTCCAGCTTGGGCGACAGCACGAACAGGTTGCCCTGTTCATGCCCCTTCTGCCATTGCAGCATTTCGCCGCGCACACACAGCAGCTTGGTGCCGCGCTTACCTTCGGAACCGGGCTTCATCTCCTCCCAGATGAGGTTGCCCACGTCCTTGGCGCCCTCCCAGAGTCGGCCGACCTTCCCGAGGAAGCTGTCGTCCTTCTTCTTTTCTTCCATGAGGTTCATGTCGGGCATGCCCTGGCATTTGCCGAGGTTCCCGTTCACGTACCCCTTCGGCGGGTTTTCCATGAGCAGCATCTTGGGATCTTCGCTGCCGCAGTATTTCGAGTACTCGTAGCCCCAAATGTCCTCGGGGACAAGCGTGCAGTCCGCACCGATCTTGGGTTCGTCGGCCCGCGCCTCCGGAGCGGGAGCGCCGGGGAGAAGCCCCAGGACGAGCAGTGCCGCCCCCAGGACAATCACGCCTCGTGCGCAGCGCCGCCACCACCGAGAGCCCTCCGGCGCCGGCGACGCGTCCCCCGGAATCGCCGCCGTCATCGCGCCCACCTCCGGTTCGTGTCGTTGATGTGGAGTTCGGCCCGGGTGAGTTCCACGTGCACGGGGATACCGGGGCGACCGCCCACCTTGACCATGAACTTGCCGAGCCCGGGGGGCGGGGCCTTGCGACCGATCCCGGTGTCCCAGGCGGGCGGCGTGGACCATTCGGTGATCATCCGCTGCTCGGCGTCCGTCATCCCCACCACCTGGGTGAGTTCCGGCATTTCGGCACTGGGCAGCCCGCCGCAGATCACCATCCCGGCGCGTTCCACGAAGCCCTTGGCCTTCATGCGGTCCTCTTCGTGCGCCAGCGCCATGAGGTCCGACATGGTGTGGGTGATCATGGCGAGGCCCACACCGCGCTGGCGATTGAGGCGGGTCAGCGCGTCCACCCGGTCGACGAGGCCGCGGCCGGCGCGCAGCACGCGCCACAACTCGTCCAGGATCACGAAGTAGTGCCGCTGGGGCTCCAGTCCCGCGTCGGCCAACGCCTGGGCGACCGACACCGCACCGAAGCCGTAGCTCCAGCAGGCCAGCAGGGCGGCGGCCTGGAGCTGCATCTCCGAGTCGTCGATGTTCGAGACGTCGAAGCACACCGGCCGGTCCCGGTGCATGGGCTCGGAGGTCGGCCTGGAGAACATGTCGCCGAGGCGCCCCTCCCCCAACAGGCCGACCAAGGAGGCTTCCAAGGCCTCGACGCCGTCGCGGTACTTGTCGATGTTCCCGCGGTCGAGCACCGCGGCCCGAACCGCTTCGGGTGCGTCACGGATGACCTGGAGAAGGTCCGCCATGACCGGCACACCGGCGTGCCGTTCGTCGAGCACCTTCAGGGCGATGTTGAGCACGGTCTCTTCGCGGTCGGTGATCGGGGAGCCGCGAACGATCGTCAGCAGGGAGCCGACCGCGTTGATCCGTCGTCCGTGCGCGTCCGCGATGAGTGCGCGTCGGGCGTCCCCGGTCAGCCGCTGGGCGGCTTCGGTGGCCTCGCCCGGGTCGAGGACGTTGAGGTATCCGCGCCCGCGGCCCAGCGTGATGACCTGGCCGTCGAGGGCCCGTACCAGGTCGACGTAGTCGGGCTTGAGGTCGCCGAACACCAGGGGGTTGACGCCGTAGCCCGCCAGGCCGAGGGCTTGGCGGCGGACGATCGTGGACTTGCCCAGGCCGGGCTTGCCGAGCACGAACTCGCTGGGATTCAGAATGAGGTTGGCACGCTGGAACCAGCTGACCGGATCGCAGCAGAGCGAGGCGCCGGTCGTCATCGACCGGCCGACGGGCACGCCCACGACCGGAGTTCCCGATCCCGCGCCGAACGGCCACAGCCCGCAGACCTGGACGGTGGTGCCACGCCATTCCGCGGGCGCCTCGATGTGCGAGGCACGCCCCTTGCCCCAGCCCATCCATCCCCGGGGGCCCGGCCGGACCGGGCCCCGTGCCCTCTCCCTGCGGCCCTTCTTCGCGGACGCCGCGTTCTTCCGTCCCGCGTCGTTTGCCGTGTGCTGCCCGGTGCCGGGGTCCACGTCGGCCAGGTCGCCTCGGGGCGCTCCCGACGATCCGAACATGACCACTCCTTGCTTGACTTGACGGTCCTACACCGAGTTCCGGACAGACTGGGGAACGCGCATGTGGTCGCCGAGGACCAGACCCAGCGGCAACGCCGCCGCGAAGGACGAGGATTGCGCTCCGTACGCCCTCCGGAGCCGGATGCGCGACGTCGCGGCCAGGTTGTCGATCGCCGCGGCGGCCAGGCGCATGTCCTCCGCCTTCATCACCGTCGCGGTGACCAGCAGTCCGAAACGTACGAGCCCGGCGCCGGTGGCTTCCTCACGGGCCGACTGGTCCGCCGAGCGCAGGTCGACGGAGTCGCGGGCCTGGGCGACCCTGGACTGCTGGGCCCGGAACATCGCGTCCTTGCGGTCGCGTTCCACGAGTTTGGCGGACTCAGCCGGCGTATGCGGCCGGTAGAGCAGCGTCACGCGCTTGCGCACGATGTCCGGATGAGGGGCCACCAGCCGGCTGAGGACAGTGGAGAACACCTCACCGCGCGGAGCTTCGGTCATCGCCCACGTGATCGAGTGCGCACCGTCGTGGCGGTAGTGGTCCCAGGCTTCCTGGGTGGCCATGGGCCCCGCTTCCTCCCACCGCAGCGGCGGCGAGCCCTCACCGCGAGCCTGTTCGCTCAGTACGCCCACGCCGGGGTCGTACGCCACCCGCACGAGGTGGGCCAGGTCGTCCACCGTCAGCGGGTCCGCCGGTCCCGCACCCGTCATCGCCAGCGAACCGGCCAGTGCGGGAAGGCGGATGCCGATCTCCGCCGCCAACTCCTCGGGCGTGCGGTGTGCCCGCGACTCCCCCGCGGAGGAGTAGGTGAGGGCAATGCGCGACGTGATCTCCGCGGAACCGACCGGGTAATCGAACATGACCTGCTTGAGGACCTCCAGGGCGAGCGGCGGCGCGCTCATGTCCACGTTGCCGAGGACCTCCCTGCGCAGCCGCTCGCCGCTGTCAGGCGCCGTCTCGATGGTCACCGCCGCGGACACCAGGCGCGGTTCGTACGCGAGGTTGGCGAGCCAACGGCCCCAGTAGGCGACCCAGACGTCCATCTGGTGCTGGTCGACCAACGACGCCCCGTCCGCCGAGCAGTTCAGCACGACAGTGTGGTGGTTCGCGGTCGGGTGGCTGACGAGGGCGAACGGTTGACCGTGTCCGTCGACGCTGTTTAGCACCGTCATGCCGGCCAGCAACCCGGGCAGCCGGGACGTGGACACCGGCAGGCGGCCGACCGGCCCGGAACGGTAGATGTGCTGCCCGAGAGTCATGCCGCGGAACCAGGCGATACGCGACCCCAGCCATTGCAGCCCGTTCCGCCCGTGCGGGTCGCGCATGATCAGCGGCGCGATCGCGATCATCAGGACCACGGCCATGACGATCGCCGCGATCGTCGACACCATCATCGTCAGGGTGACGATTCCCAGGCCGACCATGACGAAGATGCTGCCGCCGAGCCCAAGTTTCCCGATGCCGGGAGACGAAGGCTTACGCCAGTTGCCATATGTACGGACCCTGTTCTCGGCCATGACACCTCCTCGATTGCCTAGGGATTGGGTCCGCCGCCGCTCGGGCCACCCGAAATCCGGCTGTTCACCTCGTCGACGATGTTGCTGCGGTTGCCGTTCCGCCAGTTCCCGGCCGCTAGATGGGCGTCGCGGGGCGTCATCGGGTTGGCGACCTGCCCGAGCTCACGTGCGGTCGCGTACTTCTGCAAACTGTCGAAGTCCGCCTGCAATTGGGCTTGTGCGGCTGTGTTGCCTGCCTGCCCCATCTCGTTCCAGTCGTCGAGCATCTTGTCGCGCGAACGTGCGAGCTCGTCGTTGGCCAGTTGCCGGGCTTGGGGAGCCAAGTGCTGGGTGGCGGGGTCGTTCTCGAATCCCGCGGCCCGTTCCCACAGTTCGATCGCATGCACACGGATCGCGGCAAAGGACTGGTCCTGTGTCGGAATGCCCAGGTCCAGCGGTCTTCCGTCGACCCCCGGGATCGCGGCCCGCGGTGCCGGAGTGGCCCCGGGGCCGGGGGGAACACCTGGACCGCCGGGCGGGTTTCCCCCACCGGGACCGCCGGGTTTCCCGCCGGGCGGTGTCCCGCCAGGCGGTGTCCCGCCAGGCCCGCCCGGACCACCCGGTGGCGGTGGAGGCCCGCCCGAGCCGTCGTCGGCGACACCGCCGAAGCCACCGACCGTACTGTTGACCGCGTTGGTTGCCGCGTTCACGGCCTGTTGCCCGGCTTGGGCCGCGCCTCCGGCGCCGCCTCCGCCACCCGCGCCGGCGCCCGCCGCGCTGATCCCGGCGCCGACGACCGCCGCCCCGACTCCGACCGCGGTCTTGAAGGCGCCCACGTTCGCCGAGGTATTTCCGGCCGCGCCCTTGTCCAGCATGGGTGCCATCGCATAGGCCGTGGACGGTCCGGCGACGGTAGCCAGGCCGAAGAAGATGAGCCCACGCCAGTAGTGCGTTTCGCCGGTCCGCATTTCGTCGGCTCTCAGCTCACCGATTTCCTGGAATCCGGCAACCAGGGCTATTGCAATGAAAACGATGCCGATATCCCAGCTGAGGAGCCGCCAGAAGTTGTCCCACAGGCCCTGCTTGCCGCGTTCGCTCACCGTCGCCCAGGCGGCGTACATCGGCGTCATGGCGGTTCGCAGCATCACCAGCAGGTAACGCATCGTCATGTAGATGTACATGACGATCGACAGGCAGATGACCAGCAAGGCGGCAAGCAGGTCGATCAGACCGAATCCCGCGGGATTGACGCCCTGGAGCATCGCGCCCATGTTCTTGGTGAGCGCTTCTTCCATCGTGGCGTAGCGCTGGCCGCCGGCACCGCCGAGCCCTTCCCGGACGTACCAGTTGAAGAACCTGCGGACGAAAAGCAGGATCGCCTGGTTCACCGCGAGCAGCATGCCCGTGGTGATCACGAACATGAGCAGGTTCTTGACGAGTTCCTTGCCGGGCCGGCCGTCGCGCTGGAGGGCCATCTTGATGGCCGCCACCAGGATGCCGAGGATGACCAGGAATATGACGATGTAGTTGGTGTATTTGAAGACGAAGCCGATACTGGTGCGTTCCGTCTTGCCGTCGCTGGCGAACATGGACGGATCCTCGGCCTCGATCCACCACATGTAGGTCTCGGAGGCACCCTCGAAGAACTTGAACTCCAGCCATGCGGGGAAGTCCGTGAGCCAGCTCGGCTCGGCGCCCCATTCGTCCTTGGGGCTGACGCACAGCTCCGCGGGCTCGCCCCAGCCGTCGCAGCCTTCCTTTCCGCCTGAGCCGGTGCCGTACTCCGCGGCCGCCTTGTTCCGACAGAGGCCGCGAAGCAGGCCGCCGCCAGGCAGGGTCCACATGTTGGAGTCGGTCTTGTAGTCCATCCCGGGGATCCAGGCGATGGAATCGCACGAGAGCCGCGGCATCGCCGCCGGCGCACCCCGGGGTGCGGC
>NZ_JBPKBH010000013.1:244642-259297 GCF_051388915.1 Yinghuangia sp. YIM S09857 | reverse complement strand
GCGCCGCCGCCGCCGTCCCACCGCCGAACAGTGTCGCGAGGATGAACACCGCGGCGGAGAGGAGGACCGCGCGCACCGTCCGACGCCGCCACACAGCCGACCGGGGCGCCGGCTTCGCGGCCGTCACGAGGAACCACCGGGCGTCCAGTCGACGAAGCCGGTGCGCGTGCCCTCCGGTTGCACCATGGTTTCCGCGGCGCCGTCCCGCTGGATCTTCAACCGCCAGTCGCCACCCGTCCATTGGAGGGTGTACAACGCGCTCACCAGGTCCTTGCCGTCGAAGCCGCCCCGGAGGAGCTGCACACTGGCTGTCTCGGCGGAGTAGCCCGCGAACTTGAAGCCGAGGATCTGAAGGCGGTCGGTGTCGTCGGTGTCGTCCGGGGGCGGCGCCGTCCGGCTCTGGTCCATGGCCTGCCTCATCACCGCCGCGTCGTCGCGCTCGGGCCCGGGCAACACCGACTGCTGCATCACCGACTGCCAGTCCGGGGCGGAGAAGTAGCGGGCGCTGATCTGGGCGGCGGCGATGAGCGCGCCGGTGGGGGTGTGCGCGAAGCAGCGCGCGACGTCCCCGCTCGCTCGGGTCGGGCCGTGCACCGGTGAGGTGGGCAGGATGTTCCCGCGGTACACCGTCCACACGGTCTTTGCCGGTGCGGCCGTGGGGAGTTCGGCGTTCTGCGTCGCCTGCGGACACGAGAGTCCTGGAGCGAGTTCCTGTACGGCCGACGTCGGCGGCGGCGCCATGGTGACGATCTCTATGGGCATGTCGTCCGCGGGGTCGGTGCTCTGTTCGGCCGCGGCCCCGGCGGCACCGCCGTCGCCGCCGTCGATGATCGTCACAGCGGCCATCACGATCAACACCGCGATGACACCGATGGAGGCGAGGAATCGCTTCTGAGCGAACGGACTCTCGGTATCCGTTGTGCGAGACCTGCGGAAGAGGGCCATGCGCACCTGCCTGGGAACGTTTGAGCGGAGGGGGGTGCCGGTGGTGTCAAGCCGTGAAGACGTTCAGAAGCTCGGCGCCGCTGGCGATGACGATCGCTCCGCCGAGCACCCAGCCCAGGCGGCCCAGCGCCTGGAACCCCTTGCCGTTCATCCAGCCCCACGCCATGGAGACGCCGACGCCGATGAAACACAAAAGGACAATGGTCCAGGCGCCCAGGCGCAGGAGGCCCATAAGGCTCTGAATGTCCTCCCGCAGGCCGTCGTCCAGGGGAACGTTGCCGTCGGGCGTCAGGCCGCCCGGTGTATCCGTGTCCGTGTCCGTTTGTCGCGGCAGGACCAGCCCCACGTACGCGCGGACGCTCAAATCGAGTATCTGACCGGCCACAGGAACCTCCGCGGGAAACAGAAGAGAAGTCTGGTGGGGACTTTCGCATCCGAACCAGAGTGCCGAAATCAAAGCCATCCGACGGCTTTCTCATCCTTGCTGCGGGGTGCGTGCCCAACAATCCGAATGACGCGGGTTAGAGCGCGGTGAGCGCGAATCCTGTGGCGGCTAAGGCGCGTTCGCGGCGTCAGCGCCGCTTGCGCCCGCCCTGGCGGTGGCGGACCGGCCAGCGCGCGGCAACAGGCATCGCAAGGCCGTCGGGTGTGTCGGTCCCCAGTGGCAGACCGGCGACGAACGCCGCCGCCTGTGAACCGTAGACCTTTCGGAGGGACACCCGTGCGTACGCCGGAAGGCCGTCGAGCGCCCGAGCGGACCGTGACAGCGCGCCTTCACCGCCGGCTGTCGCGGTCACGAGCATTCCGTACCGCGCGAGTTTCCGCTCGGGCAGCCAGGGGTTCGCGGCGGGCGCGGGCTCCGCGTCGGCGGACTTGCCCTTGTTCCGGGAACGGAAGGGCTTGACGGGGTCGGTCGCCGCGGTGATCTCCGGACGCGGGGGACCGAACAACAGGGTCGCCCGACGGTGCACCCCGTCGTTCATCGCCTTCAGCAGCCCGGCCAGCGTGCCCTGGAACGCCTCTTCCCCCGCGCTCTCGGACATCGCCCAGGTCACCGAGTGAACTCCGTCGTGGCGGTAACTGTCCCATTCCTCTTCCGAGTCCACAGGTCCCGCCTGCGACCACGACATGCCGGTTCCGCCCTGTTCCCGGGCTTGTTCGATGAACCCCCACACGCTCGGGTCGTAGGCGGTTCGGACGATCTCCGCGAGTTCGTGGCCCGCCACGGGCCTGGCCGGCGCCTGCCCGAGCAGCTGGAACTGCGCGGACAGCGCCGGGAGTCGGCGTCCGAGGTCGGTGGCCATGTCCGGCAGCCCGGACTTGCCGCGCCGCCCGCTGCCGACGGTCAGCGCGACCCGGGCCCGCAGCCTTCCGACGTAGTCGAGCCGGTCGGCCATGACCCGGGCCGGGTCGTCGGTCGACCGGATGGGCGGCAGCCCCGATTCGGCGCCCATGTCGAAGACTTCCAGGGTCACCGAGGCGGCCACCACCCCGAGCGAGGTCCCCGCCGAGTCGATCCACGGCCCCCACAAAGAGGTCCATTGGGCGATCTCACCCACCGTCACATCGCGGCGGAAGTCGCGGACCGCCTCCAGGACAACGGTGTACTGGCCCCGGGACGGAACGGCGAGGATCGCAAACGGCCGCAGGTACGCGTCCTTGACCTCGTAGAGCCGCGAGGCGGCCCCTTGGCCCGGGAGCCTGCCCGCGCCGAGCGACAGCGTGCCGAGCGGCCCGGAGGGTTTCGGCGCGCGTTGTGCTGGCCGCGGTCGGCCGGTTGTCCGCTGTTCGCGCTTGCTCTGCAGTGTGACCACGGTCATCGTCTCCCGTTCACGACGCGAATGCGGTGCTCATCACCTGGCGGCCGCACCCGCGCCACCCAAGGCCTGGGCCAACTGCCGTCCGAGTCTGACAACTTCCTTGGGCGACGTCTCCGCCTCCACCGGCTCGCCGAGGCGCCACGGTTCATGCCACGGCACCGTCCACATGTGCGGGACACCGCCCGCGACGAGCTTGAGCCACTGTTGGAGCTTGCGCGGCAGGCGGCCCGGAGCGTCGGCGACCACCACCAGGCCCAGCAGGTCGACGTTGCCGACCACTCCCGAAGCCCACTGCCGCGAGGCCAGTTGCGCGGCTTCCAGACCGCGGGCGTGGCTGCGCGCGACCAGCAGCACGCGCGAACGGCCCTGGTCGGGGTGCACCGGCCAGCCTCGCGGTCCCGCGTCGACACCGCCGACCGCGGCGGCCAACGTGCTCGCTCCGGCACCGCCATGGCAACCGACCCACCACCAGGGAACGCTTCTTCCCCGCGGGCCGGGATCCCATGCCGGGAGCCCCTCCCCGGGAGCCGACTCAACCAGTCCCTGCAACGGGGCCGCCATGTGCGGTCGACCGATGTCGGGCGATTCGGCGGCGGGTGGCGAGTCCAGTTCGTCCGGCGCCTCGGCGTGAACCACCCAGGGGTTGGGGCTCTCCACCTGTTTCCTAGTCATGAGGCCTCACCAACTCACCCATGAGGTCTCCTGGTTCCCGGCGCGGTGTGGAGACGCGTCGCTCCGCGCCCACGCTAACGACGCGGCGCCCTGCGCAGCCATCCCATACACGCGCATCCGGACGCGTTGTCGGGATATCGGCGGGCCGGGGACCGCGGCAATGCTCGGAAGAGCCGCCGCCCGACGGCGCTTCATCCCAGGACGCCTTCCGCCGGTCCGGCAGAACGGAAGTACACGCCCGTGGCAGCTCATAAGCCGTCGCGTTCACGCGAAGGTCGCCACGCGGCCGCCCTCGGAGCCGACTGGCCGAGGCGACTGGTCGTCGTCTGCGCGACCGCGGCCCTGCTCGGCGGATGCGCGTTCGGCCCCGGCGGCAAGGGGAACACGAAGCCCGGGGCCACGGACAGCGCCAAGCCGGCGGACTCCTTGCAACTCAAGGTGCCGTCCGCGTTCGACGCCAATGGCGGCTGGCAGTTCGGTGTCGCCAACCGCTCCTACGCCATCGCGGCGCGTGCCGGCGTGTTCGTCGATGTCAGCACACGCAGTTCCCCCAGGGCGTCGGCACCACCGTCCGCCTCCGCGTCCCCGTCGCCCTCCGCCGCGACCGGCACCGCGTCGCCACCGCCGAAGAAGTCGGCGAGTCCGACCAAGGGCAAGGACGGCGGCGTCGTCGACGACCTGCTGACCGCCCGCGGTTTCGCCGACGGAAAGGTGAAGTGGTCGTCGAAGCCCCTGCTCCCGCTTGCCGAACAGCGCGACACGATGGTGCGCGTCGTCAACACGGCCCAGGGCGAGTACGTCGTCGTCGTGCGCACCGGCGTCATCCCCGCCTCGGGCGTCCTGCGGTCCCGACCGGTCACCGTTGTGGACTCGTTTCCCGCCGGGCTGCGAGGTCCCGACCAGGCGTCCGCACAGCACTTCGAGCGCGATCTGGTCAGCGACTCCGACAAGACCAAGGCTGTGATCGGGGACGGCGGGGTGCTCTTCCCGGGCGTCGCCGACGGCAGCGAGAAGAGGGTCGGCGACGGACTGCTGTGGAATCCCGTGACCGGGGCCGCAACCCCCGCGTCGGCCGGAGACTTCCGGCAGGGCGGCTGCGACGAGGAGGACAACTGCCCGGTCCAGGACGTACCGCGGGTTCCGACCTCCGCCGGGCTCCTGACGCGGGAGATGCCTTTCAGTCCCCGGCCCCGGTTCGGCATCGTCGGCGGCTGGTCCAGCGACGCGATCAGGCCGCAGGGCCAGTCCTGGGGCGAACCCATCCGAGCCGTGGGCACCATGCTCGTCGTGGCATGGCGTGCGGAAGGCTCGACGACCGTGCTGTACGCGGCGCACAACCTCGGCACCGGCGCCCTCGTCGCCTCGGTGACGTGTGCGCCGCCCGAGGGCGAGGACGGTTCACCGTCCCGCGAGATGACCGACGACCACCGGGCCGCGATGTCCCCGCAGGGGCGCTATCTCGTGGCGGACTCGGTGTCGTTCGACCTGTCCGCGGGGACCGCCAAGTGCCTCGACGGCGACGAACTCGTCCGCGGGGTCTCGTTCGTCTCGGTCGGAGACGACGGTGTCGCCTATGGAATCCTCCTGGAGGACGAGGATGAGGACGACGACGACGATCCCGTCGCCGTCCGTTTGTCCACCGGCAAGGTGGACCCCCTTCCCGCGGGCACGCTCGTACCGCGGGCCGTCGCGACGTCCGGTGTCGGCATGTTCCTGGCGCACGAGAAGAGGAGCAAGGAGAAGCCGGTGGTGGCGATGCTGCCCGCGGTCGGCGCCACCGGTGCCTCCCCTTCGAAGAAGGACTGATCCGCACACGAGGACGCGCCCGTGCACGTGTGTCCTGTCGGGGCGCCGGACCGCTCAGAACCCGTGGTTCTGCCCGAAGTCCTTGGGCTTGCCCACGGACGCCCACGGCCCGGCGTCGAACGGCTCTTCGAATTCCGGGATTTCCTCCTGAAGTGCATTCGTCGGCAGGTCCTCGGGCATGAGCTTGAAGGCCGGGCCGTCCAACAACCCCGGGGGAACCGGGTTGAACGGCAGGGAGCTCAAGGGCCGGTCCGTGTGCCCCTCTCGGGGGTCGCAGACCGCAAAGGGGCCGAACTGAGGGTCCATCAGCACGCGCAGATGCGGGTCCGCATGGTGAAGCCACCAGACCGACATGCCCAGCGTGGGGTCCAGGCGCAGGTGCTCGAAGGCACGCCACATGGCGTTGAGCCGCACAAGGGCTTCGGGATGGTCCCACCACGACGGGCACCAAACGGCGGTGGCGCGGTTCAGGCGGCGCTGGAGCACCTGTGTGAGGTACTCCGTCACGAAGCTTTCGAGGGACGTGAAGACGAGGACGGACTCGGGCTCCTCGTGCCCCGGGTCCTCGGCGAACTCCTCGGCTTCGTCGTGCTCGTCGTACTCATGGGAGGACGGATCCACATCGCCGAAGCGGAAGAGCGGAGACCGGCCGTCGTCGGCCTCCTTCACTGCGAGACCGCCTTTTCGAGCGCGACAGGGATCGGCGGTGCGGGGGCCTCGACGACCGCGCCGGGATCATAGATGGCGAGCGATTCGCGTATCTCGTCCGCGTACTCCCCCTCCCACCACGGCACCGGCCTGACGAGCGCCGGCTTGGTCCCGCTGAACTGCACGAACGCGCGGCCCCTCGGCATCGAGGCGAGATCGTGCACGTCCAGGACCGGTTCGGAGCGCGAACCCTTGCTGATGTTCTTCTCCCAGTAGTCCGTGACCTTGAACGAGTAGCTCGTGACGTCCGGTTCGAAGATCCCGGACGCGGCCGAGAGGTCGCCCAGGAACTTGGTGTCCACGACGCCGCCGCCGTAGACACGGACGTTGGCGGCACCCCACAGCTTCTGCATGCCGATGTCGCCCCAGGCCGCAACCCCCTGCGCCCACGACTGAAGGATCGTCATCATGACCACCCCGCGCGAGCCGAAGTGCGAGTACTTGTCAGGTAGGGCCTTCCACGGGCAGACGTTGGCCGCCTCGTCCAGCACGAACAGGACGGGGACCCTGAGGCGTCCGCCGGGTGACGCGATGCCGGCGTTCTCGGCGGCTTCGGCGAGCGCCGCGGTAAGTGCGGTGATGAGGGGTGCCGCCATCTTGTTCGTCTCCTCGGAGAGGAGGTAGATGGTGTCGGCGCCGTCTTCGACGAACTTCAGGTAGTCGAAGGCGGGGCGGTCGGGATCGTCGTCCGCAGTCACCCACGCGGTCATGTTCGGCGCGATCAGAAACGACATGATCTGGGCGGCGACGCCGTACACGCCGGCGCGCTGCCGGTCCGGCGCGTTGATGACGTTGTCCACCGCGTCGGCGCTCAGGACGTGCCCGCCGGCCCGCAGGATGCGCTCCGGGGTGTCGTCGCCCGGGCGGGTCAGCCACGTGTAGATGGCGGTGATCGGCAGTCCCTCGATCGACGCCGCCAGCAGCAGGTTCGAGATGAGTTCCTCGGCCGCCGGCTCGAAGTACCCGTCGCTTCGCACGTGGTCGGCGCGGTTGATCGAGGCGAAGCGCGAGGCGAGCTTGACGGCACGGACGATGCTGCTGCCGACGTAGCTCAGCGGGTTCCAGTACCAGGTGGCCGTGTGGTTCGCCTGTCCCTGGGGGTCGAAGACCCACACGCGTCCGACGCGTTCGCGAGTGAGCCGGGTGGCGTCGAGGACGTCGCGCTTGTTGGACGTGACCACCACCGGCCCGGGCGCGGCGACGATGTTGGGGATGGCACGGGTGGCCGTCTTGCCGGTGCGCGGCCCCCAGATGTCGACGTGCATGTCCTCCCAGGAACCCCACAGATCCGCGTTCTCGCGGACCGACTTCCCGATCTGGACTCCTGGGGTCATGTGCTCGGCGATGCCGAGGCGGCGCCCGATCTTGCGCACACCCTTGGTGGTCATGGCCGCCACGTCGTGCACGGAGGCGAGGTAAGGGACCGCGCGGTCGACCTTGATCTCCTTGCGTCGGTGTCTGACGATCGCGAACGCGATCAGCAGGCCGCCCGCGGCCTCGAGGATGAAGAGGACCACGGTCACGAAAGTCGCCAGGAAACCGGGCCACGTGTAGTCGCCGCGGACGGAGCCGATCACGAAAGAGAGCGGACTCCCGGGGCGCGGATCGTCCTTGCCGGTCGCCGCCCACGCCCCGACCCACGCGTTCAGCAACGCGACGAGAACCAGGCCCCCCAAGGCCAGAAACCCGTAGATGTCGGCGTAGGGGTCCGGTCCGCGCTTCTTGGTGGTCGCGCTCACGCACTACTCCCATCCCATACGTTCCCGCGAAAACCATCGTCCGTCCGACGAAAGGTCGTCAATGCCTCGCCCGACTCTCGGCGCTGCCTGTCCTTTTCCGCCCGTGGGGCCTGCGGGAAGCGGCCGAGGCACGGAACCCCGGGATTCGGGGCGAACGGCTGAGGGGCGTCCGGGGTTTCGTCCCGGCTGTCCGCTTCACGCGAACCCTTGGTGCTCGGTTGGGTCGCGGCGTATACATGGCGGCGTCCGGAGGGCAGCCTTCAAGGAGATCCCGTGAGCGAGTTGAACGACATCCCCGGCTGGCCGGTCATCACGATCGAGATGGGAGACGACGCCGTCCGGGTCGACGGCGAGGCGCTGGCCGTGCCCCCGGGCGAGAACCCGCGGGAGGCCGCGATCCAGGCCACCGCACGCAGCGCCCGACTCCTGGGCCGCGCCGTACGCGTGGAGGCGGTCGAGGCGGACGGCACGGTGTATCCGCTCATCGTCACGCCGGAAGGGGAGGTCAGTTCGGTCGGCCCCACGGTCCAGCGCCAGGGTGGTCGGCGCGGGCTCAAGCGCAAGCGCTCGTCGGCGGCCACAACGTCCGTTCCGCAGCAGCCGCAGCCCGCCTCGCAGCCGCCTGCCGCACCGCGGCCCGTCCAGGCCGCACCGCCCGTCTCCACCCCGCCGGCCCCCGAGCCCACCGCCGAACCAAGGCCGCTTCCCGCTGCCGCGGGTCCGGGCAGGGCTTCGGCCGAGCCGGGCCCGTCCCGCCCGTCCGCTTCTCCGGAGATCCCGCCGGCCGCGAACGCCGTCGGCACGCCGGACCCGCAGTCGGGGGCGCCGACGGCGGGCGCCGAGAACAACGGTCGTCCGCCGCGGCCGAACTCCGCGCAGAGCAGCACGTTGCAGGCGATCAAAGCCGCGGTCCAGGCCGGGGAATCGGCCGAGGCGCTCCGCCTCGCCACCGAACTGGACAGCGACACCGAGGCCGGAGGCGACGAGACGGCCGCCATCGCGGCCCGTGAGGTCCGGGCCTACGTGGCGCTGCGGGCGGGCCGGACCGGGGAAGCGGTACGGCTGTTCGCCGCGGCGGCTCTGGCCCGTACCGCGCACGACGCCGAGCTCACCGACGTGGACGTGACGTCGCCGACGCGGTGGTCGTGGCGGCTCGTCCAGAATGCGCACTACTCGTGGATGCAGGTGAAAGACCCGGAAGAAGCCTATGAGCTGAGCACGTTCGTGCTGGGGGCCTACACGGCCATGGGTGCGGCCGACGCCCCGTCCGCGGAGGCGGCCCGGGGTTACGCCGAGGAGATCCGCAAGGGTCTGATCCTGTTGTGACGGGGTGTCGGCGTCGCGGGGTGCGGTCGGGGACACGCCCCGGGAGGACCCGCAGAACCTCAGGAGATATCAGGAGACCTCAGGCTCCCGTAGGCGAACGGCCGGTCCGGGCCCGCCGATGGGCGGTCCGTCCGGCCAGAGTTCGCGGAGGCCCTCGGGTGTGAGGGGATCCCGGTAGGCGGCGTGCAGGACTTCCGTGATCAGCGAGCCGTCCGCCTCGGCGAGGCGGACGAACCAGTCGAATCCGGCTGGATAGGCCCACAGATACGAGCGCAGCCGGGGATCCGCTCCCCGGTCGGCGAGGAGGTCCGCGATATGCCGGTCGGTCCAGTAGGGCACGCGGGCGCGGGCATGCGCGGCGCACGCGGCCACGGACACGCCGGAGTTGATCGCGATGTGCAGTTCGGAGCGTACGAGTTGCTGGTAGTGGTCGAGCCGCACCCGGGCGGCCAGCACGTCGTCCTCCGGCACGATGAACAGCGGCAGCGCCTGCGCGAGCCCTTCGAGCAGCACCTGTGTGGGGCCGTGCACCGACAGCAGGCGCACCCACGGCACGTCCTCGGCGGCGCAGCGGTGCGCGAACGCGGCGCACTGCAATCCGTGGCCGAGGACCTCGTGCAGCGCGAACTGCCGTACGCCGACCCGTGTGAAACGGGCGTTGCGCGGGTTGAGGCGCAGCCGCACGCGGCTCCCGGCGCCGTCCAGCCAGTACGCCCAGTACTCGTCGACATCGACGCTCTGCACGGTGAGTTCGTACGGCGCGTCGGTGCCGACCGCCTTGCGTACGCGCGGCTCCATCTCCACGGCCGCGGCGCGGATCAGCCGCGTGGCGGCCGCGGCGTCCAGCGGCTCTTCGAGCGCGCGCAGCGCCTCGTCGGTGCCGGTGTCCCAGCCAATGCCCAGGCGGCTCAGCTCGGTGCGCGCCAACTCGCCCCGCGCGGCGACGTATTCGGCGGGCCAGCCGGTCGCGGGGCAGCCCTGGGTGGCCCGCACGTAGTCGTCGAGGGCGGGGCGTTCGCCCAGGCGGTGGGCGAGGAAGGCGAGGTCGGCGCGCAGGCGGGAGGCGACGAACGGCTGGCCGGCCGCCTCGACCTCGGGGACGAGGTCGGTCAGGCGCCGGTGGACCTGGAGCCGGTCGGCGGCCGCCGGGACCGGCGGGAGGCCGGGCGGCGGCGGGGCGCAGTCGAACTCGATCACCCCGGGACCGCCGCGCTCGACTTCGAGCCGGTGCCACGAGCGGATGACCGACTCAAGCGCGTCACGCGCCTTCACGGACGACCTCCCAGTGCAGGGTGACGAATTGGTTGGGACGCAACTCCTCGCGCGCGAGGCTGATGTGCGCTTCGGAGCCCTCATGGGAGAAACGTACGTGTTGGTCGATCGCCTGCTTCGCCCCGTCGGGATGCTCCTCGATCGCGCTACAGTCCACAAGCCGGGCGACGCCGTTCTGCCGGACGCCGATGTGCAGGCGCAGCGTGTAGCGCGTGATGGCCTGGCGCCAGTAGTGCGCCTCGGTGAACCGGCCCCCGCGGCACCGGTACGCGATCTTCGCGGTGCCCATCGGCGGCACCGGCGGCGAGACGCGGCAGGCGAACTTGGCCAGCGTCCCCGCGTCGTGGATGCGCTCGATGGTGACGTGCTGGCGGCTGCCGGGCACCGTGATGATCTCCAGCGGCCCTTCGCCGTGCTCGAACCACAGTTCACGGGCGAAGCGGGTGAGCGGGCGGTCCGTGAGATTGAGCACATGGTGGTGGTACGTGAGGTAGACCCAGCCCTCCTTGTCGACCTCGATGTCGATGCCCAGGTCGAGTTCGACGACGCTGTCGGCGAGTCGGGCGCGCAGGCCGGGGGCGACCGGCAGGCCGTNGGTACGTGAGGTAGACCCAGCCCTCCTTGTCGACCTCGATGTCGATGCCCAGGTCGAGTTCGACGACGCTGTCGGCGAGTCGGGCGCGCAGGCCGGGGGCGACCGGCAGGCCGTCGGGCCCGGCCTCCGCCGAGGTGTCGGCGTCGGCCTCCCAGGGACGCGGTGCCAGACCGAGCATGTCGCCCGGTATGCGCAGTCCGTCGGCGACGCGCTCGACGACGTGTTGCTGGCGAACTCGCGCGCGCCCCTTGATGTATTCGCCGACCCGGCTGGGCGTCATCTCGCAGAGCCGGGCGAGTCGGCTGAGGCTCATGCCGGCCTGGTCGCGGGCCAGCGCGAAGATCGCGCCGACGTCGCGCTCGGCACATGCCTCGCGCATCGGCGGACTGGTCATGAGTGCGTCCGGAAGGGGGCTGTCCCGGCCCGTTCGCGCCATCTGTCCACAACCCCCAAGCACTGCCCCGCGCCGCCCAGGGCCCGAAGTTACCGGTGAGTTTACCCGGCTCGGATAACCGTCTCGACCTTATAAGCCGCCGTCGGGCTTCGGATACTGCTCAACCGTACGAGGACAGCCCGCTGTTCCCCAGACTGCGGGACCCTCAGCAACTCCATCACGCGTCTCACGGATTTCCCCTCAGGATCTGCGGTCCTTTCCTGTAGGCGCGCGGCGACGACAGGAGAGACGGTGATCACCGGCAGCACCGGCGGCGCAATGGAGCGCCGGCCTCGGGGCTCGGACCGGCCGACGGGAGATGACATGGGACACGCACGGCGTCTCGACACTGTGCTGGAACAGGCGTCGGCGGTGTTCCCCGGTTCCGCGGCGGGACCGGGCGGCGCCGCCGTCTCACCCGTCGACCTCGCCGACTGGGCCGCGCACCGGTACGCCGAAGCGGTCCGCATGGTCAGCGACGCCGAACGGCGCCAGCGGCGCGCGGTATGGGGGCTGCTCTGCGGCGAACAGCCCCTGGCCGCCGCGACGATGGCCGAGGCACTGGACTGGCCCCTGCCCCCGATAGCACGCGTCATGGCCGTCGCGTGCGACCAGGAGCGGAGGGACGCCGTGGCGGACCTGCTGCGGCGTACGGCGCCCGAGGGCGCCTGGATCGTGCGCGACACAGGCGAGGGGTCGCCGCTCGCGGTCCTGCTTCCGGCCGGGGAGCGGGACTCCGACGACGACGTCGCCCAGCGTGTGGCACGCGAGTTGGTGCGGGCCTACCCGCAGTGCCGGGTCGGGGCCTCGTCGCCCGTCGACCTGGCGTCCGTGCCGGGCGCCTTCGGGCAGGCCCGGTACGCGCTCACCGCCGCCAGGGTGTCGGTGAGCGGCTATGCCCGGTTCCACGCGTGGCTCGCTCCCGAGCTCCTGATGGCCGGTCAGGCCGACGCGTGGGCGCGGGAGCAACTGGCGCCGCTCGCGACCCACCGGGCCCGCCGCCGCGGCGACCCGGAGGCCCGCGAACTGCTCGAAACCCTGGGTGGCTGGCTGGCGGACCGGCGCGGCGCCGGCAGTCGGCTCGGCATCCATCGCAACACCCTCAGCGGCCGACTGCGCCTGATCGAGGCGCTGTTGGACCGGGACCTGCACCGGATCGGCGACCGTGCCCAACTGTCGCTGGCCCTGCGGATCACCGCGCTGCCCCGGGGCGGTCGTCCCGAGGCGGACGCCGGGCCGGTGTCCGCGGGGGCGCACCTCCCGCTCGACCACCCGGCGCTCGACGGCTGGGCGTTCGCCGGACTCCGCCCGCTGGCCGGCGGGCTGTCCGGACCGGACGCGCACACCTTGCGCGTCTGGCTGGCGAACGACACGCGGCTGTCGGCGACGGCGGCCGAACTGGGCCTCACCGTGCCGGGCGCCCGCAAGCGCCTGACCAGGATCGGGAACGTGCTCGGTCTCGACCTGCTGCACGGACCCCATGCCGAGGCGGACCTGTGGCTCGCGCTCCAGGTGGCCGACCGCCCTCGGGAACCGCACACCCTCACCGACCGCCGCAGGGCGTCGTGAGGCGCACCACCGGGGTGCCGACCAGACACCACGGCAACCGCACCACCGCATAGCTCCGCACAGTTCGACCTTTTGGGCCCGCCCCCCGACCTGCGCCCAAACCCCAGGAACCAGTACGACGTGATCTCCAGGCAGGAGTCCCCCATGCCCGCCACGGCTTACCCCCGCCCCATGCTCGTCGCCGCCACATCCGGGGCGCCCCAACCAGCGCCGGGCCGCCGCGCCGACGTCGCAACCGACCGCTCGGCCCCGCTCGCGGACAACACGACGCGACCCGTCGGCCGCACCGCCCCCGTGCCGCCGGGTGCCCTCGGCGCCCGCCGCCCGGGCGCGACCGTGCCGGCGCCGCGCGGTGCCGCGCAGGTCCCGGGCCGTCGCGCCCCGCAGAACCCCGCCCCCGCGGCGGGCCTGCCGCCGCGCGGACGTGTCCTCTACCAGGGCACCGAACCGCGGCTCATGCACCACGCGGTCGGCTCGCACGTCATCCCGCACCGTCTGCGGGTCCCCGGCACGGGCGCGGTGCGCGCCAAGCTCCGCGTGCTGCACCGCGGCGAGATCGCCCTCTACCAGATCGGCTACGGCGCGCACGCCGAACTGCGCTTCGACGCCCAGGCCCCGGTCTACCTCGTGCACCTGCTGCACTGCGGCGGCGGCCAGTTGATCGTGGACGGCCGCGAGATGCCGCTGTCCCCGGTCGTCACCGGCCCGGGCCAGGAGGTCATCGCGCGCTGGGCACCGGACACCACCGCGCTGGTCCTGCGCATCCCGCGCCGCGTCGTGGACGCCGCGATCCGCCCGTACGCGGACGACCCGGCGGAGAACGCGCCGCTGCGCTTCGACCCGCTGCTGGACAGCGCGAACGACGAGGTGCGGCAGTGGCTTTCGCTGGCGCACAGCTTCGGGTCGATGGTCGACTCCGGCCTGCTGACCCGCTCGCCGGACGCCGCGGCGCACTTCGAGCAGATGCTCGTGCACGGGCTGCTGGCCTGCCAGCCGCACACGCTCAGCGGCGGCACGCTGCGCGGCGGGCCGGTCGGCGCGCCGGTGGCGCTGCGCCGGGCGCTGGCGTTCTGCGAGGAGCACGCGTCCGAGCCCATCTCGGTCGCGGACATCGCGGCGGCCTCGCACATGAGCGTGCGCACGCTTCAGGAGAAGTTCCGCACGCACCTCGGCGTCACGCCGCTGGCCCACCTCCGGCACGTCCGGCTCGCCGGGGCGCACGCGGACCTGCTCGCGGTCGCCGAGGGCCGCAGCGACGACACCGTGACCGGCATCGCGCTGCGCTGGGGCTTCAGCCACCTGGGCCGCTTCGGCTCGCTGTACCGCGCGGCCTACGGGCGGCTCCCGTCGCAGACGACCCGCTCGGGGGACGCGGACGTCTACGCCTTCCAGCCGCGCGCGGCGGGATGATCGCGCGGTAGGCCGCGGCGGGGGGCCTACCGCAACGAGCAATCAGGGCAATCAGCGCCGACGGCAACGAGTCGCTACCGCTGAGGGCGCTCATCGCAATCGGGCGGCCCGCGCCCGGTGACAAGGCATGTCACCGGGCGCGGGCCGCCGTGCGTTCAGCCTCGTCCGCATGCGCCCGCCCCCTGTCGCACCGAACGCTCCCGCGCTACCGCGATCGGGTGGTCCGCCTCGTCGAGCCCGGCATGTCAGCGGGTGCGCGCCACCCGTCTGCGTCAGCCTCGTCGGTATGCGCCCGACCCGCCGCGCCACCGCCGCCAGCCGCCGAGCCCGCCGACGCACCGCCCCGGCCGCCGCGGCTTG
>NZ_JBPKBH010000013.1:239718-244460 GCF_051388915.1 Yinghuangia sp. YIM S09857 | reverse complement strand
CCGTCCCCCCGGCCCCCCCCGATCCGCTGTTCCCGCTGAGCGGCAACGGCGGCTACACCGTCCTGCGCACCACGCTCGACCTCCAATGGCAGGCCCCGCGCACCGCGTTCCCCGCGGTCGCCACCGTCGACATGGTCGCGGACAAGTCCCTCTCGCGCTTCAACCTCGACTTCGCCGGAAACACCCTCGGCCGCGTGCTGGTCGACGACCGGCCGGCCGAGGCGCTGCGCGAGGGCGACGAGTTGGTGGTCACCCCGTCCGAAACCCTGCGCCGCGGCCGGGTCTTCCGGGTCCGTGTCGAGTACACCGCCGACCCGACGCTCATGCGGCACCGCGAGGACGCGATCGAGGACTACGGCTGGATCCCCACCCCCGACGGCACCGTGGTCTACCCGCAGCCGAACGGCTCCCAACTCCTCTTCCCCGCCAACGACCACCCCAGCGTGCGCAGCCCCATGGTGATCCGGATCAGCGCGCCGGACGACGTGCAGGCGGTCGCCGCGGGCGCGCTGACCGAGCGCGTGCCCGACGGGCCGGGCCGCACGCGCTGGACGTACGACAACCCTGTCCCGGTCGCGGGCCAGCTCGTGCAATTTGCGGTGGGCCGCTACGAGATCCTGGAGTCGCGGGGCCCCGGCGGGGTGCGGCTGCGCGACGCGGTACCGCCCGGCCTGGTCGACGCGACGGCGGCGACCCGGGCGCTGACGCCGGGGCACTTGGACTGGCTGACGGCGCGGCTGGGGGCGTACCCCTTCGACACCTACGGGCTGCTGGTCGCGGACACCGACCTCGCGGTGGCACTGGAGACGCAGACTCTGTCGCTGGTGCCCGGTGCCGAGCTGACCGGCGACCGGGTGGCGGCGGAGCGGACCATGGTGCACGAGCTCGCGCACCACTGGTTCGGCGACAACGTGGGCATCGCGCGGTGGTCGGACCTCTGGCTGAGCGAGGGCCACGCGCGGTTCTACGAGCGGCAGTACTCCGAGGAGCACGGCGGCGACCGCTTCGAGGACCGGATGCGCGACGCGTACCGCCAACACGACATCTGGCGGCGGGACTTCGGCGCCCCCGCGGCGCCGACCGAGCCCGCGCTGTTCAAGCGGATGCGCTACGACGGCGCGGCGCTCGTGCTGTACGCGCTGCGCGAGGAGGTCGGCGAGACCGTCTTCGCCGACATCGAGCGCGATTTCCTGACCTGGTTCCAGGGGCGCAGCGCGAGCACCCGGGACTTCGTCGACATCGCCTCGGTCACCGCGGGCCGCGACCTGGCGCCGTTCCTGGAGGCGTGGCTGTACGGGACGACCACGCCTCCGATGCCGAACCACCCGGACTGGACCACCGACCCGCTACCCCCGGCCGGCCCCGCCGCCGCGCCGCTCGCCGGAGACCCGGCGGGCGCCTGACGGCTTGTAGACGGACAGGAACGTCGCGACCACGAGCGCGGTGATCTGCACGCCCACGCCGCCGAGTTGCAGCCACTGGTAGGTCGCGATCCCGGACGCGTCCGCACCCGGCGCGCTCCGGTCCTCCAGCACGCGGACCCACTCCGACACCGCGCCCGCGCCGATCGCGATGACCAGGAACAGCAGCACGATCTTGACCTTGATCCACAGGTGCTTCCACAACCCCCACGGGGTCCGCAGGCACAGCACGACGCCGGACACCAGGGAGAGGGCGGCGAGCGGGATCCCGGCGGCGTAGACGAGGCTGTGCATCGTCTCGTACGTGAAGTGCCGCACGGCGTCGTCGCCGGTGTTGCGGGCCATCAGCGCCAGCACGATCATGACGAGTTCGACGCCGACCAGGCCGACCGCGAAGACGACGTGCGCGGAGTTGACCGCGCGGCGCACGCCGCGCGGGAACTGCCCGGACCTGCGCCGGGCGGCCTTTGCCGCCCTGGTGCCGGCGGTCGGCGCGTCCGGCCCGCTCCCGGAGTGCGGGCCGTGCTCGGCGCCGGGCGCCGAGGGCTGCGCCGAACGCCGCGGTGCCGAGGGTGTCGAGACGGTGCTCACGGTTCCTCCTGGGGACGTCTGCTTCCTACGTCCTCAAGGCTTCCGCTCCGGCGCCGCGGAAACGTCCGGCACCGGAAGGCACTCGCCATGCTCTCGCCGCAGGCGGGCGCGGTCGTGGCGGTAGGCGGGACTACTCCCCCGGGAGTACTCGGCTCACCGCCCCGCGGCCGCCCGCCACCCGGGGTCGCGGCCGGACAGGGCCAGCGCCCGGTCGAGGGCCGGGGCGCCGTCCGGCACCGGCACGGGGTCGGCGAAGCCCTTGTACTCGCGGTAGGTCTCGGCGTACTCCTCGACCACCGCCAACACGGTCTCGGCGGTCGCCGGGGCGCACCGGAGCTCCTGGCCGGTGGCCTTGGCGACGTCCCAGCCGTGCACCACGAGTTCCTTGACGATCATCTTCGCGACCTCGGGCGCGGGCATCGCGAAGCCGTCGCCGAGCGGGATCTCGCCCTCCCAGGCGGCGGGGTCGGACCACGCCGCGACCGCGCGGTCCAGTTGCGCGGCGTACGCCTCGGCCCAATCGGGCTCGGCGGTGAAGTCGCGGTCGAGCCACGCCGCCGGAAGGGGCTCGCGCAGCGCGCGCTTCTCCAGGCCATACGCCGTGTAGAGGATCCAGTGGTTCAGCAGGGCGCGGGTGTCCATCTCCGCGCAGGGGGTGGCGCCGTCCAGCAGAGCGGGGTCCACACCGCGGGCGATCCGGGCCGCCTCCGCGGCACTTGCAGAGAGGTGTTCGTGCAGTTCCATGGCCTCAACATAGGAAGAACGCGGACGCCTGATCTTGAACAAACGCGACAGCTACCCTGAGCGCATGACCGAAGGGACGAAGCCCGAGGACATGGGGCGCGGAGTCCTGTACCCGGAGCTGATGGCCACCAAGATCCGACTCGACCGGCACGAGCCGAGCGCGGCCGTGGCGCGCTTCGTCGAGTACTACTGGGTCGTCGCCTGGGACCTGCGCGGCAAGGCGTCGCACGAGTCCAAGACGCTGTCCCACCCCAATGTGCACCTGGTGTTCGAGGAACCGCACCCGGCGGTCTACGGCATCGTGCGCGGGCCGTTCCTGCGGCGCATCAGCGGACGCGGCCACGTACTGGGCGTACGGTTCCGCCCGGGCTCCTTCCGGGCCCTGACCGACGGACCTGTAGCCGACCTGGTCGACCGCGTGGTCCCGGCGACGGACCTCTTCGACGACGGCGTGCTGGCCGCCCAGCAGGCGGTCCTCGCCACCGACGACGACGCCGAAATGGTGGCCGCCGCCGAGGACTTCCTGCTGGCCCGGCTCCCCGAGCCGGACCCGGTCGCGGACACCGTGGCCGACATGGTCGCCCGCATCACGGCGGAACCGTCCCTGGTGCGCGTGGACGAGGTGGCCGACCTGCTGGGCGTGCCGATGCGGCGGCTCCAGCGCCTCTTCGCCGAGTACGTCGGGGCGTCCCCGAAGTGGGTGCTCCGCCGCGCCCGGCTCCACGAGGCCGCCGAACGCGCCAAGCAGGGCACCCGCGTCGACTGGGCGGCCCTCGCGGTCGATCTCGGCTACTCCGACCAGTCGCACCTGACCCGCGACTTCACCGCGGCGGTCGGCGAACCCCCGGCGGCGTACGCGAAGTCCTGACGGGCGGCGCGGCCTTGGCGCCCCAGGTGTGCAGCCAGTCGGTCAGCGCGGTCGCGAACTCGGCATCCATGTGCGCGCGGGCGGCGAGGACCTGGGACAGGGCCTCGGCCTTCGCGGGGTCGTGCGGTGCCTGCTCCAGGGCGGTGAGGGCGGCGTCCCCGGCGGTGCCGCAGCGGCGGGACGTCCGGCGTACCAGCGCCCGCAGCGCGCCCCACGCGGCCGGGCCGTCGTCGCCCCCGGAACCCGTGACGATGGCGCCGAGCAAAGCCGCCGATATCGGTTCCACCTCGTACCCCCTGCACCCGTCGCTTGCCCGCCTGATCAACAGGTCCCACGCTACGGTGCACCCGCCCCCGGCGGGAGCGTGTTACGGCCACTGGGCCGCCCCGGGCCGGAAGCCGGCAGGTCGACACGGCTGCCCGAAGCACCCCGAGACTCACCCGGCACCGGCGGCGGCACCAGCTGCGACGGCCCGCTCACGCGCCGTTTGGCCCGCCGTTCCGCCCTCGGCCTCCTGATCGGCCCACAACGACCGGATGTGGCCCAGGTGCACGCGCATCGCGGCCTCCACACGGGCCGCGTCGCCCGCAATGACAAGGTCGAGGATCTGCTCGTGCTCGCGGGCCGAGGACACCAGTTCGCCGCGCGCGGCCAGTTGGTCGAGGCCGTAAAGCCGGGAGCGCTTGCGCAGGTCGTCGACGACGTCCACCAGGTGCCGGTTGGCCGCAAGGGCCAGCAGCCCGACGTGGAACCGCCGGTCGGCCGCCCGGGGGCGGCAACTGTGTGGCGCCGGCCCAAACGACCTGGGCCGCCTGCCGCCTCCCCTCCCGTCCCGGCCGCGTCGGGCGAGGGGGTAGCGTGACGGCCACCGTCCGAATTCCGGGTATATCGCGCGCGCACCGCACACGGCACGCCGCGCGGTTCACCGCGCCAACGCGGCACTGCACTGCCCGGGCCGTGCCCGGCCGCCGACCCGGCACGGCACGCCACCACCGACTGGAGGACCCTGTGACCCAGGACCCGTCCCGGCCCGCCGAGCCCGCGCCGGCCGACCGCTTCCACACCGGCAGCCACGATCTGCCGGTCTCGGACGCGCTGGCGGCGTTCATGAGCGGTGG
>NZ_JBPKBH010000013.1:236432-239589 GCF_051388915.1 Yinghuangia sp. YIM S09857 | reverse complement strand
CTGGGCGCCCAGCCCGCTGCCCGATCCCGGCCTGGACGAGATCGCGCCGTGGACCGCGAAGCGTCGCGCCCGGCTGTCCGCGCGATTCCCCGGCGAGCGGCTGGTGGTCCCGTCCGGCGTCCTGAAGGTGCGCAGCAACGACGACGACTACCGGTTCCGCCCGCACACCGCGTACGCGTACCTGACCGGCGAGCAGGAGCCGGGCGGCGTCCTCGTGATGGAGCCGGTCGGCGGCACCCACGAGGCGCGGCTCTACCTGCGTCCGCGATCGCCGCGCGACTCCGGGGAGTTCTTCCGGGACCGCCGCTACGGTGAGTTCTGGGTCGGCCGCCGACCGACCCTCGACGAGGCGGCCGCGCTGCTCGGCATCGAGACGGTGCACCTGGACCGGCTCCCCGACCTGTTCCGCGGCCCGAACGTCGCCACGCGCGTGCTGTCCGGCGAGGACCCCGCGGTCGACGCGCTGGCGCCGGTGCGCGGCGACACCGAGCAGAACCGCGAACTGGCCTCGTACCTCTCGGAGATGCGCCTGGCCAAGGACGAATGGGAGGTCGCCCAGCTCCAGTCGGCCGTCGACCACACCACGTCCGGGTTCGAGGACGTCGTACGCGCGCTCCCACAGGCCCTGCGGCACCCGCGCGGCGAGCGCTGGATCGAGGGCGTGTTCCGGCTGCGCGCCCGCGCCGAGGGCAACGGCACCGGCTACGAGACCATCGCGGCGTCCGGCGCGCACGCGTGTGTGCTGCACTGGATCCGCAACGACGGCCCGCTGGACCGCGACAAGCTCCTGCTGCTGGACGCGGGCGTCGAGACCGACACCCTCTACACCGCCGACATCACCCGCACCCTGCCGCTGTCCGGCCGCTTCAGCGCCGCCCAACGGGACGTCTACCAACTGGTGTTGGACGCGCAGCAGGCCGGCATCGACGCGCTGCGCCCGGGGGCCAGCTTCCGGGACTTCCACCAGGCGGCCATGCGCGTGATCGCCACCGGGCTGCACGAGTGGGGCGTCCTGCCGGTCGGTGCGGAGGAGTCGCTGCGCCCGGAGAGCGGCCTGCACCGCCGCTACACGCTGTGCAGCAGCGGCCACATGCTCGGCATGGACGTGCACGACTGCGCCAAGGCGCGCGCGGAGACGTACCTCGACGGCAGGCTGGAGGTCGGCCACGTGCTGACCGTCGAGCCGGGCCTGTACCTCCAGCCCGACGACGAGACGCTGCCGCCCGAGTTGCGCGGCATCGGCATCCGCATCGAGGACGATTTGGTCATCACCGAGGACGGCGCCCGCCTGATGTCGGCCGCGCTGCCGCGGGACCCGGACGCGATCGAGGAGTGGATGGGCGGCCTCATGGGCTGAACGCGCCGTGCCGTACCGTGCCGTGTCGCGGCGTCCGACCGCACGCGCCGCGCGACCCGAGCACAGGGCACGGGAAAGAGCGCCTGGCGAGGGCACCGGGCAAGCGCACCGGGGACACACGGTCGGGGCCGCGGCGGCGGGATTCCCGTCATCCGCAACACGCGGCCCAGTCCGCGTGCGCGAGACGATTGAATATGGAATCTGGCTCCTCGACTATGTTCCGTCTCAGGTCCGCGGGCTTGAATTGAGTCGAGCAAGCAAGACCGACTCCCCGCGGACCACCGCGCGGACCACCTTCCGAGGAGCCCCGAATGACGAACACCATCCTGGTCCTGGGCGGCACCGGCAAGACCGGCCGCCGTGTGGCCGAGCGCCTCACCGCCCGCGGCGCCGACGTCCGGATCGGTTCGCGCAGCGCGGCGATCCCCTTCGACTGGAACGACGAGTCGACGTGGAAGGCGGCGGTCGCGGACATCTCCGCCGTCTACATCACCTACGTCCCCGACCTCGCCATCCCCGGCGCCCCCGACGCGGTGGCCGCCTTCGCCGAGACCGCGGTCGCGTCCGGGGTGCGCCGCCTGGTGTTGCTCTCCGGGCGCGGCGAGGTGGAGGCGCAGAACGCCGAGGAGCGCCTGCGGGCCGTGGCCGAGGCGGCCGGGGCCGAGTGGACGGTCGTCCGGGCCTCGTGGTTCGCGCAGAACTTCAACGAGAACTTCCTCGTCGAGCCGATCCTCGCGGGAGAGGTCGCGCTGCCGGTGTCCGACGTCAAGGAGCCGTTCGTGGACGCCGAGGACATCGCGGACGTCGCGGTGGCCGCGCTGACCGAGCAGGGCCACAACGGCGAGGTCTACGAGGTGACCGGCGCACGGCTGCTCAGCTTCCCCGAGGCGATCGCGGAGATCGGCGCGGCGGCGGGGCGCGAGATCGCGTACGTGACCGTGCCGATGGAGGCCTACGCGGCGGTGCTGTCCGAGGAGGCCGGGCTGGACGCGGAGACGGTCGGCTTCCTGACCTACCTGTTCACCGAGGTCCTGGACGGCCGCAACGCGCAGCCTGCGGACGGCGTCCGGCGCGCCCTGGGACGCGAGCCGCGCGACTTCGCCGAGTTCGCCCGGGACGCGGCGGCCACCGGCGTCTGGGCGGGCTGACCGTACGGCCTCCCGGCCGACCCCCGCGGGCCGCCCGCACGCGGCCCGCGGACCACTGACTGCCCCTCGGTCCGCCCTGGCCGACCACGCCGACCCCCGATCACCGATCACCGATCACCGATCACCGACGACCGACCGGCCGCCCACCGCGACCGATTTGCCCGGAGGGCAGTACCCATGGACGGAACCCTGTTCGCACTGACGCTGGCCACCGCACTCGGCAGTATCACGATGGGCGGCGTGTTCTACGGCTTCTCGGTACTCGTGATGCGGGGCCTGGCCCAGGTCCCCGCCAAGGATGCGACGGCCGTCATGCAGGGCATCAACCGCTCGGCGCTCACCCCGCGGTTCCTGTCGGTCTTCATGGGCACCAGCGCCGCGTCCCTCGGGCTCGGAATCTGGGCGGCGGTCGACTGGGACGGCGCGTACTCGGGCTTCCTGGTGGCGGGCGCGGCAACGTACCTCGTCGCGGGCTTCATGCTCACGGCCGGCTACCACGTGCCGCGCAACGAGGCCCTGGACAAAGTGGTGCCGGGCACCCCCGAGGCCGACCGCCTGTGGGCGGCCTACCTGATCGACTGGACGCGCATGAACCACGTGCGCGGCCTGGCCGGCGTCGTCGCGGGCGGCCTGCTGATCGCCGGCATCGCCG
>NZ_JBPKBH010000013.1:211122-236217 GCF_051388915.1 Yinghuangia sp. YIM S09857 | reverse complement strand
CGCCAGTGGCGTCCGGGCCCCTTGCGGCGTTCGGCGGTCCTCCCGCACTTTTCCGTTTTTCCCGCGCCGTCGGGCAACCCGATCCACCCGGCCGGTACTCGTGCTGCATGAAGGAGGTGCCGATTGAGCCCGGACGAGGCGGCGGAGTTCCACGAGTTCGTGCAGGCACGCTGGGCGCGGCTCGTGCGCACGGCGTACCTGTTGACGGGCGACCACGGCGAGGCCGAGGACCTGGCGCAGAACACCCTCGTACGGGTGTACGCCGCCTGGCACCGCGTGCGCTCCGCAGACAGTCCCGACGCGTACCTGCGCCGCATGCTGGTGAACACCAACGCCGCGCGGTTCCGCAAGAAGCGCATCACCCAGCTCCTCGGGGCGGAGGCCCCGGACCGGGGCGAGGCGGACTCGACGGACCGCATCGGGCAGCGCGACGCGCTGATGCGGGCGCTCGCGCAGTTGCCGACCAGGCAGCGCGCGGCCGTCGTTTTGCGCTACTGGGACGACCTGCCGGAGACCGAGGTGGCCGCGATCCTGGGCTGCTCGGTGGGCACGGTCAAGAGCCAGGCGTCGAAGGGACTCGCGAAGCTGCGCGCGGATCCCGGGCTCGACGGGCCGCGATGGCACCCCAGCCCGCAGGCGAACTCGGAGGTGCTGGTCGATGACCGGTCGTGACGAAGGACAGTGGATGCGCGAGCGATTCGAGCTCGGCGTCGGGGACCTGCCGGACAGCTCGCCGCCCCACGAGGTGATCGTCCGGCGGGGGCGCGCGCGGCGGCGTACCCGCAACGCGGTGGCGGGGTCGGTCGCGTCGGTGCTGGTGGTGGCCGGGCTCGTGGCCGGGTTCACGATGCCGGGGGACGACGGGAAGACCTCGACCGCCACGGAACCGGTGCCGCCACCGCCCCCGGCGAGCAGCGCGGCGCCGGGGACCACGGGTGCGGCTTCTCCCGGGGCGCCGGGCATGGGGCGCGTGACGCTCGCGTCCGACAAACTGGCCGAGCACACCTGGGAGTTGGTACGGGTACGGACGCAGGGCGAGTACGAGGAGGACACGTACGTCCTGCCCGGACAGACCGCGACCGTCGCGCCCGAGAGGCACCAGGGCTACTGCGAGAGCTTTGAACTCGTCCTCGACGGCACGCGGATCGGCGAGGCGGGGAAGGCGTGCGGCGACACCCCCGACTACGCCACCTCCGACCGCGTGCCCGGCCAGGTGAACTTCCTGACCGTCGAGGTCGACGACAAGCACACCCGAACAGGCGCGGGCTTCGGCACGCTGGGCGCCATCTCGTGGGGCTTCGTCACACCGGACGTCGACCACGTCCGCGTGACGTTCAAGGACACCGGGCAGAGCGTCGACCTGCCGCCGCAGTCGGCCGCCGGCGTGTCCGAGCGGTTCTACCTGCTGGTCGTGCCGCACTCGACCGGCACCGACAGGCGGGCGGACCTGGTGGCATACGACACCGCGGGCAGGCCGGTCGCCGAGCAGCGCGGCGTGCAGGTCAGCGCGGACTGACGCGGCCGCCTGACGCGGCCGCGGAACCGTCCGGCCCCCGGCTCCGTCAGATCGGGCGCCGGTGACGACCGGTTCCGGACCCTGCCGAAGGAGTGGGCGTCATGCGCTGGGCCACGAGGCTGTCCGTACGATCCGGTCTGCTGGCGGTAGGGCTCGTCTTCGCCGTCGGCTGCGGGGCCACATCGGCGCGCAGCGAGCGGCATTGCACCCTGATCGCCGGCCGCATAGGCGTCGGGCTGGAGATCGCCGCCCCGCACGCCGAACGCACCGCCATCGCACACCTTCGCGCCTGTGCCGGGGACGTCTGCCGCGAGGGCGACCTGCAACTGAACCCCTCGACGGCCGCGGTCCCCGACCCGTGCACCGGCGAGGTCTGTGCGGCGCGGGTGACCCCGACGGGCGGGAAGCACGGCTTCCTCGACATGCCCGGCCTCACCGGCGCACCACTGCGGGTCACGCTGACGCTGCGCGACGCGGCCGGGGCGGAACTGCTGGTGCGGGAGGCGGACGTGACGCCGAGGGAGTCGTTCCCGAACGGCCCGGACTGCGGCTCGAACGGCTTCCAGGCGCCGGTCGCCCTCGCGGCGGACGGGACCTTCGCCGGCCGCTGACGGCGCCGGTCTCCGGCACGGCTTCCAGCCCGGCGACCGGCGCGGGTTCCAGCCCGGCGACCGGCGCGGGTTTCAGCCCGGGTTCCAGCGCGGGTCCCAGCCCGGGGACGGCGCGGGTTCCAGCCGGATTCAGCCCGGGGTCAGCCCGGGGTCAGCCCGGGGTCAGCCCGGGGTCCGGCTCGGGTTCCGGCGCCGCTCGCGCCGCACGCGCAATTCGCTTGACTTGAACCGAACTTCAAGTTGCATCGTGTGGGTGCGCGCGGTGCGTTCGGCGACCGCGCCAGGACCCGGACGGGATGTGGCTCATGCACGCTGTGTTGCTCACCGAATTCGGCACGCCCGACGTGCTGCGGCTGACGGAGGTCCCGACCCCCGAGCCTGGCCCGGGCGCCGTCCGGGTCCTGGTGCGCGCGGCCGGCGTGCAACCCGCAGACACGATGCTGCGCCGCGGGTTCGGGCCGCCCTCGATGGCCGGGGACCTCCCGCTCGTGCCGGGCAACGAATTCGCGGGCGTCGTCGACGCCGTGGGCGAGGGCGTCACCGAATTCGCCGCCGGGGACGAGGTGTTGGGCTGGTCGATGCTGGGGTCGTACGCGGAGGCCGTGGTCGTGCCCGCCGACCAGATGGTGCGCAAGCCCGCGTCGATGCCGTGGGAGGTCGCGGGCGTGATGTCGGCCTCCGGCCAGACCGCGCACCGGGCGCTGCGCGAACTCCGGGTGGGCAAGGGCGACACGGTCCTGGTGCACGCCGCCGCGGGCGGCGTCGGCACGGCCGCCGTGCAACTGGCGGTGGCGTGGGGCGCCGTGGCGGTCGGGACCGCGAGCGAGGCCAACCACGACTACGTGCGGTCGCTCGGCGCGATCCCGGTGACGTACGGGGACGGCCTGGCCGCCCGGGTGAGGGCCATCGCCCCGCAGGGCGTGGACGCGGTGCTGGACGCGGCCGGACGCGGGGCGCTGGACGCCTCCGTCGAACTCGTCGCGGACCGCTCGCGCATCGGCACGATCATCGACTTCGAGGGGGTGGAACGCCTCGGTGTCGTCGGCCTGCGCGGCGGGCCCGGGGCCCGTACAAGGGCCCGGCTGGGCGAGCTGATCGCGCTGTACGAGAAGGGCTCGCTCGCGGTCCACGTACGGCAGCGCCTGCCGCTGGCCGACGCGGCGGAGGCGCATCGAATCGTCGAGTCGGGGCACGGTCGCGGAAAGGTCGTGCTGATCCCCTGAGCGCGGTCGGCGTCCCGCGTCTCGCCGCACCCGGTGGGGCGGGGTGGCGGTCCGGACCGCCTGTCGTCGACACCACAAGCGTCGGCCGTGTACCGCGCCCGATTCCGTCTTCCCACGGGCACGGCACACGGCCGACTCGACGTCGTCCGCGGCGATGACGCGGTGGGGGCACGGCCGGCGGGCGGCGTTCGGGCGAGGGGAAGTCCGCCCGCACCCGCCCGTCGTACGGTGCGGCACACAGCGTCGTTCCGGGACCGCCGAGATGGGTGGAGAACAGCGCGCCAAGCACTCCGTCGACGACGTCGTCGGGAAGGCGCCGGGCACTCCCAGCCCCGCACGCCGGGCCCCAGCGTAGCAGCGAACTCCCGTACCAAGTGGGCGACTTCAGCGGATTGACAGGAGGACGCCGAGCCCGCCCCGACTCCGCGATCGCGCCCCGCTCCGCGGGTTCCCGCCGGCCGGTACGTAAGGTGGGCAAGCGTGCCGTTTTGGACGTGATGGCCCGGTGGAGCGCTCGGAGGCCGCGAGGATGGGGGCGGCCGCCGGGAGCGACGGTGGGGGCGACAGTCGGGAGTACGTCAGACCGTGTTGCGAGTCCTGCTCTTCCTGTGGCGCACGCTCGCCAACGAGTTCAGGTCGATCGTCGTCGCGCCGTTCCGCGAGCTGGTCGTCAACCGCCGTTGGGGCGGGCTCAATCTCGCGGTGATCGCCTGTGTGGGCGTGATCGTGCTGCACGCGGTCCACCTCACCGACTGGGGCCACGACTTCGTGCGCATCATCGGCGGCGTGCAGGCGAGCCTCCCACTCCCGATCGCCCTGCTGCGCACCCCCGTCTCCCTCTACGTCCCCGCGCTCAACCTCCCGGTCTGGGCCGGGCTCACGCAGTTGTTCCTCGCGTTCGCGCTGGCCCAGCTCACCCTGGGCTGGAAGCGCACGCTGCTGGTGTCGTACGTCGCGACCCTCGCCGGCACGATGGCCGCCCGCTTCATGATCTGGCTCGGCCCCGACCACCCCCTCGGCATCGGGCGGCACGAGGCGTACGTCCTGGACACCGGCCCCTCGGCCGCCGTCGTCGGCCTCTTCTCGTACATCGCGGTGGTCAAGCGCGCGCCGGTACTGTTCTCGATCACCAGCCTGTCCATGATCATCGAGTCGATCGCCGTCCCCAACCTCGCGGGCCGTGAGCACCTGGTCGCGATCGGCGCCGCGATGATCATGGGATTCGTGCGGCTCTACCGCGAGTCCAAGGGCATCGAGGAGGGCGCCGTCGCCCGCGGCATCCGCAATGCGGCGGTACGGGGGTACGAGCGCGTACGGCCCCGCACCCCACGGCCGCATCCCGACACCGACACCCCCACCCCGCCGCGGGACGGCGGGTCCGAAGCGGCGCCGAACCGTCCCCCTTCGGGGTGACCGCGTGCCGCACCGACCCACCGGTCGGTGCGCCGGGCTACGGTGGGAGGCAGTGGACGACAGCACTCCGGACCAGAATCCGGACCAGCCGGAGAATTCTCCGGAGCCGCCGCCCGGGTTCCCGGAGGACCTGACGGTGGTGTGTATGACGTGTGACGGCGACGGTTGGCGCTACGTCGGCAGGGCCGCGCTGATCGGCGGGCGCATCGCCGCGGTGGGCAAGCAGGAAGCGTGCCTGGTCTGCGAGGCGATGGGCCGGCACAACTGGGACACCGGGCCGGGCGCCTGGGTCAAGCGCCACGAGCGGCGCCCGATCCCCGGCTACTGAACGCCGCCCGACGGCGAGCCGAAACACGCCCGAGCCGACACCGCCCGATCCGGCCCCATCCGAGCGCGCTCCCATCCACCCCGGCCCCGTCCGAGCCGCCGCCATCCGGCTCGCCCTCCGCCCGAGCCGGTTCCCACCCGAGCCGACACCGCCCGATCCGGCTCCCAACCACTCCAGCCGGGCCCGGGCCGCTCCCAACCCCCGACCCCGCCCGGGCCGCCGCCATCCGGCTCGCCCTCCGCCCGGGCCGCCTCCATCCGGCCCGGCCCCGTCCGAGCCGTGGACGGACTGTTGACGATATGTGGACACCGCGCGAATAATCCGAACTGGCGAAGCCGGGGAGGGGGACGACGATGCGCGGCAAACGCGGCACGGATTTCCCCCGACCAGTCCCCCTCGTCTCCGGGTGCTTTCTGAGGCGCCGTCATATCGATCTCCTGCGGGTCTGTAGCGCGGCTTAGGTCGTGTTTCCCGATCTTTGTGCCGCTCAGGTCCTCGGCGCCGTGCATCGCAAGGCGCAGACCCCAAGCTCGCACTCGGTCGCACTCGCCCGCCCGACCCTGACGGACCTCCTGCGCCTGCAATATCGCGAGTCGCCCGTGAGGACCCCGGGCCGTGATCGCCCGTCCAAGCCCCGCAGGCACTGACAGAGACCCCTGCGTCCGCGTACGCCGTGCGACGGCCGTCGCCGACCGCATCTGCCCGCTGTTCCCTGCCCGATTCGGCTTCCAGGGAGTCCCGCATGCAATACCAGCCCCCCGTACGCCTGCCCAGGTCCGCCGGTCCCGTCGACTTCCGCATCCACGGACGCCACCGGACGCTCGGCCGTCCGGCCCCGCGCTTCGCCGGCCGCATCGGCCGGGCCCCGGGCAGCGGGTTCACCGCCGATCCGCACCGCTACCACCTCTACCTGTGCCTGGCGTGTCCGCGTTCGCTGCGCGCCGCCGTCACCCGCAGCCTGTGCGGGCTGGAGGACCGCGTGTCCGTGTCGGTCGTGGATCCGGTCCGCGACGGGCGCGGCTGGGCCTTCCGCGCGGGTGACGGCCACGGCCTGGACACGGCCGCAGGATTCGCGCTGCTGCGCGAGGCGTACGAGGCGACCGAGTACCACTACGACGGCCCGGTGTCCGTTCCCGTCCTGTGGGACCGCTGGAGCGGACGGATCGTCAGCAACCAGACGCCGCACATCCTGTACGACCTGGCCACCGCGTTCTCCACCCCGACACCCGGCTTCCCGACGGAGGCCCCGGCGCCGCCACGTCTGGTGGACGGCCACGTCGGCCACGGCGTCCGCCCGACGCCGGATCCGACCGTCCCGGTACCGCCGCCGGTCCTGCACCCTGCCGGGGCCGAGGACGAAATCGGCCGCCTCGGCGCCCTGTTCGAGGACGACATCTGGGAGACCGCGCAGCAGGCCGGACGCGCCCGCGCGGGCGACCGCTACGACGAGGCGATGCGCATCGTCCTCGGCGCCCTCGGCGCGCTCGAACACCGCCTCGCGCGGCGGCCGTTCCTGCTGGGCGGGCACCTGACCGCCGCCGACGTGCACCTGTGGGCGACGCTCCTGCACGTGGACGCCGTGCACCGCCGCCACCTCGCCGCCGACGACGTGCTCCGCATCGCCGACCACCCGGCCCTGTGGGCCTACTTCGCCCGCCTGTACGCGATCCCGGCGTTCCGCGACAACCTCCGCCTCGACCACATCGCCCGGCACCACACGAGCAGTTGCCGGGGGCCGGCGGCGAGCGGCGGTTCGGTGCCGATCGTCGACTGGCCGCGGCTGACCGGCATGCCCGCTCCGGCGGCCGTCGGTGCCTCCGGCACCCCCGGGGTGTGCGGCTGAGCGCGCTGCTGCACGAGCGACCGAACATGCGGCCCGAACTGCGGCCGAGCACAGGGAAGACGGGGCACCCGGACGTGAGCCGCGCGCCGGGAGTCCCGCACCCTTGTCCCGCACCCCTGTCCCAGCCCTTGTCCCGCCCCCTGTACCGGCCCTGTCCCGCCAACCAGCCAAGTGCCGCGTACCGTTGACAGCGTTCGCCGGGCTTCGTAGCGTCTGTCGCCTCTTGCACCCGGTTTCCGTCGCTCCCCCGAGGTCCTGTTGGCCGACGCCCTACCTGTCCGAGCCCCGCTGTCCCTCGCCGTGATCGGCTGTGGTCCCGGCGGTACGTCACTGCTCGAACGCCTGTGTGCGAACGCGCCCGACCTGCTCGGGGACCGGGAACTGCACGTGCACGTCGTGGACCCCCATCCGCCGGGCGCCGGGCGCATATGGCGGCGCGAGCAGTCGGCGCTGATGTGGACCAACTCGTTCGCGTCGGAGATCACGGTGTTCACCGACGAGACGAGCACTTGCGCCGGTCCCGTCAATCCCGGGCCGTCCCTGTGGGAGTGGGGGCGCGACCGCGCCGCAGAGGCCCGCGAAGGGCGGTTGTCCCCCGAACTCGCGCCGTTCGCCGAGGAGCTGGCCCGGCTCACCCCGCGGTGGTTCGCGAGTCGACCGCTGCTGTCCGCCTACCTGGCCTGGGCGTTCGGCCGTACGGTCGCCGCGGCGCCGCCGAGCGTGCGGATCATCGTGCACCGCACGCGCGCGGTGGACGTGGCGGACCTGCCCGGCGCCGGGTACCGGCAGCGGGTCGAACTGGCCGACGGCACCCGGCTCGCGGTGGACGCGGTGGTGCTGTCCCAGGGCCATGTGGACGTCGGGCCGGAGCCCGAGGAGCGGCGGCTGTCGGCCCACGCCGCCGCCCACGGCCTGGCGTTCGTGCCGTGCGACAACGAGCCCGACACCTCCGATCTGCGGCCCGGCGCCGAGGTCATCGCGCGCGGCATGGGCCTCGCGTTCGTCGACCTCATGGTGCGCGTCAGCTCGGGACGAGGCGGGCAATTCGTCCGCGACGGCAACGGCCTGCTGCACTACCGCGCCTCGGGACGCGAGCCCGTTCTGCTGGCGGCCTCGCGCCGCGGGGTGCCCTACCGCGCGAAGATCGGCTACCGCCTCGACGCGGGACACCGGGCCCCCGCACCGCGCTTCCTGACCGCCGAGACCCTGCGGCGGCTGCCGAACCGTTCCGCCGCGGGTTGGGACCTGGCACGCGACATCATGCCGCTCGTCATCCTCGACATGGCCTGGGCGCACTACCACCGGCTGTGCACCGCGCACCGCGACCGCACCACCGCGGACTGGGCCGCCTTCTCCGCCGAATTCGCCGGGCTCGCCGACGACTTCATCGCCCGCGCCGGCCGCGGCCCGGCTGCCGGGCCCCCGACCTGCGCCGCGCAGCCGCTCGTCGCCCGCACGGTGCCCGATCCGGCGGACCGCTTCGACCCCGACCTGCTCGACCGCCCGCTGGCGGGACGGCGCTTCCCGGATGCCGCGGCCCTCGACGACGCGGTACGCGCGCACATCGCGGCCGACATCGCCCGCCGCGCGGACGCCCGGTTCAGTGCGGACCTGGCGGCGCAGCAGGCGCTCGGGGCGGCGTACAGCACGATCGGGCGATTGGCCGCGGCCGGCGAACTCTCCGAGCGGTCGCGGCGCGAGGACCTGCCGGGTTTCCACGGCTTCTTCAGCTACCTGTCCAGCGGGCCGCCGCGGGTGCGGCTGGAGGAGTTGTCGGCGCTGTCCCGCGCCGGGCTGGTGCGCTTCCTCGGCGAGGACGTGGCGGTCACCGCGGACGAGGACGGCTTCACCGCGTACGGCCCGTCCCTGGCCGCTCCGGTGCGGACGCGCGCGCTCATCGAGTCCCGTCTGCCGCTGCCGTCCCCGTCCCGGGCCGTCGACCCGCTGCTGCGTGCGCTGTACGCCCGGGGCGAGGTCGCGGACGAACTCCTGGCCGGACGCCCGTCCGGACGCGTGCGCACGCTGCCCGGTGAACAGCGCCTGGTCGCCGCGAACGGCACTGCGCACCCCGCGCGCTTCGCGGTCGGTCCGGGCGTGGCCGGCGGCGTCACCGTGCAGGGATTCGCCAAGCCCGGGTACGACGCGCAGGTGTTCCTCGTCCACGACGCGCTGGCACGCGCGGTCCTCGCCGCACTCGCCCGATGCGGCGGCGCGAACACGGACGCCGTACGGGTCGCGGTCTGAGGCCGTCGCCGCCGCGCCCGAACCTCGCACGCGGCCTTCCGGCCCTCAGGCGACCCGGCCCTCCTCCGCCCCCACCCGCAGCGACTCGACGGCGAACCGCAACCCGGTCTCCAGGTACTTCGGGTTCTCCGGCTCGTGCACCAGGAAGTGGAACATCATCCCGTCGATGAACGCGAGCAGCACCTCGCCGTCGTTGACCGCGTCCGACGAGCCGGTGGCCAGCGCGACCAGTTCGGTGAGCTTCCAGAACTCGCGGGCCGAGCGGTTCATCGCCTCGGCGATGGCCGGCTCCCGGGTGCCCGCCAACTGCATCTCGTAGCGGGCGAGTTGGCGGTCCCGGCTGGTCGACCACCAGGCGTGGGTGAGCTCCGCTATGCGCGGGTAGTCCGGCCGGAACGGGCGTACGGCCATTGCGCGCAGCAGCTCGTCCGCGACCTGGCCGGCCTGCCGCCGCTCCAGCTCGGTCATGCGGTCGATCACCCCGAAGACAAGGTGGTCGCGTGTCTTGAAGTAGTACGTCACCGAGCCGTGCGGCAGCCCGGCCTCCTGCTGGACGGCGCGATGGGTGAGGCCGCGCAGGCCGTGGGCCGCCAGGACCCGGATCGCCGCGTCGAGCAGTTGTACGCGGCGGCTCGGCGGCCCACCGGGCACCCGCTCGTCGTGGGCGACTTCATCGTTGGCTGACATCCATCCATTATGCGCCCGACTTGACGTGCGTAGAAGATATCCCTACAAACGTAGAAGTCAGTTCTACGAATGTAGGAGGGGTCCATGTCGACCCACGGCACCGCTGCCACCGCACGCTCCAAGACCGTCAATCCCAGATTCGTGCTCCTGCTCGTCTGCACCGCCCAGTTCGTCCTGCTCATCGACGACACGATCGTCAATGTGGCGCTGCCGACCATCGGGTCCGACCTGGAGTTCTCCGAGAACTCGCTGTCCTGGGTCACCAACGCGTACTTCCTGACCTTCGGCGGCTTCCTGCTCATCGGCGGGGGCCTGGCCGACCTCCTCGGACGCCGGCGCCTGTTCGCCTGGAGCCTGGGCGCCTTCGTCCTCGCCTCGGCCGCCTGCGGCCTCGCGCCCAACGCCGGCACGCTCATCGCCGCCCGCGCCGCGCAGGGCATAGCGGGGGCGCTGCTCTCCCCCGCGGCACTGTCGATCCTGCTCGCCACCTTCCGGGAACGCGGCGAACGCGCCCGGGCACTCGGCATCTGGGCGGCCCTCACCGGCCTCGGCGCCGCGACCGGCCTGCTGATCGGCGGGGCGCTCGTGGAATGGACCGACTGGCGCTGGATCTTCCTGATCAACCTGCCGGTGGGCGCGGTCGCGCTGTTCCTGCTGCCGCGCGTCATCCCCGCCGACGATCGCTCGGCGCCGGTCCGGGCACCGGACTTCGCGGGCGCGGCCCTGGGCACCCTGGCGGTCCTGCTGCTCGTCTACACCGTCGTCGAGACCGACACCCACCCGTGGGGCTCGGGCCGGACGATCGCCGGACTCGCGGGCGCCGCGGTCCTCGCCCTGGGCTTCGCGATGCGCCAGCGCACCGCCGCCGAACCGCTCATCCCGCGCAGCCTTCTCAAGATCCGCCAGGCGGTGCTGGCGCAGCTAATGGTGCTGGTCGCGGCGGGCGGGCTCTTCGCGATGTTCTTCTTCCTCACGCTCTACATGCAGAACGTGCAGGACTGGTCCCCGCTGCGCACCGGCCTGTCCTACCTGCCGTTCAGCGTCGGCATGGGGGTCGCCAGCGGCATCACCGCGAAGCTCCTGGCCTCACGCGGCCCGGCGGTGCCGCTGGCCCTCGGCCCGGCGATCGCCGCGGGCGGCATGTTCGCGCTGAGCCGCCTGGACGCGCACAGCTCCTTCGCGTCCCACCTCATGCCCGCCCTCGTGGTCGCCGGACTCGGCCTCGGCATGGCCTTCGTGGCCGTCATCCAGGTCGCCACCGGAGGGGCGGGCGAGGCGGACGGCGGCGTCGCCTCCGCGATGGTCACCACCTGCCAGCAGATCGGCGCGGCGATCGGCATCGCCGTCATCGTCACGATCGCCACGAGCTACCGCGACGACCGTCTCGCCGAGGGCGCCCACCCCCTCGACGCCTCGGTCGACAGCTTCAGCCGCGCCTTCGAGATCCAGTCCATCCTGATGGCCGCCGCGGCCGTCCTCGGCCTGATCGTCGGCTGGGCCGCACACCGGGCGGGCCCGAACGCCGTCACCACCGCCGGGGCAACCGACGAATCGGCAGTCGGCCCCGTCTCCGACAACCACCCGACGGCACAACCGTCGTCTGTGGGCTGACCCCAGCAGCCCGAACGACCGGCCACCACGGTCGGCCAACCCACCCTCACACCGCCAACCGCGCGGCCCGGACCCCGTCTCCCCGGCGCCCGGGCCGCACGGCCGCGCTCAGCCCCGCGCGACCAATCCCGCGTCGTAGGCCACGATGCCCGCCTGTGTCCGGTTGTCGCAGTCCCGCTTGTCGAGCAGGCGGGAGACGTACCCCTTGACCGTCGCCTCGCTCAAGCACAACCGTTCGGCGATGTTGGCGTTGGCGAGTCCTTCGCCCAGGCATGCGAGCACGTCGCGTTCCCGCTCGGTCAGTTCGCCGATGCGCGACCGTGCCCGGCGGCGGACCGCATCGTGGTCCGCGGAACGCGCTCACCAGGCCGCGCGTCGCCGCTGGGGACAACACCGTGTACCCCTCGTGGGCCACCCGGACCAGACCGATCAGGTCCTCCGGCGGCGTGTCCTTAGACAGGAACCCGACAGCTCCCGCGTGCAGGGCCCGCAGTACGTCCTGGTCCGGGTCGATGGTGGTGAGCACGACCACGCGCGGCGGACTCGGCATGCGGGCGATGCGCCCGATGGCGTTGATGCCTCCACCCCCGGCATGTGCAAATCCACGAACACGACGTCGGGGCCCAGACGGATGACCGACTCCACGGCCTCGGCCCCGTCGTACGCCTCGCCGACCACATCGATGTCGTCCGTGCTGCCGAGACGCCACGTCAGGGCACGCCGAGGAATCCCCTCGCGGGGTCAGAGAGTCCCTACGCCCCTGGGAGGCGCGACCTCAGAACGTCCTTCCTCGGCACAGAAGTTCTGAGCGGAGGCGTTCTGAGCGGAAATGTCTGAGCAGGGGCGTCCTCAGGTCGTGCGCACCGCGTCGAAGCGCTTCATGCGCTCCAGCACCCGGTCGGGCGTCGGAGCATCCATCTCGTCGACTATGCGGCCGTCCGCGAGGAAGACCACCTGATGCGCATAGGACGCCGCGGTTGGGTCGTGGGTCACCATCACCACGGTCTGGCCGAGCACATCGACGCTGCGCCGCAAGAAGGTCAGCACCTCGGCTCCCGAACGGGAGTCGAGGTTGCCGGTGGGCTCGTCCGCGAAGATGATCTCCGGCCGCCCGGCCAGCGCCCGCGCGCAGGCCACCCGCTGCTGCTGGCCGCCGGACAACTCGGCGGGACGGTGCCCCAGCCGGTCCTGGAGGCCGACCGCGGACACCACCTGCTCGACCCACTCCGGATCGGCCTTGCGGCCGGCGATGTCCATCGGCAGCGTGATGTTCTCCTTGGCCGACAACGTCGGCAGCAGATTGAACGCCTGGAACACGAACCCGATCTTGTCGCGCCGGAGCTTGGTCAGGTCCCTGTCCTTGAGCTGCGTGATCTCGGTCCCGGCGATCCACACCCGGCCGCGGGTGACCGAGTCGAGCCCGGCCAGGCAGTGCATCAGCGTCGACTTGCCGGACCCGGACGGGCCCATGATCGCCGTCATGCGCCCGCGCGGGATGTCGATGTCGACCGCGTCCAACGCCACGACCTGGGTCTGGCCCTCGCCGTACGCCTTGGTCAACTGGGCGGCCCGGGCGGCCACTTCGGAGCGCGCGGGCGGCTCCGGCGCGGACGCCGGGCCATCGGGCGATGTGTCCTCACGACGGTGTTCCACGGATGCCTCCCAGGTTGCCGGCGGCCGACGACCGACGGTGGTGGTCCGGACCGGTGTGATCCGGGCCGCTGTGATCCGACACCGTCAAGGCTCCTCCGCGACCCCCGCCTCCCGGTAGACCGGATCGGCGGAATCCTCACCTACGAAAGCAAGGTGCCCACCCACGAAAAGCAGAGCGCTCACCTACGAAAGTCGCGAGCCGTCGTCCTCGGGGATGACGACGGCCTCCTCCGTCCCCCGGGCGACGACTCCTCCCGACCGCCCCGGCGCGCCTCCCCCACCCGAGGTCCGTCACAGCCCCCGGCAGCAGCCGTTCAGTCGCCCATCCCGCCCATTTCGCCTCGCCCACCGCCGGCCATCCCGCCTGTATCGCCTCCGCCACCGCGGGTCAACCACCCACAGGCGCCCTCCCCGCACCCCCGCCGACGCACGCGCCAGGGTGGCCCCCTAAGGGCAGATGTACACCACCAGCCCCCTACTCCTCCTTGCGTAGGAGCGGCCGTTCCGTTCCTGACGACGATTCATCGGGCACCCGCCGCCCAATACGGTGATCGTGTTCACTCGAATCAGTTCGCCCGCAACGGCGGAAACGCCGGACCGGCGCCATTCCGCCGCGCACCGGTGACAGCGCCCTGCCCGGCGCACCAGCCACGCACACAACCGCAGGAGAAACTCGTGACCACGGCCACGGCAGCCACGAACCACGCGGATTCCCGGGGGACCGGCATCGCCGCCCGCGCCGCCCAGCTCACCAAGGCGTACGGAGAAGGCGAGACCCGCGTCGTCGCGCTGGACGCCGTCGACGTCGAGATCGCCCGCGGTCAGTTCACCGCGATCATGGGCCCGTCCGGATCCGGCAAGTCCACCCTGATGCACTGCCTCGCGGGCCTGGACACCGTGACCTCCGGCCGGAGCTGGATCGGCGACACGGAGATCACCCAGCTCAAGGACAAGGCGCTGACCAAGCTCCGCCGCGACAACATCGGCTTCATCTTCCAGGCGTTCAACCTGCTCCCCACGCTCACCGCGCTGGAGAACATCACGCTCCCCATGGACATCGCCGGACGCAAGCCGGACCAGGCGTGGCTCCAGAACGTGATCGACACCGTCGGGCTGCGCGAGCGCCTGACGCACCGTCCGGCGGAGCTGTCCGGCGGCCAGCAGCAGCGTGTGGCCTGCGCCCGCGCGCTGGCCAGCCGCCCGGAGATCATCTTCGGTGACGAGCCGACCGGAAACCTCGACTCGCGCGCGGGTGCCGAGGTCCTGGGCTTCCTCCAGCGCAGTGTGCGCGAACTGGGCCAGACCATCGTGATGGTCACCCACGACCCGAGCGCCGCGTCGTACGCCGACCGCGTGCTGTTCCTCGCGGACGGCCGCATCGTCGACGAGATGCTCCGCCCGACCTCGGACGCGGTCCTTGAGCGCATGAAGCGCTTCGACGCCGCCCGCACAAGCTGAGGCGGGGCGGTCCACGATGCTCAAGGCGAGCTTCAGAAGCTTCCTGTCCCACAAGGGGCGCATGGCACTCTCCGCCATCGCCATTCTGCTGTCGGTGGCGTTCGTCTCCGGCACCCTGATCTTCACCGACACGATCACCAAGACCTTCGACGACCTGTTCAAGTCGACCTCGGCGGACGTGACCGTCTCGCAGGAGTCCGACAAGGACACCGGCGACCTGGCCGCGACCGGCCGCGTGCTCTCGATCCCCGAGGCGACGGTCGAACGCGTCTCCGGCGTCCCCGGCGTCGCGAAGGCGCACGCCTCGGTGAGCGTCGAGAACATCACCGTCGCCGACAAGAACAACAAGGCGATCGGCTCCTCGACCGGCGCGCCGACGATCGGCGTCAACTGGTACGAGAGCGACCGGTCCGCGGTCAAGCTCACCAGCGGACGCGTCCCGCAGGCGCCGGGTGAGGCGGTCGTCGACGCCGACACCGCCGACCGCAAGAAGATCAAGATCGGCGACCCGCTGCGCATCATCGCGCCCGCGGGCGGCTCGTCCGACGCCCAGGTCGTCGGCATCGCCACGTTCACCACCACCAACCCGGGCGCCACGCTGGTGTTCCTGGAGACCGAGTTCGCGCAGAAGGCGCTGCTCGGCTCGACCGACAAGATCTCGTCGGTCGAACTGGACGCCGCACCCGGCGTCACCAACGACCAGCTCAAGGCCAACGTCCAGAAGGAACTGGGCGCCGGCTTCGACGTGAAGACGAAGGCGGAGGCCGCCAAGAAGGCCGCCGACGACATCGGCCAGTTCATCGACTTCATCAAATACGCGATGCTCGGCTTCGCCGGAATCGCGGTCCTGGTCGGCATCTTCCTGATCTTCAACACCTTCCAGATGCTGGTCGCGCAGCGCACGCGCGAACTCGGCCTCATGCGCGCCATCGGCGCGAGCGGCAAGCAGGTGCGCAGGTCCGTCCTCCTGGAGGCGATCCTGCTGGGCCTGGTCGGCTCGACGATCGGCCTCGCGGCGGGCTTCGGCCTGGCGGTCGGCCTCAAGGCGCTGATCGGCCTCGCGGGCATGAACCTCAAGGGCACGTCCCTGGTGTTCAAGCCGTGGACGCCGATCGCCGCGTACCTCGTGGGCACGCTCGTCACGGTCGTCGCGGCGTACATCCCGGCGCGCCGCGCGAGCCGCGTGTCGCCGATGGCCGCGCTGCGCGAGGCCAGCGCCCCGGCGCAGAAGTCGCTCAAGGTCCGCACCATCATCGGCCTGGTGCTCACCGTGGCCGGCGTGCTGGCGCTGGCGGGCGGCGCGTCCGCGGACAGCGGTGCCACCGGCGGCGGGCTGCTCGGCCTGGGCGTGGTGCTGACGCTCGTCGCGTTCGTGGTGCTCGGCCCGGTGCTGGCGCGTACGGTCATCCCCGCGCTGGCGGCCGGCTACCCGAAGGTGTTCGGCTCGATGGGCCGGCTCAGCCGCGAGAACGCGATGCGCAACCCGCGGCGCACTGGCGCCACGGCCGCGGCGCTCATGATCGGTGTCGCGCTCGTCGCGGCCCTGTCGGTGGTCGCCGCGTCGATGAACGACTCGATCTCGAAGCAGATCGACGAGTCGTTCGGCGCCGACTTCACGGTGCAGAGCCAGGGCACCGCGTTCCCGACCGAGATCGCCGACAAGATCCAGGCGACCGAGGGCGTCGGCACCGTGGTCCGGGCCCGGGTCCTCGCGGAGGACGACGTCGAGGTCAAGTACCCCGACGGGAAGTCGACCGACAACGCGATCGGCGCGGAGAAGGGCTTCGACACCGTCTGGAAGCGCGCGGTGGTCGCGGGCAACGGCGGCGACATCGGCGCCGACGGCAAGATCACGGTGAGCGAGAAGGTCGCCGAGGAACACAACCTCAAGGTCGGCAGCCCGATCGAGGTGGTCTTCAAGGAGAAGAACCAGACCGTCAAGGCCGAGATCGGGGCGATCCAGGAGAACGAGGACCCCGGGGTCGGCTTCGGCGACGCCGTGGTGCTGCCGCTCGGCATGGTCAAGGAGTACCTGCCCGAGGTCCAGGACTTCATCGTCTTCGCCAACTCCAAGGCGGGCGCGGACAAGACGCAGGTCAGCGAGGCGGTCGAGCGCACCATCGACCCGTACCCGCAGGTCAAGGCGCGCGACCAGGCCGACTACAAGAAGCTCGTGCAGGAGCAGATCAACATCCTGCTCTACATGATCTACGGCCTGCTGGGCCTCGCGATCATCATCGCGATCCTCGGCGTCATCAACACGCTGGCGCTGTCGGTGGTCGAGCGCACCCGGGAGATCGGCCTCATGCGGGCCATCGGGGCCTCACGACGGCAGATCCGCCGGATGATCCGCCTGGAATCGATGGTGATCGCCGTCTTCGGCGCCCTCATCGGCCTTGCCCTGGGTCTCGCGTGGGGGGTGGTCGCCCAGCGGCTGCTGGCCTCCGAGGGGCTGGACGTCCTGACCATCCCGTGGAGCACGGTCATCACGGTCGTGGTGCTGTCGGCGCTGGTCGGCCTGCTGGCCGCCCTGCTCCCGGCGCTGCGGGCCTCGCGGATGAACGTGCTGAACGCCATCGCCACCGAGTAGCGGCCGGCGGTGTGCGAACGGCGCCCGTCCCCGGACTTCCGGGGGCGGGCGCCTTCGCGTGTCCGGGAGTCCGGCGCGTGGTGGGCTAACCGCCTTGGCCGGGAGGGGCGTTCGACGCCGTGCGTGCCGCCGCCGCGAGCGCCGCGCGGCACGCGCTGTCCGCCTGCCGGGTAGTCTCCGGCAGCCGGAACCGCGGGCTGAGCTCCAGGACATGGCGGCACGCCTCCGCCAGATCCAGCCCGTGCCCGACCGACACGAACACCGGTTTGACGTCGCGCTGCGTGCGCAGGACGGCGCCGACCACCTCGCCGTCGAGCACCAGGTCGGACGCGGCGCCGCGGACCGGTCCGGGCGCCTCGAACGTCCCGACGAACGCGGTCTTGCCGACGCCGACGCTCGGGATGCCGGTGTGCACTCCCAGGTGGCAGGCGAGGCCGAACCGGCGGGGGTGCGCGAGGCCCTGCCCGTCGCACACCAGCAGGTCCGGCGGGGTGGTGAGGCCGTCCAGCGCGGCGACCAGCGAGGGCAGCTCGCGGAACGCGAACAGCCCCGGCACGTACGGGAACCGGGCCCGGCCGAGGACGACCGAGCGCTCCATGACGGCGAGCGTCCGGGCGTCCAGGACCACGACGGCGGCGGCAAGGAGGTCGGAGTCCTCCGCGTACGCGACGTCGAGGCCCGCGACGCGGCGCACCGCGCGCGGTCCGGGTCCTGTGGTGTCGACGAGCGGACGCAGCCGGTCCTGGAGGGCCAAGGCCTCCTCGACGGTCTCGGGCCAGGGCTCGGGGCCGGGACCGGCGCCCGCTCCGGCGCCGGGCGTGTCGGGTGCCGCGTCAGGCGCGGTGTCGGGCACGGGTTCCGGCGCGGGTTCGGGGTTCACGGGGTTCGGCACACCGTCCACAGTAGGCCGGGCGCTCCCGCGCACCCACCGGATATCCCGGGCGCCGCCGTCACTCCGTCGAGGTGTGCGCCACCGGGCAGCCGCCGGTGAGCCGACCGAGGAACGCGTTGGGGTCGTAGAAGTGCTCGACGTCGAGCAGGCGCAGGTCGTCGCCGACCTTCGCGATGCTTACGCCGAACATCTCCACGCGCTCGCCGGTGGGGGCGAAGCCGTTGTACTCGCCCGCGAAGGTGCCCCAGTGGCGCCACTTGAACGTCACCACCGGCGGCGGGGAGAGCACCTCCAGCACCTCCCAGTAGAACCCGTCCGGGAACGCGCCGTGGAAGACGGCGTGCGAGGAGTCGAAGCTCTCCTCGCCGGTCCGGTAGAAGATGCTGTCGCCGATGAGGATGTTGTAGCTGCCCTGCTCCACGATGTCGGCGGCGGTCGCCCACGGGCCGCCGTTGACGCGAGTACGGAACCGCTCGGTGACCATGGACACCCACGTGGCGGGGTCCTTCTTGTGCGAGACCTCCATCTCGAAGACCTGCACGATCGACTCGACGATGGCCTCCAGCGACCCCGCGTCGAAGTTGTGGGTGCGCTGCCCGGGCATCACCGTGTGGGACAGGTGGTAGTCGGGGGCTTCCTCGCGCCAGTCGCCGGGGGCGGCGGCCGCGACCACCGCGTCGCGGCCCTGGAGCCACAGGGGAGTCTCGGGGACTTCGGTGCTCTCGGAAGTCGTCATGCGGGCGATCCTGACCTCTGGCGCGCGCCATGACAACCCTACGGATGGCAACTCTCCGTATATCTCCGCGAGTTCCCGCAATGCGCGGTTGACTCGCGTTGCGAAGGAAGGCTCCACGTTCGCCCAGGTAGTCAACTTTCTTTGACTTCAAGGGATTTGCAAAGAGATCCGGAACTGACAATACCGGTTCTGCCAACGGGTGCGCACCTCGGGACCGCCTCGCGAGCGGCCGGCGCGTGTGCACTCCGTGTTCGGAAGCCGGCGGCAGGGCGGGGTTCCTGACCTCCCGTCAGGCCTTGGTGCGGAGCCGGGTCCGCGAGTACGGTGTCGCCCGTCCCGACACCCGCGCCCGGCCGGTCCACGCGACCGCGGCGGCCCGGCCCGGTCACCCGCCGGTCCGGCACCGGGGTACGCGCCGGTTTCGCGGCGCATCGCCGGGGCCGTAACCCCCAGGTAACCCGGCGGCAACAGCCTGCCAGCACAGTGGTCGCACAACGCCGTTCGCACGCACCGGAAACGTCCACGCTCCCCGGCGCATGAGGAGACTCCGTGACCGACACGACCACCTTGACCGGCGCGACGCTGCCCGACGGCCGCGTCCGAAACGTCGTCCTCCGGCACGGCGGCATCAGCCACATACGCCCGGTCGGCATACCCGACCCCGGCCAGGCCGCGATCGACCTGACCGGCTACCTGCTGCTCCCCGCACCCGCCGAAGCGCATCTGCATCTGGACCGCGCACTCACCTGGGAACCGGTCGGCAGCGACCCCGACGGCCGGGACGGCGCGGTGCGTTCGTGGCGCGCGCAGCCGACCCGCTACGGCACCGCGGACCTGCGCCGACGCGCGCACCGCACGCTCCAGGCGCTGTCCGCGAACGGTGTCACGGCGGTACGCACGCACGTCGACATCGGCCCGGGCGGCGCCTCGCTCCGCGCCGTGGAGGTGCTGCGCGAACTGCGCGAGGACCTGCACCGCGTCCTCGACCTCCAGATCGTCGCGGTGCCCTCCCCCGACCTGTCCGACCGGGCGGCGCTGGAGGCGTTCGCCGCGGGCGCGGGCCTGCTGGGCGGACGCCCGCACCGCGCGTCCGACCCGCGCGCCGAGACGCGGCGGCTGCTGCGCCTCGCCGACCGCGCCGAGGCCGATCTCGACCTGCACCTGGACCACCGGCCCGACAGCCGCGTGCTCGCGGTCGCCGACCTCGCCCGGCTGCTGCGCAAATCGGGCTTCGGACGCCAGGTGGCCGCGAGCCACTGCGCGACACTGGGCCTGCTGCGGCCGCCCGCGCTGGCGAAGGTCGTGGAGGCCATCGCTGCGTCCGGCATGGCGGTGATCGGCCTGCCGTCGACACCGCACGGGGACATCCGGGCACTGCCGCCGTGCGGAGGCCCCGCGCCGCTGCACGCGCTGCTGGACGCGGGCGTCCGGCTCGCGGCGGGCGGCGACCACCTGCGCGACGCGCTCCACCCGATGGGCCGCGCGGACGCCCTGGCGACCGCGTCGCTGCTGATGACGACGGGTCAGATGGCGGCGGAACAGGCGTATGCGGCGGTGAGCACGTCCGCCCGCGCGATCATGGGCCTGCCCGCGGCGGGCACCGAGCCCGGCGCCGTGGCGGATCTCCTGGCGGTACGCGCGAGCAGCCTCGCCGAGGCCGTCCTGAGCGCCCCCGCCGACCGCATCGTGCTGCGGCGCGGACGGGTCGTCAGCCGCACCTCCGCGCGGCGGCCCGCCGCCGTTCCGGGACGGTACGCCACCGGCTACGGACGTCGGCGCGTCCCGGCGGGAGCCCGCTGAACCCGCCCCGGCCCCGCCGGGGATCGGGACCGGCTGCCTATGGCCATCGTTCGGTACTCATCGCATGATGACCCGCGGGCCCCTCCCGGTCCACCGGTCGACGACACGGCGGCGTTGCCGACGTGGCGGCATGGCAGCAAGGAGCACGGCATGGACACAGCGGAACTTCTGGACGGGCACGACGCGGTCGGCCTCGCCGAGCTGGTGCGCACGGACCAAGTCAAGCCCGCGGAACTCCTCGACGCCGTCGTGGCACGGCTGGAGGAGCGCAACCCGGTCCTGAACGCGGTGGTGTCCACGTGCGTCGACGAGGCGTACCGCGCGATCGAGGCCGGGCTGCCGGACGGCCCGCTGCGCGGCGTCCCGTTCGCGGTGAAGGACCTCGGGTGCGATGTGGCGGGCATGGCATCGGCGAACGGCTCGCGGCTGTTCGCGGGCGACATCGCCGAGCGCGACGGCATCCTCGCGCGCCGCTACCGCGCGGCCGGGCTGGTGATCGTCGGCAAGACCAACACCCCCGAGTTCGGCAAGAACGCCAGCACCGAGCCGCTGCTGTACGGTCCGACCCGCAACCCGTGGAACACCGCTCACACGCCCGGCGGTTCGAGCGGCGGTTCGGCGGCCGCGGTGGCGTCCGGGATCCTGCCCGCCGCGCACGCCAACGACGGCGGCGGCTCGATCCGCATCCCGGCGGCCTGTTGCGGCCTGTTCGGCCTGAAGCCGTCCCGCGGCCGGGTCCCGCACGACACGGGCGACGCGACCTTCGCGTACCCGCTGTCCATCGCCAACGCGGTCACCCGCACGGTACGCGACAACGCCGCACTGCTGGACGCGGTCGCCGGACCGGTGCTCGGCGACGCCACACTCGCCCCGGCCCCGCCCGGCTCCTTCCTCGCCGCACTCGCGGAGAAGCCGGGACGGCTGCGCATCGGCTTCGCGACCGCCGCGGCCGACGGCACGCCGGTGGCCCCAGCGGGCGCCGAGGCGGTCCGCCGCACGGCCGCGCTGCTCGCCGAACTCGGCCACGACGTCGAGGAGTCCGCGCCGCACTGGGAGATGTCCGACGTGGTGGCGGTGCTCGGCCAGGTCATGGGTGCCGCGGTCGGCGCGCAGATCGAGGACCGTCTCGCCGTGCTGGGACGCCCACTTGCCGACGACGACCTCGAACCCGCCACGCGCTGGCAGTACGACCGCCTCGCCACGGCCTCCGTCACCGAACTCAGCCGCTCGCTCCGGCTCGCCGAGAAGCTGGGCCGCCAAATAGCCCCGTGGTTCGATGAGTTCGACGTGTGGCTGACCCCGACGCTCGGCCTGGACGTGCCCGAGCTGGGGTGGATGGACACCACGCGCCTGGAGACGATGGCCAACGCGGGCAAGATGACGTGGTTCACGTCGGTCTTCAACGTGACGGGCCTGCCCGCGGCCTCCGTTCCGGCCGGATTCGACGCACGCGGCCTGCCGGTCGCCGTCCAACTCGCCGGCCGCATGGGCTCGGAGGCGACGCTGCTGCGCGTCGCGGCGCAGTTGGAGGAGGCCGCGCCGTGGCCGCGGCAGGCTCCTTGGAACGCGGGCGCCTGAGATGGTTCGGGGCATCCTGGGACGGGTGCCGAGGGCCCGGTACCGGAACGCGCTGGAAAGTGCGCGGGGTACCGGGCCCTCGGTCGGGCCGTGGTCGGACGGCGGGCCGGGCGGTTGGTCGCAGCCCGCCGTGGCCGACGGCCGCACTCGGGGCCGCGGCACCCGAAGTCTCGGACGGTGCAGCCGACTTCGGCCGCCCCCGCTACGCCCCCTGCGCCGGCTCCGCCTTGACGGACGTGCTGACGCGGCCGTCCACGCCCACCGGCACGTCGCCGTCCACGGTGGTGCGGTGCAGGACGCGCTCGACCCGGCCGAAGTCCGAGACCGCCCGGTGCTGCGTCGCCCGGTTGTCCCAGATCGCGACGTCGCCCGGCTGCCACGACCAGCGCACGGTGTTCTCGATGCGGGTGACGTGGCCCTGGAACAGGTCGACCAGCAACTTCGAGTCCTCGCGCGAGTATCCCTGGATGCGCTGCACGAACCCGCCGAGGAGGAGGGTGCGTTCTCCCGTCACCGGGTGCACGCGGACAACCGGGTGCTCCGTCTCGTACCTCGTCGAGGCGAAGACCTCCTGGTACTTCTTGAACGCCTCCGGGTCCTTGTCCGGCGAGAAGCCCGCGTAGTCGTACACGTTGGTGTGCACGGCCCGCAGCGAGTTCGCCAACTCCTTGAGTTCGGGCGTGAGTTCGTCGTACGCGGTCGCCGTGTTGGCCCACACCGTGTCGCCGCCGGCCGCCGGGATCTCGATGCCGCGCAGGATCGAGGCGAGCGGGTACGCCGGGACGAAGGTGACGTCGGTGTGCCACTGGTCGGCGGCACCGCCGTACTCGCTGGTGATCGGCAGGACGTACTCACCCTCCAGGTTCACCGTGGGATGCCCGATCGGGTCGCCGAGCAGGCGGGTGAACTCCAACTGGGTCTCGTCGGTCAGGTGCTGCTGGCCGCGGAAGAACACGACCTTGTGGGCGTGCAGCGCGTCACGGATCGCCTGCACGGTGGCCTCGTCGAGTTCGCCGGACAGGCGTACGCCGCCGATGACGGCGCCGATGCGCCCGGCGACCTTGGTGACGGTGATGCCGCCCTCAGCGGTGGCGGCGGCGGTGCTGGTGGCGGCGGTGTTTTCGAGCGCGGTGGTGGTCACGGATTTCCCCTCCAAGGGTTCCGACACGGGTCCCGACGGGTCCCGACGGGTCCCGAAACAAGGTCCCGTCGGGTGACACGGCATGGGCGAGAGACGAAAGCCGACGTCCGCGAACGGCGTACGTGGTGGCGTACGGGACATTCGGAACGGACGGCAGCGCGCGACCGCCGCGCCACGGGCGCGGGAAGGCGTACGGGGAGGGGCGGCGCGCGTCGGTCAGCGACAGTGCGCGCCGGGCGGCACAGGCAGGTGAGTGATGCGGTGGCGAATCAGCGCGCGCATCGATGCTCCCCTCGGGCCCGGCGAAAGCGCGGGCAGAGCGCCCGCGTCATGTCGATTGTGGGCGAGATAGGTGCACTGGTCAACTATTAACGGATAGACATACTGCGACACACCCGTTTGAGTGTTGGCATTTGTTAAGAACCGCATTATTCGCGTCTTACTGTGAGGGTCCATCAGATTTCTGACCCTCCGGACGAGGTGAGTCGTGCGCTCCGCTCGTGGTGCAGCCCTGCTCGTCGTCGTCGCGGTCCTGGCCGCCGTGGGATTCGTGTTCCTGGCCAAGGACAGTGACGACAAGAGCGCCAAGAACGACAGTTCCAAGGCTCCGGCCGCGGGCAAGGACGACAAGTCCGTGCAGGCCGCGCCCCCGCCCGCCGCCGTGACCCTGATCGGCGACGGCTCGACGTCCAGCACCGGCGTGCAGCCGAACCGGATGCCGATCGAGAAGCTGAAGCCCGGCGAGACCCCGCCGCAGTTCGTGGTCTTCTCGTGGGACGGCGTGGGCGAGGACAACCAGAAGCTGTTCTCGCACTTCCGCCAGGTGGCCAAGGAGTCCAACGCGACGATGACGCTGTTCCTCAGCGGCATCTACGTGCTCCCGGCCAGCCAGCGGGCGCTGTACCAGGGCCCGAACAAGGCCGTGGGCCAGAGCGACATCGGCTTCCTGGACGCCAACGAGGTGCACGACACGATCGAGCAGCTCGGCCTCGCCTGGAAGGACGGGCACGAGGTCGGCACGCACTTCAACGGCCACTTCTGCGGCCCGAGCGGCGGCGGCTCCTGGTCGGCCGCCGACTGGGTCAAGGAGACCGAGCAGGCGGTGAAGTTCGTCCAGACGTGGCGCACCACGACCGGCATCACCGACCTGCCGGCGCTGCCGTTCGACTACAAGAAGGAGCTGGTCGGCGGCCGGGCGCCGTGCCTGGAGGGCCAGAAGGCGCTGCTGGAGGCCGCGCCGCAGATGGGCTTCCGGTACGACTCCAGCGGTCCGGGCGGACGCCAGATCTGGCCCGCGAAGGTGAACGGCGTCTGGGACATGCCCCTCCAGTCGATCCCGTTCCCCGGACACACGTTCGAGGTCCTGTCGATGGACTACAACGTCATGATGAACCAGTCGCGGACGGTCAAGGGCGATCCGGCGAACCACGCGGCGTGGGAGAAGCAGGCGTACGAGAGCTTCATGGCGGGCTTCAATCGCGCGTACTCCTCGAACCGTGCGCCGCTGATCATCGGCAACCACTTCGAGAGCTGGAACGGCGGCATCTACATGAAGGCCGTCGAGCGCACGATGCGCGACGCGTGCGCCAAGGACGGCGTGCGCTGCGTGTCGTTCAAGCAGCTCGCGGACTGGCTCGACGCGCAGGACCCGGCGGTCCTCGCCAAGTTGCAGAAGCTGAACGTGTCGGAGAAGCCCGACTGGGCGACCTTCCTCACCCCGGCCGCCCCACCGGCGCCGCCCGCGGTTCCCGGGCAGCAGGCGGCGGGCGTG
>NZ_JBPKBH010000013.1:181644-210949 GCF_051388915.1 Yinghuangia sp. YIM S09857 | reverse complement strand
GACCACCGCCGGGGCACCCCTTTTTTTGCGTTCCGGACGGAGCTCGGGACTTGGCCGCTGCCCGCGTCTTCGCGCAATCAGCGCCGGAAGTACGACAGTTCGTCGAACGAATCCTTCGGCACCGCCAGCCCGGCCATGTCCATGACCGCGTCGAAGCCGTCGAGGAGCGCCCGCATCGGCGCCGTGTCGGCTTCGTCGTCGCCCGCGTGCCGCCCGGGCGTGACGCCGAGCACGACGCGCGCCACGCGGCCCGCGCCCACGCTCAGCAACTCACCTGTGCACGGCGCGAGTTCGCGGGCCGGCAGCCCGACGCAGGCTGCCGTGTGCTCCGGCTTGAACGTGTCGCGGAACGGCGCGGCGCCCTCAGGGCCGAACTTGGCGTCGTACACCTGCTCGAACCCCGAGGCCGTCATGCGCGTCCACGCCACCGGCAGGACCGCGTTGACCTTGATCCCGTCGCCCGCCGAGTCCGCCACCCGCCCCCGTCACGACCGCGACGCGCCCGTCGAACCCCGATTCGTCCACCGTGCCACTCCCTCCGCTCACGGCTGCTTCCCCAAATACTTGACCAAAGCAGGTACCTGGACACCGCAAGGGGCCGCACTTAGCATCGACCGTCATGACCAACCCGGCCGACCAGCGCCCCGACCAGGCGTCGCCGCCGTCACCGTCCTTCGCGGGCCGAGCGGTTCTCGTCACCGGGGCGTCGCGCGGCATCGGCCTCGCGACGGCCGAGGCGTTCCTGCGCGCGGGTGCCGACGTCTGCCTGACCGCCCGCAGGCGACACGAGCTCGACGAGGCCCTCGCCCACCTCGACGGCCTCGGCGCGTCCGGGCGTGCGATCGCGTACGCGGGCTCCGCCGGAGACCCGGAGCAGGTCGAGGCGGCGGTCGCGCACACCATGGCCGCGTTCGGACGGGTCGATGTCCTGGTCAACAACGCCGCGACCAACCCGGCGTTCGGCCCGCTGATGGATGTCCCTCTCGGCGCGTGGCGCAAGACCTTCCAGGTCAACCTGGACGGCCCGCTGCTCTTCGCGCAGGCGGTGTGGCGCGCGTGGATGCGCGACAACGGAGGCGTCATCCTCAACATCAGCACCGAGGGGACGTACGGCGTCGCCCCGATGCTCGGCGCGTACGAGGTCAGCAAGGCCGCACTCGCCCACTTCACGCGCCAGCTCGCGGGCGAACTCGCACCCGGTGTACGCGTCAACTCGCTCTCCCCCGGTCTCGTCAAGACCCGTATGGCGCGGGCCATTTGGGAGCCCGACGAGGCCAAGGCGTCCGCCGGGATCCCGCTGGGGCGCATCGGCATGCCCGACGACATCGCGGGCGCGGCCCTGTGGCTCGCGTCCGACGCCGCCGCGTGGATCACCGGCGCGGACCTGATCATCGACGGCGGTACGCGGGTACGCGGCGCCGCCGCGAAACCGTCCGGCGGATCCCGGGACGGCATGGCCGACAACCTCCGCGGAGCCGCCTCATGACCGCCCCCGCCGCACCCCTCCTCGACCCGGCCCGCCTGGCCGCCTGGCTCGACGGCCTGGGCCTGGCCCCCGGCGAGCCGATCGACCACACGTCCCTCTCCGGCGGCAAGTCCAACGCCATGTTCGCGATCCGGCGCGGGGACCACACCTGGGTCCTGCGCCGACCGGCCGGGGTCGCCCTCGACCGCGCCGAGGACGGGCTGCGCCGTGAGTTCCGCATCCTGACCGCGCTCGCGGACACTCCCGTCCCGCACCCGCGCGCGGTGGCTTTCTGCGACGACCGCGCGGTCCTCGGCAGCGCGTTCTACCTCATGGCCCGCGTCGACGGCTTCGCCCCGTTCCCCGACGCGATCCCGAACACCTTCGGCGCCTCCGGGCCCGTATCGTCACCCGGCCGTGAAATCGGCCTCGCCATGGCCGACACCCTTGCCGACCTTCACGCCCTCGACCCCCAGGCCATCGGCCTCGCCGACCTGGGCCGCCCCGAAGGCTTCCACGAACGCCAGGTCGGCCGCTGGATGAAGCAGCTCTCCAGCTACCCCGAAAGCGGCACACTCCCCGGCGTCGAGGTCGTCACCGCCTGGCTGGAGAAAAACCTCCCGCCCGCGTTCACCCCCGTACTCATGCACGGCGACTACCACTTCGGCAACGTGCTCCTCGCCTCCGACCCCCCGCCGCGCGTCACCGCCATCGTCGACTGGGAGACCGCCACCATCGGCGACCCCCTCCTCGACCTCGCCGGATTCCTCCGGATCTGGTTCGAAACCGGCCCCAGCGAAGGCAGTTCCTGGGACGAAATGGCCACCCGCTACGCCACCCGAGCCGGTCTCCCCGAACTCCCGGACCTCACCTACTACATAACCCTCTCCCGCTTCCGCCTCGCGGTCCTCCTGGACGGCATCCACCAACGCGCGAAGTCCGACCCCACCCGAACCCCCCAGCCAGGCATAGCCACCTACGCCCGCCGCCTCATAACCGACGCGGTCGAGTCACTCCCCTGACCCACCACCGGTGTTCAGCCCTGGCCCACGCCGCCCGAAACGCGTCACCGCGCTTGCCGTCCTCACCGTGACGCCGCACTCCTCGCCGACGCGCCGGTGCGGCCGCCGACAGTGACGGAGACTTCCTCTGCCACAGCGGCAAGGCAGCGCAGGTTTCCTGGTGACCGCCGGCCCAGCCGACGGCTCACCCGCAAATCCGCCCGGAACTGGCGCGGCACCCGACATCGGCGCGGCCCGCGGACCCCCTCGGACATCACCCCGGGGGCAAAACGCTCTTCGAATGCCCGCCCCTACCCCGGATCCGGCTGTCCCGCCCACGAGCGGCGCCGACAACCGCAGTTCATGACACCAACCACCGCCGGAGTGCTAAGCGTTGTCCCGCGACAGCACCATTTGGCGAAGGCGGCAGGCGTACCAACTCAGCGCCAGGCAGATCACCGCGTAGATGCCGACCGCCTGGAGCGCGAAGTTGGCGTAGTCGAACTCCCAGAGTTCGGCGCCCGGGTCGATGCCGAAGTCGGGGTTGCGCCAGATGTGCGGGCGCATCCAGGCAATGAGACCGCCGACACCCTGCGCGGCTGCATATAGCGCGACGAATTCGCCGAGACGCCACCAGTACGCACGACGGTCCTGCCGCATCAGGGCTCGGACTTGCGACCGGGCCGTTCCCGCTCGCCACTGGTCCCCCGCCGGGGCCACCTTGGCGCTGACCTCCGGTGCGAACACCACAGCGGTGACAACGAGAACGAGTAGGACCACCGCGCTGACGGCCATCGTCGTCTCCGAGCCCACCCGGCTGCGGATCTGCGGCGTCAGCAGTAGCGCGAGCACAGGCAGGTTGACAGCGAGCGCAGCCAGATAGACCCGGCCCAGCACGGGGAGCGAAGGCAGCAGTTCCCCGCGTCTGGCCGGCTGCGTGGTGGTGGCCATGCGGTCACACAACCACACGTTGCCGCACAAGATCAACGAAGTGCACAGAACGCGAACACATGGCGGTTGCGCGTCGCACTCTGCTGGACGCGAGTGGACTCGAACACGCCGTACACTCCGCCCGAACTCGCCGACGGCCAATCACTCGGCGCCCGACGCGAAGCCGAACGCGTCCACCGGGAAGCCGCCGAGACAACCCGGCTCGCAGCCGACGCTGTCAGGCAGGGATGCGCATCTACGACCGAACACTCATCCGTTGGTTGCCGACACCCGCCCTTTCGACCTGGGTCCCTTGCCCAGGCGATCCGGGTCGGCGTCTCCCGGCCGAAAGCCTTATGTCTGGCAGCCGTCCGGGAGGAGGTAGCTGGAGGTGATCCGATAGATGCCGGGGCGTGTGGCGGTGAGTTGTATCCAGGGGCCGTTTGCGCGGAGGCAGGCGCCGTCGGCGTACAGCCAGTGGGAGTAGGCGGCGCGTACGGTGACCGTTCCCGGGCTCGGCATCTTGAGCACGATGTCGGCGTCGCCGGCGCGGAGCACCTCGGCGGGTGCCGTGGCCAGCGGCACCGCGTCCTGGACGTGGAAGACGGTCCAATAGGCGTCGCTCCAGACCGGCTGTAGCCAGGAGGCCAGGCGGCCGGACCGGATCAGGTCGGCCTCGGTCCTCGCGTAGCCGTCCGGTGGGGCGTGCGGAAGGACGACGTAGCCGACCGCCCAGTCGTTCAGCCATGCCCGATAGCTCGCCTCGTCGAGCTCTTCGGAGTAGAACAACCGACCGCGCTCCATGTCGAGTTGGCGGTTCCAACCGCGTACCGCCTGGAAATGCGCGGCGAACACCCGGGCCTCGCGGTGCGAGCCGGTGGGGACCACTTCGACACGGCCGCGATACGCGCCCAGCCGGTCCAACTCGGCGATGACCCCGGCGGTGTGCTGCGACCAGTCGGGCACGTCCGTGTGCGCCTCCACGTCCCGGCCCGTCGCCACACCCGTCCAGATCACGCACATCGCCAGCCCCGCGGCGCAGAAGCGCGTGCGCAAGGACGCGTCGGTGGCGACGCGGAACCACGACCTCCGGGGCTGCGGGCCCCGCCGTCTCCGCTCGGCCCAGATCGCCAGCAGCGCGGACGCGCCGAAGAGCGCGCCCAGGCGTTCGACATTGGTGCCCACCGGCGAGGGGATCAGCCAGGTCAGCACGACGCCGACGGCGTATACCGCGCCGCCGGCCCGCAGCACGCGCCAGTCGCGCGGTGCCGTCAACGCCACCACGACGCCGGCCAGGACCGGCAGGATGATCCGCTCGGCCCCCATCGGCTGTTGGCCGTGGGACGGGAACAGCGCGGTCAGCAACCCGCCGACCGCGGCCGTGGGCACGGTCAGGGCCAGGCCTCTCGCCCACTGCCGGTCCAGCAGGAACCCCGCGCCCGCCACGAGCAGGAACAGGCCCGCCACAGGGCTGAACAACACGGTCAGCGCCGCCCCGATCACCCCCGCGACGATCCGCCACACAGGTGTGTGCCGCCCCACGAGGACCAGCAAGGTGCCCAGCGCACTGGCGACGCCGAGAGCGAACGTGGCGCGGCCCGAGACGACGTTGGCCCACAGCCCCAGCGCCCCAGCCAGCGCCGGCCACGTCGGCACCTTGCGGGTGGTGCGCACCAGCAGCGCGGCCAGCAACCAGGTCGAGATCAACCCGCTGAGGGCGGCGAGAGTGCGGACCCCGACCAACGCCATCAGCGGCGGCGACAGGACGCTGTAGCTGCCGACGTGGATCCCGCCGTACCAGAACAGGCCGTACGGAGTGCCCGGATGCCGTACCGCGAACTCCGCCCAGGAGTACTGGGCCGCGAGGTCGCCGCCGCCGGTGGCCAGCAGAAGGCCCCATCCCACATACAGCGGCAGTGCGAGCACGACCGCCACATGGCATATCCGCCACCGGGACGGGGAGCCGCCGGACGGCTTCGCGGACTCGGGGTCCCCGTCGTGCCGCGCGCCGAGCACCCGGCCCAGGCGGCCGCCGCGCCGTGCGCCGGAGGCGCCGCCGACGAGCGCCGTCGCGGTGCGGCCGCCCTCACCTCCGGACTCCGCCGACCGACGCGGGTATGGACTCCACCTCAGGCGGCGCAGTCGAGCGAACTGATTCCGGCCGACGCCCCCGCGCGGCTCGCTCATGACAGGTTCCTCACAGGCACAACTGGGCCCCGCGGCCATTCGACGGATGCGGAGCCTGCTCAGGCATCAGGACGAACCATGAAGACTAATTGGCAAGACACACCGTGCGGCGCTCGGGGGCGGACCGGGCACGATCATGGGCAGGCCGATGGCCCTGCGGGAAGACAGCCTAGGACACGGCGAGGCAGCGCGTGTGAGCGCGGGGGCCGGGTGGGACGTCGTGCCCGACCGCAACGCCCTCCGCCGACCTCATGCGACGGCTTCGCGACGTCGGACGGCGGTCGGTGGATAGTGGCGTCGGCCCGGGGTCGGGAGGATGGGGCGGGCGTTCGGGTGCGAAGGACCTGCGGCGCCCAGGGGGTCGGTTCAGGGGGCGCCGTGGCGCGGGACGACGAACGCCGGGAACTGCGCCGCGGATTCGCCTGCGCGGTGGCGGCGCAGCTCATCTGGGGCGTGCAACCGCTGTTCCTGCCACTGCTGGACGCCATGACCGCGGCCGAGATCCTCGCGCACCGCGTGCTGTGGTCGTGGGCCGTCGCGATGGCCGTGGTCGCCGCGCGCCGACGCACCCGCCAGGGTTTCAAGGAACTTGCCCGCAACAAACACGCGGTCCGGACGCTCGCCGCCGGCAGCGCGCTCATGGGCTGCGCCTGGGGCCTCTACATCTACGGCGTGGTCACCGGCCGCATCGTGGAGACGTCGTTGGCCCTGTTCATCGGGCCGATCGTGACGGCCGTGCTGGGCGTCGGGGCACTGCGCGAACGACTCCGCCCATACCAGTGGTTGGCGGTCGCCGTCTCGACGGCCGGCGTCCTGGTGCTGGGTTGGGGGTACGGCGGCGTCCCGTGGGTCGCGCTGCTGATCGCCGGCACGGTGGCGCTGTACGGGCTGATCAAGAAGCGGCTCGCGGTACCCGCCGTCGAGGGCATGGCGGTCGAGACGGTCTTCCTGGTCCCGGTGGCGATCGGCATTCTGGTATGGCTCGGCGCCACCAACAGCCTCGTCTTTCCCGGAACTTGGCATCTCGCACCGCTCGTGCCGGTCACCGGGATCGTGAGTACGCTCCCGCTCCTCTTCTTCTCGGCGTCCGTCAACCGCGTGCCGCTGTCGACGTTCGGTCTGCTCATGTACCTGAACCCGGTGATCCAATTCGCCATCGGCGCCTGGGTGTTCGGCGAATCCGTCACGGCCGCCCGGTGGTTCGGGTTCGCTCTGCTGTGGATCGCCCTCGCGGTCTTCGCGGCGGGCGCGTTGCGCGCGACGCGTCCCGCGTCGGGGACCGCGCAGGTGTCACCCGACGCATCGACACCTGCGTGGAGCTCCGATCAGTGGTCCTCTCGGAGGGGTTCGGGCAGGTAGAGCGCGCCCGAGCCGAAGCGCGCGGCGCTGTCGTCCGGGTTGGAGATGGCACAGCGCTGCAAGGAGAGACAGCCGCAGCCGATGCACGAGTCGAGGCCGTCGCGGAGCTGCGTGAGCGCGGCGATCTCGGCGTCCAGGCGCGAGCGCCAGCCCCGGGAGATGCGGGCCCAGTCGGCTTTGGTCGGCGTGCGCGACTCCGGCAGCGTGGCGAGGGCGTCGCGGATCTCGTCGAGGGACAGGCCGATGTGCCGGGCGGCGCGGATGAACGCGAGACGGCGCAGGACGTGCCGCTCGTACCGCCGCTGACCCCCGGTCGTGCGGTGCGCCGCCAACAGCCCCTCGCGCTCGTAGAACCGCAGCGCCGAGGCCGCGAAGCCGCTGCGCTTGGCGACCTCAGCGACGGTCAGCAGATCGGTGTCCTTCATGTCCGCGAACCTCTTCCTCCGCAAAGCTTGACCTGAAGTCAACTTTAACTTGCAGCATGGGGAGCGCAAAAGGCCACTGACGAACCATCACAGGAAATGGGGATGATCCTCATGCCCGTCGCCCTCATCACCGGCGCCTCCCGCGGACTCGGTCTCTCGCTCGCGCACGGGCTCGCCGAGCGCGGCTGGACCCTCGTCGTCACGGCGCGCGGCGGCGACGAGCTCGCCTGGGCCGCCGCCGACCTGCGGACCGAGACCTCGGTGGTGACCGTCACCGGCGACGTGTCCGCCCCCGGGCACCGCCGCGAGCTCGCCCGTACCATCGCCGGCCTCGGCGGCCTGGACCTGCTGGTCAACAACGCCGGAACACTCGGCATCAGCCCGCTCCCCCCGATCGCCGAGTACCCGGCGGCCGACCTGGAGGAGGTCTTCCGTGTCAACACGGTCGCCCCGCTCGCGCTGATCCAGGCCCTGCTGCCGCAGCTCGACGCCTCGCGGGGCACCGTCGTCAACATCACGTCGGACGCCTCGGTCGAGGCGTACCCCGGTTGGGGCGGCTACGGCGCCTCCAAGGCCGCGCTCGACCATCTCACCGGGACCCTCGCCGCCGAGAACCCCGGCATCCGCTTCTACGCCGTCGACCCTGGCGACATGCGCACGGTGATGCACCAGGACGCGTTCCCGGGCGAGGACATCTCGGACCGGCCCGAGCCGGGCACGGTCGTCCCCGCACTGCTCGCGCTGCTCGACCGGCGGCCGGAGAGCGGACGCCACCGCGCGGCCGACTTCGCGGTCACCGTGCCTGGCACCACCTCCGACTCCCCTGCCACCCCCGAACCGACACCCGTCGAGGAGCTGTCGTCATGAGCGTGATCGACTTGGCCACCGCCCGCACCCGGTTCACCCTGCCCGACGAACTCCACGCCTCCGAGCCCCCCGAGGCCCGCGGCCTGTCGCGCGACGAGGTACGCCTGCTGGTCAGCGACGGCCGCGCGGGCCCGGACCACGGCGCCTCCGACACCCACGGAAGTGCGGTGCGCCACGCACGGTTTCGCGACCTCGGCAGCCATCTCCGGCCCGGAGACCTCCTGGTCGTCAACACGTCCGCCACCATCCCGGCCGCCGTCGACGCGCGGCGCGCGGACGGACGCGGCGTGATCGTGCACTTCTCCACCGAACTGGACGACGGTCGCTGGCTCGTCGAGATGCGCCCGCCCGAGAACGGCGGCGGTCCGATCCCGGACGGCCGCGCCGGCGAAGTGGTCGCGCTCCCCGCGGGCGTGGCGATGAAGGTCGAGGAGGCGTACCCGGACCCGTGCGTCGAGACCGGCAGCCGCCTGTGGAAGGTGCGCGTGGACGCAGCGGTACCGGCGTACCTCAACGAGCACGGACGCCCCATCACGTACGGCTACCTGCGGGGACGTTGGCCCCTCGCGCACTACCAGACCGTCTTCGCCCGCGAGCCCGGCAGCGCCGAAATGCCCAGCGCCGCCCGACCGTTCACCAACGACCTGGTACTCGACCTGATCGCCCGCGGCGTCGTGGTCGCCCCGGTCACCCTGCACACCGGCATCTCGTCCCTGGAGGCCGGGGAAGCCCCGCTGCCGGAGCGCTACCGCGTCCCCGAACAGACCGCACGGCTCGTCGAATTGACGAAGCGCGGTGGCGGGCGGGTGATAGCAGTCGGCACGACGGCCACCCGCGCTCTGGAAAGCGCCGCACTCCCGGACGGCACCGTCTTGCCGAGCGAGGGCTGGACCGAACTCGTCCTCGGCCCGGACCGGCCCGCGTACGCGGTGGACGGCCTCATCAGCGGCCTCCACGCCCCGGACGCCTCGCATTTGCTGCTCCTGGAGGCGGTAGCGGGACCGGAGGTCGTCGGCCGCGCCTACGAGGCGGCCTTGGAAAAGCGCTACCTGTGGCACGAATTCGGCGACTCAAGCCTGCTGCTCCGGTAGACGGAAGCCCCTGCAGACCACAAGCGCGTTGCCGTTCCCCGCCACCCCAAGGGCGGAGAACGGCAACGCGCGTCGGAGACCGTTCGGGTCCGTGTTCAGGGCTTGGACTTCCGGAAGGACGGAGCATCGCGCACGTCGGGCTGATCCCGAGACTCCCGTACGTCCCGCAGATCGCGCACGAACCGCAGGCCCGGGCGGCCGTCGACCTCCTCCTCGCCGACCGCCTCGAACCCGGTGCGGCCGAGGACCGCCAGCGAGGCGTGGTTGTCGAGGGTGGTCACGGCCCGCAGCGTCGACAGACCGTATGCCGCCCCGGCCCGAACGCAGACCGTGCGCACCGCCGCGGTGGCCAGCCCGCGGCCCGCCGCCCGCTTGGCGATGCGGTAGCCCAACTCGGCGGAACCCTCCGCCACATCGATGAGGTTCACACGGCCGACGACCTCGCCGTCCGCGGTGAGGATGACGTGGAAGTAGACCGTGCCGGCGTCCTGTTCGGCGAGCAGTACGCCATGGCGTACGTCGAAGTCCTTGAAGTACTCGTCGCCGCGGTCCGGAATCGAGGCGGCGAAGTACGCCCGGTTGGCCAGCTCGAATTCCCGCACCGCCGAGCCGTGTTCCGCGCGCATGAGCTGGAGCCGAGTCATGTCGACGACTCTAGAGCGTCATTCGCCCGGGCGTGGCCGCATATCGGCCGACTCCGCAGCCCGTGTCGTCCGCTCCCGCGGCCCGCTCGGTCTCACGATGGACCGCGGTCCGCGTCTCAGCAGCAGCGGCAAACCGGGCTCTCCTCCCGTTTCTGGCGCCGCCATGCCTCGTAGTCCCGACGCGTGGGGGCCGGTTGGCCGGGGTACGTGCGGCGATGCCATTCACAGTGCCGTTCGTAGGCGGCGGTCCCGGAGATCTCGTGCAGGTACCAGCGCAGGGCCGTCCGGAGTCGCCGTCCGGACCAGCGTCGACGTCCCCTTCGGAGCCGCCGTCCGAAGGCCGTCATGCGCGGTCCGCGTCGCCCACGGAAACGGTCTCGGGCTTTCGCGCGCCGGGAACCGGCAGTTGAATGCGCGACTCGACGTACGGCGTCTCCGTCGTCGGCAGCGAACCGGCGCGGATCGCCCGCACCGAGACAACCGCCGCGCTGATCACCACGATGGCCACCAGGGTCAGGAACACGGCGGTCAGGACGCCGTTCACGGTGCAGTTGAGGACCACGGTGTGCATCTCGTCAATGCTCTTGGCCGGGCCGAGGACCTTGCCGTCGTCGACGGCGTCCGCATAGCGCCTGCGCTGCGCGAAGAACCCGACGCGGGGATCGCCCGAGAAGATCTTCTGCCAACCCGCGGTGTAGGTGACCGCCAGGTCCCACAGCAGCGGTACGCCCGTCACCCACGCCCAACGCACCTTGCCGTGCTTGATCAGGACGGTCGTCGCGACCGTGAGGGCAATGGCGGCCAGGAGTTGGTTGGCGATGCCGAACAGCGGGAAGAGCTGGTTGATCCCGCCGAGCGGGTCGGTCGTTCCGGCGTACAGGAAGTAGCCCCAACCCAGCACGACGAGCGCGCTGGTGGCCCAGATGCCCGGCTTCCAGGTGACCCGGCCCAGCGGCTTCCATACGTTTCCGAGCATGTCCTGAACCATGAAGCGGCCCACGCGAGTCCCGGCGTCGACCGTGGTCAGGATGAACAGCGCCTCGAACATGATCGCGAAGTGGTACCAGAACGCACGCAGGCTGTTGCCGCCGAAGACCGACGAGAAGATGTCCGACATCCCGACCGCGAGCGTGGGCGCTCCGCCCGTACGTCCGATCAGGCTCGACTCCTCCACTGCCTGTGCCGCGGAACGCAGTTGCTCGGGCGTGATGGTGAACCCGAGGTTGGCGACCGCCTGGGACGCACTCTCCGCCGTCGAACCCAGCACGCCCGCAGGTGCGTTCATCGCGTAATAGAGCCCTGGGTCGATGACGGACGCGGCGACGATGGCCATCACCGCCACGAACGACTCCATCAGCATGGCGCCGTAACCGATGAGCCGGACCTGCGACTCCTTCTCGATCAGCTTCGGCGTGGTGCCGGACGAGACGAGCGCGTGGAACCCCGACAGGGCGCCGCAGGCGATCGTGATGAACAGGAAGGGGAACAACGCCCCCGCGAACACCGGTCCTTCGCCCGAACCCGCGAACTTGCTGACGGCGTCCGCCTGGAGCGTCGGCGCGGACACGAGGACCCCGACCGCGAGCAGCGCGATCGTTCCCACCTTCATAAAGGTGGACAGGTAGTCGCGCGGTGCGAGCAGCAGCCAGACCGGCAGCACCGAGGCCACGAAGCCGTACGCGACCAGGCAGACGACCAGGGTCTTCGGGCTCCATGTGAAGGCGTCCGCGAGGCCGGAGTTCTCCACCCAGCCGCCCGCCACGATCGCCAACAGCAGCAGCGTGACGCCGATGACGGTGGTCTCGACGACCTGCCCGGGACGCAGGAACCGCAGGTACATCCCCATGAACAGGGCGATGGGGATCGTCATCGCGACCGAGAAGGTGCCCCAGGGCGAATCGGCCAGCGCGTTGACGACCACGAGGCCCAGCACCGCGAGCAGGATGATCATGATGACGAACACCGCGATGAGCGCGGCGAATCCGCCGATCCGCCCGATCTCGTCGCGGGCCATCTGGCCCAGACTCTTGCCGTCCCGGCGCATCGACAGGAACAGGACCACCATGTCCTGCACGGCTCCTGCGGCGACCACGCCCACGACGATCCAGATCGTCCCGGGCAAGTACCCCATCTGCGCCGCGAGTACGGGCCCGACCAGAGGCCCGGCACCGGCGATCGCCGCGAAGTGGTGCCCCAGCAGCACGCGTCGGTCGGTGGGCTGGAAGTCGACGCCGTCTTCCAGGCGTTCGGCCGGTGTCGCACGCGTGTCGTCCAGTACGAGGACGCGGCGGGCGATGAACCGCGAGTAGAAGCGGTAGCCGATCGCGTACGACGCGAGCGCCGCGACGATCAGCCAGACCGCCGACACCTCCTCGCCCCGCGCGAGGGCGAGCACGCCCCAGGCGACGGCGCCCACCACCGACACGGCGGTCCACGTCACCACCGCCCGCGGCGTCACGGCACGGCGGCGCATGCCGGTCTCGGACATACAAACTCCTCGGATCTGTGCGGAAGTCGCGCCGGAGCCCGGGCCGTGTGGGCTCCACGTACGCGACGAAAGGCGGGGTACGGCAAGGGGCGTCCGGGGACGGGCCTGTGCGCTGTGCGTCGGCGCACTGTGTGTCCGCGGCGCCATGCGAGGGGAGAGAAACACGCCGTCTTTGGCCCGGAGACCGGGCGCGACGCGGTTCGGCCGGCGCTGTGGGGCTACGACGCGCCGGGGTGATCGCCTGTCGAGACGCTGAGCGGCGCGTACGAGATCACGACGCTGACACGGTGCGCGGTTATGACCGATATAGCCGATATGCAGGCTCGCATGCGCACCTCCTCATCCCGTCAGCCTGGTCGGCCCCTCCGCTTCCGGGGACGCGAAAGGCACCGAACCGCTGCCTCCGTCGAAACGGACTTCCAGGCATCCTCCCACCATTCCCGACACCGGTCCGGGAGCGCGCCGACCGGATTGCGGACGGTTCGCGTCGGCCGCTCAGCGCCGCGAGGGATACGTCCGCCAACGCTCGCGGCGCCGAAGGGGCATGCTTGCGCTGCCGATCGATCCATCTCGGAAGGCGGACCGGATATGCGCAGGAAGCACCTCTTCACCACAGTGCTGTACGCCGTGCTGCTCGGAACCTCCGTGTCCGCGTGCGCTTCGGGTGACAAGGCGTCGAAGGGCGGCGGCGACGCGGCGAGCCCGGCGAATCCGACGCCGCCCGGGGCGACCGGTGCCTCGAATGCGCCAGGTGGCGAAGCCCCCGCCACCGACGGCGGAACCGCGGCCGCGAATGACAGGCCGGGTATGTCGGCCCTTGTCGCCGAAGTTGCGGCAGCGCGCTCCCAGGTGGGCAGGCAACAGACCTACAAGAGCAAAGCCGTGCAGGAGTACGACGGCGAACTCGCCAGCGTCATGCAGCAGCAGGTGCGCGTCTCCGACTCCGCGCAACGCATCGTGACGACCACGTACCCGGCCGCCTTTGCCGCGGTCGGGGCTCCGCACATCACGCAGGAGCAGACGTCCGAGAGTCTGATGATCGGCAACACCGTCTACTCGAAGCTCGATCCGAACGTGCCCGGGTTTTCGCCGGACAAGTCCTGGTCCAAGGCGACCCTCCCGGAGCTGACGACCTCCGCGCCGCAGGGCATGGGGGACCCGAAGGCACCGCGGGACGAAGGACCGCTGGCCTACCTGGACAAGCTGATCAACTCCGGGGACATACGTGTCCAGGGCAAAGAGGTCGTCGACGGTGTCCAGACCACCCACTACGCCGGGACGATCTCGCTGGTACGCCTGCTGGAGGACGCCAAGCTGACCGATCAGATGCGCGAACAGACCCGTCAGATCTACGAGGCGATGGGCATGGACCGCTCGACCCTGGACCTGTGGGTCGGGCCGGACGGCCTGCCGGTGAAGCAGGTGTCGGTCATGCCGATGAAGCTGTCCAAGCCGATCCTCGTGAAGTCCACTGTCACGTACTCGGATTGGGGCCGGCCCGTGGACCTCACGCCGCCCCCGGCAGGTGTGACCGAGGACCTTGGGGTATTTCCTCCGATGCCCGGTGGTTCGACTGGCCCCAAGGGTCCTGGTGGTCCTTACGGTCCTTCCGGTTCCGGAGGCTCGAACGGGTGGCCGCCCAGCGGGGCTTCGGCTGTCCCGCCCAGCCTGAAGGGCTGATGCGGCGAGAGCTGCCGACCACCGGGCGATCTGGCGGGTGGTCGGGGGCGCAAACGGGGGCCGCCCGGCTCACCCGGTGACAGGCGGGGTCTTGTCGGGCACGCGATTCAACACGATGCCGAAGTGATCGCGGTACGCCGCAAGAACGGCCGCGTCGTCGGGCAGTTCCTCCTCGTGCCGCCCCTCCGGCCCGCGAGGGTGATGCGTCCTCCGTCCGGCGTCATGCGCGTACAGACCGGACCGCGGGTGAAGTGCGAGAGCGGCGAGGTCTGGTGCCACCACGCCCCGGCCGTGAAGTCGGCGAGTTCGCGGGGGCGGGTCTCGATGCGGAACTCCGGGCCGCCGCCTCCGTGCACGTCGAGGTCCCCGTCCGGGCCGTCGGCGATGCGGAACACGCCGTCTGGGTCCGCCTGTTCGTCCCGTACGTCGAACCGCAGCGGGCGCCGGGCAAAGCGTCCGAACCCGACGTCCGCCAGCCAGGGTTCGTCCAGTTGGACGCGCAACGTCATGTGGTCGTACGGGATTCCGACCTCCGGCCCGCCCGCCACGAAGACGCGGGCGGCGAGCTGGGCGACGTCGTACCCGAGTGCCTTGAGCAGGGCGCCGAAAGCCCCGTTGAGTTCGTAGCAGAACCCGCCGCGGCGGCGCTCGACGACCTTGGCGACGAGTTCGTCCTCGACCAGGTTGATCGGTCGGCCGAGATGGATGTCGAGGTTCTCGAACGGGACGCTCCGCAGGTGCCGTTCCTGAAGGTCGGCGAGCAGCGCCGCGTCGGGCGGGCCCTCGGGGCGTTCGACGCCGAGCAAGGCCAGGTAGCCGTCCAGGTGTTCGCGTCGCACCGCCACACTCCTGTCGTTGCCCTGCAAATGGTCCTGCTGGTGGTCCCTGCGGATGGTCCCGCCGGTGGCCCCCGCCGATGATCCCTGGCCGTCGTCCGCCCACACGGCGGCGACACAGTCAGCACAATACGCACCGGACGACTCGTGGTGATGCGGCGTCGGGGCGGTTCGAAGGCGATTGCGCGGGACGGGTGGGCTCGGTCGGCGTACCGCGGCCCTCAGCCGGCGTACCGCCTCGCTTCAGCCGAGGTAGTCGCGCAGGACGGACGCCCTCGACTCGCGGCGGAGCTTGGCCATCGCCTTGACCTCGATCTGCCGGATCCGCTCTCGCGTCAGCCCGAAGTGACGGCCTATCTCCTCGAACGTCCGGGGCTCACCGTCGCCGGCCAGACCGAACCGCAGGGTGACGACCTCGGCCTCACGTTCCGTCAGATCGGCGAGAACGCGGTCGAGTTCGGCGCGGAGCCCGGCGTCCGCGACCTGATCCGCAACCGGGGTCGAGACGGTGTCCTCGATGATGTCGCCCAGCTCGCCGTCGCCCTCGCTGCCGATGGGCGTGTGCAGCGAGACGGGGCGCCGGTCGTACCCCTGAACCCGCGTCACCTTCTCGGCGGTCAGGTCCAGTTCGGCGCCGATCTCGGCTGCGGTGGGGGCGCGGCCGAGATCGCGTTCGAGGCGGCGGCTCGTTCGGTCGACCTTGGCGATCAACTCGGCCATGTGCGCGGGCACGCGGATGGTGCGCGAAGTCTCGTCCACCGCACGCTGAACCGCCTGCTTGATCCACCACATCGCGTACGTCGAGAACTTGAACCCGCGTTCGTGATCGAACTTCTCGACCGCGCGGATCAGCCCGCAGTTGCCCTCCTGGATCAGGTCGGGGAGTGGAACTCCCGTGGCGGCGTAGCGCTTTGCGACGGAGACGACGAGACGCAGGTTGGCCTCGATCATGTGCTGCTTGACCGTACGCCCGGCTGCCGCGAGCCATTCCAGGTCGGCGCGGGCGGCGGCGTCGAGGGCGTGGTCGGTGTCTAGGCGCTCCTGCGCGTACAGCCCGGCCTCAATCTGGCGCGCCAACGCGACCTCGCGCTCGGCGTCGAGCAGCGGCGTGCGTCCGATGCGCTTGAGGTAGTCGGCGACGGAGTCGGTGGTCGCGACGGCGATCGACGGTGCGGGGGTACGAACGGTCAACGCGGCTCCTCTGCCCTGATCAGTAGGTCGGACATAAAATTAGGCCGAGATCTACATACTGTCAAGCACAAAAATAGGTCAGATCCAAATACATGCCCGACCTATGAGAGGATGCGGCCATGACCACGACAGAGCCGGTCGGCCTGCGCGCCCAGAAGAAGATGGAGACGCGACAGGCGATCTCCGACCACGCGACGCGCCTGTTCATCGAGCGCGGCTTCGACGCGACGACGATCGCCGACATCGCGAACGCCGCGCGCGTGGCCAAGATGACGGTGACGAACTACTTCCCCCGCAAGGAGGACCTGGCGCTCGACCACGCGGACGCGTTCGTCGCGAGCCTGGCCGAAACCGTCGCGGCGCGGGCGCCCGGGCAGTCGGCGGTGGCCGCGCTGCACGGCGCGTTCCGCGAGTCCCTGGCGACGTGCAACCCCGTGCTGGGCTTCAGTGGTCAGGCGTTCGCGCGCATGGTCGCGGACAGCCCGGTGCTCGTGGCACGGCTGCGCGAGTTGCACGAGAAGAGGGAGCAGGCGCTGGCGCAGGTACTGGCCGACGAGGCCCGGGCGGGTCTCGCGGACCGCGACGGCGGGAACGCCGAGGCGGCGTCCGACGACCTCACCCCACACCTGGCCGCGGCGCAAATCGGCGGCGTGCACCGCGCCCTGTTCCAGGAACTCCAACGCCGCAGCGTCGCAGGCGAGTCGGCGGAGGCCATCGCCAAGGCAGTGGCCCCGGCCGCCGAAGCAGCCTTCACCCAACTAACCCACGCCCTGGGCGACTACGCCGTACGCCCAACGCAAGAAGACTGACCGGCACCTGGTCGCTTTTTGGCTCGCCCGCCGCACGGCGCCCCGGCAAGGTTGGCACATGACGCGGATGGCACATGACACGCGATGACCTGGCCGCGCTGCTCGCCGAACACGCCGCGCAGACGCCGGCCTGCGGGCCCGCGCGCGATGCTCTGGTGTCCGGGGGCGGCTTCGAGGTCTACGACGGCCTCGTTCCTGCCGACCGGCACTGCCACACCTACCGAAGGCGGCTCCGGCACACCCGGAAGCGCGGGCTTGCGACACTCGGCCTCGCCGAGACCGTCTCGATCCTCGAACGTGCGGGCGACGAGGCCGTGCGCCTCGGCCTCATCCAGACGGCAGACCGCGCTTGGTCGTACGTGCTCTTCATTGACGCGACGGCCACGACAGTGCTGGCTTGCGCCCGAGGCGCGCGGCAAGCTTCCGCTCAGGTGTAGTCAGCTCTCAAGGGCGCGTGGCTCTGCGACGTCGAACGGTTGTGGCACACGGTCAGGCCGTCTCGCCGGTTCGAACCATCGGGGCGCGGCGGGCACCTCGCGGCCTCGGCGAAAGCGTCGGACGCCGTGGCCGCTCAGACGCCGTAGCCGCTCAGACGCCGTAGCCGCCGTCTACGTCGAGCTTCTGCCCGCTGATGAATCCCGCCCGGTCAGATGCCAGGAAGCACACGGCCTCGGCGATGTCGGCCGCGATGCCGAAGCGGCGCAGCGGGATGTTGTTGCGGGCCACGTCGAGCGCGCGTTCGTCGAGGTCACCGTTGCCGATGAGCTCGGCCGCCATGCCGTCGGTGAGCATGCCGGGGCCGACGCAGTTCACGCGTACGCCGAACCGGCCCTCCTCCGCCGCCAGCGCCCAGGCGACCTGCTCGACGGCGCCCTTGGGCGCGGACGAGAGGCCGTCCCGGATCGGGTACCGCTTGGTGGCCGCGGTGGTGACCGCGACGATGCTGCCGTTCCCGGCGCGCAGGTGCGGGAGCGCGGGGTGCACCAGGTTGAAGAACGCCACCGCGTCGTTGTCGATCTGGTTGCGGAACTGCTCCGGCGAGACGCGGCTGAGGTGGATCATCGGCACGTGCGGGCCGGACGCATACACGACCGTGTGAATGCCGCCGAACTCCGCGGCCGCCTCGTCCAGCACCGCGGCCACCCCGGGCGCGTCCGTGAGGTCCGCGCGGTACGCCTTGGCCCGCCGCCCGTGCTTGGCCCGCGCCTCGTCCGCGATCTCCTCGGCCGCCCCCGCGTTGCTGCGGTAGGTCAGGACCAGGTCACTGCCCCGCTCGGCGAGCATGCGTGCGATCGACGCGCCGAGTCCGCCGCTGGCACCGACCACGACCGCCGCCCCGGCCTTCGCCGCGAAATCCTCCGCCAAGCCGGTCATCGGCGCACTCCTCACCTGTGATTCACCTGGATCTGATTACCCGTCAGATCTACGCGGGCGAGCGCCCGATGTCAATCGTCCCCAAGGCAGCGCGAGCAACGGCACACACTGACACCCACAACCCGTCCAAAAACGTGTCCTCCCGAGCCGACGCCATCCGCCGACCGGAGCCCCCAACCCGCGCCCAGTACGCGACAACTCGCGGGCCCCAGCAGTAGGCGTCCCCCACCGGCCTTCACGGCCGCTGCCACGCACTCATCAGAGCTCAGGCATCAGGCTCCGCCGGCAACCGTCCCCGGGACATGCCCCCGCTCCGCACACGCCCCCGACCCCGGCCGCCGTACGCTCTCACCCGCGTGCACCAGCCCTCGGTGACGCGCATTTATCCGGTGTCGAGCACACTCCGACATCGGGTACTATTTTTCACGCAGCAAGCGCCGCTAGCTCAGTTGGTTAGAGCAGCTGACTCTTAATCAGCGGGTCCGGGGTTCGAGTCCCTGGCGGCGCACCCGAAGTCGAAGGCGACCCACGTCCGCAAAAGCGCGGACCGGGTCGCCTTCGGTCGTTTCTGCGCGACTTCGTCGCGCCCAGCGGGGCCTCGCCACCCGCACTCCCACCTCCGCCCCACCGGGGCCGATCGGGAAGCGGCGACGGTCACCCACCCGCCCGGACTCCTCGGTGTGGACGTTCTCTCTCGTCCGCACTCCGCCCGCGCTCGACAGCCCCCAGCAAGGTCACATCCCTCCTCGCCACTGGCGGCCCAAGCCAAGTGGCGTCGCGTCCATCGACCAGCCCAAGGCGCCCCCGCACCAACGCCGGTCGAGCAGATGACCCTCCCGGACTCCTTCGCGTCCGGATCAGTCAGCGGTCTGACTGGTCTCGCATCGATCTCCCCTGCTCCGTCTGTGTGAACGCTGTCGGGCGGTTTGGCGGACGTCTTCGTGCGGTGGGCTCGGCAGCCTGGGATGGGAGTTCGCTGGGTGCCGGGTCGTTCGGCGGGGCCTCGCGCTGTGCCCCGACTCCCCTTCAGTACCTGGGCTCTCCCCTGGTCCCTCGGAGCCGGTGCCGGGCGTGTCGGCGTTGCGCATACCACATGCGGGTGTGATTTGTGTGCCTAGTGGCATTTGCGGTGTTTCGAAATGCATTGCCACAAAAGTCTGCTGATGATGAGTGAGGTCCCACGGGGTCCAGTGCGGTCACCGACGATCGCAACCGCCGTGGCAGCCGAAAGGAAACCCAGTCATGCGTCGTGCACGCACTTACGTCCTTGGCGCTTCCTCCGCGATAGCCCTGCTCGCCATCGCCCCCACTGCCGCCCACGCCCAGGGTGCCGAGGTGTTCCCCGGCTCCGGTACGCCGGGCACCTCGATCACCGTCAACGACGGGAACCTCTGCGCCGGGACGGCGGCCAGTGCCACGTCCGAGGCCTTTGGGACGATCACCCTGTCCAAGGGCACCGAGACCATGGTCGGAACCGGCACCGTCGCGAACGTGGCCGCCGGCTCGTATGCCGTGAAGCTCACCTGCGGCAACGGCAAGACCGCGTCCGGCACCTTCATGGTGACCGGCGGCACCGCGACCACCACCCCGTCGACGGTCAAGCCGAACGGCGGCGTCAAGGCCGGTGGCGGCGGTACGCAGAGCGGCATCAGCGCCGCGGGCCTGGCCGGCGGCGGTGCGCTGCTGATCGCCGGTGGCGCGCTCGGCGTGTACGCGATGCGCCGCCGCAGCACGGGTCGTCACACCGCCTGACGGGCGGTCGTGGCTCGGGCCCTCTTCGGGTCCGACACCCCGGCAGTAGTGGCCGGAACTGATCCGGCTGTCCCGCCCCGTACGACGCCTTGGTCGCTGTCGTACGGGGCGGGACGCTGCCGTCGCCGTCCCGCACGTGCCGATCCTGGAGGAGTGGGAGGACCTGGTGTCCAACGCCGCGGCGGAGACTGGACGTTCACCCAAATGGCCGTTCCGTCTCCTGGCGCTCGCCGCTGTACTGGCGGTGTTTGCGGGGGGCGTGCTCGTATATCGGGCGGTGTCCGATGGGGATGGCGGTCCGCCTGCTCCACCTGCCTCGGCGGCACGCTCGCACGCTGGGTCGGTGGGGGTCGACGGCACAACTCCGGGCGTACAACCGGCTGTTCGACCTCAGGCGGGGCAGGGTTCGCCGGTGGCGGGGCAGCCGGGGGTGGTCGTACCGCTGGGGTCGTCACCGCCTACGCGTGTGGTGATCCCCAAGATCGGGGTGGATGCTCCGTTCGTGGCCCTCGGCCTCGAACCGTCCGGGGAACTGGCGGTCCCCGACCCGAACAACCGCAACCTGGCGGGCTGGTACAAGGACGCCGCCACCCCGGGGTCGGTGGGGACGGCGGTCGTCGTCGCGCATGTGGACACGAAGTCCGGGCCTGCCGCGTTCTACGGCCTTGGCGCGCTGCGTCCCGGCGACACTGCGGACGTTGTGCGGACTGACGGGATGGTCGCGACGTTCCGCATCGAGTCGGTTGAGGTGTTCGAGAAGAAGAGCTTCCCGAGCGACCGCGTGTATGCCGATACGGGTGAGGCGCAATTGCGGCTCATCACGTGTGGGGGCACGTTCAAGAAGGGGGCGCAGGGAGGGTACGAGGCGAACGTGGTGGTGTTCGCGAAGTTGGCCTCGACGCGCAAGGCGGGATGAGGTCCTGAGGGGGCGCGGGACGCAGGGGCGAGGAACACGCGGGCGAGGGGGATGAACGCGAACGAGAGAAGACGAGGGGCTTGCGGGCGCCGACTGCGCTGCGCGTGTCAGTCGTCGGATGTGTCGCCGTACGCGGCCGCCGTCTCGATCTGGTCCTCCATCGCGTCCAGCGTCGCCTGCGGCAGTCGGGTGTACGACAGGAGCCGCCCGCCCGCCTCCCGGATCCGTACCGCGACCTCGCGCGCCCAGACGTTCTCGACGAAGACGACGACGACCAGCGAGTCGGGCGGCATGATCAGCCCGATCTGCTCGGCGTCGCTCTCCCCCGCGAGGCCGAGCATGCGGCGGGCCGCGACTTCGGCGGCCATGTCGCGGAGGTCGTCGTACTCGCTGATCTCGTGGTGCGTGATCTCGCCGTGCACGTCCTTGACGACGATGAGCATGTCGATGACCCGGACGTCGCCCCGGGCCTCGACCTCGTCGACGGCGTCGAGTACGGAGCGGGTCAGCCGCTGGCCCGGGAATCCCAACACGATCGCGTCGACCGGACCGAGCTCGCCCATCTGCATGCCTCCTCCAACGCCGACACCGGCACGTGCGGTTTTGCGGGCCCGCCGCGCGGGCGTGCCTTCCACGCTAAGCGGGTACGCGCGAGGCCGCATGTGGATCCCGGATTCGGCGCACCAGTCTTCGGTCGGCATCCACGCGTTCGCAGTAGTGGTGTGTCGCCGGGCGTCCGACCACGGTGGAACCGTGTGGGACCCGGGGTGGAACCCGGGTGGAACCGGGCGGGGAGACGATCGCCGGGCCCTGCCTCCCTATCTGATCGGCGGGAGTACCGCCGAGGAAGAGGTCCCCGTGCTTCGTGCCAAGATTGCCAAGACCCTGGACGCGCTCGGTGCCGCCATCGCGCTGACGACTCTGGTCGTGGCCCGCCGCCCGCTATCTGCCGTATCCACGTGAAGGGCCACCCGGTGGGCGTCGAGTACAACTGGCAGCGCGTTCCCGGCGACTGGCCGGAGTCCAAGTCGCCCCAGGAACTGTGGGACCTGTTCCGGGCGCGGGACTTGGACGAAAGCCGGCCGTCGCACAGCGTCCAGGCCGAGTGCTCACTGATGCATCTCGTGCTGACCACGGCGGCGCCGGACGACCCGGCGTCGAGCCTTCCGCTGTTCGGCGGCACCTTGCTCCGGGAGGGTGCCGAGGACCCGATGTTCGGCTTCGTGGGGGTCGAACTGTTCTCCCTCGACCCGGCCCAAGTGCAGCAAGCCGCCGAGTTCCTGACGCAGGCGCCACTGGGCCAGTGGGCTCTCGACCGTCGCGAGCAGATACGTCGTCATGTCGTGGAACGGAACATGGCGCCGTTCTTCGGGGACGACTGGGACCTGGGGTTGGTCGGGACGGTCGCAGAAGAGCTGGTCGGCCTCCGCGCGTACTTCGAGGCTGCGGCGGAGGCAGGACACGCGGTGATCTCGTACCTGGACGCTTGAGGGCCCGGCGGCCGACCCGGCGTCGAGCCTTCCGCTGTTGGGCTGATGCGGTTCGTCTGCATATGGGCGCGACGACAGGCTGACGGCGGCCCGATCGGCCTGAGCGGGGCCGCCGGAGTGAGGGAAATCCCGCTGGATCCGGCCGGGGCGTTGCGGGACGATGAAGGGCTCTCGCGGCCCCGGAACGTCCCAGGAGTGTCCCAGGTCGACAAATGTCCACCAAGCGCGCGCGTCGCACGGCCCAACGGGGCGGGTGCTGGCATACAGTGCGGTCGAGTGGAGGACAAAGAGATAGCCCGGACGGGGCCGGGACGAGCGGAGAGGGAGGTGCCCATGGGCGCATTGCGCAAGGCCGGCTCCTGGCTCGGGCTCGGTTCGGGGGACGAGGACGACGATATGTACCGCACCGGCAGGGGCGCGTACGACACAGGCTCCTACGACGAGGACGACGACGTGGACGCCGGCTGGGTCTACGACGACGAGCCGGAGGATCGCTCGCGCCCCCTGGAGGGCAGCGTGGTTCCCGCCTCGGAGATCTTCGCCGCCCGCGCGGCGGCGGCAGCCGAACTCACCAAGCCGACCTCGCGGATCTCGGTCGTACACCCGAAGAGCTACCACGAAGCCCGCGCAATAGGCGAGTACTTCCGCCAGGACATCCCGGTCATCATCGACCTGACGGCGATGGACGAGTCGGATGCCAAGCGCGTGGTCGACTTCGCCTCCGGCCTCACGTTCGGCCGTCGGGGCACGATAGAGCGTCTCGCCAAGCGGGTGTTCCTCCTGCTGCCCGGCGACGTCGCACTGCTGACCGGTGACCCGGGCAGCAACAACCACGACGGGTTCTTCAACCAGGCGTAGCCCGGCGAACCCGACAAACAGGCAACAGACAACAGACAGCGAAGGTGTGGGGACGGGCCATCGGGCCGCCCCCACACCTTCGCTGTGTCGTGCAGCGGAATGGACCGATGGACGAGTCGCGCCGAGTCGGGGTCCACGAGTCCGCAGGCCGCGGGAACGCGACACGCACGGCACGGTGTCCCGGCGGGAGGCGACCGCCGCCGCCCCCTCGCCGCGACCACCGCGTCCTACACCGGCCAGCCCGGGCCGCTCGACACCACGGTGCACGGCACGACGACCCCGGTGTGGGGCAGTTCCAGCGTCATGCCGGTCGGTGCCGAGTTGAGGATTGGCGCCGGGCCGGTGAACACGTTCGGTTCGAGCAGGGTGTTGTAGAGCGTGTACGTCTGCGGCGGCATACCGACCGTCAGGTCAAGGGCGCCCAACTGGGGCTGCCCGCCGATTACAGGGTCGAAGGTCACGTACAAAATGGACCCCACGCGGTCGAACTCCGGCGTCACACTTGTGGTTCCGCCGCCCGGGACCGAGCAGGCGTACGTCCCCGTGGCCGCTGCCGCCGCCGACGGTGCGGCCGCGAACATCCCCCCGGTGAGCGCCGCCGCGGCCGTGGCCGAGACGAGCGCCCGCGTCGTTCTGACTGGCATGCGTATCCCCTCTCGCGAAGCGAATTGAGCGCACCGATACGTGCATGCCGGGGTGTTCCGCAGTGAATCCACCCGATCCAGGCAGGTCAACAGGCGTTGACGGTTGGTTTTGGTGACACGTGCGCGAATCTCAGCGAAGCTTCAGGGCCAGGAAGAAGTCGACCTTGTCCTCCAGCCGCGACAGGTCCCGCTGGGTCAACTCCTCGATGCGGCCGATGCGGTAGCGCAGGGTGTTGACGTGTACGTGGAGGCGCGCGGCGCACCGCGTCCAGGATCCGTCGCAGTCGAGGAACGCCTCCAGCGTGGTGACCAGGTCCGCCTGGTGCCGGGCGTCGTATGCGATGAGCGGGCTCAGCAGCCGGTCCCGGAACCCTCGCCGGACGCTCTCCGGCGCCGCCGCCAACACCAGTACGTGCGAGGCCAATTCGCTGTGCCCGACGACCTCGAACGATCCCGGGCGACCCTCCGCTATGCGCGCGGCGTGCCAGGCCTCCTCCAGTGCCCCGCGCAACGCGTCGGCGCGGGCCACCGGGGCGCTCACGCCGAGGCTGAGGCGGATGCCCTCGCCCGCCGCACCCTCCAATCCGGCCAGTCGGGCCCGGAGTTCGGCGGCGACGTCGTCCGGGGAACCGGAACCGCCCTGCCCCGCCGCCGGCCCCGGCCCCCGCCCCGGAACCAGCGCCACCGCCCCATACCCGATCGCCGCCACCAAGGACTCGGTCGGCAGATCCGCCAAAGCCTCCTCAAGAAGCGTGCGCGCCATCCGCCCGGCGGTGTTCGCCCCGGAGGTGCCGGAAGGCGTCCCGGGTGAACCGGAAGTCGGCGCATCCGAACCCCCGGCACGCAACGCCCCACGCCCCGAAGCCGCAGAAGCCGACGGCCCGGACGGCGACTCCCCGGGAGCCCCCGAACTCCCGGTACGAGCCGCCCCCGCGGACGACGAATCCCCCGGCACCGCAACCCCCGCCGCCACCACCTGCCAGGTCACCGGCTCCGCCGACTCCGGTTCCGCCACCCTCAGCCGGGCGGCGATCTCCCCCGGATCGGCCCCCGCGTTCAGCAGTCCGAGGACGTCTTCGGCGAGGCGCCGGCCCAGGCGGCGGTTGTCCTCGACCCGATCGGCCTCGACCGCGACCAACCGGGCCAGTTCGTCCAGCAGGCCCCGGCGCTGCTCGGGCCATTCGGCAACGTCCTCCTCGACCACGAGCGACCATTCGCTCCAGACGCCCCGCCCACCAGGTTCACCGCGCCCCCGCTCGACGCGACCCCACTCCGCCTCACCCCGCTCGATCGGCAGCAACGAGAACACCCGCCCCGCCGTACGCTCCCGATAAGGCGGCCGCGCCCGACGCGCCCGCGCCGCCAGATGGGCCCGCGCCAACGCCGTCCGCAGATCGACCGACAGCGGATCGGCCCCCGCCGCGACCTGCCGTCCCGTCAGCGACAGCACCCAGCACCGGATGTCGATGTCGGCCGCGACCAGGCCGAGGATCCCGTCCAGCCCCGCCCCGCCCGTGGCCGCCTGGACCAGGCGGCGGTGCCGGTCGACGACCGCGGTCAGGTCACTCGCCCGCTCGGTGGAGACCCGGCGCACCACGAACTCGGTGAGCCGGGCGAACGACATCTCCTCGTCCACCATGAACAGCGGCAGCCGGTGCCGCTCGCACGCTTCGACCAGGTCCGCCGGGACCGGCCCGACCTCGGTGATCCCGGCCGCGAGTCCCGCCGCGCCAGCGCTCACCAGCACTCGTACGAATTGCTCGGAGTCCGCGGGCTCGGACCGCCACAACATGCCCGTCAGCACCAGTTCGCCCCCGGAGAGGTACCGGCTCGGGTCGTTGAGGTCGGTCGTCATCACGCCGCGTACGCCGCGGTCGAGCTCGTCCTCGCCCGTGAGGAGCCGGATCCCCGGAACCCCCGCGTCGAGCAGTGCCCGCAGCCGCACGTCCTCGCCTCCCACCGCTTCTTTCCCGACCATGATCTCCCACGTCCACGCGTCCGGGTCTGCGTGTCCTGTCATACCGGGGGCGCCCGCCGGTCAACGATTAGATGAACCTACGAGAACAAGCGGGGGTCCGAGGCCGACGCTTCATGGTTTCCGTGGCTACTGCGATGGCGTCGGGGCTGTGTGTACTGGGTCACACCGCAAGCCAGGAGCAGCGCACGGCACGGCGCCCCCTCCCGCGAACGAGCAGCACCCCAGGCACAACAGGAGGAGACCCCCGTTATGGAGTTCCTGCGCCCCGCGACGTGGGACGAGGCGCTCGCCGCGAAAGCCGAGTACCCGTCCGCGGTACCCATCGCCGGCGGCACGGACGTCATGGTCGAGCTGAACTTCGACCGGCAACGTCCGGACGCGCTGATCGACCTCAACCGGATCCCCGAGCTGCACACGTGGGAGGTCGGTGCCGACGAGGTGGTCCGCCTGGGTGCCTCCGTGCCGTACACCCGGATCATCGACCACCTCACCGACCGCATGCCGGGCCTGTCGCTGGCCGCGCACACGGTCGGCTCGCCGCAGATCCGCAACCGCGGCAGCGTCGGCGGCAACCTGGGGGCCGCGTCGCCCGCCGGCGACTCGCATCCGGCGCTGCTCGCGTCCGACTGCCGGGTCGAGGTGGCGTCCGCCGCGCGCGGCTCCCGCATGATCCCGATCGACGACTTCTACCTCGGGGTCAAGCGCAACGCGCTGGAGCCGGACGAACTGATCCTCGCCGTGCACATCCCGTCCGCGACCGCCCCGCAGCAGTTCTCCAAGATCGGCACGCGCAACGCGATGGTGATCGCGGTCTGCTCGTTCGGCATCGCGCTGCACCCGGAGAGCGCGGCGGTACGCACGGGCATCGGCTCGGCCGCCCCGACCCCGCGCCGGGCCACCGCCGCCGAGGAGTTCATCGCCGCGGAGCTGGCCGACTCGGGCCTGTGGGCGTCCCGCGCCGAGCTGGCCGCGGCGACCGCCAAGCGGTTCGGCGAGCTGGTGGCCGAGGCCGCGTCGCCGATCGACGACGTGCGCGGCTCGGCCGCGTACCGCCGCCACGCGCTGTCGGTGATGGCCCGCCGCACGCTCGCCTGGACCTGGAACGACTACCGCGCAGCCGGGAGGGCAGCCGCATGAAGGTCACTTTCACCGTGAACGGCCGCCGGACCGAGGCCGACGACGTCTGGGAGGGCGAGAGCCTGCTGTATGTGCTGCGTGAGCGCGTCGGTCTGCCCGGCTCCAAAAACGCCTGTGAGCAGGGCGAATGCGGAAGCTGTACGGTCTACCTCGACGGCGACCCGGTATGCGCCTGCCTCGTGGCGGCCGGCCAGGTGCAGGGCCGCGAGGTCCGCACGGTCGAGGGCCTGGCCGACGGCGACACGCTCGACCCGGTGCAGCAGGCGTTCGTCGACGCGGGCGCCGTGCAGTGCGGCTTCTGCACGCCGGGCCTGCTCGTACAAACACACGACCTGTTGGAACGGCAGGCGCAGCCGAGCGACGCGGAGATCCGCGAGGCGCTGTCCGGCAACCTGTGCCGCTGCACCGGCTACGAGAAGATCATGGACGCGGTACGCCTCGCCGCCGCACGCAAGGCGGCCCCGCGCCCTTCGTGACACCCACACCCCTCGACCGAGTTCCGGTACGCCCGGAACGCCGCACCGGGACCTGAGGCCGACCGCTTCCGCCCGTCACGCAGTACCACGTGCACGACTACACGTGGCCGAAACGCGCCCCCGAACGCACACCCCCGCCTCGCGCGCGCATGCCCCGGCTTTGGCATGCTCGCGCGGGGCCGGGATTCCAGCACCACCCCAACAACACCTCAGACACTTGGGAGTGGTCCATGACGCAGATATCTGTGCACTCGGACTCAGAGCAGGGCCCCAGAGAACCCGGTTCCGGCGGAGCCGGGTCGGCGCCGACCGGCGACGGCACGTTCCTGGACACCTATTTCAAGATCAGTGCGCGTGGCAGCAGCATCGGCCGGGAGTTCCGCGGCGGTGTGACCACGTTCATGGCCATGGCGTACATCCTGCTGCTCAACCCGATCATGTTGAGCGGCGCCGACGTCCTGGACAACAAGCTCGACCCGGGCCAGGTCACCGCGGTGACCGCGCTGGCCGCGCTGATCACCACGGTGCTCATGGGCGTCGTCGGCAACGCGCCGCTGGCGCTCGCCGCGGGGCTGAGCGTGTCGGGCGTCCTGGGCACCGCGGTCATCGCGGAGATGACCTGGCCGCAGGCGATGGGCCTGTGCGTCATCTACGGCGCGATCATCATGATCATGGTCTTCTCGGGCCTCCGGGAAACGATCATGAACGCCATCCCGATGTCGGTGAAACACGCCATCACCATCGGCATCGGCCTGTTCGTCGCCATGATCGGCATGGTGAACGCGGGCTTCGTGCAGGAGAACGCGGCACCGGGCGGCGGGCCGGTCGTGCTCGGCCCGGCCGGCGAGCTCAAGGGCTGGCCGGTGGTGGTCTTCGCGGTCACGCTGCTGGCCATCTTCATGCTGATGGCCCGGCGGATCCGCGGGGCGATCCTGATCGGGCTGGTCATCGGCACGGTCGTGGCGATGATCGTGAACGCGGTGGTGGACGTCCCGGCGAAGGCGTGGGGGCTCGGCGTACCGGAGTTCCCGGACAGTGTCGTCGAGACGCCCGACTTCTCGCTGATCGGCGACGTCAGCGTGTTCGGCGGGTTCGGCGAGGCCGGGGCGATCACCGCGTCCGTGCTGGTGTTCACGCTGGTCTTCGCGGGCTTCTTCGACGCGATGGCGACGATCATCGGCATCGGCTCGGAAGCGAAGCTGGTGGACGAGAAGGGCCGCATGCCGGGCCTCAACAAGGCCCTGGCTGTGGACGGCGCGGGCGGCGTCATCGGCGGTGTGACCGGTTCGTCCGGGCAGACGGTGTTCGTCGAGTCCGCAACGGGTGTTGGCGACGGCGCGCGCACCGGTCTGTCGAGCGTGGTCGTCGGCGGCCTGTTCGGCCTGATGCTGTTCTTCACGCCGATCGCGGGCATGGTGCCGAGCCAGGTCGCGGCCGCGGCGCTGGTGGTCATCGGGTCGATGATGATCACGCAGGTGCGGCACATCGACTGGGAGGACCTGTCGTCCTCGGTCCCGGCCTTCCTGACGATCGTGATCATGCCGTTCACGTACTCGATCACGGCGGGCGTTGCGGCAGGTGTCATCAGCTACACGCTGATCAAGACCGCGCAGGGCAAATGGAAGGACCCGGGGGTCCTCATGTGGATCCTCAGCGTCGCCTTCGTGGCCTGGTTCGCGCTGCACCCGATCAAGGAAGGGCTGGGGG
>NZ_JBPKBH010000013.1:175178-181507 GCF_051388915.1 Yinghuangia sp. YIM S09857 | reverse complement strand
CCCCCCCCCCCCCCCCCCCCCCCCCCCCCCCCCCCCCGGACGGGCGGTTGTCCCGCCGGACAATCCGCGTAACCGTAGGGAGATGACGATGTTCGACATCGTGCCCGAGCTCACCGCCTGGCGCGCCCAGGGCAGGTCCTTCGCGCTGGCCACGGTCGTCGACGTCTCCGGCAGCGCGCCCCGGCTCCCCGGGGCGGCGCTCGCCGTCAGCGCGGACGGCGAGGCCGTCGGCAGCATCTCCGGCGGGTGCGTGGAAGGCGCCGTCTACGAGCTGTGCCGCGAGGCGCTGGAGTCCGGGACCCCGGTGCTCCAGCGTTTCGGGTACAGCGACGAGGACGCCTTCGCGGTGGGCCTGACCTGCGGCGGCGTCATCGACGTGTTCGTGCACCCCGATCCGGACGTCGATGCCGCGGTCGAGGCCCTGACCGCGCGCACCCCCGTGGCCGTGGCCCGCGTCGTCGCGGGACCGGCCCACCGCCTGGGCGCGACCCTGGTCCACCGCGACGGCGCGGCGACGGGCTCCCTGGGCGGGAGTGCCGCGTTCGAGACGGCGGTACGCGCCGAGGTCGCCGCGATGCTGGATTCCGGGCGGGGCGGGATGCTGACGTACGGCCCGGACGGGCGCCGGTGCGAGGCGGGACCGGAGACCGCGACGGTGTTCGTGGAGGCGTACACCCCGCCGCCGCGCATGATCGTCTTCGGCGCGATCGACTTCGCCGCGGCGGTCGTGCGGGTAGGCAAATTCCTGGGCTACGAGGTCGTCGTCTGCGACGCACGCGAAGTCTTCGCCACCCGCCGCCGCTTCCCCGACGCCGATGAGGTGGTCGTGGACTGGCCGCACCGCTACCTCGACGCGATCGAGGTCGACGGCCGCACGGTGTTGTGCGTCCTTACGCACGACGCCAAGTTCGACATCCCGCTCCTGGAACGGGCGTTGCGCCTCCCGGTGGCGTACGTCGGCGCGATGGGCTCCCGCCGCACCCACGAAACCCGCCTGGAGAAGCTGCGCGCGGCGGGCCTCACCGAGACCGAACTGTCCCGCCTGCGCTCCCCCATCGGCCTGGACCTCGGCGCCCGCACCCCCGAGGAAACCGCCGTCGCCGTGGCCGCCGAGATCATCGCCCACCGCCGAGGCGGCTCCGGCGCCCCCCTGTCCACGACACAGGGCCCCATCCACCACGACGGCAAGGGCTCCATCCAGCCGGTCGCCACCCCGTCCCCGGACCACCACGCGGCTTGAATGCCCGTCGAGTCCGGCGCGCTCCAGAATTCCCCCCAAAGAGCGAACTCCCTTGACAGCAAAGGCTGTCCAGGAAGACCCTCGCTGGCACACGGTGCCCATCACGGATGTCGGGGGACGTCATGAGTCTGCGATTCATCGCCAAGGACCCGGAGAGCAAAGACGGCAAGTGCCCGTCCGTCTGGGTGGACGACAACACCGGGGAGATCGTGGTCCAGGGTTGGAACGCACCACCCTCCTTGGTCGACGAGTGCCTTGCAGGTACGCCAGCCACTGACGGTGAGACGATTGTGCGGCTGCCGGCGAGCATGGCGGCCGCATTGAGGGAGGCATGCGATGTCTCGGAGCGCTCCATCCCTGGGTGACCCGGATTTCGGAGCAATGTTCGCCCGCTGCCAGCACTCCGCCGTGCACCTGGAGCTGCGGGACGTATACGCGATCGAGGAAGAGGACGCGGACTTCGCGGCGTGGCTGGCGGGCGACGTGACCGATGCGGACGAAGCCGCACGCACGTCTCCCTTCCTCGAACACGTTGCCGCAGCAGTCGCGCGCGGGGTGCTGTTCCGGCGTGTACGGGTCGTAAGCGAGCCGGCCAGCACGTACGTCCGCTACGAGCACGCCGGCACAGCAGCGAACGTGCGTGCAGGAGAGCAGGTGCGATGGATCAGCCGCGCCGACGCATGGGATCTGCTCCTGCCAGCACTTGACTGCTGGATCTTCGACGAATCGACGCTGCTTCTGCACCACTTCGACGGCGACGGCCGTTGGACCGGGTACGAGTTCAACGACGATCTTGCCGCAACCAAGCTGTACCTGGATGCGTTCGAGCGCCTGTGGGAGCGCGGCACCCCACACGCGCACTACAAGGCCGGCTGAGGCGCCGAGACGAAGACGGTCATGCCCCGTACGCCGTCTGCCGACGCGAAAGCTGCGCAGGACGCACTTGGTGCGAGCCTTCGGGAGCTCATGCACCGTGCCGGGCTGACCGGTGTCGCACTCGCCCATCAGGCGAACTGGCATGCCTCCAAATCCAGTCGTCTCGTGAACGGCAGAACCATGCCCTCATCGGCCGACATCATCGCCTGGTGCCGAATCTGCGATGCGGAGGACCGCATCGAAGACCTCCTGGCCCAGACCCGGTCCGTCAACTCGATGTATGTCGAGTGGCGCAAACGCGAACGGACCGGTCTGCGACAACTTCAGGACTCCTACCGAGCCGAGTTCGAACGAACCAGCCGGTTCCGGCTGTACGGTTCCGACGTCATACCAGGATTCCTGCAAACGCAGGCGTACGCCGCAGAACTGCTCGCAGCCATCGCACGGTTCCGCGGGGTCCCCGACGACTCGGAGGCCGCGGCGGCGGCGCGTGTCGAGCGATCGACCATCATCCGGCGCCGCGGTCGTACGTTCGCTTTCCTCATCGAGGAAGCGGTACTGCGGTACCGCGTCGGGGACGTCGCCACGATGACCGGGCAATTGGAACACCTGCTCGCGGTCATGCGGTTGCCCGCGGTCTCCGTTGGGGTGATCCCCTCCACCGCCGACCGCCGCAGCATGTTGCCCCTTGAATCGTTCTCCATCCATGACGACGGACCCGCCAGTGCCGAACTGCTGACAGCCGAGATCACGATCACGGCGCCCGGCGAAGTCAGGGACTACGCGAAGGCGTTCAGTGCGCTGATGGCGATCGCCGCGCATGGGCAGGCGGCGCGTGACCTCATCGCACGCGCGATCGACGAACTGGGATGAAATGTCCACACGTTCGGGGCTGGCCCGTGCACACAGATAGAAGATTGTTCCCCACCACTCGCGCCCTTTGAGACTGTTCCAGGTACTACGACCCTAGGAGGTCTCACACGATGGGCGCTCTGGCGAAGCATCGCGACAAGACAAACGATGACGCGCAGAAGGACCGGCCGATCCCGCCGCCTACGCCGCCGTCCACCCCTCCCCCGGACAGGAAGTGACGTTGCGGGTGAGTGCGCAACACGACATGCTCCGTGCGGTGGAGGCTGCGATCGGGCCTCTGCCGCACGAGTGGCGGAACGCTCTGTTGGCCGTCCCACGCGCACACTTCCTCCCCGACGTCATCTGGTTGCGGGGCGAAGGCGGAACACACGAGCCTTGCGATCGCCGGGACGAGCCTCAGCGGTGGGACGCCGCGGCGTGGGCCGATCGACCGGTTGTCGTGCAGGTGTGCGACGGCGACGACGGCGATGCCGATGACGTTCCCCCGTGGCCGAGTTCGTCCGCCTCACAGCCTTCTGTGGTCGCCTCGATGCTGCTGGATCTGGACGTGGCCGACGGCATGCGGGTCCTGGAGATCGGCACGGGAAGCGGATGGAACGCGGGACTGCTCGCACACCGGCTCGGCGATGCCAACGTCGTCACCGTTGAGGTGGACCAGGCACTTGCGGCGACTGCGCGCACTCGACTGGCGGCCATAGGGCTTGCCCCCCTCGTGGTGACGGTCGACGGCGCCGAGGGGTTTGCGCAACGTGCACCGCACGACCGTGTGCTGGCCACGTGCTCGGTCGTACGCATTCCACTACCGTGGGTGAGGCAAGTCCGCGTTGGGGGGCGGATCGTGGCTCCGTGGGCGACGGGCTGGACACACTACGGCACGGTGCGATTGCGCGTCCGGCCGGATGGCTCCGCGAGCGGGCGGTTCCGCGCCGGCGGGTCGTTCATGCCGATGCGATCGCAGCGCTCGCAGGTGGACAGCGTTGCGGATGTGCTGGGCGACGACAAGCCGGACTCGTCACGAACGACTTTGTCACCATGGGAAGTCGCCGGACGCGCGGACTCCGAGGCGGACTTCGCCATCGGCCTGCGTACGTCGGACCTTTGGCACCACTGGGAGGACCAACCCGAGGACGGCGTGAGCACCCGGCTGTGGGTCGGCGACGAGGCGGGATCGAGCTGGGCGGCCGTGGACTACGACGGCCGTCAGCTCGACACATTTGCGGTACGGCAGAACGGCCCTCGGCGGGTCTGGGACGAGGTCGAGGACGCGTGGGACTGGTGGACGTCCGCCGGTTCGCCGCTGCCGGAACGGTTCGGCCTCGCGGTGGGAACGGACGGTTCGCACCGCGTCTGGCTCGACGAGGAGGGGAGCGAGGACGCGTGGTACGTCCGGCACCCCGCCTGAACGCGGACTACCTGAGCGCGCCTGTGAAGCGGGTCCAGGACTGGGCGGGGATCATGAGGTCGCCGCGGGCGGTGTCCTTGGAGTCCCGGACGGGGACGAGGCCGGTGGGCGAGGTGGCGACTTCCACGCACTCACCACCGCTTGCGCCGCTATACGACGACTTACGCCAAACCTGCGCCACCTCAACGCAGTTGCCACCTGATGGGTTGCTGTGGAAGGACTTCCTCCACGTAGCCCGGAGAGGTGCATTGACCGTCACTCGTAGTCCTCCGCCAGACGCTCGATCATGTGCAGCGAATCAGAGGGCGACATCGCCGCTGCCCTCACATGATCGTAGGCCTGTTGCGCCGCCGCGACCATAATCGGATCATCCAGCAGATTGCCCGTTAGAACCCCTTCAACATAGGCAACTGATGGCGCGTCAGCAAACGACATGAGGTAGATCGAGCCCTCCATCAGTGCGTGGGCCCCAGCCGCCGTCGGAAGCACCTGCGTGATGATCCGCCGGTTCCGCGCGAGCGTGGCAATGTGTCGAAGCTGCTGTCGCATCACCTCAGCCCCGCCCACCGGCAGCCTCAGCGCCGACTCATGCAGGATCACCCACAACTCCGGGCGTGTTGCGGCCTCCAACAGCCGTGTTCGATCCATCCGGGCCCGCAAACGTTCATCAATGTCCGCTTTCGAGGCCCACGGCAAGCCAGCCTCAAATACGGCCAAGGCGTACCTCTCGGTCTGCACAAGACCTGTGATGAGCGTGGGTGCAAACGCACTGATCGTTGTCGCCAAGCACTCAAGTTCCGCAGTGTCGGCGAAGTGATCCGCATGCCGTGACTTGTTCGCCAGGCCGCACAGCCGTGCCATCAGGCCGTCCGTGCCGAAGACGCCATCCAGCCTCATCGACATGTCCAACTGCGGCTTCCGTACCGCGGATTCGATCTGGCCGATATATGCGCCTGAGCAGATCACCATGTCGCCCAGCTTCTCCTGGGACAGGCCCGCCGCCTCGCGGAGTCTGCGCAACTCCGACCCGTAGAAGGCCCTGGGCGAGCGCATCGGGTCGATGTCTTTCGGGTGGGCCATCAGGTCGCCTCCGCCTACAGAACAACTGTTGGGATTCAGCCACTCCCCACGTTAGCTCCGGAGCGCGACGCTTGGCGTACCAAACGTGACATCCACCGGAGAGGCGCCCCCGTCCATGAGCGAGCCCGTCACCCGCACGTACGTCCTCCCCGACATGCCCGAGTCCGCCAAGCTCGCGCGTGATCACGTGCGGGGGCCGCTCTTCGCGCACAAGCTCCCCCACCTCAGCGACGACGCGGCCTTACTCGCCTCGGAGTTGATCAGCAACGCGCTCCTGCACGCGGAAGGACGACCCGAGCTCCGGCTGCAACTCCGGGAGTCGACGTTCCGGATCGAGGTGGTCGACAGCGGGTACGGCGTACCCAAAGCCCCGCTGCCCGGCGTCGAGCGTACGTTCGGACGCGGGCTCTGGATCGTCGAACGCCTCTCGTGCCGCTGGGGATTCGTCCGCGACATCGCGTCAAAGTCGGTGTGGTGCGACCTCCCGACGCGCTCCGTCACGCCGCAGTAGGCCCGGCGCGACTCCTCACGCCCGTCAACACCTCAACGCCGGTTGGTTCGGCTGACACGTGTCGCAATTCCCGTCCTCATCAGGGGTTTTTGACCAACCAACTGTCTTAGCTTGTCAACATTCTGACTGTGTGTCAGCCTGCTGGCCGCACCACAGCGTCTCCTGAGTACCACCTGCCCCACGCAACAGCGCACGGCGGTGCTCAGGCCATGGGCACCGGGTCTGTTCATGCGAGAGGACGCAGATGCGAATACGCAGACGTGGCAGAACCGCCTTTGCGGCGACGGGCATTGCCGCCCTTCTGATTCTCCCCACTCAGCCCGCGGGCGCCGAGGACTCATCCTCGG
>NZ_JBPKBH010000013.1:168169-175070 GCF_051388915.1 Yinghuangia sp. YIM S09857 | reverse complement strand
ACTCATCCTCGCCCCCCGCGTCGGTTGACGCCGGCGCGCTGGGCGTACGTCCGGCCGCGGTGCCGGGTGAAGCGCCACTCGGCACGCCCGACGCGACCGTCACCCTCATCACCGGCGACAAGGTGACCGTGCGTCGGGGCGACGGCAAGCCGTCCGTCAGCGTGCGGCCTGCGGAAGGCCGCGACGGCATCCCGATGCACGTCACCAACGACAGCCAAGGTGTCGCCGTCGTACCGCACGACGCGGTCGCGGCGATCCAGGCCGGGAAGATCGACCCGCGCCTCTTCAACGTCACGCAGATGATCGCGTGGGGGTACGACGACGCGCACACCCCCTCACTGCCGCTGCTCGGCAAGCGCGCCGTGGGTGTCGACGCCAAGACCGCACCGCCCAAAGGCACCGAGAAACTACGGGACTTCAAGGACCCGCGCGACTCCGGCTTCGAGAGTCTCAAGGCCGACAAGGCCAAGGCCGACGACCTGTGGAACGAACTCGTCGGCAAGGTCCCACAGGGCCTGACGGCCAACCGTGCCAAGCCACTTGGCGGCGGCCGGATGGACAAGATCTGGATCGACGCGAAGTCCGAAATCTCGCTGGACGCCAGCCGCTCCCAGGTGAACGTCGCACCCGCCTGGCAACAGGGCTACACCGGCACCGGCGTGACCGTGGCCGTGCTCGACACCGGCTACGACCCCACACACCCTGACCTGCAAGGGGTGGTGACGGCGTCTCAGGACTTCACGTCGTCCCCGAACGGGACCGTCGACGCGCACGGGCACGGCACGCACGTCGCCTCGATCATCGCCGGAACCGGGGCCGCGTCCAACGGCCGCTACAAGGGGATCGCGCCGGGCGCGCACCTCGCCGTCGCCAAGGTCTGCGACAACACCGGCCATTGCCCCGACTCGGCGGTCATGGCCGGAATCGAGTGGGCCGCGAACCAGAACATCAAGATCATGAACCTCAGCCTCGGACGCCCCGCCGCCCCCGGCAGCGACCCACTGACCGACATGGTCTCCCTGCACGCCACCTGGGGTGGCCGGGTGATGATCGTGGCGGCCGGGAACCGCGGTTCCGCGTCGCGTACCGTCGACGCGCCCGGCATCTCCCAGGCCGCGCTCACCGTCGGTGCCATCTGGTCCGGCGACCGGGTCGCGGGCTTTTCCAGCCGCGGACCGTCCATCGACAACAACGTCAAGCCGGACCTCGTCGCGCCCGGCGCCGGGATCGTCGCGGCTCGTGCCGCAGGCTCCACGATTGGTCTCCCCATCGACACCAACTACGTTGGCTTGGACGGCACGTCGATGGCCACACCGATGGCGTCCGCTGCCGCGGCGATCCTGCTCCAACAGCATCCGACCTGGTACGGCTGGCACATCAAGGGCGCGCTGCTGGAGTCCGCCCGCGAACTGCCGGGCGCGACCGCGTTCCAGCAAGGCGCCGGGCTGCTCGACATCGGTGCGGCGCTCTCTCGTACGGTCGTTCCTTACCACGTGACCCCGATCTCGCTGCCACAGCCGCACACCGCGGGGCAGACCGCTTCCTCGTCCGCCGACTACCTCAACAACGGGCCGCAGGACGTCACGCTGACCTTCGGCGTCGAGGCGTTCACCGAACTCGGCGCACCCGCACCCGCCGGGCTCGCCACCGTGACGTCCACGCCGGTGACCACCGCACCGGCGGCCTTCGGGAGCGTGGTCGTCACCGCCCACGCGGACGCCGCACCGCCGGGCACCTACTACGCGCGGCTGACCGGCCGCGACCCCAACGGAACCGCTGTCGTCTCGGTCCTCGTCGCCATCGACATCGCGGTCGCGAGGCCGACGCTGACCGTCAGCGCCCTCGACCGCAGCGGCGCGCCGACCGCAGGCGTCGTGCAGTTCTTCCACCACGAAAGCGGTCAGGCGCAGACGTATCAGATCACGAACGGCGCGCTGAACTGCGGGAGTTCCTGCACGTTCCCGGCGGGCACCTACTCGGTGCTGGCGCTGATGGACGAACGGCAGCCTTCGACGACTGGGACGACCGTCGGCTACAACGTGGCATTCCGCAGGGTGACCGTCTCCGCCAACACCACACTCACCTTCGACGCACGCCAGATGGTGCCCATCGGCGGCTCCGTTGACACAGCGGGAGCCGTACGGACGAGTGTGAAACTGGCCGCGCTCACCGGGAACGACCAGTTCCCCTACGTCACCATGGTGCTCAACCGGGGCGGCGGTACCACCCCGGCCATCGACAACCTCCGCGTGCTTCCGATCAGCACGCCCGGCATGACGTACCTCAACCTGTCGACCTGGTCGGACGGCACCGACAACAGCCCGTACCGCTACGAGGTCCTGGAGGCCCGCGACAACGGCGTGCCGACCAGCCCGGGGCTTGCGGCGACGAAGGCGACCATGGCCCACCTCGACACCACCTACAAGGCCCAGGGCGTCCCCGCGACCGGCGTGGTCGCGCACTCCGCGCTCTACAAGGGGATCGAGCTCGGCAGCGGGTTCTTCGAGGAGATCCAGGTGCCGGATCGCGTCGACGAGTACCTGACGTCCAATCAGGACACGGCGTGGAAGGGGAACTTCGATCTGACCGCGCCAGGCGCCTACACGCACAGCATGGACGACAGGACGTATGCCGCTTACCCGGTGGGCACCTCAGGGGTGATCCGCGGATCCGCCGTCATCGGGCCGACGCTGCCGACGAAGGTCGGCACCCGGCAGGGCGACGTCATCAGCTTTGGACACACCAACCTGCCGTCCCTGCTGGGTGACGGGTGGACCGGAGGCCTCGGCATGGCCGTCCCGGACCCGGGGGCCGAGATGACGCTCAGCAGCGGCGGCCACGTACTCGCCTCCGCGCACCCGTATGCCGGGATGTACAGCATGGCGCTCCAAGTGCCGGTCCCGCCGACGGCGAGTACGTACACACTGTCCGCGTCAATGTCCCGGACCGTGCCGTATTCCCTGCTGTCGACGCGAGTTCGGGTCGACTGGACGTTCAACTCCGCGCACACCGACCCGGCAACCGAGGCTTCGCTGCCGCTCTTCGGGGCCAGGCCGGTCTGCGGTCTCCAGGACATGAACGACTACAACCAGGTCAACGCGGGGACGGACCTGACGTGCCTTGTGGGGTTCGAGTACCAGCCTGGTGTGGGGTCGACCTTCGCGTCGGTGACGTCCGGGACCGTGGAGTACTCCACCGATGACGGGCAGACCTGGACCAGCCTGCCGGCCATCACCGCTCCCCAGGGCCTGGCCGCCATCACCATTCCCAATCCGACCGCCGGTTTCGTGTCGCTGCGCATCTCCGGTACCGACACCTCCGGCAACTCGGTCACCTCAACCGTGATTCGCGCGTACCAGGTCATCTGACCGGAGAACAAAGGTGCCGGGTGCGCGGAGGATTCCTCCGTGCACCCGGCACCGCCTTTTGCCGTCTCAGGTTCAGATGAGCGTGAGGGTGAGCGTTCCGGTGTACGACCCTGCCGCCGCGAATTCAGGTGTAGTCAGCGCCAGTTGGGCATCAGCGGTGAACCGTNCCCACCCCCCCCCCACCGCCTTTTGCCGTCTCAGGTTCAGATGAGCGTGAGGGTGAGCGTTCCGGTGTACGACCCTGCCGCCGCGAATTCAGGTGTAGTCAGCGCCAGTTGGGCATCAGCGGTGAACCGTCCGCCGGTGGTGGAGCCGTCCGGTGCCACGCTGCACAGCATCGACGCGGTCGAACCCAACGGTCCGGCCGTGCCGTTCGCGACCTCGTCCAGGCTGCCCTGTGCCGCCGCGCACGACGGGGTCCACGCGATGTTGCCCGCCGGGATCTTGTCGGTCCCGTTCGCCGCAACGAGATCGGTCATCGTGCCGGTCAGAGACCAACCCAACGCGCCGCCGCGGGAGTCCGTGACCGTCACCTGGTTCAGGCTGCCGTTCAGCGTCTGCGCCTGACCGTTGAGCGTCGCCGTACCGAAGTCGATCGCGGTACCCGCCTGCGTCATCGCCAGCGTCCCCGGTGTCAGCGCGACCGATGCCTCCTGGGTGGCGTTCGCCCCAGAGACGATGGTGAACGGGATGATGACCCGGTTCACCGACGAAGTCCCCTCGCGGATGCGGATATGCGTGAGCGTCGGGTCATTGACGGTGTAGTCGGCCCTGAACTTCCCGTCGGGTGTGGTGGCCAGGTTCACGGCCGGCAGGAGCGGGAAGCCGTCCGCGTTCAGCCCGTAAATGTTGATCGCGCGGTTCCCGGTCCAGTTCTCGCCCGTGAGGTGCACGGTCGTGCCCAGTGGCCCGCTGCTGACGTCCGCGACCACCGTGCGCGGCCCGCCCGGCACGAATGCCTTGACGACGAGATTGGCGCGCGCCTCTCCCACGCCATCGGTCACGCGGATCTGATACGTCCCGTCCGGCACGCCGCTCGTGGCGAGCGTCGCGGTTCCGGCGAGGTTGCCGCTACCGTCGATGGCAAGCATGTTCGCCGCGAACCGGTTGGCCAGGCAGTTGCTGCCGTCCCCTTCGCACAGGCTGAGCTGCGCGGCGGTGTTCGGTGCGAACTTGGTCCCGGAGAGCGTGATGGTGTCGCCCGGCTTGACCTCGGTGTCCGGGGCGTCCAGCGTGCGCGGGTCAACCTGCCCTCCCTCGACGGTGATCGATGTCGAGACCCCGGGAGTGGTCAGCGGCAGGCACTCGGTCTCCGCGTCGAAGGTACCGACCTGCGTGAACGTCGAGTACTGCTTGGGGGCGAAGTCGAGCGTGCCGGTCGCGGTCAGCGACAGGGTCGCCGTCATATCCGTGATGACCAGCGGCTGCCCCCGCAGCGTGCGCTCGTTCTTACGCTCACCCTCGACGGTCAGGACGCCCGGCTGAGAACCCGTCAGGTTGATCTGCCCCACCGGCTTCGTGGTGTCGGCCTCGATCGCCTCCAGAGGGCTGCTCTCCGGAACGTTGCTGTATGAGCCCCACTTCCACTTCACCGTGACCAGGTCGCCCACGGCGTACGTGTCCTTCACCGGACTGATCTGGATGTCCACCTTCGTCTCCGAGGGCGGAATCGGCAGTCCGGGGGCCAGCAGGTTCTTGCACTGCGAGGTGAAGGTGACTTCCTGGGCCTGCGCGGCGGGGGCGGCGGCCAGCAGCCCCCCGGCCAGCGCGAGCACCCCGGCCGCCACCGCGGCTCGTCGGGGCATGAGTCTGCGCGACAACTGTTCACTCCCTTGCACACGCGGCCCCCGCCCGGTGCGGGCGGGGACCGGACGAGGTCAGATCAGGGTCAGGGTGAGGGTCCCGGTGTAGGCGCCGGAGGCGGCGAACTCCGGGGTGGTGAGGGTTATTTCGGCATCCGCGGTGAAGCGTCCCCCGCTGGTGGAGCCGTCCGCGCCCACGCTGCACAGCGTCGATGCGGCCGAAGCCAGCGGGCCCGGGGTGCCGTTCGCGACCGTGCTCAGGCTGCCGGGGAGCGCGGCACAGGACGGGGTCCACGCAAGGTTGCCCGCCGGGATCTTGTCCGTGCCGTTCGGGGCCACCAGGTCGGTCATCGAACCGGTGAGCGTCCAGCCGAGGTTGCCACCCCGGGCGTCCAGGACGGTGACCTGGTTGAGCGACGAAGTGACGGTCTGTGCCTCGCCGTTGAGCTGCACTGTCCCGAAGTCGATGCCGTCGCCCGCCTGCGACATGCTCAGCGAACCCGCGGCGAGGTTCGCCGAGACGTCCTGCGGGAGCGGCGGGGTGGTGCGGACGGTGATCGGCACGAAGACCCGCTTCGTCGAGGAGATGCCCTCCCTGACCCGGATCTGCGTGGTGGAAGTGTCGGTCACGGCGACCTGCGCGGTGAACTTGCCGAAGGGATCGGTGAACGCGCTGACCGTCGAGCCGGTCAGGCTGCCGTCCGCCGCCACCGGAACGATGTTGACGTTGCCCACCGCGTTCCAGCCGCTGCCGGTGACCGTGACGGTATCCCCCACCCCCACCACGTCGGGGGTGGCGGTCGCGACACGCGGATCCGGCGACACGTACCGGGTCACGATCAGCGGCGACAGGGCGGCCTTGAGCCCGTCCGACACCCTGATCACATACGCGCCGTCCGGGATCTGGAACGGCGACGGCGCGAGGGTCGCCTTGCCGGTCAGCTTGCCCTCGCCGTCGACGGCCAGGGTGTTCGACGCGAACCGCTCCGGAAGGCAGTTGGTCCCGTCGCCGTTGCAGAGCGACAGCTGCGGCGTCGCGTTGGGCGCGAAGTTGCTGCCGGTCAGGTCGATTTCCCACCCGGTGTGGGTCTCGGCCGGAGCGCTGATCACCGGGTCGGGGGTCGGCGCGCCCTCGACGTTCAGTGTCACGACGACGCCCGGCTCCTGTCCGGCGACCGGGCCGCAAGCCGTGGCGGACTTGATGGCGCCGAGCGTGGTGACGGTCTTGTAGCCCTTCGGCGTCAGGGTCACCGCGCCGGGGCCGGTGAGTGTGAAGGTCCCGGTCATGTCCGGAACCATCAGCGGTTCACCCCGGTTGGCGGCGGGATGCTCCTGCGGGCCCGACACCTGCACGGTGTCGACCTGGGCTCCGGCAAGGGCGATATCGCCGAACGGCTGGGTCGAGTTCTCCGGAAGCGTCTCCAACGGGCTGCGGTCCGGAACCTTCGGGTACGTCAGCCACTTCCAGTCGACCGTCACCTGGTCGCCGACCGTGTACGTGTCCTTGACCGGCGAGACGGTGACGTCGTACTTGCTCGGGACCTCGCCGACCGAGCCTATGAAGTCGTTGACGCACTCGGACGTGTACTCGACCACCGTGGCCTGTGCCGCGGGAGCGGCCAGCACCACCAGGCCGGTGGCGGCCAACGTTCCGGTCGCCAGTGCGGCCGCGGCCCTGCTGCGAAACGTTCTTCGGAACACCAAGGTGCTTCTCCTTCATGTGATCAGTAC
>NZ_JBPKBH010000013.1:165768-168029 GCF_051388915.1 Yinghuangia sp. YIM S09857 | reverse complement strand
CCCGGACCGGCGGGTCCGGGGCCGCGCGTACGTCAGATGAGGGTCAGGGTGAGCGTTCCGGTGTAGGCGCCTGCGGCGGCGAACTCCGGGGTTGTGAGGGTGATTTGCGCGTCGGCGGTGAAGCGCCCGCCGGTGGCCTTGGTGTCGGCGGCCTGACTGCACAGCGTCGCCGACGAGGCGAGCGGACCGGCCGAACCGGACGTCACCGCCGACAGGGCACCGGGCAACGCCGCACACGACGGGGCCCAACTCATGTTCCCCGCCGGGATCTTGTCCGTGCCGTTCGCGGCCGTCAGGTCCGTCATCATCCCGGTCAGCGACCAACCCGCGTTACCGCCGCGGGAGTCCGTCACGGTCACCTGGTTCAACGGCGCGGTGAGCCGCTGCGCCTGCCCGTTCAGCGTCGCCGTACCGAAGTCGATCCCGGTACCGGCCTGGGTCATCGACAGCGACCCCGGAGTGAAGGCGACGTTGACACCCTGCGTGCCCGGCGCCGGGCCGGTGGTCACCGTGAAGGGCACGAAGAGCGTCGGGCTGGAGGACGGGACTCCTTCACGGACCCGGATCTGTGTGACGCTCGCCTGCATGATCGTCACCGTCAGCGAGAACGTTCCGTCCGGCGCCACGGTCGCGGTCTTGACCCCGGGACCGCCGATGCCGCTTTCGTCCGCACCGACCACGTAGACGAACTTTCCAGGCGTGAATCCGGTGCCGGTCACCGTCACATCAGTACCCACCGGCCCGTTCGTGGGATTGATCTGCGCGACGCGTACGGCCGCGGCCTGGGCGGTGAGCGGCGCGGTGGCCGACTTGGCCCCGTCGCTCACCTTCACCACGTAGTTGCCGGGGGTCAGCGTGGGTGCGAGTGTCGCCGTCCCCGACAGAACACCGGACGCGTCGATCGCCAGGGTGTTCGCGGAGAACCGCTCGGCAAGGCAGTTGCTGCCGTCCGCGTCGCACAGGGACACCGACGGCGTCGCGTTCGGGGCGAACCCGGTCCCGGACAGCGTCGCGGGCAGGCCGACTGTCACCGGTGCCGAGGGTCCGGTGAGAACCGGGTCGGCCGGTGCGCCACCGGAGACGGTCACCTCGGCCAGGGTCTGCTCACTGCCCGCTCCGGCGGTGCAGACCGTCGGGAAGGCCGGGTCCTGACCGGGCCCGAAGCGCGCGTCGGTCACCATCTCCACAACGGTGAACTCGATCTTCCCGCCGGGCGTCGCGTTCGCCGGAATCGAGAACGAGCCCGAATACGGCGGCAGCGGCGGCGATTCGCCCTGCTTGACCTCCATCATGGTCTCGGGTCCCGTGACGGTGACACTGCCGGTCGCGGCTCCCCGCATTTCGAGTTTCATCCGCGGGGTCGCGTAGATCGTCATGGGCACCGGGCTGATCGCCGGGCTGGGGCCCAAGGTCACCGATCCGGTGATGGAACCGTTGGGCTCCACAGTGGTCTTGTCCAACGTCAGCGTGATCTCTTGCGGCCCGGTGAACGTTCCCTGCCCGGCAGGCAGCACACACGTCACCGTCGACGTGATGGTCCCGGCACTGGCACTCGGCGCCGTCAGTACGGCAAGGCCGCCCAGCGCCAGCGTTCCGGTGGCCAACGCCGCAACTGTGCGCCGCGGGAACAGTCTTCGCAATTCCAAGGCATCCTCCTGTGTCGTCCGTGCGTCCCTGGCAGGCACCTCGATGTCGGACGAGGGTGCGGATCAGCGTTCCGGGGTACGCCCCGACAGCGGCGAAGTCCGGGACGACGCGCACCGGCACAGCGTCGGCGGTGCAGCACTCGACGTCCGCCTGGCCGCGAACGGTCGACGGGTGGCTCCCAGTACGCCCGGCGCACCCCTGGTCGCGGTGCCGAGCCTTCCCTTGCCCCCGGCGCACGAAGGATCCGCGCGATGTTCCGGTGAACTGACCTCACCGCCGATGCCCCCACCACGAGCGGCACTTCGCCACCGACCGGCGGTCACCGGATTGTTGGTGGCAATTGGAGTTCCGGTAATTGCCACGGCAATTTGCTAGGTCGACGAAGGGAAGTCAATAGCGGTTGACTTACCAGTTCGGTCGACACGTGTCGAATTGGCGACAGTGCATGCGCTTCACGGAAACCCGTTACTCCACCTTGCAGTTCGTACACGCTCGGTGTCCGTGAGTGCATGCCGCGGCTCGACTGCCGAACGACGGCGGACCGGCTCGGTTCCGCAGCTGTGATGGCCGCGACCTCGGCCTCGACGTCGCAGGTTCCTCCGGGAAATGCCTTG
>NZ_JBPKBH010000013.1:91826-165639 GCF_051388915.1 Yinghuangia sp. YIM S09857 | reverse complement strand
CCCCCCCCCCCCCCACAACCGCCGCCGGCATCAGATGAGGGTCAGCGTGAGCGTCCCCGTGTACGTCCCAGCAGCGGCGAACTGCGGGGTGGTGAGCGTCATTTGAGCGTCCGCGGTGAACTCTCCACCGGTGGTCGTGTTGGCCGGAGCCTGGCTGCACAGCGCGGCCGGGCTCGAACCCAGCGCGCTGGGCGTACCGTTCGCGACCTCGCTCAGGCTGCCCTGTGTCGCGGCGCACGACGGCGTCCACGCCACATTGCCCGCCGGGATCTTGTCCGTGCCGTTCGCCGCGACCAGGTCGGTCATGGTGCCGGTGAGCGACCAGCCCAGCATGCCGCCGCGAGCGTCCAGAACCGTCACCTGGTTCAGGTTCGCCTGGAGCGTCTGAACCTCACCGTTCAGCGTCGCCGAGCCGAAGTTGATGCCGTCACCGGCCTGCGAGAACGACAGGTCACCCGGAGCGAGGGTCACATCGACGTGCTGCCCCATGGGGAGCGGGCCCGTGGTCACCGTGAACGGGATGATCACGCGCTTGGTGGAGGAGATTCCCTCACGAGCGCGGATTTGCGTAACCGTCCCATTGCCGATCGGGTAGTCGAGCGTGAAGTTCCCGTCGGGGCTGGTCCTCGCGGTCAGGACATTGTCGGTAATGGACCCGCTCGCGTCCAGGCCGGCGACGTTCACATTGACGTTCGGCGTCCAGTTCGTGCCGGTCAGCTTGACCGTCGTCCCGACAGGTCCGGAGGACGGCTCGGCCACGAGAGTCCGCTCCCCCGGAACGAACGCCTTGACCGTCAGGGTGTCCCGCGCCTCCTTGGCACCGTCGGTCACCCGGACGACCCACTGCCCGTCCGCGATACCGGTGGCGGCGAGCGTCGCATTGCCGCTCAGCTTGCCCTCGTTGTCGATGACCAGCGTGTTCGACGAGAACCTCGTCAACTGACAGTCCTTCCCGTCCGCCTGGCACAACGACACCTGCGGCGTGGCGTTCGGGGTGAACTTGCTGCCTGCCAGGGCGATTTGGGCCCCCGGACGGACCTCACCCCCGGGTGCTTCGACCTCCGGGAGGTCGACCTGTCCGGGCTCAACGGTGATGGTCGCACCGATCGGGGCAGGCGGGCTCACGGGCAGGCAGCGGGTCTCGGAGTCGAGACCGAACGCCATGGTCCACGTCGAATACTGCTTCGGCGTGAAGTCGACGGTACCCGCGCCGGTGAGGGTGACAGACCCCTTCATGTCCGTGATGATCAGCGGGTCCCCGAGCTTGGTGGCGGCATTCTTGCGTTCACCTTGGACGTCCAGCTCGGTCGTCTGGGCGCCGGACAACGTGAGCTGACCCTTCGGCAGGGTCGAGTCCGCGGCGATCTCCGTCACCACAGGTGTGTTCAGCGGAACGTTGCTGTAAGCCAGCCACTTCCAGTGCACCGTGACCGTCTCGCCCACCGCATACGTGGGCTTCGCCGGCTCGACCGAGATCTCGATCTTCGTCAGCGACGGGTCGATCGGCAACTGCGGCAGCGTCTGGTTGACGCATTGGGACATGTACTCGATCGGGGCGGCTTCGGCAGCCGGAGCCGCCAACACCACCAGACCCACGACGGTCAGCGCGCCCGTGGCCGTCGCGGCCAATGACCGCCGGGGCATCAATCTTCGCAACACTGGGATACGTCTCCTTCGCATGTGCCACTTCACACGAGCGTGAGGGTGAGCGTTCCGGTGTACGCGCCGGCGGCGGCGAACTCCGGGGTCGTGAGCGCCATTTGCGCATCGGCCGTGAACTTGCCGCCAGTGGTGTGGCCGTCCGCGGTGACGGCACACAGCATGCTCGCGGCCGAACCGAGCGGACCGGCCGTACCGTTCGCGATCTCGTTCAGACTGCCCGGTGTGGCGGCGCATGACGGCGTCCACGAGATGTTCTCCGCCGGGATCCTCTCGGTACCGTTCGCCGCCGCCAGGTCGGTCATCGTGCCGGTCAGCGACCAGCCGAGGTTGCCGCCGCGGGCGTCGACCACGGTGACCTGGCTGAGTGAGCCGTTCAGGGTCTGCGCCTCGCCGTTGAGCGTCGCGGTGCCGAAGTCGATGCCGTTGCCCGCCTGGGCCATCGACAACGAACCGGGCGCCAGACTGACCTGGACCTCCTGCGTGCCTTGGGCAGCCGCGACGGAGAAGGGCAGCACGTACTTCGGGGCACCGGGTGCGTTGAGGAGTGTGGCGCGGACCCCCGCGGTGTTCGGCGTGCTGACCGTGTACGGCGCGGCAACAAGCCTGCCGTCACCGGTGGTTGTGAAGTTCTTGGAACCCGACTCCAAGCCGCCCTGGGCATTGACGCCATTGAGCCGGATCGGGCTGTTGGGTGGGAGGTTGGATCCGCTGACCTGCACCACGGTGCCGACCGGACCGGACGCGGGGGCCAGGGCATCCCAGATCGGGTCCCCGCTCGGCACGAACGTGCTGACGTGCAGCGGCGCGGTGGCGGACTTCGCCCCGTCGGCCACCTGTACCAGGTAGTCGCCGTCGGGCACGGCGGCGGCCAGTTTCGCGGTGCCGGACAGGTTGCCCGCACCGTCGATCGCCAGGTTCGTCGACGAGAACAGCCGTTCGTTGCAGCCGGTTCCGTCGGTCAGGCACAGCGCGGCGACGGGAGTCGCGTTCGGTACGAACTTGGCTCCGGTCAGGGTGGCTTCCGTTCCGGTGTAGGCGTTCGGCGAACCGACCCCGAGCGTCGGCTGCTCGCCTCCGCCGTCCTCCACCGTCAACCGGGCGACAGCCTGGTCGCCGCCGGACACGACCGCGCACACCGTCTGGAACGTGGATCCGAACAGCTTGGTGTGGCTGACCATTTGCACGACGGTGAACTGCACCTGCCCCGCGGCGCCGGCGGGGACAGTGAACTTGCCTTCGTAGGGCGGAATCGGCGGCGATTCGCCCGTCATGACGTCGAGCAGCATCTCGGGTCCCGACACGGTGACCGTGCCGGTGGCACCGCCGCGCATCGCGAGATCGATGGTGGGAGTCGTCGGGACGTCGTCCAGCGTGACCGTGCTCTTGGCCGGCCCGGGACCGAGCGTCACCTTGGCCGTGACCTGCTCGCCCGGTGCGGCCGTCGCGGGCGTCAGCTCGACGGTGACGTCCTGCGGTCCCTCGCTCTCCCCCTGGCCCGCGGGCAGAGTGCAATGGACGGTCGGAGTGACCGTGTCCGCCCCCGCCGACGGGGCGAGAGCTGTGGCGAGACCGGCCACGAGCAGCGTGCAGGCCGTTGCGGCGGAGACTGTCCGCCGACGGGTTGTTCTTTGCGACACCAGAACCTCTCCCCTTCGATCCACCCGGGAAGCGGCGTGGATACGGCGCGGACCGCCCCGGAGCAGCCGGAAATGACGTGCGGCACGCCCGAGTTGCCGGGCGTGCCGCACAGATTGCGCATGGTCGTTCTGGAGCAGCCGTGCTCAACACACGGTCATCGCACGGTGGTTACGGGGTGTAGGTGAACGGTGCCGAGGCCTTCTTGCTGGAGTTGAAGGTCTCCTCCGCGACGATCCGGACGGTGGCCGGGTCGTTCAGGTACATCCAGGTGATCCAGTTGCCCGCGCCGTCGGCGGCGGCGTAGTTGTAGTCACCGGTCTTCTGTCCGGCCGCGTTCACGCCGTACAGCTTGATCCACGCCCAGTCCGCGAAGTCATCGCCCGTGATCCAGGTCTTCGTGCCCAGCGGGCCGGAGCTGGGGGACAGCGAGATCGAGTGCTTCTGGACGGTCAGCGGGACGGTCGCCGATGCGGTGCCCGCAGTCACCTTCACCGAGTAATTGCCGTACGCGACACTCGAACCCACCTTCACGGTGCCGCTCAGGGTGCCGTCGGCGGCGATCGCGAGCGTCGAGTTCGTCAGCGAACCGGCGTTGCAGTTGTTGCCGGCGGTGTCGCACAGTGCGGCCGTGGGAGCGGAACCTCCAGGCCAGTTCACCCCGGAGAGCGCGAGGGTCCCGTTGCGGTGCGAGACCGGCTCGTTCACCGCGAGGGTGGGCGGCTCGTTCGCGACGGTGAACGGGAGGAGGTAGCGCGGGGTGCCGGACACAGCGACCAGGGTCACGCGTATGGCCGCAGTGTTGGCCGTGCTGATCGTGTAGTTCGACGGAGCGAGGGTGCCACTTCCGTTCGACCGGTAGTTCGCCGAGCCCGACTCCAGCGTGTCCGTTGCGCTCACGCCGTTGAGTCGGACGAGCGTATTCGGCGGCAGGTTGCTCCCGCTGACCTGGACCACGGTACCGACCGGGCCGCTGGTGCGGTTCAGCGACAGCACAGGGTTGCCGACCGGGACAAAGGTCTCCACGACGACCGTGGTCTGACCGATCTGGCCGCCCGCCGCGACCTGGAGCTTGTAGGTGCCGTCAGGGATGCCGCCGGCTGCCAGAGTCGCGGTTCCCGACAGGACGCCATTGGCATCCACAGCGAGGGTGTTGGCAGTGAACAACGACGTGTTGCAGTTGCCGCCGGCCGAGTCGCAGAGTGACGGCGTCGGGGTGGCGGCGTTCGCCGGGAAGCCACTGCCGCTCAGAGCAACGGCGTTGCCCGGACGCAGCACGCCTGAAGGCGCAACGACCGTCGGCTGCCCGGAGCCCGGTCCCTGTGCCGTGACCGTGGCGATGACGCCGCTGTTGGCGGTCACATCGCAGTTGGTGGTGAAGTTCGACCCGAACACCTGGGTGATGGTTGTCGTCCCCGTGGGCGTGAACGAGATGACACCGTTCGCGTTCGACGGGATGACGAAGTCGCCCTCGAATGTCGGGAGTTGCACCGGCTGGCCGGAGACGACGTCGATGTTGGTGGTGGCTCCGGTGACGGTGACGCTGCCGGTGGCGCCCCCGCTCATGGCCAGATTGATCTTCGGCGTCGTCGGGACGTCGTTCAGCGTTTGGGTGCTGTTCGTCGGTCCCGGGCCGAGGGTGACGACAGCATGGACGGTACTGCCGGGGGTGGTCGCGATCGGCGACAGTTCGACCGTCATGGTTTGCGGCCCCGTGCCCTCGCCCTGCCCAGCCGGCAGGACGCAGTGCACCGTGGGCGTGACGGTCCCCGCGTGGGCGGATGGTGCCAGCAGCGTCAATCCGGCGCCGGCGAAGAGCATCGCGGCACCTGACAGCAGAGCGCCTGCGGATCGTGCCCGCAGAGTTCTTTTCGGAGACACCGGACTCCTTAGGGTCGAGTCGAACTCGGAAATCGGAGGGTGCTGCCGCAGATTCCCGCAGACGCGCGAGAAAGTCAACATTATGTCGACACAGAAACGTGTCGAATCAACAGATCGACCCCGTCCTGGCGTTCTTCTCATCTCCTGAACGAAAGCGACATGCGGAGACCGCGGAAGCCATGGAGATTCGATTCGACTTCCGCAAATTCACTGCCCGCGAGACCTCCAAACACATCGTTTCAGCAGGTCAGAGGCCTACAGTGATGATCTCAAGAGCGCATATGAAAGCCATTTGGCCCAGCTACTGAAAGCCAGCAACAGCACTCAGTCAGCCGACGCAACCGAGCCGAGACAATCAGCAGTTGATTCAATTTACGAGACATTCGCCAAGCTGATGGGCGCCCACCAAATACTGCACTCGGAAACTCCATTGGCGCCGCAGGGTTTTCCCGTCGGTGCCACTTGCGGGAAAACCCTGCGGTGCTACTTACTGCGCTTTTCCTCATCTGGTCCAGAATGCCCCGCGGGGCATCCGGAGTCAGACCAGGGTCAGGGTGAGAGTTCCGGTGTACGTGCCGGCGGCAGCGAACTCCGGGGTGGTGAGCTTCATCGCGGCGTCAGCCGTGAACGAACCACCGGTGGTCTTGCTGTCCGCTGCCTGGGTGCACAGGGTGGACGGGGCGGATCCCAGTGCACCCGGCGTACCGCTGGTTACGGTGCTGATGCTGCCCGGGCTCGCGGCGCACGACGGCGTCCACGAGATGTTCCCGGCCGGGATCTTGTCGGTGCCGTTGCCCGCGACCAGATCGGTCATCGTGCCCGTCAGCGACCAACCGAGGTTGCCACCACGGGCGTCGACGACGGTCACCTGGTTGAGCGAGCCGTTCAGCGTCTGCGCCTGACCGTTGAGCGTGGCCGAGCCGAAGTCGATGGCGTTGCCCGCCTGGGACATCGACAGCGGACCGGGCGCGAAGGTGACGTTGACGCCCTGCGAGTCCTGGCCGGCCGCGACGGAGAACGGCAGGAGGTACCGCGGCGAGCCCGGGGTGGCGATCAGCGTGGCCCGGATGTTGGTCGTGTTTGCCGTGCTGATGGTGTACGGCGAGGGAAGGAGCTTGCCGTCACCGGTGGTGGTGTAGTTCTTCGAGCCCGACTCGAGGCCGTCCGAAGCGTTCACACCGTTGAGCCTCACCGCGGTGTTGGGCGGCAGGTTGGACCCGCTGACCTGGACCACGGTTCCGACCGGGCCGGAAGCGGGGGACAGTGCATCCCAGACCGGGTCTCCCGACGGGACGAACTTGCTCACGTGCAGCGGCGCGGTCGCGGACTTGGCGCCATCAGCGACCTGCACAAGGTAGTCGCCGTCGGGAACGTTGGTCGCCAGCTTCGCCTTGCCCGAGAGATTGCCGGAACCGTCTATCGCCAGGTTGGTCGACGAGAAGAACAGTGCGTTGCAGCCGGTTCCGTCAGCCTGGCACAGCTGGGCGGACGGAGTGGCGTTCGGCGCGTACTTGGTTCCTGTCAGCGTGATCTCGGTTCCGGTGTAGGCCGACGGCGAACCGACGTTCAGCGTCGGCTGGTCGCCGGTGCCGCCACCGACCGTCAACTCGGCGACGGTCTGGTCTCCACCGGCCACGACGTTGCACACCGTCTGGAATGTGGAGCCGAACAGCTTCGTGTAGCTGATCATCTTGCTGACGGTGAACTCGACCTTGCCATCGGCACTTGCCGGGACGGTGAACTTGCCCTCGTACGGCGGGATCGGCGGGGACTCCCCCGTGACGACGTCCAAGGGAACCTCGGCGCCCGTCACTGTGACGGTGCCGGACGCTCCGCCACGCATGGCGAGGTCGATGGTCGGTGTGGTGAGCACATCGTCCAGGGTGACGGTGCTCTTGGCCGGCCCCGGACCGAGCGTCACCTTCGCGGTGACCTGGTCTCCGGGGGCGGCGGTCGCCGGGGTCAGCTCGACAGTGATGTCCTGCGGACCTTCACTCTCGCCCTGGCCCGCAGGCAGAGTGCAGTGCACGGTCGCGGTGACAGTGCCGGCCTGGGCAGCCGGGGCGAGCGCCACCAGACCAAGGCCTGCCAGTGCGAGGCTGCCGGCCACGGTCGATGCGGCAACCCGGCGATGGGTCAGTCTTCGCAACAACGGATCGCGTCTCCTTCGTGAGTGGGTCTGCGGCACACGGACATCTGCCGCTCGAACGGTGATACGTCGTGCCTGGTGCGCCTTGCGTCTCGCGGCCGTCCTACCGGTCGCCGGGTGGCGGGCAGATATCCCGCAGCATCGCGCAATTTCGCAGCGGGAGGCCACGAAGTCAATAGCCTAAATCCGGCTGATTAACCGGACACGTGTCACCAAGATCGAAATTCATAAACCCTCCCCCCGAGCCGCTTCGATGTCGATCAAAAGGCAACTGGAGAGTCGACAAAATACTTTGACCATCCTATTGACAGTCATCCGGAAGCTGGGCTTACTGGATAGCGTGACGAGTTCGGGTGGATGGCTCCGGAGCCCTGCTCCACCCGAACTACGAACCGCCCTCCTCGGGCCTCGGATGCATCCCGGGTTATCCGCCGCAATGGGCGTAGATCGACACCGTACGGCGACATTGCCTACGCATCGTCGCCGGCCGGTCACCCAACCTTTCGGAAAGCACGCGAACAGGAGATTCTTTCGATGATCCGCAATCGCACTTTCTCGGCAATCGGCGCCGCCGCAGGCGCCGTCGTGCTCGGCTTGGCAATGGCACCGCCCGCGATGGCGAACACCCAGACCGTCAGTTTCAGCTGTGACGGCGGGTACGGCAACGGCAGCGCCACGCTGGAAACCTACGGCGCCGGCGGCGACTTCATGCTGACCACCACGGTGACGGCCCCGGCGGACGTCCCGTCCGGCCTGTCCGTTACCCTCACCACCTCGAACGGCTCCTACGTCGGCTCGACCATTGCCGTACTGGAGGACGAGGTCCTGCTGTTCGAGGACTTCAGCGGCTCGTCGAGCGTAACGTCCACGGACATCCGCGATGCCACCCCGGGTCCGGCGGACACGCTGGTCATCGACGTGCCGCCCGCGGCCGGGGTCCCGGACGTCACCTGCACTGTCACCTCGGACGCCACGCTCACCTGGCCCTGATCCACCACGGAGTCGTTTCCCGAACGACGTCGCAACACGTCTGCCGGAGAATCGGGCTCCGCGACCGCCCGAACTCCTGATCAATGAGAGATGGCACCCCACGCACGGCAGCGTGCCTCCCGTCCGGGGAAACCCGGCGGGGGGCACGCTCGCGGCATTTTCAGAGCATTCCACGAAAAGACCACACGGCCTTCTCATGAGCCGCGCCGACAGCGCCGTCGCGCGCAATGGCAGCCCGGCCTCGAAGGTGCCGCCGACATCGAACGAAGGCCCGTCCGACAGTCCGGGATTAATTATTGACAGGAATAGTTTCAAACTCCCTGCGAAACGGCCCGAATATCCAATGCGGCCGTACGGACGACCTGGTCTGCGACCGGCAGCCGACCAAATTGAGCGCCGGTCCGCGACGCGGCAGATCCGGTATACGCACCGCCCGCGCCCAACTGCGGTCATCCGCTGCTCCCCCGCCCCGGCGGCACCGATCCCCCAGCACATGGGTGCACCCCGACCGCCCCACTGCGGCGTCGTACTTCCCCACGCCCTGGCACTTCTGCCCACGATCGACAAACGTCGTGAGCATCGGAAATGTGCCTCTACTCGCGCGGCATGTCAAGCGCTGATGACCATCAATTTAGGTCGACACGTGTCACCATTCATGTCGATCGCCCCTCGCCCTGCAGAACGGCCGCCAAGAAACGATCATGAAATCCCAGAGGAGATGCGCCGACAATGGCCGGGTGAGGCGCCGCATGTCGTGCGACAGAAGATCAGGACGCTTTGGAGCAACCCTCCTGACCTGCACGTATGCTCTCATTCGGGCGTTCGGGACGTCTGCGCGCATACAAAAAGAATCTTGGTCAGTGTCCATTGACATGTGACACTGACCTTCGATCCAATAGATTGGATAGGCATTCTCCATGTAGCGACCAATATCCACTCCTGGCCACCCTATTGAACGCAGGATAATTGCGAGCAGTGCTGATCCGCAGCCTCGCGAGGATTGATTCGGCGTGCGACGCCTACACGCTCGGAGGGACGTCGAGCAGCACCCGCAGGTGATAGGAGAACTCGCGCGTCTCGGGACCGCTGAGTCCGCCGAGGGGGGCAACGAGGCGGTCCAGGAGTTCGTGGACGACGCTGATCGCCGCCTGGGTCTTCTCGCGACCCTGTCCGGTCAAGGCCAGGCGGATGGCGCGGGTGTCCTTGGCGTCGCGGGTGCGCTCGATCAGGCCGTCGGCTTCCAGGGTGCGGGCGAGCTTGGAGACGTACAGGGCCTCCAGGCCGGCGTGGTCGGCGAGCTCGCGCTGCGTCGGGCTCAGGCCCTCTCGTGCCATGCCGAACAGCGAGGCGAGCAGCGCGTATTGGGCGTGGGTGAGGCCCAGCGGGGCCAGGGTGCGGTCGACGGCGACGCGCCACTTCATGGAGAGCCGCCAGACCAGGAAGCCGGGAGTGGGGCTCAAGGGCTTGGGCGTAGGCTGGTCGTCCGTCATGCAAAATACTATACATGGCTACTAAATGGGGGGCAGGGAACACACAGTCCCCGCCGGCGCGATGTCAGAGCGCCAAATCGTGGCCTGTCGTGCTGTCGACGTGGTCGGGGATGTCGCCCTCGTGGCGGTCGCCAGTCGTTGCAGTGCCGGAAGGCTCGAACATGAGGATGGACCCGCCGGGCGAAGTCGGCTTGTGCTCGGTGCCCTTGGGGACGACAAAGGTGTCCCCCTTGGTCAGGACGACGGTTCGCTCGGTCCCGTCGGATTCGCGCAGCGCGATGTCGAAGCGGCCGTCAAGGACGAGGAAGAACTCGTCGGTGTCCTCGTGCACGTGCCAGACGTGGTCGCCGAGGGTGTGCGCGATGCGCACGTCGTAGTCGTTCATGCGCGCGACGATGCGCGGGCTGTAGACGTCGTCGAACGAGGCGAGGGCGGCGGTGAGGTTCACAGGCTCCATGACCCGATCCTCACCGATCGGCGCGCTCGCGGCACGGATTATTCGTACGCGCGGATCACGCCGCGCGGGTCACACCGCGCGCATCACACTTCGAGCGTGACCGGGTACACGTCGTCCGCCGGGTGGCCGGCCATCGCGTGGACGCGGCGTACGGCGTCCGCATCCGGCCCCTCGGCCAGACAGAACACCATCCCGGACTCCGGGTCGGCCCACGCGTGCTTGAACTCCACGTGCTCCATGTCCTGGAGCGCGAGGTCCTGCTGGTGGGCCGCCTTCAGATCGTCGGCGCTGATCCCCCGCATGTTGCGGTGCACGTCCATGAACACAGGCATGATCTTGCTCCTCACCGTCGGCAACGCGTCGGAGAAGTCGACCCTTCAAGTCAAGCACTCACGCACCGACAGATCCATATTTAACGGTCATTTCTGGTCATCCTGCCGCTCGTGGCGCGACTTCGCCGCCTGCCTGGCGAAGCGCTCCTGGACGTCCGGCCGCTTCGCCAACCTCGCCGGATACCCGGGGCCCATGCGCATCGATGTGTCCTCGAAGCGCAGCCGCTCCCCGCACGACGCACAGTGCGCGTCCGGCTCCGTGACGTTCCCGCAGGGGTCATGGTGCACAAGGACCGGCGGGCCCGACTCGTCCGTCGTCCAGCGGTCGCCCCAGCGCATCATGGCCACGAGCACCGGGAAGAAGTCCTCTCCTTTCTCAGTCAACACGTAGTCGTAGCGCACCGGTTCCGCCTGGTACGCACGCTTCTCCATCAGACCTTCGTCGACAAGCGTCTTCAGTCGATCCGACAGTGTGGTGCGGGCGATCCCCAGGCCCTGCTGGAACTCGTCGAACCTGCGGATGCCGTAGAACGCCTCGCGCAGCACGAGTGGCGTCCACCAGTCGCCCAGCAGATCCATGGTGCGGGCGACCGTGCACGGCCAGTTCGCGAATGACGTCCGTCTCATGTCCCCCACCCTACGGTCTTGACGAGTCAGTCCATCTAGACAACTCTGCTGGTCAGAAAGTTCCTCGCGGGTACGACAAAGGGAGTCCCAGTGGAGTGGACCGGCCAGCGCTACGCGGACCAGCCGACGGTGGCGGTCGAGACGTACATCGAGGCGTCCCCCGAACGCGTGTGGGAACTGGTCTCCGACATCCACCTGTTGCCCCGGCTGAGCAGCGAACTCCTGTCCGTGGAATGGCTCGACGGGGCCAACGGCCCCGCCGTGGGGAACGCTTTCGCGGGCGACAACCGGCACGACGCGTTCGGCGAGTGGCGGACCACGTCGTACATCACCGAATGCGAAGCGCCACGGCGCCTTACGTGGGCAGTCACAGATCCGGAAGTGCCCACCGCCACCTGGCGGTTCACACTGCGCCCGGACGGCACGGGAACCTTGCTGGAGCAATGGGCGCAGATGGGGCCCGGACGTTCGGGGGTGAGCATCGCCATCGAGCGGATGCCGGACAAGGAGCAGAAGATCGTGTTCGTTCGGCTGCGTGAGTTGGAGGCGGCCATCACGGTCAACCTCGCCGCGATCAAGGACTTGGCCGAGGATCGGACGTGACGATACGCACCGCGACGACCATCGAAGGCCCAGGTGGCGGCAATTGGCGGGATACCGCGGAATTCGCCGTTGAGGCCGAGAAGTTGGGCCTGGACGTGTGCTGGGTCGCGGAGGCGTGGGGCTCCGACGCCCCGTCCGTTCTGGGCTACCTCGCCGCCCGCACCGATCGCATGCTGCTGGGCTCCGGCGTCATCCAACTCGGCACCCGGACACCGGTGTCCGTCGCGCAGACGTCAATGGCTCTGGCGCACATGAGCGAGGGGCGCTTCCTGCTCGGCCTCGGACCATCCGGGCCGCAGGTCGTCGAGGGCCTCCACGGCGTGCCGTTCGCCCGGCCGCTGACACGCATGCGCGAGACGGTCGAGATCGTGCGGAGCGTGTGCGCGGGCGAGAAAGTCGCGTACCAGGGCGAGGCGTTCACGATCCCGCTACCGGGCGGTGAGGGTCGGCCGATGCGCGTGAGCATGCCGCCGATCGACGTGCCGGTCTACCTCGCGTCGATGTCCCCGAAGATGCTCGAACTCACGGGCCAGATCGCGGACGGCTGGCTCGGCACCAGCTTCGTCCCGGACGGCTCGCACGCGTACTTCACCCACCTCGACGCGGGCCTGGCGGCGAGCGGCCGTACGCGCGCCGACCTCGATGTGTGCCAGGGCGCGGAGGTGTACTTCGCCCGCGACGACGAGGAGTTGGCGACGTACGTCGACAGCCGCAAAAAGGAACTGGCCTTCTCGCTGGGCGGCATGGGCTCCGGCCGCACCAACTTCTACAACGACGCCTACAGCCGACAGGGCTGGGCCGACGTCGCAGCCGAGGTACGCCACCGCTGGCAGTCCGGCGACCGCAACGGCGCCGCGGCTTTGGTAACCAACGAAATGGTCCTCGCCACAACCCTCATCGGCACCGAGGACATGGTGCGCGAACGCCTGCGAGCGTGGCGCGCCTGCGGAGTCACGACCGTACGCATGTACCCGTCGGGAGCCACGCTGGAAGACCGCCTGCACACACTGGCCCGCGCGATCGAACTCGTGCGTGAGGTCGAATAGCCGCCGATCAACGCACGTACCACCGCCGAAGCGGTCGCGGTAGCGGTGCTATCTGTCGACCCCTGCTTTGAGGCTGCCCAGAATCAGACCTGACAGGGCTGTTACCACCTCATCCGCGGATGCCCGCCCGAGGTTCAGTTCGCCTGCGAGTGCCTCGGCGGCGCCCAGCGCTCCGGCACAGGACAGGCGGAGAGCGTCGGGCTTCAGGTGCGCGTACGGCCGCAGCGCGTCGGCCATCAGGCCCACGTAGTTGTCGGCCATCTCCTGCCGGCCCGCCTCCATTTCCGGATTGCCCTTCAGCGCCGCGGACACGGCGTTGAGCTCTGGCATGTCGGTGGCGCAGGCGAAGTACGCGGCGCTGATGACGCGGGCGACCTCCTCGGCGGCGGGCGCGGCGGCTTGCAGTGCCCGCGTCACCGCAGCCCGGTGGACCTCGTCCAGCCGCCGGTAGAGCGCGAGGAGCAGGCCGGACCGGGTGCCGAAGTGGTCGTACACGATCGGCCTGCTCACGCCCGCGGCCTCGGCGAGGGTCACCAGCGTGAGCCCGTCGGCGCCCTGGGTGCGCACGATCGCCGCGGCGGTGTCGAGCAATTGCTCCCGCCTGGCCGGCTTGGACAAGCGGGTCGATGTGCTCGCCATGGCTCTCCCTTGCCGTCGCTTCACAGCCTTGCTGTCGCCTCCCAGGCTATGCTACAAAGCGTAGGTTACAAAATGTAGGTTAGTGGCGACGAAGGAGACTCACCATGGGACAGCGCAACTCGGTTCTGATCCTCGGCGGTTCGGGGCAGGCAGGCGCGGGCACCGCTACCGCGCTGCGCCGATGGCACCCGGAACTGCCGCTGACGATCGCGGGCCGCGACCTCGGCCGCGCGCAGGGGGTCGCGGACGAACTCGGCGCGGCTACCGCCACAATCGTCGATTTGCGCCGCGGGGACCTCGGCCTTCCGGCCGACGGGGAATACTCGGCCGTTGTCGCCGCCCTGTGGGACGACCGCCTGAACGGACTGCGGTACGCGCAGGAACGCGGACTTCCCTACCTGAGCATCTCCAGCGGCCTGGTCGACATCGCACCGGAGATCGTCGCGAGCGCCCAACGCCCGGACAGCTCAACGGTCTTGGTGGCCAGCCATTTCTGCGCGGGAGTCGGAGTTCTGGCAACGCTGCACGCCACCAGGGAGTTCGAGCGGATCGATTCGATACGGATCGGTGCGGTCCTGGACGAGCTGGATGCCGGCGGCCCCGCAGGGTTGGCCGATCTGGAGCGATGGGCCACCGCCACCTCGGCCGGACTGGTGCGCCACGACGGCGTGTTCACCTGGATTGCCGAACCGGACGCACGGACGCAGGTGCGGAGCATCGACGGCATCCTCGTGCCCGGGCAGAGCATCGCCATCCTCGACGTGCCGAGCCTTGCCCTCGCGACGGGGGCGCCGAACGTCCGCTTCGACTTCTCTGTCGGCGAGTCCGCGGGTCGGCGACGCGGCGGTCCAGCCTCGATCGAGGTCCGGATCGACGTCGAAGGCACGGGCCCGGGCGGGGAGCCCCGTCGCCTGCACAGCTACCTCGTGCATCCGGAAGGGCAGCGACCGCTGACCGCCGTGGGGATCGCCCTCGGCGTCGAGCGGCTGCTCGGGCTGCGCGGCGAAAGCGTGCAGCCGGGCGTCCACACCCCCGAAGCGCTGATCGACGCGTCGTACGCCGCCTCGCGACTGGCCGAAATCGGTGCCGAGTTCGTCGACACGGCCGACGACGCATGAACGCCCGGCGCAGCAACTGTCACAGAGCCCGCACGACACCTGCCGTCCGACAGTGCCGAGGGGCACGACCTAATCGGTTCCCCACGTGAAGTCGGGGGCTCGGCGCTCGGTGAACGCCGCCAGGCCTTCACGTACGTCCGCCGACGCCCGCGAGCGCTGCTCCCACGCCTGAACGCGTTCGGGGTCGGGAGTCGGGGTCGCCAGCAGGTCCTTGGCCGCGCGTACGGTGAGTTGGGAGCGGGACGCCACGGTGCGGGCGAAGGCGTACACGCGCTCCTCGGCGTCGTCCGGCAGGAAGACGTCTTCCACCAGGCCCACCCGCAAAGCCTGCTGACTGTCCATCAACTCCGCTGAGAACAGCAGGTACTTGGCGGTGGCGACGCCCACGAGGCGGGCCAGGCGGGCGGTCGATCCCGAGTCGTAGACGATGCCGAGCTTGGCCGGGGTGACGCCGAAGCGCGCGGTGGCGTCGGCGAAGCGCAGATCGCAGGCGACGGCGAGTTGGCAGCCGCCGCCCACGCACGCGCCGCGTACGAAAGCGATGGTCGGCTTCGGAAAGGCGGCGAGCGCCTGTTCGGCCGCGGCGTTGAGGGCGTGGTACGCGTCGGCCGATTCGGGAGTGGCGTAGTGGCCCTGGAGTTCGCGGATGTCCGCGCCCGCGGAGAACACGTTGTCGGTGCCGGTGAGCACGAGCACGCGTACCTCGCGGTCCGCCTCCAGGCCGGCCAGGATGCCGGGGATCGCGGACCACATGGCCGCGGTCAGCGCCCCACGGGCCTCGGGCCGGTCGATGCGCAGCGTCGCGACGCCGTCCTCGACGCCGAGGACCAGCCCGGCGACGCCGGTGTCCACCTGTCGTGCACCCATGTCCCTGCCCCGCCTTCCTCCGCCGTACCGGCCGCGCGAGGGTCCGGTCCTGTGGCGACCACCGTACGGGGGCCGCCCGGCGCTACCCGGCGAGGGGTTCGAGCACCAGCACGGGGATCGTCCGCGCGGTCGCGGCCTCGTAGTCGCCGAAGGACGGCACAAGCGCCTTGTGCGCCGTCCAGAGGCGGTCCCGCTCGGCCGGGTCCGTGACTTCGGTGGCCCGTACGACGACCGTCCGGCCCCCGGCCTCGACGAGCGCGGCCGGGTCGGCGAGCAGGTTGCGGTACCACTCCGGGTGCCGGTCGGAGCCGCGGTTCGAGGCGGTGACGACGTACTGTGTGCCGCCGCCCGAGTACGCGAGCGGGGACGTACGCGGCACGCCCGACTTGCGGCCGGTCGTGGTCAGCAACAGCATCTGGCGCCCTTCGAACGCCCCGCCGAGACGACCGCCGTTGGCCCTGAACTCGGCGATCAGCGCGTCGTTGAAGCGCTTCATGTCCTGCGGGCTCATGGTTCCGTTCCTGTGAGTGCGTGGTTGTTTCGGCCTTTGTCCAGGTGCCCTGGAGCCGCGCCTCGGACGGTACGCGGCACCCCGCCGGTATCCGCAACGGAACCGGGCACCGACACGCCCACCGGTGGCCGATACCTCGCGGGCACTCGCCGTTTGTCCACTAGAAACGGACCAGACACATCAAAGACCAAGAAAGAACCCAATATGCGTAATCGCCTCGTAGTGCCACCGCTCGTCGCCGCCGCCGCGGCCGCCGGACTCGCCTCCGCCGGATCCGCCCAGGCGGCCCCCGGCCAGGCCGCCGCCGAACCGCTGCTCAAAAACCTCGCGCTCCAGTCCGACTGCGGGGAGAGCGGACGCGACCTCGGCAAAGCGTTCCACCTCGGCGGCCCACTCCCCGTCGACCACGCGGGCTGCGCGAGCACCGACCACCAGACGCTGCGCCTGGACACCGATCATCTGACCGGTCTCTGACGGCCCCCGACCATCGGACGCCCGTCACCGCCCCGAAAACCCCGCGCGCGACCCCCGAAGCCGCACCCATAATCGGGCCCCATCCGGTGCCGACCGTCGCCCGCCGGTGCCGACGAGGGGGTTCCATGTCCACGTGGTCCGAGCCGTCCACGACGACCACACGACCTACCTGGCGCCCGCTCTCCGACCTGCTCCCACCCGACGAACTCGCCGCCGAGGTCGCCGCCGGTCACGTCCGGCGCACGCCCCACCCGGCACTCCCCCTGTCGGTGTACGCGTACACCCCTCGCTGCGTCTTCTCCAATCACTGGACGCCAGTCACGGCCTGGTGCCGCGGCCTCGTCGTCGACGACACGTCCGGCGAGATAATCGCGCACCCGTTCCGCAAGTTCTTCAACGCCGACCAGCACCAGGCCGGTTCGCCGTTCGCGCCGCCGCTGCCGACCGACGAGCCGTTCGAGGTCTACGACAAACTCGACGGCAGCCTCGGCATCGTCTTCCACTTCGCCGACCGCTGGCACGTGGCGACCAAGTCGGCGTTCGCGTCCGAGCAGGCCGTGTGGGGCCGGAAGTGGCTGGACGGGCGCGACACTTCGGGGCTGCGGCCGGGCGCGACGTACCTCGCCGAGATCATCCACCCCGGCAACCGCATCGTGGTCGACAACGGCGACCGGGAGGGCATGGTCCTGCTCGGCGCGTTCGGCCCGGACGGCGGCGAACTGCCGCTCGCCCGGGCCGCGGAGGCGTGGCGCACGACGGGCGGCGACGCGGCGGTCGTACGCCCGCACACGGTCGGCTCGCTCGACGAACTGCTGCGCCTCGCGCACGACAGCCGGGGGCTGGACGGTGACGCGCTGTCCGGCGTCCAGGCCGAGGGCTGGGTCGTACGCTTCGCGTCCGGCCTGCGCGTGAAAATCAAGCTGGCCGACTACGTACGCCTGCACGGCGCGATGACCCACACCACGGAGCGCTCGGTGTGGGAGGCCCTGGCGGCCGGAGCCGAGGTCGCCGAGTTGTTCGATCGCATGCCGGACGAGTTCCGCACCTGGGTCCTCGACACCGCGGCGCGCCTACGCGGCGCCCACGCGGACCGGATGGCGGCGGCGCGGGCGGCGTACGCGGAGATCGGCCCGACGCCGGACCGCCGCACCTTCGCCGAGCGCGTCCAGGACCCGCGCTATCGGGCACTCAAGGGCGCGCTGTTTCTCCTGCTCGACGACCGGCCGATCGACCGCTGGGCGTGGCAGGCCGTCAAGCCCCCGCCCGGCGCGCCGTTCCGCCCTGCCGAGATCGGCTGAACCGGCGGTCGGCCGGGCGGCACCCGCACCAGACACCCCCGCGTCAGAGGCCCACGCATCAGACCCCCACGCGTCAGAGGTCCGAGTCGGCAGCTCCCCGCTCGCCCCGCGCTCCCGACTGCACCGCCGACACGTCCCCCTCCAACGGCGGCGCCCCCACCGCGCAATTGGTCTTGCACGCCGGCTCCGCGTGCGGTGCCTCGTCCGGCGCCGCCTCCAACGCGTCCGAACGCACCGTGAACCACGCCAGCAGCGCGCCGAGCACCAGCAGCCCCGCGCAGATCCACATGGCCTTGTCGAAGCCCGAGTCGACCGTCGACGGGACGCGGTACCCGTCCCCGGTCATGCCGACGATCGCCGGGAGGCCCGCAACCGCCAACAGGCCCGCCGCCCGCGCGGCGGCGTTGTTGACGCCCGAGGCGATGCCCGCCCGCGCCACGTCCACCGACGCCAGGACGGTCGCGGTCAGCGGGGCCACGGTCACCGACAGCCCCAGGCCGAGCAGCGCGACACCCGGCAGCACCTCGGTGATGTACGGCGCGTCCGCCCCGATCCGCAGCATGAGCAGCAGCCCTCCCGCGCACAGCAGCGGCCCGACCGTCATCGGCAGACGCGGCCCCACTCGCTTGGCCAGCTCGCCCGCCCGCGCGGACAGCAGCAGCATCAGCACGGTGATGGGCAGCGTCGCGAGGCCGGAGTTCTGCGGCGAGTAACCGGAGACCGTCTGGAGTTGCAGGACCAGGAAGAACAGGACCGCGCTGAGCGCGGCGTACACGCACAGCGTCACCACGTTGACGGCGGTGAACTGGCGCGACGAGAAGACGTCCAGCGGCAGCATCGGCTCGCGTACGCGCCGCTCGACCACCACGAACGCGACGCCCGCCGCGATGCCCGCGATCCCGGCGATCACCGCGGTCGGCAGCGAGTCCGGCGCGACGATGAGCGCCCACGTCACCCCGGCCAGGCCGAGCGCCGCGAGGGCCGCCCCGCCGATGTCGAAGCGGCCGGACTGCCGGACGTCGAACGTCTCCGGCACGTGCTTGAGCGCCACCGCGATGGTGACCGCCGCGAGCGGCAGGTTGATCAGGAAGATCCATCGCCAGTTGACCGAGTCGACCAGCCAGCCGCCCAGGAACGGCCCGATCGCGGTCGCCACGCCGCCGAGCCCGGACCACGCGCCGACCGCGCGCGGCCGGTCGTCGGCGTGGAAGGTCGCCTGGATGATGGCCAGCGACCCGGGTGTCAGCAGGGCCCCGCCGATGCCTTGCAGGGCACGGGCGAGGATCAGCATCTCGGCGTTCGGCGCGATGCCGCACAGCAGCGAGGCGACCGCGAACCATGCGACGCCGATCACGAAGACCTTGCGGCGCCCGTAGCGGTCGCCGAGCGCGCCGCCGAGCAGGATCAGGCCCGCGAGCGTGAGGGTGTACGCGTTGACGATCCACTGGAGCGCGGACACCGACGTGTCCAGGTCCCGGCCGATGGTCGGCAGCGCCACGTTGACGACCGTGCCGTCCAGCATGACGATGCCGGAGCCGAGCACGGTGGTGAGCAGGATCCACCGGCCGGTCGCCGAGCCGTACCTGATCTCGCCCACCCGCGCCGCGTCAGCCATACCCCCGATGATGGTGCGTCGGCGGGCGGGTCGCGCGCTGGACCGGGCACGGAAGAGCCCGTACGAGCGGGGCTCGCACGGGCTCTCGGGTTCGTTGCGGTTACGCCCGCAGTACGTCGCTCTCAGCGGCGCGGTCAGCGCACGGGAACGCGTGGCGCGGGGATTATCCGGACCAGCTTCGCGTGCGGCGAGCGGTCCGGGAAGGGGACGATCACCATCGCGACGGCCAGCAGGAGGGTCGCGACGAACGCGTCCAGCCAGTAGTGGTTGGCGGTGACGACGATGACCAGGAGCGTTATCGCCGGGTGCAGCCAGATGATCTTGCTGCCCGCGCGGCGCAGCGGGTCGCGGTTGCACCAGACGGCCATGACGCCGATCGCGACGACGATGGCCCAGCCGAAGTGCAGCGAGGGCATCGCCGCGTACTGGTTGGCGATCTTGGCGCCGGCGCCGGAGTAGGGGGAGGTGCCGTCGGCCATGCCGGTGTCGACGAACTTGTAGCCGTACTCGTTCATGAGCCGGGGCGGAGCCAGCGGCACAAGAATGTGGATGACCAGCGCGACGCCGGTCATTATCGCCAGCAGATTCCTTATCCACTTGTAGTGGTCGCGGTGCCGGACCCACAGCCAGATCAGGAACGCCACAGTCACCGGGAAATGCACCCAGGCGTAGTACTGGTTGGCGAACCCCCGCAGCCACGCCGACTGGATCCACCACTCCTGGACGACAGACTCGTCCGGAAGTCGCAGGGTGTTCTGGAGGGTCAGGATCTCCTTGGCGTTGTTGACGGCCGTGCTCGTCTCGCCGGACGCCAACCCGCGTCCGAACTTGTACACCAGGAACAGTGCGGCGACGAGCAGCAGCTCGCGGAAGGCGTCGCGCGCGTACCCGATGCGCTTGGCGCGCTTCGCCGCGGCGATCTCCTCCGCGGTGAGCGGCTTGGGCTCGGCGACTTTCGCGGCAGGTACGGCAGTGACGGAGAGAGCCGGCTGCTTGCTCGCCCTCGCCTTGAGTCTGCTGATCACCGCTCCCCCATCTCCGTCCTGACATACAGTCAGATATGCCGTCTTCGTAACCACTTCACTGCCCGCAGTCACCAAGTGGCGAATTTGGGCCGTCGGCCAGCCTAAGCCCGCCGTCAACCTGCAACACAATCAGCGGCCTTCGGCCCGCAATCTCTCAGACACCGCGAGGCCGAATTCGGTTGCCGCTTTCCCGGGGAATCCGCGGCTTCGGGACACCCCCGAGGACCTACCCGAGACTACGAGCCGGGCCATGGGGCGCACATCCGCCTGAGGACGGAGCCCGTCCCCTAAGGTCTCAACCTCTGTACGGACACGGGTGTTCCCTCCGTACGCTGCGGTCCATGACCGACCACAACGCGTCCCCGTCGTCGTCCGCCCCGCCGCACTCCTCAACCACCGCGGCGACGGCCGGAGCCGCGGCCGGCCCCGGGGAGCAGCGCCTCGTCCTGGTCGTCGAGGACGAGCCGACCATCGCCGAGGCGGTCGCCGCGCGGCTGCGCGCCGAGGGGTTCCGGACCGCGGTGGCGACGGACGGCCCGGCCGCGGTCGCGCTGGCCGAGCAGACGCGGCCGGACATGGTCGTCCTCGACGTCATGCTGCCGGGGCTGGACGGCCTGGAGGTGTGCCGCCGCATCCACGCCGCGCACCCGGCCGTACCCGTGCTCATGCTGACCGCGCGCGACGACGAGACGGATCTGCTGGTCGGGCTCGCGGTCGGGGCCGACGACTACATGACCAAGCCGTTCTCGATGCGCGAGCTGGTCGCGCGCGTGCACGTGCTGCTGCGGCGGATGGAGCGGGCCGAGGCCGCCGCGCGGCAGTCGGCGCCCGAGACGCTGCGGCTCGGCGCACTTCGCGTGGACCGTACGCAGCGCCGCGTGCACCTGGACGGCGCGGAGGTGCACCTGACGCCGACCGAGTTCGACCTGCTGGTCTGCCTCGCGTCCCGGCCGCGCGCGGTGCTGTCGCGGGAGCAGCTGCTGGCGGAGGTGTGGGACTGGGTGGACGCGTCGGGCACACGTACCGTCGACAGCCACATCAAGGCCCTGCGCCGCAAGCTGGGCGCGGAGTGGATCCGGACGGTGCACGGGGTCGGGTACGCGCTGGAGACGCCCGGCACGCCCGGAACCTCGGGCACCGCGCCCGGTACGCCGTCCGGCACCGTCCCCGGCCCGTCCACGCCCTTCGCCGGGTGACCCCCGTGCCCCGGCCCACGTGGATGAACGCCCGGCCGCTGGACCCCCTGCGGTCGATCAAGACGAAGCTCGGGGTGCTGGTCGTCACCTCGGTGTTCGTCTCGACCCTGCTGATGATCCTCGGGCTGCGGGCCGAAGTGCAGTTCCGGTACATGTTCGTCGTCACGTCGCTGGCCTGCCTGTCCGTGACGCTGCTGCTCGCGCACGGCATGACCTCGCCGCTGCGCGAGATGACCGCCGCGGCGCGCGCGATGGCACGCGGCGACTACTCGCGGCGGGTGCGGGACACCTCGCGCGACGAGGTGGGGCAGCTCGCGAGCGCGTTCAACCGCATGGCGTCCGACCTCGAACAGGTCGACCGGCACCGGCGCGAACTGGTCGCGAACGTCTCGCACGAGCTGCGCACGCCCATCGCGGGCCTCCAGGCGCTGCTGGAGAACATGGTCGACGGCGTCCAGGAGCCCGACAAGGAGCACCTGGGCCAGGCGCTCACCCAGACCGAGCGGCTGGGCCGCCTGGTCGCGGACCTGCTCGACCTGTCGCGCCTGGACGCCGGGGTCGTGCCGCTGCGGCCGCGCGAGTTCGCGGTGCGGCCGTTCCTGGAATCGGTGCTGCGCGAGGCGGAGGCGCTGGGCCACGACGTGGTGTTCGTGGTCGACGTCGAGCCGGCCGCGCTCAAGGCCGTCGCGGACACCGAGCGGCTGCACCAGGTGGTCAGCAACCTGCTGGCCAACGCCTGCCGCCACTCGCCGCCGGGCGGCCGGGTCAGCCTGCACGCGCACCAGGACGAGGGGCCGGGCAGCCTGCGCCTTGAGGTGCAGGACCAGGGGCCGGGCATTCCGCGCGAGGAGCGTACGCGCGTGTTCGAGCGCTTCATCCGGGGCGGCGACCGGTCGGCGATCGGCGGCGAGGGGGCCGCGGTGCCGTACCGCGGCGCGGGGGGCCGGCGCGAGGGCGGCGGGACCGGTCTCGGGCTGGCGATCGCGCGCTGGGCGGTGGATCTGCACGGCGGCGAGATCGCGGTCGCGGAGTCGCTGTACGGGTGCCGGATCAGGGTCGTGTTGCCGTCCGACGGGCGGGTGTCGCGCCTGGAAGCATGGACGTCCGATTGATGACGTTCCGTGACGATGTACAAATCCTCACAAGCCGACTTCTCGCACAGGTGTACTGGCCAACCACAGGTGGGCGCGTGTTCAGCGCGGAGTCGGGGCGGAATGTGGATAGGCACCGACGTTCCGGTTATGACGTTCCGTCACCTAGAATCCCCTACAAAGGGACAATTCTCCGCCCTTCGGTCATCTCTCTGTGATCTACGCGACGCGTAGGACGTAGGGCCTGCGCACCATGGCCGAAAGGGCGTAGCCTTGTTTCCCGCTGTCCACCACCCCAGGAAGCGGAAGAGGGCGGTTGCCGCCGTGTCGTCACAGTCCCCTAGCAACCCGATGGCCAGCTTCGGCCCCAACGAGTGGCTTGTCGACGAGATCTACCAGCAGTACCTACAGGACCCCAATTCTGTGGACCGTGCTTGGTGGGATTTCTTCGCCGACTACAAGCCCAGCGGAGACGCGGTAGCCGCACCCGCCGCAGACTCGTCGAACCGGAGCGGTCCCATCACCACCAGCACTCCGAGTGCGACCGGCGCCGCCGGCACCGCGCCCGCACCGAGCCAGGCCGCACCCGCGGCAGCCCCCGCCACCGTTCCCGCGGTTCCGGCAGCCGCCGGCTCGACGGCGACGACACCGGCACCGGCGTCCAGCCATCCGATGGTCACCAGCGGCGTATCGACCAACGCCGCCGCGACCGCAGGCACCACGGCCCCTGCCAAGCCGACGCCCGCGGACCCGCCGGCGCCCGCCGCCCCGAAGTCGGCCGCCCCAGCGCCGGCCCCGGCAGGCGCGGGCCCCGAGACCGTGGCCCTCAAGGGCCCGGCGGCCCGCGTCGTCAGCAACATGGACGCGAGCCTGACGATCCCGACCGCGACCAGCGTGCGCGCCGTTCCGGCGAAGCTGCTGATCGACAACCGCATCGTGGTGAACAACCACCTCAAGCGGGCCCGCGGCGGCAAGGTCTCGTTCACGCACTTCATCGGCTACGCGCTGGTGCAGGCGCTCAAGACGATGCCCGCGATGAACCACGGCTACCAGGAGAAGGACGGCAAGCCCTTCCTGGTCAAGCCCGAGCACATCAACCTCGGCCTGGCGATCGACCTCACCAAGCCCAACGGCGACCGGCAGCTCGTCGTGGCGGCGATCAAGAAGGCCGAAGAGATGGACTTCTTCGCCTTCTGGCAGGCGTACGAGGACATCGTGCGCCGGGCCCGCGCCAACAAGCTCACGGTGGACGACTTCCAGGGCGTCACGGTCTCGCTGACCAACCCGGGCGGCATCGGCACCGTCCACTCCGTCCCGCGCCTCATGCCCGGCCAGGGCACGATCGTCGGCGTCGGCGCGATGGAGTACCCCGCCGAGTTCCAGGGCGCGTCCTCGGACACCATGGCCCGCCTCGCGGTCAGCAAGATCCTCACCCTGACGAGCACCTACGACCACCGGATCATCCAGGGTGCGCAGTCGGGCGAGTTCCTGCGTCGGATGCACCAGCTCCTCCTGGGCGAGGGCGGGTTCTACGACGAGATCTTCGCCTCCCTGCGCATCCCGTACGAGCCGGTGCGCTGGGTGCAGGACATCTCCGCCAGCCACGAGGACGACGTCAACAAGACGGCGCGCGTGCAGGAGCTGATCCACTCGTACCGCGTGCGCGGCCACCTGATGGCCGACACCGACCCGCTGGAGTACAAGCAGCGCCGCCACCCGGACCTCGACGTCGTCGAGCACGGGCTGACGCTGTGGGACCTGGAGCGCGAGTTCGCGGTCGGCGGGTTCGCCGGGCAGTCGATGATGACGCTGCGCGAGGTGCTGGGCGTGCTGCGCGACTCGTACTGCCGCACCGTCGGCGTCGAGTACATGCACATCCAGGACCCGCAGCAGCGGAGCTGGATCCAGCACCGCATCGAGCTGCCGCACACCAAGCCGGACCGCGAGGACCAGCTCCGCGTGCTGCGCAAGCTCAACGCGGCCGAGGCGTTCGAGACCTTCCTGGCCACCAAGTACGTGGGCCAGAAGCGCTTCTCGCTGGAGGGCGGCGAGTCGACCATCCCGCTGCTCGACGCGATCCTGTCGTCGGCCGCCGAGGCGGGCCTCGACGAGGTGTCGATCGGCATGGCCCACCGCGGCCGCCTCAACGTGCTGACCAACATCGTCGGCAAGAGCTACGCGCAGGTCTTCCGCGAGTTCGAGGGCAACATCGACCCCAAGTCGATGCACGGCTCGGGCGACGTGAAGTACCACCTGGGCGCCGAGGGCACGTTCACCTCCGAGGACGGCGCGCAGGTCAAGGTGTCGCTGGTGGCGAACCCGTCGCACCTGGAGGCCGTCAACCCGGTCCTCGAAGGGGTGGTGCGCGCCAAGCAGGACATCATCGACATGGCCGGCGCCGGCTTCACCGTCCTGCCGCTGCTGCTGCACGGCGACGCGGCCTTCGCGGGCCAGGGCGTCGTCGCCGAGACGCTGAACATGTCGCAGCTGCGCGGCTACCGCACCGGCGGCACCGTGCACGTGGTGATCAACAACCAGGTCGGCTTCACCGCCGCCCCGGCCGCGTCGCGCTCGTCGATGTACGCCACCGACGTGGCCCGCATGGTCGAGGCGCCGATCTTCCACGTCAACGGCGACGACCCCGAGGCGTGCGTGCGCGTCGCGCAACTGGCGTTCGAGTACCGGCAGGCGTTCCACAAGGACGTCGTGATCGACCTCATCTGCTACCGCCGCCGCGGGCACAACGAGGCCGACAACCCGTCGTTCACGCAGCCGCTGATGTACGACCTGATCGACAAGAAGCGCTCGGTCCGCAAGCTCTACACCGAGGCGCTCATCGGCCGCGGCGACATCACCGTCGAAGAGGCCGAGCAGGCGCTGAAGGACTACCAGGACCAGCTGGAGAAGGTCTTCGCGGAGGTCCGGGAGGCCACCACCGCGCAGCCCCTCGCGCACGCCGAGCCGCAGCCGCTGCCGGAGTTCCCGGCGGGCGCGCAGACCGCGATCGCCGCCGAGACGGTCAAGCGCATCGTCGAGTCGCAGATCTCGCTGCCGGACGGCTTCACCGTGCACCCGCGCCTGCAACCGCAGTTGCAGCGCCGAGCGGCCATGGTCGAGGACGGCACGATCGACTGGGCGATGGGCGAGACGCTGGCGTTCGGCTCGCTACTCATGGAGGGCCACCCGGTCCGCCTGGTCGGCCAGGACTCGCGGCGCGGCACGTTCGGCCAGCGCCACGCGGTGCTGGTGGACCGCGAGTCGGGCGGCGAGTGGACGCCGCTCGCGAACCTCACCCCCGAGCAGGCGAAGTACACCGTCTACGACTCGCTGCTCAGCGAGTTCGCGGCGATGGGCTTCGAGTACGGCTACTCGCTGGCGCGTCCCAACGCGCTGGTGCTGTGGGAGGCGCAGTTCGGCGACTTCGCCAACGGCGCGCAGACCATCATGGACGAGTTCATCTCGTCGGCCGAGCAGAAGTGGAACCAGCACTCCGGCGTCGTGCTGCTGCTGCCGCACGGCTTCGAGGGCCAGGGCCCCGACCACAGCTCGGCGCGCATCGAGCGCTACCTGCAACTGTGCGCGCAGAACAACATGACGGTCGCCTCGCCGACGCTGCCCAGCAACTACTTCCACCTGCTGCGCTGGCAGACGCACAACCCGCACCACAAGCCGCTGGTGGTGTTCACCCCGAAGTCGATGCTGCGCCTCAAGGCGGCGGCCTCGAAGATCGAGGAGTTCACCTCCGGCGAGTTCCGCCCCGTCATCGGCGACACCACGGTGGACCCGACGAAGGTGCGGCGCGTGGTCATGACCTCCGGCAAGTTCTACTACGACCTGGAGGCCGCGCGGACCAAGGCGGGCGCCGACGACGTCGCGATCGTGCGCGTCGAGCGGCTCTACCCGCTGCCGGTCGAGGAGATGCGCACCGAGCTGACCCGGTACGGCATGGAGCGGTACGGCAACGGCCTGGAGCTCGTGTGGGCCCAGGAGGAGCCGGCCAACCAGGGCCCGTGGCCGTTCATCGCCCTCAACCTCGTCGAGGCCGGGCTGCCGACACCGCGCCGCATCGCCCGCCCGGCGGCGTCCTCGCCCGCGGTCGGCTCGGCCAAGCGCCACGAGGCCGAGCAGCAGGAACTGGTCGCCGAGGCCTTCAAGTAGCACCCGCGGCCCGGACCCGCACCGGTCCGGGCCCGCATTACCGACGGGTCCGCCCCGGCGCCTACGATGCGCCGGGGCGGACCCGTCCGTTCATCCCACCGAGCGCCGTCCCACGGGAGAGCACGTGTACTTCACCGACCGAGGCATCGAGGAACTGGAGAGCCGCCGCGGCGAGGAGGAAGTCACCTTCGCCTGGCTGGCCGACCACCTCCGCACCTTCGTCGACCTCAACCCCGAGTTCGAAACCCCCGTCGAACGCCTGGCCACCTGGCTCGCCCGCCTCGACGACGAGGACGACTGACCTCGGAACTCAACCCGGGCGTTCTCCAGAGCGTCGTCGACGCTCTGCGCGGACACCGCGCAGGTTGTGGCCATGGGCACATCATTGACCCCGGAGAGTACTGGGGTGGCGCGTCGCCAGGGGTTCATTGGTTCGCGTGGACCGGGCTGAAGCCACTGCCGGTCGCGGTGGGTTCTGGCAAGTGCCGCGGTCAGGGGGTGGGGAGGCGGTGGGAGGGTTTGGTGGATTGCCAGAGCATGGCGGTGGTGCCGTAGAGGAGGAGGGCGGCGGCGGTCCAGCGGCCGAAGCCGGTGGCGAGGTGGAAGCCGAAGACGTCGAAGGGCTGTTCGGTGTAGCCGTGTGAGGCGCGGATGGCTCCGGCGAGGCCGGTGAGGACGAGGGCGCCGACGACGGCCAGGCGGGCCGGGACGGGGATGCGCAGGGCGGGGCGCGGGGGGTGTGCCGGGAGAGCGGCATAGCGGCGCAGGGACCACCAGGTGAGGGCGATCAGGCCGACGAAGGTGCTCGCGTACTGAAGGACGCTGAACCACGGGCGGTCGTCCGGCAGGAAGCTCGGTTCGCGCAGCCAGGGGGCGACGTCGGCGACGCCGGGGTCGTTGAAGTGGGTCCAGGCGTCCCAGAAGACGTGGGTCATCGCGCCGATCCACGCGGAGAGGGCGAACCATCCGGCGGCGCCGAGGAGTTCACGGAAGGCAGAACGGCCCTCGCGGCGGGCCGCGCGCAGCTCGGCGGGGAGGCGCGGTAGCAGCGGGGTCTCGACGCGCGCGCGTACCGTCTCGGGGAGCAGGGCGAGCAGCGGGCGCAGGAGCAGCAGGTGCCACACGGCGACCGCGACGGCGGTGAGCGCCAGGTTGTACATGAGGACGCCCGGCACCACCGCGTGGGTGTCGTCCCGGGTGAACGAGAACGGCAGGAAGCCGAAGTCGAAGAAGAGCACCGCGTCCGGGACCATCGTGGCGAAGGCCATAGCGGACGCGACGAGCGGTCCGCGCCGCGCCCCGGTGCCGGTACGTGTCCCCGACTGCATGGGCAGCACGGCGGCGATATGGCTCACGGTGAAGGGCATGCGCGGTCCTGGGTGTGGTTGCGGGGCGGTCGTCCGGGACCGCACGGTCCACACTCTCCCGGCCCGCTGACGCCCCGGTTGTAGGACTCGCGGGAACAGCCGGTGGTTCCCGGCCTCTTGACGCCTCGTCAACGCGATATATCGTGGATTGCGGGAGCACGCGATATATCGCGTATCGCGGCCACCGGACCATCCGCATGGCCATGGTGCGCCCTGCCGCGCACGGCCGGAAGGGGAGGGGGGATTCATGTCCCAGTGGACCGTCGCCAAACCGCAGGTGCTCGACTTCGACCCCGTACGCGTCGTACGCGTGCGCGCGGTCGCCGGAATCGTCGACGTGGTCGGCACCGACGGACCGGCACGGCTGGAGGTCTCGGCGGTGGAGGGGCCGCCGCTGGACGTCCACCACGAGGACGCGTCCGCCGAACTCGTGGTCGGCTACGACGACCTCGCCTGGAAGAACCCGAAGACCTGGCTCGACCGCCAGGTCCACGGCCGCAGTTGCACGGTCTCGCTCGCGGTGCCGTGGGACTGCACGATCGACGTCGCGGTGATGTCCGCTCACGGCACGGTTTCCGGGGTCCACGGCAGCGTCACGGTGCGCAGCGTCGCGGGCGGCATCACGCTGGTCGGCCTGACCGGTTCGGTCGACGCCGCGACCGTCGCGGGCAGCGTGGAGGCGGAATCGCTGGCCGGCGACTTCCAGGTGGCCACCGTCTCCGGGGACCTCACCCTCGTGGAGGGCACCGGCGGACGCGTCCGGGCACATTCGGTCTCCGGCGCGATGGTCATGGACCTCGACGCGTTCGGGCGCAACGATGTGCACCTGTCGACGATTTCGGGCGCGCTGACGGTACGTCTGCCGCACGACGGCGACATGGACGTCGACGTCCGCTCGTCGGGCGGCACGGTCGGTTCGGCGTTCGAGGGCCTGACCGCCCGCACCGCGTTCGGAACCTCGCGGCTGGTGGGCACGTTGGGCGGGGGGACGGGCCGTCTGAGGATCAACTCGGTGTCCGGCGACGTCGCCCTGCTGCGGCGTCCCGCACCGGAAGGAAAGGTAAGCGTATGACCCCGGTCTTCGGCCACGGACGCCTTCGGCTGTACCTCCTCAAGCTGTTGGACGAGAGCCCGCGCCACGGCTACGAGATCATCAGGCTGCTCCAGGACCGCTTCCTCGGCCTGTACGCGCCCTCCGCCGGCACCGTCTACCCGCGCCTCGCCAAACTGGAGCAGGAGGGCCTGGTCACCCACTCGGTCGAGGGCGGCCGCAAGGTCTACCGCATCACCGAGGCGGGCCGCGCCGAACTGAGCGAGCGCCAGGCGGAACTGGACGCCCTGGAAACCGAGATCCGCGAGTCGGTCTACGAGCGCGCGCGGGAGATCCGCGACGAGGTCCGCACCTCGGCCCGCAACCTGCGCGACGAACTGCGCCAGGCGGCACGGGACGTACGCGACGACTCCGCCCGCCCCGGCGGCTCCCGCGGCGGCCGCCCGTCCTCCCCTCCCCCGTGGCGGGTCCCCGGCGGAGGCGGCAAGGACGACCCGATGTCGGCGTGGGCCAAGAGCCTCGGTCCGGCGCTGTCGCAGAAGATGGTCGACCTCGCCGAGGGCCTGGCCCAGGGCCTCGCGGGCCTCACCGAACAGCGGGCCCACCTGCTGGAGGAGGAGATCCGCAAGCGCTTCGGCCCCGACCCGGAGGCCGACGACCAGCGCGCCGACCCCTGGCGCGCGGAGACCGACCCCACCGGCGACCCGGCCCACGGCACCGGCGGCGACGGCCCGCGCCCGGGGCCCACTTCGGACCCCGACTCCGACTCGGATTCCGACACGGACAGCACGTCCAACCCCCGGCCGGGAGCGAAGTCCGGTCCGCAGTCAGGCCCGAAGTCCGGTGCCAGGGGCGGCCCCAAGGGCGGTCCCAACGGCGGCAAGGGCGGCGGTGGCAGGCACAGCGTGCCCGACCTCGACCTCCACGTGCAGCGCCTCTTCGACCGCTTCCGCACCGAAATCGACACCGCCGCCGGGCACGCCGGCCTGACCCCGAGCCAGGTCGACCGAGCCCGCGACATCCTGGTGCAGGCCTGCTCCGACCTCAAGAACATCTTCAACGAGGACTGACGCACATCCACCCGCGAACGCCCGGCCGACTCCCGAACCACCGGGAGCCGGCCGGGCGTTCGCACGCACGTGCGTCCTTCCGGCATCATCGCCGCATTGGGCCCGTTCACCCTGCTGTACGACGGCAACGGCGCGCTGCCCGCTGTCTCGTACACCCTCACCGGCGCCTCACCGCAACGGGGCCACCGCGCTCCGGGAATCACCCCACCGCCAATGCACGTCCATGTGTGCGGTGAAGGGCCCGCAGGCGGGAACCTGGTTCTGCGGGCCTTCGGGCGTCGTCCGTCGGGGCGGGGACGGACGGTGGCTCGCGGAGGGACGGTGGCCTGCGGACGAACGGTGGCTTGCGGGCTGCCGATCGGGGCCCGCGGGTGGCAGGTCACCAGGCCTTGGCGTAGCGGGCACCCTTCTTGACGAGGGTCGTGTACTGCTTGGTCTCGGCGGGGGTGGCGCCGAGGACCTTGTACGTGAAGGACCCGTAGGGGCGGGCGTTCTGGTCGACCCTACGGAGGCGGGGAAGGCTGCCGCGGAGCACGAGGTGCCACACCCCCGCGTCCAGGGACAGGTAAATGCCGGAGAGGTCCGGGCAGTTGTCGAACTCCAGGTTCTCGGGGAACGTGAAGCCGTAGTCCTCGTCGATGGTCGCGGAGAAGCTCTGCAACGGCGAGCCCGGGCCGACGTACAGGGTGTCCGCTTCGAACGCGCAGTCCTCAAGGGAGATCGTCTTGAGCAAGGACCCCGTGTCCAGGCGGATTTCGCGGGTGGGGCCGGCGTACTTGCAGATCGAGAGGTTGAGTGTGTGCAGGGCCGGGTGCGCGAAGACGGACCCGTTCACCGCGCCGCCCGTGACGTGCAGGGCGCGGAGGTTCGGGCAGGCCTCGGCGAGGTCGATGTCGCCCAGCTCGCCGGCCTTGCCCTGCCACGAGTCGATGATGCGCAACTGGTCCAGCAGTTCGCCGTGGTTGCGGACGAAGGCGAACAGGTGCGTCAGCTCGTCCTTGCCGAGTCCGTCCGCGACCAGGACGAGTCGGCCGGGACCGATGTGGGCGACGTCCGGGGCGGTCAGGCGGTCGATGTGGCCCGCGGTGACGCGCCAGACCCAGGTGTCCTTGGGCAGGCAGTAAGGCCGCAGGAACGCGTCGAGGCTCGGTGCCAGCCAGGTGAGCCGGAAGTCACGGGCAATGCGGTACACATCGCCGGTCTCGCCGTCCACCCCGACTTCGGCTCCCCGATCGAGTTCGCCCACGATCACGAGCCCGCCGAGACCGGACGGGATGTGGTCGCCCTCGATTCGGTGCAGGTACTCGTCGAGCGTGTACCTGCGAAGTCCGTCGCGGGAGCGGCCGCGTATCGAGGCGCTCTTGAACGCGCCTGCCGAGTAGGGGATTCCGGTCCCTGCGAGGAACCTGCGGAGGCCCTCGTGCGGCACGTCGGCGTCGTACACCTTGAGGCAGTGGATCCCGAGGACGGTGGTGACCGTGGCGAGATCGGTGGCCCGGGCCAGGGAATCGCCGTCCGGCGCAGGCGGGTTCTGCGGGCGCAGTGCCTCGCGCGCATCGCGGTGGCGCGCCTCGTCGGCGCCGGCCGCGAGCTTCTCCAGGCTCTCGAACCGTTCGTCACCGCGAAGTGCGGACAGGTCCTCGTCGCCGACGATCTCGCCAACGGTCCAGGGCGCGAGGCGGACGGCCTCCTCCAGTGAGTCGAGTGCGGCCTCCCGCCGACCGGCGACGAGCCACGCGTACCCGAGGTAGTAGAACACCTTGGATTCCCGGTGGAGTTCCAAAGCGCGGGTCAGCAGGTCCACGGCCTTCTCGGCCTGGCCGTCCTTGGCCAGGTACAGGCCCCAGCTGAGCCAACCCTCGACATACTCCGGGGCTTCCTCGGTCATACGGGCGAAAACCGCGTCCATCCGCTCCTGGTCACCCAGATATCGGCGCACTATATGGGCCTGGAGGTGCCGTGCCTGACCGACACATCCCCCGGCCTCCGCCGCGCGGTCGAGTTCGGTGACGGCGGCCTCGGGATCGAGCGCACGCCGCAGCCAGGCGCGCCGGAGCAGCGGCCAGCCGTCGCCGGTGCCGAGGTCGGCGGCCTTGGCGTAGGCCCGCGCGGCGGCACCGCAGTTCTCCTTCTCGACCAGGCTCTCGGCAAGGGCGACCCAGGCCTCGGCGTCCGTCGGTGCGGCGCGTACGGCGGAGACCGCCTCGGACAGCTTGACGGGCACGGGCTTCGGGAAGCCGGCTCCGGGGTGTTGTCGGTAACCGACAAGTCGGCGCTCGAACTTGCTGCCGCCTCCGATGTCGAGGACGGATGCCAGTGCGGTCAGCGCGAGTTCGGCCGTCACTCGGACGTTGGAGCCGACGTTCGCGGCCGGAGCACCGGCCCGTACGACCGACGCGACCGCGGCGACCAGGGCCCCGTCGACGTCGGCGGATTCGCCGAACGCGGCCTCCGGGATCTCCGGGTCGAGGGCGCCGGTCAGGTCGACAAGCCGAATGCGTTCGACGGTCGGCGCCCCCGGCGTCGTGGGGACGGTGTAGCGCCAGAGCAGGCCCTCGGGAACGATCGGCCATCCGGTGACGACGTATTCGACACGGTGTTTGGCCCCGTCGGCGCTCTCGAACGACGCGTGGGCCAGCGCGAGGGTCCCGGCGCGGGACCTGGCGGCGCGCTTGGTGCCCGCCTTCCACCCGGCGGCAGCCAGGAGTTCCGCAGCTCGCGCCGCCCGCGCGGCGGCCGCCTCGGGCGCGGACACCTGGGCGAGGGGCGCCAACACGGCCTGGATACGTCGCTTGGCCGCGGTGTCCGGTGCCGGCACCTTGGCGCGGCCCGTACCACCGCCCATGGCCAGCCAGGTGCCCTCCTCGTCCCGGACCCACACCGCGGCGACCGCGCGCATCCGGTCGACCCACGGCAGCACGGCGCCGTCGGCCACCGCGCGGGGGACGTGCAGGGCGAGGTGCGTGACGGTACCGAGATCGTACGCGTAGCTGTCGGCGATCTCCGAGGTGACGGCAAACATGTAGGCATTGCCGTCGACTTCACCCTCGATGACGAGCAGTTCGTGGTTCGGGAGCCCGCCTCCCCCGGGATGCAGCGAGGCTCGGGCGCCGTGCGGTCCGGACAACGCGGCTCCCCGCTCGGCGACCTGCCATCCGATGCCCGTGGTCCACGGTGTGAACTTGCCCATGCTCATGTTCGGTACGTCCTCGTGTCGTCGCGGCGAAACCGTCGTGTCCAACCGCGCCGGATGCTAGGCGCCGCCTCCGACCGATCCACGTGGCGCGACGCGAACGCGCGGGATGCAGCGGGCAACGCGCGGGGTACGCCCGGCGGATGCCTCCCGAATCGGAACTCTCCAGTAGGCTTCCGCCTGCACACAGTCAGCTGACGTTATGTCAAAAACGCTCGGGGGTACGCGTGTCCGCGAACAATGCCGAACCGGCCGACGACTGGGCTCCGACCGGGATCGACGTCTCGGTTCCCAGTGTGGCCCGGATGTACGACTACTACCTGGGCGGCAAGGACAACTTCGCGGTCGACAGGGAAGCGTCCGACCAGTTGTCGCTGGCGGCACCCGGCACGCAGGCCCTCGCCATCAACAACCGGCGCTACCTCCAGCGTGCCGTGCGTGTGCTGGCGGAGCAGTTCGGGGTGCGGCAATTCATGGACCACGGCTCCGGTTTGCCGACGCAGGACAACGTGCACCAGATCGCACAGCAGGTCGACCCCGGGTCGCGGGTGGTCTACATCGACAACGACCCGATCGTCCTGGCGCACGGGCGCGCGCTGCTCGCGGACAACGCGACCACCACCGTCATCACCGCCGACATGCGCGACACCGACACGGTGATGGCCCACCCGGACGTCCAGAAGCTGATCGACTTCGACCAGCCCGTCGCCGCGCTGTTCGTGTCGGTGCTGCACTGCGTGCCGGACTCCGACGACCCGGGGGCGCTGGTCCGCCGCGTCATGGACCGGCTGGCACCTGGCAGTTTCATCGTGGTCTCGCACCTGGTCTCGGACGACGACCCGGTCCGCGAACGCCTGACCGACTTCATGCTGACCGCCACACAAGGCAATTGGGGACGCGTCCGCAAGACCGAGGAAGTCACCGCGTTTTTCGGAGGATTGGACATCCTGGACCCGGGTCTCGGCGAGATCTCCGCCTGGCGCCCCGACGGCCGCCCGGCCCCGGTCCAGGAGACCACCGAGTGGATCGAGTACGGCGGAGTGGCCCGCAAGTCCTGAGCAGGATCAGCCGGTTGCGACAGGGCGCATCCCTCGCGCCCTGTCGCACAGCTCGCGCGCGTTCGCATTGCGGCGGTAGGGCTTGATGGCGGCCACCATCGCCCGGAACCAATCGTCGCATCGGCCCGACTGCACGTGCGGATANCCCCCCCTTCCCCACAGCTCGCGCGCGTTCGCATTGCGGCGGTAGGGCTTGATGGCGGCCACCATCGCCCGGAACCAATCGTCGCATCGGCCCGACTGCACGTGCGGATAGTCGTCGAGCGCGCGGTGCCGAAGGGTCATACGACCCGAACGCCTTCGCCTGTGATTCAGCCTTCTCCATCGCGTCTTCGGCCTCACAGAAGTTCCGCAGCGCCGCGCCCCGTGCATCGCGCGATTGTGTCCTGGCGTGCCACGGCTCGCTTCTACGCCGATCCGGTGCAGCGCGAGGACGCCACGCATTCGCTGGACGACGAACTCGGGCACGGTCGAGTCCGCGGGCGGCAGGGGACCGCCGCCCGGAGCGCGGAGGAACACTCTCCGGACGGCGGCCAGTCAGGGGGTCGTCAGGCGGTTTCGCGGAGGGCGCGTACGGCGTCTTCCAGGCGGCGGCCGTAGTCGGGGTCGGCGGCGTGGAAGTGGGGAAGTACGCGGTCGACGATGTCGTCGCGTTGGACCTGGCTGATGAAGCCCGCGAGGTTGGCGATGAGTCGGGACTTCTCGTCGTCGGACATGAGGCGGTAGAGCTCGCCGGCCTGGAAGAAGTCGTCGTCCTTGGTGTGGGACGGGGCCTCATGGGTGCCGGTGAAGCCGACGACGGAGGTGGGGGCGGCGAGGGGCTCACCGGTCTCGTAGGGGCCGCCGAAGCTGTTGGGTTCGTAATTCTTGGCGCGGCCACCGGAGTTGGCGGCCATCGCGCCGTCGCGGCCGTGGTTGCGGGCGGTCGTCGCGTGTGGGGCGTTGACGGCGAGTTGGGTGTGGTTGACGCCGAGGCGGTAGCGGTGCGCGTCGGCGTACGCGAACAGCCGTCCCTGGAGCATCTTGTCGGGCGACGGGCCGATGCCGGGCACGAAGTTGTTGGGCGAGAAGGCGGCCTGCTCGACCTCGGCGAAGACGTTCTCGGGGTTGCGGTTGAGGACGAGGCGACCGACCTTGACGAGCGGGTAGTCGGCGTGCGGCCAGACCTTGGTGAGGTCGAACGGGTTGAAGCGATAGTGCGCGGCGTCGGCGGCCGGCATCACCTGCACGTGGAGGGTCCAGGACGGGAACACGCCCCGCTCGATGGCCTGGTGCAGGTCGCGCTGATGCGAGTCGGCGTCGCCGCCCGCGAGTTCGGCCGCCTGTTCGTTGGTGAGCGAGCGTACGCCCTGGTTGGTCTTGAAGTGGTATTTCACCCAGAACGCGTCGCCGGCCTCGTTTACCCACTGATAGGTGTGCGAGCCGTAGCCGTTCATGTGCCGGTACGAGGCGGGGATGCCGCGGTCGCCGAAGAGCCAGGTGACCTGGTGGGTGGCCTCGGGTGAGTGGGACCAGAAGTCCCACACGTTCTCGGCCTCGGTGATGCCGGTGAACGGGTCGCGCTTCTGCGAGTGGATGAAGTCCGGGAACTTCAGCGGGTCCTTGATGAAGAAGACCGGTGTGTTGTTGCCGACCAGGTCGTAATTTCCCTGCTGCGTATAGAACTTGAGGGCGAAGCCGCGCGGGTCGCGTACCGCGTCGGAGGCGCCGAGGTTGCCGGCGACGGTGGAGAAGCGCAGGAACGTCTCGGTCCTGCGGCCGACTTCGCCGAGGAAGTGCGCCCTGGTGTAGCGCGTCACGTCGTCGGTGACCTCGAAGAAGCCGTACGCGCCCGACCCGCGCGCGTGCACGACCCGCTCCGGGATGCGCTCGCGGTTGAAGCGGGCCAGCTTCTCCAGGAGGTACTGGTCCTGGATCAGGACCGGTCCGCCGATGCCCGCCTGCGCGGAGTTCTGGTTGTCCGCGACCGGCGCGCCGGACTCGGTCGTCAATATCTGGTCGGTCATGGGGTGCTGACTCCCTATCAGGTCACGCGATTCTGTGTTCTGTTCGCGGTGTTCTCGGGCGCGACTGGTCGTGGGTTGCGTCAGGCGGTCAACTCCGTTGCCCGGCGCCGAAGTTCGGCTAGTCCGTCCTTGGTCACGCGGCCGAGCAGCCGCAGGCGGGCGACGCCGCCGTCCGGGTAGACCTCGATGCGCACGTGTCGCGCGGCGCGCTCCGGGGCGACGCGGAACCGGTGCCGGGTGTCCGGCTGGACGCGCGTCCGCGGCAGCACCTCCCACCAGCCCGACTCGTCCGCCGGGTCACCACCGGTCGCCACGAGGCGGATCCACCCCGGGGAGTTGCCCTTGTAGTGGTCGGTGTCGATCTCGACGGCGGAGAGCAGCGCCGGGCCCGCGAGCCGCAGGCGCACCCAGTCGTGCCCGTCGTCGCGGCGCCGCCGGGTCTCCCAGCCCTCCCCCATCACCCGCGAACGTCCGGGGGCGTTCATGTTGTGCGGGGACGAGAAGTAGCGGTCGCTGGCCGCCTCGGCGACGCCGCCGAGTTCGGCCGCGAGCAGGTCGAGCGTGAGGCCGTCGAGGTAGTCCGCGTCCGGCACGACCTCGCCGTGCACCCGCAGCCGGGCGACGCCTCCGTCCGGGAAGATGTTGAGGCGTACGTGCGTGAACAACCGCTCCCCCGCGACGTCGAACCGGTGCGCGGTGTCGCCCTTGAGCGGGCTGCGCGGCACGATCTCCGTCCACACCACGTCGTCCGCCAACACCTCGCCGAGGGACGGGTGTCCGGGCACGTAGGTGGCCTCCACGGACGCGAACGGCGGGTAGTTGCCGGTGAAGTGCGCCGTGTCGACGACTACCCCGCGGACGATCCCCGCCGCGCCGAGCCGCACCACCGCCCGGTCGTGGTCGTCGGGGTGGACGTGCGGCTCCTCCGCGGAGGCGCCGCGGCGCCGGCGCGTCTCCCAGCCGTCCATGACCTGCCCCTTGGGGCCGAACGTGTGCGGCCGGAACACGGGTGCCTCGGCGAGCAGGAGGTTCTCCTTGTCGGCGAACCACTCGTCGTTGGCGGCGATCACCCCGGCGCCCAGCGGGCGTCCGGCGAGGTTCACCAGGTCGGCGAAGTCCGAGGAGGCGTCCACGGACAGGGCGGGCTTGGACTGTTCGAGCATGCGGAACTCCGGTCTCGTGCGCTGACGACGATGGGACGGATCAGCTCCGATCGGCCCATCCCGCGATACGGCCGCCGCCCGAGCGCTTGTGATCGACGAGCGGCAGCGAGGAGAGCGGCCGGAGGCCGCCAGGTAGACCCGGCCGCGCCGGAGCGAGCCCCGGCGAGCGCAGGTGCGGACGGGTCCAAGGCCGGAGTGCGCATTTCCACGACGGAGCGAGGAACGAGCACAGTCGCGGAAATGTGTGCTCCGGCCGCCCGCAAGACAGCCGCGGCAGCGAGGAGAGCGGCCGGAGGCCGCCAGGTAGACCCGGCCGCGCCGGAGCGAGCCCCGGCGAGCGCAGGTGCGGACGGGTCCAAGGCCGGAGTGCGCATTTCCACGACGGAGCGAGGAACGAGCACAGTCGCGGAAATGTGTGCTCCGGCCGCCCGCAAGACAGCCGCGGCAGCGAGGAGAGCGGCCGGAGGCCGCCAGGTAGACCCGGCCGCGCCGGAGCGAGCCCCGGCGAGCGCAGGTGCGGACGGGTCCAAGGCCGGAGTGCGCATTTCCACGACGGAGCGAGGAACGAGCACAGTCGCGGAAATGTGTGCTCCGGCCGCCCGCAAGACAGCCGCGGCAGCGAGGAGAGCGGCCGGAGGCCGCCAGGTAGACCCGGCCGCGCCGGAGCGAGCCCCGGCGAGCGCAGGTGCGGACGGGTCCAAGGCCGGAGTGCGCATTTCCACGACGGAGCGAGGAACGAGCACAGTCGCGGAAATGTGTGCTCCGGCCGCCCGCAAGACAGCCGCGGCAGCGAGGAGAGCGGCCGGAGGCCGCCAGGTAGACCCGGCCGCGCCGGAGCGAGCCCCGGCGAGCGCAGGTGCGGACGGGTCCAAGGCCGGAGTGCGCATTTCCACGACGGAGCGAGGAACGAGCACAGTCGCGGAAATGTGTGCTCCGGCCGCCCGCAAGACAGCCGCGGCAGCGAGGAGAGCGGCCGGAGGCCGCCAGGTAGACCCGGCCGCGCCGGAGCGAGCCCCGGCGAGCGCAGGTGCGGACGGGTCCAAGGCCGGAGTGCGCATTTCCACGACGGAGCGAGGAACGAGCACAGTCGCGGAAATGTGTGCTCCGGCCGCCCAAAAAGGGGCGGCGCGTGGCCGCGCAAGCGGCGTTCGGCGGCGGTGATCACGACGGGTCGCGCTCCAGGAGTTCGCCCGCGGGCGGGCCGTCGAGGTCGACGGGCACACCCCGCAGCCACGTGGTGCGCACGACGCCGGTGAGTTCGCGGCCGGAGTACGGCGTGACCGGGTTGCGGTGGTGCAGGCCCGCGGGGTCCACGACGAAGGCCGCGTCCGGGTCGAACGCCACCAGGTCGGCGTCCCGGCCCGGCGCGATGACGCCCTTCCGGCGCAGCCCCGCGAACCGCGCTGGGCCGGTGGACATCCACCCGGCCACGTCCGCGAGACTGTGCCCGCGGCGCCGCGCTTCGGTCCATATGGCCGGAAGTCCCAGTTGCAGCGAGGCAATTCCACCCCAGGCGAGGGCGAAGTCGCCCTCCTCCAGGCGCTTGAGGTCGACGGTGCACGGCGAGTGGTCGGAGACCACGGCGACGAAGTCCCCGCCGCGCAACCCGTCCCAGAGCCGGTCCCGGTTGGACTCCGAGCGGATCGGCGGGCAGCACTTGAACGCCGTGTCGCCCTCGGGGACCTGCTCGGCGGCCAGCGTGAGGTAGTGCGGGCAGGTCTCGGCGCTCGCCCGGATCCCGTCGGTGCGGGCCTTCGCCAGCAGTGGCAGCACCTCGGCGGAGGACACGTGCAGAACGTGGACGCGGGCCCCGGTCTCCCGTGCGGCGTCCAGGAGTTCGCCGACCGCGACGGCCTCGGCGGCGTCCGGGCGTGAGGCGAGGAAGTCGGCGTACGCCCGGCCCGGCCGTTGCGGCGCCGCGTCCAGGACCTCGGGCGCCTCCGCGTGGATGATCGCGAGGGCGTCCAGGCGGGCCAGTTCGGCCAGCGACTCGTCCAACTGGTCGCGGGTCAGGTGCGGGAACTCATCGACGCCGGACGGCGACAGGAAGCTCTTGAAGCCGAACACCCCGGCGCGGTGCAGCGGTTCGAGGTCGTTGAGATTGCCGGGCACCGCGCCGCCCCAGAAGCCGACATCGACGTACACCCGGCCGCGCGCCGAATCCTGTTTGGCGTGCAACGCGTTCACGGTCGTCGTGGGCGGGATGGAGTTGAGCGGCATGTCGATGAGCGTGGTCACACCGCCCGCGGCGGCGGCGCGGGTCGCGCTCGGGAAGCCCTCCCATGCGGTGCGACCCGGCTCGTTGATGTGCACATGGGTGTCCACCAGGCCCGGCAGCAGGGCGAGTTCGCCCAGGTCCTCGACGGCGGAAGCGGTAACCGAGCGGTACGGAGCGACATCCGTGATGCGCCCGCCCGCGACGACCACGTCGGCGGCGGCCTCGCCGGCCGGGGTGACGACGCGGCGTGAGCGCAGAACGCGCGAGGCTCCGGGCGCGGCGGAATGGGTGGTCACCAGGCGGCCTCCTTGTGCACAACTGCCGTGAAATCCTTGGCCAGCAGGACGCCCGCCTCCTCGGCGTAGCGCGCGGCCCCGGCGAACGGGTCGCCGCCGGTGTCCTGCCGGGCGAGGTCGTCCAGCGCGTACGCCCGGACGATTCCGGCCGTCCGGAGCTGAGTCGGCGTCAGCTCCAGACGGCCGCACACCGCCACGACCGGCACCCCGGCACGGGCGGCGGCCGTGGCGACACCTGCGGGCGCTTTGCCGTGCAGGGTCTGCGGATCGAGACGGCCCTCCCCGGTGACGACGAGCGCGGCACCGGCGACAACAGTCTCGAACTCCAGTAGGTCAAGGAGGAGTTCGATGCCTGGGCGCAGCGTCGCGCCGAGGAACGCGAGGGCGCCGAAGCCCACCCCGCCGGCGGCGCCGGCGCCGGGCGAAGCGGATTCCGCGCCGGTCGGGACGTCCCGGCGCACCACCTCCGCCCAGCACGTCAGCCCGGCTTCGAGCACCCGCACGTCGTCGGGGGTGGCGCCCTTCTGCGGACCGTAGACCGCGGCGGCGCCCTTCGGGCCGAGCAGCGGGTTGTCCACGTCCGACGCGATGACGACCTCGGTGTCCGCGTACCGCCGCGGCAGGCCCGCGGCGTCGATCCGGTCCAGCGAACGCAGCGCGGCCCCGCCGGGCGGCAGCTCGACACCGTGAGCGTCGAGCAGCCGCCCGCCGAGTGCCTGCACCATGCCGGCCCCGCCGTCGGTGCAGGCGCTTCCGCCGAGGCCGAGGACGACGCGATGCGCCCCCACGCGCACCGCCTCGGCGATCAACTGGCCGACGCCGTAGCTGCTCGCGGTCAGCGGCGCCGGCTCCCCCGCGGGGAGCAGGACGAGTCCGGACGCCTCGGCGAGTTCGACGACGGCGGTGGTGCCGCGTACCGCGAAGGACGCGTCCACGGCCTGTCCGGTGGGCCCCGCGACGCGGGTGCGCACCCGCCGAAACCCGGCCGCGACCGCCGCGTCGACCGTGCCGTCGCCGCCGTCGGCCACCGGGAGGCGGCGTACGTCGGCGCCCGGCAGGACCCGCAGGATGCCGTCGGCGATGTGTCCGGCGGCCTCGGCCGCGGTGAGCGTGCCCTTGAACTTGTCGGGGGCGACGACGATCGTCGGGGCTGCCACGGCTTGCTCCTTTCCGGATGTCGCAGACGCTATGCGGGTCGGGGTCCGCGGGAAATCGTGTGATCACACGACCGCAGGGGCCGGACGGACGGTCCGATCGGTGCGGACGGACAGGCACCGGGCGCCGACAATCGGGACATTAGGTCATGAAGAGGTGTTCCACCCGGCGGCACGGCCGCGACACCGGATCAGGTGCCGCCGGGTGGGGACTGCGGGGTGAGACGCCGCCCGGCCCCGGTCGGTGGGGACCGGGCGGCGCCTCGCGGACGGGGCCCTGTGGGAAGACGGTCCAGGGTCGGCACCGGGCCCCGCCGGTCTGTGCGCTGTTCGGGCTGCGGGCGTCCAGGCGCAAGCCCGGTCCGGTGCCGGACCAGCCCCGACCCCGGCCCCGAGGCCGCTCAGCCCTGCGGCACGGGCTCGAACTCCCGGACCGCGTCGATCGCCGGCCCGTGCGGCGTGTTGGCCTCGCGCTCGATCATGATCTCCACCAGCACCGGCCGGGACGTGGCCTGCGCCTCCTTGCGCGCCCACTCCAGCGACCGGCGGATCTCGCCCGGCTCGAAGACCCGGACGCCGGAGCAGCCGTACGCCTCCATGATCTTCACGTTGTCGGTGCCGTAGTCGTCGTAGTGGATGTCCACCTGGTAGTTCATCTCGTACGGCAGTGACGCCTGGCGGATCAGGCCCAGGTACTCGTTGTTGAGCATGATGATCACGAACGGCACGTTGTACTGCGCCGCCACCGCCAGCTCCTCGACGAGGTACTGGAAGCCGTAGTCGCCGACGATGCCCACGACCTCGGCGTCCGGGTCGCTGTTCTTGAGCGCCTTCTTGACGCCGATCGCCGCCGGAATCTCCCAGCCGAGCGGCCCGGCCTGGCCGCAGATCTGGTAGCGGCGCGGCAGGTACGCCTTCTGGTGCTGGCCGCCCCAGATCTGGTAGAGCCCGATCGCGGTGACGAAGTACGTCCCGGCGTCGAAGACCTCGTTGATCTCCTTGTACGCGCGCGGCGCCTTCACCGGCACGCTGTCGAAGTCCTCGCGCCGCGTCAGCGTGGCGCGCAGCTCCTGGATCCGCGCCACCCACGGGCCCGCCTCGCGGCGCAGCCCGCGTTCCTTGGCGGCGCGCAGCATGGCCCGGAGGAACAGCCGGGTGTCCGACACGATGCCCAGGTCGGGCTGGAAGACCTTGCCGATCTGGGTCGGTTCGATGTCGACGTGGATGAACCTGCGGTCGCCGCGGTAGACGTCCAGCGCTCCGGTGTGCCGGTCGCCGAAGCGAGCGCCGAGGGCCAGCACGAGGTCGGATTCCAGGAACGAGGCGTTGCCGTACCGCTGCGAGGTCTGGATGCCGGTCATACCGCTGTAGAGCGCGTGGTCCTCGTCGATCGAGCCCTTGCCCATCAGCGTGACCTGCACGGGGATCTGCAACAGCTCGGCCAGCTCGACCAGTTCCTCGTGCGCGTCGCCGATGATGACGCCGCCGCCGGAGAGCAGCAGCGGGCGTTCGGCGGCGAGCAGCATGTCCAGGGCGGCCTCGACGCGCGGCAGGTGCGGGTGCACCTCGGCGACCGGAAGCGGCGCGTCCAACTCCGGGTCCCACAGGATCTTCTGCTGCTGGACGTCCAGCGGCAGGTCGATGAGCACCGGGCCCGGACGGCCCGACCGGGCGATGCGGAACGCCTCGCGGAAGATCCACGGGGCCTGCGCGGCCTCCTTGACCTGCACCGCCCACTTGGTGACCGGCTTGGCGATCTCCACGATGTCGACCGCCTGGAACGCCTCCTGGTGCAGCTTGGCGGAGACGGCCTGGCCGGTGATGCACACGATCGGGATCGAGTCGGCGATCGCGGTGTAGAGGCCGGTGATCATGTTGGTCCCGGCCGGGCCCGAAGTGCCGATCGCGACACCGACGTTGCCGTTGGTACGCGCCCAGCCGTCGGCCATGTGCGTGGCGCCCTCCTCGTGGCGGACGATCAGGTGCTCGATCGTGCCGTCGTCCTCAAGGGCCTTGTAGAGCGGGAGGATTGCGGCGCCCGGGCAGCCGAACGCGGTGTCCACACCCTCCGACTTGAGGACGTGGACGACGGCGTCCATCACGGGCATCAGTCTCGGAGCCATCAGACGCCGTCCTTTCCGTTGCCCGAACCACTCGTGTCAGCAAGGCCGTTGAGCCGTTCGAGGCCGAGCAGAAGCCCGCTGTGGTCGAGATCCCCGCCGCCCTGCGCGCGCAGCGCGGCGACCAGCGTCGTGGCGAGCGCGCCGAAGGGCAGCACGAGGCCGAGTTCGCGGGCGGCGTCCGAGACAATGCCCATGTCCTTGTGGTGCAGGTCGATGCGGAAGCCCGGCTTGAACTGCCTGGCCCGCATCGAGTCGCCCTTCCTGGCCAGCACGGTGCTGCCGGCGAGGCCGCCGCCGAGCACCTTCAGCCCGGCCTCGGTGTCGACGCCCGCACGTTCGAGGAACAGCAGGGCCTCGGCGACGAGTTGGATGTTGCCGGCCACGATGAGCTGGTTGGCGGCCTTGACGGTCTGCCCGGCGCCGTAGGGCCCGACGTGCACGATCGTCCTGCCGAGCGCCTCGAACAGCGGCAGCGCCGCGGCGAAGTCGGCCGCCTCGCCGCCGACCATGATGGACAGGACGGCCTCGACCGCGCCCGCCTCCCCTCCCGAGACCGGGGCGTCCAGCACCCGAAGTCCGCGCGTGCTGCCGGCCGTTCCGACCGCGACCGAGGTGCTGGGCCTGATCGAGCTCATGTCGATGACGAGCGTGCCGGGGCGCACGTTGTCGAGGACGCCGCCCTCGCCGAACATGACCTCCTCGACCTGCGGGTCCGCCGGCACCATGGTGATGACGGCGTCCGCGTCGCGCACCGCCTCGGCGATCGACCGGGCGCCCCGGCCCCCGGCCTCGACGAGCTTGTCGATCGGCGGCTGGGTGAGGTTGAAGCCGGTGACGTCGTACCCGGCCTTGAGCAGGTTGGCGGCCATCGGCGAGCCCATGATGCCCAGGCCGATGAAGGCTATTTTGCTGGTCCCGCTGGTCCCGCTGGTCCCGCTGGTCTTGCCGTTCTTCGGTGTGCTCATGCGTGTCCCCTCCCGGAGCGGTTCTCGCGCGGCAGCCAGCCGAAGCTGTCGGCGCTGGGGCCGCCCACGGGCTTGTATTCGAGGCCGATGCGGCCGTCGTAGCCGACCGCGGCGAGGCGGTCGAACAGGTCGTCGAAGTCGAGTCCGCCGGTGCCGGGCTGCCCGCGCCCGGGGCTGTCGGCGATCTGCACGTGGCCGACGCGGTCGGCGTACGCGGCGATCACGGCCGGCAGGTCCTCGCCCATCGTGGCGAGGTGGTAGAGGTCGAGCAGGAAACGGGTGTTGCCGAGGCCGGTCGCGGCGTTGACCGCGTCGACCACCTCGACGGCGGCCTTCGCCGAGTCGAGCTGGTAGTGCGGGTTCTCCACGGTGTTGACCGCCTCCACCAGCACGACCGCACCCTCGCGATGTGCGGCCTGGGCGGCCAATGCCAGGTTCTCCAGGGCGAGTTCGGACTGCACGGCGGGATCGAGGCCGGCCACGCGGTTGCCGTACAACGCGTTGAGCGCCCGGCAGCCGAGACGGGTCGCGAAGCCCACCGCGACGTCGATGTTGGCGCGGAAGCGGGCCGAGTCGGCGGGCCGCGACAGGAGCCCGCGGTCGCCGCCGGGCATGTGGCCCGCGTCGAAGTTGAGGCCCACCAGCGCGATGCCCGCGTCGGCGAGCGCGCGCTCCAGCGCGTCGAGCTCCGCATCGGCCGGAGTCGGCCCGTCGAACGGCCACCACAGCTCGGCCTCGGTGAAGCCGGCCTCGGCTGCGGCCCGCGGCCGCTCCAGCAGCGGCAGCTCGGTGAACAGGATCGAAAGGTTGACATCGAAGCGCGGCACTGCGCGCACGGTCATCACCTCTTCCACGGATCGAACGGGTGAATTCCACGATGCGGAAGCAGGATTCTGCTTAACGGAATGATGGCACGCGGCTTCAACAGTTTGTCAATCCCGCGCTCCGAGGAATCCTGGATTAGTCGACAGGGGGTGGTTAGGGTTCAGGCCGTGCGATTGAAGATGGAGTTCACCACCGAACCGTTTGAAATGCCGGATTTCCCGCCGCACGCCGTGACAGCGCGGCGCATCGTGGACGAGGCGGGCCTGGAGGTCGAGGTCGGACCGTTCGGCACCAGCGCGGTGGGCGAGGCCGAGACCGTGCTCGCGGTCGTCGACCGGCTGTTCCGGGACACCTTCGCGGTGGGCGCCACGCGCATCTCCGTGCAGGTCACCGCGGTACCGGAGGACGCCCGATGAACGAGCCGTCGCACCCGCTGGTGGACGCCGTCAAGCCGCTCGTGGACGCACTCGGCGCGGACTTCGTCGCCGCCGGCGAGGCCCGCAGCGAGGACGTCGTACTGCACTGGGACGGCGACCCGGTGGTGGCTGTACGCCTGCCGCACCTCGGCGCCGCCCTCGACCGCCTGCTGGCCGAAATGGTGCGCCAGTTCGGCGGACCGCTCGCCGAGCTCGGCCGCGAGGACAAGCAGCGCGTGGTGCGGGTGCTGGAGGAGCGCGGCGCGTTCACCATCCGGCACGGCGTCGAGTCGGTCGCGGCGGCCCTCGGGGTCAGCCGCTTCACGGTCTACAACTACCTGAACCGGGAGCAGTCCCAGTAGGACGGGCCGGGAGGGCGGCCGGCGGGCGGGCGGATCGGACGGGGCGGGGGCACGGGCCGGGAGTACGGGGCGGGGACACGGGGCGGGAGCCCGGGCCGGGGGCACGGGGCGGCGCACGGCCGGTTGTCGACTGTACGAACCTCCAAGACCGGGCGTTCGCCCACCCGGCTGATCCACTTCAACAAACTGTTGACGGCATGTCACATGCCGACCTACGGTTCACGCTGAGCGCGGTTCCGACGATCCGGACGCGATGACTCCGTTCCCCTTCCAGGAGGTCCGGCGTGGCCGATCTACCGGAAACCCCATCTGACCAGCGGTCTTCCCATTCCGTCGAGACCGGTGCCGAGGCCGCGTCCGGCGGTCGCGCCGGTGCCCCCGCCGGGCTCGGACGGCTCAACGCCGCCCCCCTCGACGAAGCTCTGAAGCTGCTCGGCGAGGTCTGCACCAGCCGGGCGTGGCTCGACGCGGTGGCGTCGCGGCGCCCGTACCGCGACACCGACGAGCTGTTCGGCGCGTCCGACATCGCGATGGCGGGACTGACCTCCGCCGACCTCGACGAGGCGATGGCCGGGCATGCCGTGATCGGGAAACCCCGGGCGGGCGACGCCACTTCGGAGCGCGAGCAGGCAGGCGTACGCGGCGTCGGCGACGACCTGCTCGCCGAACTCGCCGACGCCAACCGGGAGTACCTCGACCGGTTCGGCCACGTGTTCCTGATCTGCGCCACCGGCAAGGGCGCCGCCGAGATGCTCGCCGCTCTGCGCACCCGCCTCCGCAACGACGCGGCCACCGAACGGGCCGTCGCCCGCGAGGAGTTGCGCAAGATCAACCGCATTCGCCTGGAAAAGCTGGTGCTCGCATGACCGCCGTATCGACCCACATCCTTGACACCAGCGCCGGCGACCCGGCGCCGGACGTCCCCGTCGAACTCGCCGTCCTCGCGGAGGACGGCGCATGGCGGGTGCTCGGCACATCGCGGACCGATTCCGACGGCCGGTGCCCCGACCTTCCCCAGGTGCTCCCCGACGACCCCGCGGCCTCCGCCACGGTACGGCTGCGCTTCGACGTCGCCGCGTACCGTGCCGCCCGCGGCGAGGACGCCTTCTTCCCCGAGGTGCAGGTGGTGTTCACCACCGACCCGGCGCGCCCCCACTACCACGTCCCGTTGCTCCTCAACCCGTTCGGGTATTCCGTTTACCGAGGGAGTTAGACCCATGCCGATGGTGCTTGGCCAGAACCAGTACGGAAAGGCGGAGAACCGGATCGTCCGGGTTCGCCGCGACGGCACTCGGCACGAGGTCAAGGACCTCAACGTGAGCGTCGCCCTGTCCGGCGACCTCGCCGACACGCACCTGACCGGCGGGAACGCCGCGGTGCTGCCGACCGACACCACCAAGAACACCGTCTACGCCTTCGCGCAGGAGCACGGCATCGAATCCGCCGAGGACTTCGCCGTGCTGCTCGCCCGGCACTTCGTGGACTCGCAGCCGACCATCCACCGCGCGCGGATCCGCGTCGAGGAGTACGCCTGGAACCGCATCACCACCGCCGACTCGCGCAACCGCTTCATCGGCGCCGACGAGGTCCGGCACTCCTTCGTCCGCGACGGCGGCGAGGTGCGCACCAGCGAAGTCACTTACGACGGAGCGGAGTTCCGGATCATCTCCGGACTGACCGGGCTGGTGGTCATGAACACCACCGCGTCCGAGTTCTGGGGCTACATCAAGGACCGCTACACGACGCTGAAGGAGGCGTACGACCGCATCCTCGCCACCGAGGTGAACGCCCGCTGGCGGTTCTCATGGACCGGCGACGACCTGGCCCCGGTCAACTTCGAGCGGTCCTACGCGCAGGTCAGGCGGCACCTGCTGGAGTCGTTCGCGGAGACCTACTCCTACTCGCTCCAGCAGACGCTGTACGCGATGGGCAACCGGGTGCTCAACAGCCGCCCCGAGATCGACGAGATTCGGCTGTCGCTGCCGAACAAGCACCACTTCCTGGTCGACCTGGAGCCGTTCGGGCAGAAGAACGACAACGAGGTCTACTTCGCCGCGGACCGGCCCTACGGCCTGATCGAGGGCACCGTGCACCGCGAGGGCGTCGAACCGGTCATCCCCGTCGACTGAGAGGCGGCCGTGCCGTGAGCACCGACCCCGCGCAGCGCGCCGTCATCGAGCGCACCGTCATCGAGCGCATTGTCATCGAGAACGCGGTCATCGCAAGCGTCGACGCCGCGGACACCGAGTACGCGTCCGGCCACATCGTCGTCGCCGGCAACCGCATCGAGTCGGTCGGCGAGGGCGCCGCCCCCGAAGTCACCGGCGTGGTACGCCGCTTCGACGCGTCCGGACATCTGGTCACCCCCGGGCTGGTCAACACTCACCACCACTTCTACCAGTGGCTCACCCGGGGCCTGGCGCAGAACGCGATCCTCTTCGACTGGCTCGTCGAGCTGTATCCGACCTGGGCGCTGATCGACGACGGGCTCTGCCACGCCGCCGCGCGGGGTTCGGCCGCCGCACTGCTGAAGTCGGGCTGCACGACCGCGGTGGACCATGCGTACGTCTTCCCTCGCGATGCGGGGGACATCCTCGGCGCCGAGATCGCCGCGGTCACCGAACTGGGCTTGCGCTTCCAGCCCACGCGCGGGTCGATGGACCGCGGCCGCAACGACGGCGGGCTGCCGCCGGACAACGCGGTCGAGGACACCGACGACGCGCTGGCGGCCACCGAAGCGGCGATCGACCGGTGGCACGACCCGTCGTTCGACTCCATGCTGCGGATCACCGCGGCGCCCTGCTCGCCGTTCTCCGTGTCGACCGAACTCATGCGCGAGGCGGCGGCGTTGGCCCGCCGCAAGGGAGTGCGACTGCACACGCACGGCTCGGAGACGGTCGAGGAGGAGGAGTTCTGCAAGGAACTCTTCGGCATGGGTCCGACCGACTACTTCGAGTCGGTCGGATGGCTCGGCGACGACGTATGGATGGCGCACTCGGTGCACATGAACGACTCGGACGTGGCCAAGTTCGCCGAGACGGGGACGGGCGTCGCGACGTGCCCGTCGTCGAACGCCCGCCTGGCGGCCGGGATCGCGCGCGTACCCGACCTGCTGCGCGCGGGTGTGCCGGTCGGGCTCGGCGTCGACGGCGCGGCGTCCAACGAGTCCGGCGAACTCGGAACCGAGCTGCGGAACTTGCTGCTGTTCAACCGGGTGAAGTGGGGCGCGGACGCGATGACCGCGCGGCAGGCCCTGCGGGTCGGCACGATCGGCGGCGCACGGGTGCTGGGCCGCGAGGCGGAGATCGGCAGCATCGAGCCGGGCAAGCTGGCCGACCTCGCGCTGTGGCGGATGGACGGCGTCCTGCACGCCGGCATCGCCGACAAGGTCGCGGCGCTGGTCCTGGGCGCGGCCGCACCGCTCGCGCTGCTGCTCGTCAACGGGGTCCCGGTTGTCGAGGACGGCCGGCTCACGCGCGTCGACGAGGACGCGGTCGCGCGCGACGTCGCGGCCGCATCCGCGACCCTGGCCCGGCGCGCGGGCCTGACGACCTGACCCGGAGTCAAGCGCCGTTCACCTCGGCCCCGATGGAGTGACCGCAATCCGTCGGGGCCGCTGCCGCGTACTCGGGCGACCCACGGCACACGCGCACGCCCCGCACACATGCGCTCAGCACACCAGGAAATCTGAGTACGCGAGCTCATGTACACGGCGCACACGGTCGGAACCATGGCGCTACGCAGACGTTCGTCGCCGCACACCGCAAGAGGGTTCTCCCTCCGAACTCCCCATCGGAGAACGGGAATCAGGCGTACGGCGAATTCCGCCCGGATGCTCGCGCCCCCTTTTCCGTGCCGTGAGAGGAGTGCCCGAAGCGATGGTGCCTTCCGAGTCCCCGCCCCGCTTCCGCGACGACCTGTCCACCATCTACGACTTCATGGACGAGATCCTGATCCGCTGCCCCAAGTGCGAGTCGCCGGCCCGGGTGGTGGCCTATCCGCGCCGCGAGGTCCTGTCGCCCTTCCAGTCGCGCCGCCTGCTCTGCGCGGACTGCGGGCACACCAGGGACAAAGACTCCGGGGTGTACTCGATGCCGAACTCGCAGGCCACGCACATGTACGACCCGTACTTCTACCTGCCGCTGTGGCTCCAGTCCTCGACGCGGCACGGCCTGCTGTGGGCGTACAACCTCAACCACCTTGCGCTGATCCGGCGTTACGTCGGCGCCGAGTTGCGCGCGGACGCGTGGACCGAGGAGGGCATCCGGATGACGCTGGTGTCGCGGCTGCCCGCGTGGATCACCGCGTCCGCCAACCGGGCCGAGGTGCTGCGGTTGATCGCCCGGCTGGAGAAGACCGTCGCGCAGGACCGGGCGGAGGGCGGAGCCGAGGACCTGGCAGAGGGCTGAACGCGGACCCGGGCAGCGGGCCGACAGGCGCCGCGGCCGCCCTCCACCGACAATGAACCGTCAGCTCTCGCGGCCCAGAGTCCTCAGGTAGTTGCGCCAGCCGCCGAACTCGGTGATCTCCCTGTGCTTCCCGGTCTCCAGCTCGCCCACCCGCAGCACCATCGAGAACGACGCCGAGCCGTCCTCCAGCTTGATGATGCCGAACTCCAACTCCGCGGGCTCGGTGGGCAGGAGTTCGTCGCGCAGCACCTCCATCGGGACCTCGTAGACCTCGCCCTCGATCTGGGTGTCCACGCTCGGGTCGGGGAGCAGACCGGGGCAGCGGTCGGCGATCGAGAAGAAGCGGTGGCCGGGGGCGGTGCGGGTCTTCATGACCAGCGGCGCGCCCTTGAGGTGGTGGTGGAAGGGGCCGCCTTCCATCGCCTGGCCGTTGAGGAACATGCGAGCCATGCGGACTCCTGGGTTCTGGAACGGATCTGACTGCGAATCAAAAAGCGGGTCGGTCGGTGATTCGGCAGGGTGCGGAACGGCCGGAGGCGTCTCGGCGGGACGCGCCCCCGCGACCGTCGGGCCACCGCCCGGCCGTTCCGCGCTCGTGGTGCCCGGCGCGCCTCAGTCGAGGAGGGCGTAGCCGGGCAGGGTGAGGAAGTCGGGGAAGTCGTCGGCGAGGGCCACCTGGAGGAACAGGTCTCGGGCCGCCGTCCAGCGTCCGGCCTCGAAGGCGGTGTCGCCCAACTCCTCGCGCAGATGCCCGAGTTCCTCGGTGAGATGGCGGCGTACCAGTTCGGGGGTGACCTTCTCCCCGGTGTCCGCGAGGACCACGCCGTTGTTGACCCACTGCCACACCTGCGAGCGGGAGATCTCGGCGGTCGCGACGTCCTCCATGAGGCCGAACACGCCGACCGCGCCGTGTCCGCGCAGCCACGCCTCCAGATAGCGCAGGCCCACGCCGACGGCGTTGTGCAGGCCGACCGCGGTGGTCCCGCCACCCGCCGAGGCGACGTCGAGGAGCTGGTCCGCGGTCACCTCGACCTCGTCGCGCAGCCGGTCCAGTTGGGCCTCGTTGCCGCCGAGCACCGCGTCGAACGCCTCACGGCAGACCGGCACCAGGTCCGGGTGCGCCACCCACGACCCGTCGAAGCCGTCGCCCGCCTCGCGGTCCTTGTCGTCGCGGACCTTCGCCAGCGCGGCGGCGTTGGCGGCGGCGTCGCGACGCGAGGGGATCACCGCCGACATACCGCCTATGGCGTACGCACCGCGCCGGTGGCAGGTCTTGACGAGCAGTTCGGTGTACGCGCGCATGAACGGCGCGGTCATCGTGACCGAGTTGCGGTCCGGGAGCACGAACGCCTCACCCGCGTCCCGGAAGTTCTTCACGATGGAGAAGAGGTAGTCCCAGCGACCCGCATTCAAACCAGAGGCGTGGTCGCGGAGTTCGTAGAGGATCTCGTCCATCTCGAACGCCGCGGTGATGGTCTCGATGAGCACCGTCGCGCGGATCGTGCCGCGCGGAATGCCGAGCACGTCCTGCGCGTGATTGAACACGTCGTTCCACAGTCGCGCTTCGAGGTGGCTCTCGGTCTTCGGCAGATAGAAGTACGGCCCGGAGCCGCGCGCGAGCAGGCGTACCGCGTTGTGGAAGAAGTACAGCCCGAAGTCGAACAGCGCGCCCGAGACCGGGGTTCCGTCGACCAGCACGTGGCGCTCGTCGAGGTGCCAGCCGCGCGGCCGCATGACCACGGTGGCGAGTTCGTCGTCCGGTTTGAGGGTGTACGCCTTGCCCTCGGCGGTCGTGAAGTCCACCCGCCGCTCGTACGCGTCGACCAGGTTGCGCTGATGCGCGACGACGTTGTGCCAGGTGGGCGCGGAGGCGTCCTCGAAGTCCGCGAGCCACACCTTGGCCCCGGAGTTGAGCGCGTTGATCGTCATCTTGCGGTCGGCGGGGCCGGTGATCTCCACCCGCCGGTCGCGGAGCTTGGGCGGCGCGGCTGCCACTCGCCACTCGGCCTCGCGGATCCCGCGGGTCTCGGGCAGGAAGTCCAGGCGGCCGGTGCGGGCGATCTCGGCGCGCTTCTCCTGCCGCTTGGCGAGGAGTTCGGCGCGTCGGCCGCCGAAGCGGCGCTGGAGGTCCGCGACGAAGCGCAGCGCCTCGGTGGTCAGGATCTCCTCCCCGCGCGGCACGGGGCCGCCGGTCACGGTGACGACCGGTGCGGTCATGTGACACTCCTCTGTTTTCCCACGGGCGGAAAGGACGGTGGTGGCTCGGACTCGGGTTCAGGTTCGAACCGTGGTTCGGGTCGGGGCCCGGTTCGGACTCATGCGGCGCGGGCGACCCCTGCCGCCGCGCCCGTCAATTGGGGATCGAGCACACTCGACACGATGAAACCCGCGTTGAGCCGATCGGGCGCCACGACGCGCAGGGCGGTGGAGCAGCCAGGGCTCGGGGCCGACATCGGTGTCCTCGTTCCTCGCTCCCGGGTCGTGGTGAGTTCTGTAGAGTGGAGATTAGTTTCTGTCATACGGAATTTCAACAAGTTGTTGAGAAGTCCTCCGGCGACCTTCGGCGGGGACGCGGCACCGGAATGCGGAGGAGTCAGGATGGCCGAGCGGGCAACCGGGGGTGTGCAGTCCCTGGAACGGGCGTTCGACCTGCTGGAGGTTCTCGCCGACGCGGGCGGCGTGCTGGGCCTGAGCGACCTCGCGGCCCGGTCGGGCCTGCCGATGCCGACCATCCACCGGTTGGTCCGCACCCTCGTGCGCATGGGCTACCTGCGGCAGGACGCGTCGCGCCGCTACACCCTCGGACCGCGCCTCATCCACCTCGGCGAGACCGCCGGGCGGCTGCTGGGGTCGTGGGCCCGTCCGTACCTCGCCGAGCTGATGGAGTCGACCGGCGAAACCGCGAACCTCGCGGTGCTGGAGTCCGGCGAGGTCGTGTACGTGGGGCAGGTGCCGTCCCGGCACTCGATGCGCATGTTCACCGAGGTCGGACGCCGCGTCCAGCCGCACTGCACCGCGGTCGGCAAGGCCCTGCTCGCGCAACTCCCCGAGGAGCAGGCCGCCCGCACCCTCGGCCACGGTCCGCTCACCGCGCACACCGCCTACACCGTCACCGAACCGGCGGACCTCCTAAGGCAGTTCGCGGCGATCCGCGAACGCGGCTACGCGGTCGACGACCAGGAGCAGGAACTGGGCGTACGCTGCATCGCCGTCGTCGTCCCGGGCGCCCCCACCGCCACCGCCCTGTCCGTCTCCGGCCCCGAGGGCCGCATCCGGGCCATCGACGAGAAGGAACTCGTGGCCACCGCCCAGGAGATCGCCACCCGCCTGGGAGCCGCCCTCGGCGGCACACCGGAGGCCGCGGAGGACAGTTAGGACATCGGGCGGGCCGCCGGGCCGGTGCAGGTACCCCCTGCCGCTGAACTCAGGCGAACACCGCCGCTGCGGTGTCCAGGAGTTCGGGGACCGTACCGCTGAAGTCCGGGGCCAGGCGGATGGCGACCGTCCAGGCGTCCGGGTTGTCGCCTATCGTCTTCGCCGCGTGTGCGGCGACGGCTTCGTGGGCCACGGCCCGTGCTTCGGGGAAGTACACGCCAAAGGCGCGTATCGCCTTGAGAGTTCGCTCCGCGGGGCGGGTGAGCTCGACGAACTCGGCAGCGGTGATCAGCCCGTCCGACAACGCCCCGACGTACCACGGCGCCTGTGGGCGTACACGGTCGGCCGGTACGAACCAGGCGGGCTCGTGCAGCGGATACCTCAGCGCGGCGAGGGCGTGCGCGCGGGAGCGGCGGGCCAGACCCGCGGCGGCCTCCTCGTCCGCACGGGCCGCGTCGACGCCGAATGCGTCGGGGCAGGCACGGTGCCGGGCGAGGGTGCGAACGGCCTCGCGGGGCAGTGGATCCCGGGCGTGCTCGGCGGCGACGTGCGGCCAGAAGGCGGCCGGGACATGGCGCCGGGCGAGTTCCGGATTGGCGCGGATCGCGGCGACCCGCCGCAACGGGTGTTCGTGGTACGCGACTTCGCCGCGGAGGACCCGGCGGCCGTCCAATGCTCGGACGGCGCGCCTGGCCACGGCGGCAGCCTCGGGGGCAAGGACCGACGACACCCGCGGGTCCAGGAGCGCCGCCCGCCCGACGCACTCCCACAGGCTCAGCAGGGCACGCAACACCCCTGCCGTTCCCAGCTGTTCGGGGGCCTCACGGAGGGCCGCACGCAGGAGGTCCGGGTGGTGGCCGACCACCGCGTGCACGAGTTGGCCGCGCACCGGAGAGCCCGACTCGCGAAGGCGGTCCCGGATCCACGGTGAAAGCCGGACACGCCTGGGGGCGTTGTTGCGCGTGGCCATGTGCACGAGGTGGCTGTCCGCGGGGTCGGGATCATGTTCGAGCAGCCCGTAGTTGACCATCGGCTCGGCCAGATCGGACAACTCCCGTACAGCCTCCGCGCTGCGGCGCACCCGGCTCGCGAACACCGCCGCGAGTTTCGGTTCGTGGCGGATCACGGCGAGGACCAGCGGCAACGGCAGTGCCGCGCCGTGGAGCATGCCGTGCAGGGCCTCCATGGGCAGCATCGGCATCACGCGGGCGAGCACGTCGGCGTCGACGCGGCCCAGCATGCCGCCGGGGGAATGCACGTGCCACGCGGTCATGGACGGCAGCCCGACAGCCGCCCGTGCCTCCCTGGCGAGCCCGATGCACGGCAGCCCGGAAGAAGCCGACCTCGCGTACCTGCCGAGCAGAATCGTGCCGGTCCACGGACCGCCGCCCGGCATACCCGGGCCGCTACGTCCGCCCGCGTCCGCACCGGCGCTCTTGGCCGCGTCGGCAGTCCTGGCCGCGTCGGCTGCCTCCGCTGCCTCCGCGCACAACTGCGGGAACGTCCCCGGATAGTCCGGCGCGCGGGTGATCAGCCACCGCCAAGCCATCGCGTCCGGCCCCGGAAGCAGCTCGGCGGCCTCCGCCAGGACCCGGTCGACGGGGGCGAGCAGGGTGCCGTCCGCCGACAGCGCGAACCGCTCCAGCGCCCGGATCGCCGCCCACCCGGGTGCGCCCCGGAACGCCACGTCCCGGGGCGTGACAAGACCCCGTCGCAGGGCGAACTCCAGTGACTCGACCGGGTATTCGCTCTGCCCCGGCGGCGGCGCAAAGGCCAAGGCCGACGCCGCGTCGGCAGGGGCGTGCTCGGGGACGGCGGGTTCGGCGGCACTCGCGGCCCTCACCGAAGTGACGCCCGCCGCGGCGGCGTTCGCCGATACGGCGTTCGCCGAAGCCGCACCCGCCGCATCGCCGTCGCGGGACCCGCGCGGCCCCGGCGCCCCGAGCCGCCTACGCACCCGCTCGGCGACGCGCGGGTCCGCGTACACGAGCAACAGTTCCGCCGACGGTTCCACGACCGCCACCCGCCCACCTCCCCGCATCCGGCCCGGTGTCGAATGTGCCAGACGCCTCGGCGCGGGCCGGTCCCCGGGGGTCAGCCGAGGCGACCGAGGTCGTCCGGGGTGTCGATGTCGTACGCCTGCGCGACGTCCCCGCACTCCACCAGCCGCAGGTCCGCGGCATGCGCGGCCAGGAAGCCGCGTGCCCCGGCGTCGCCGCGTGCGTCCTCCGCCGCCGCGTCCCACCAGCGCGCCGCGAACAGCACCGGGTGGCCGCGCCGACCGCCGTACGCCGCGGCCGCCAACTCCGCGCCGCGCTCCCGGTGTTCGCCGATCAGCCGGGCCACCGCGGCGGCCCCCGCACCGGGCATGTCCACCAGCGCCACGACCACCGCCGAGGCGTCCCGGGGCAGCTCGGCGAGACCGGCCCGCAGCGACGAGCCCATCCCCGTCTCCCAGTCCGCGTTCCGGACGACCTGAGCCCCGGTCAGATCCGCGTCCGCGAGCACCTGGTCGGCCGCCGCGCCGAGGACCACCGAGACCCCCGTACAGCCGCCGTCGCGCAGCAGCCGGACGCCGTGCTCGACCAGCGGGCGCCCGCGGTACGGCAGCAGTGCCTTCGGCCGCCCGCCGAGCCGGGACCCGCCCCCGGAAGCCAGCAGCAGGCCGACAACGGGTCCGGAACCGTGAGCACGACCGGAACCGGAACCGGAACCGGAACCGGCACCGACGCCGGAACCAGAACCGGAACCCGCACCGGCACCGGCACCGGAGTCGCCCCCGACCCCGCGCCCGGCACCACCCGTCACAGCGCCCCGCCCCCCACCGGACCTCCCACGACACCCACACACCGGAACAGTTCCAAATAGACACTAACCCGCCGGAAAACCAGATGACCGTCCCGCCCGGCCGACGTACGGTCGGGGATCATGGCCGACCCCTCGTCCACGGCATCGACCGGGACCAGTCCCACGCAGTCGACCGCCGCGAGTCTCCTCCGCCTGCGCCCGTTCGTCCGTCCGGCGCGCGGGCGGTTGATCGCCAGTGGCTCGATGGCCCTGTGCTCGACCGTCACGGGTCTCATGATCCCGCTGGTCATCGCCGGCATCATCGACGGCCCGGTGGCCGACCGCGACACCGGCGCGCTGTGGCCGTGGGCCCTGCTGCTGGCCGGGCTGGGCCTCCTTGAGGCGGCGTTCTACTGGGGCCGCCGCATGCTGACCGCACGTCCGCTCACCCGCGTCGAGGAGACGATGCGGAACGCGCTGTACGAGCACCTCCAGACACGTCCCATCGGCTTCCACGACAAATGGCAGTCCGGGCAGCTTCTCTCACGGGCCTCCCGCGACCTCGGCCAGTTGCGGCAGTTCCTGTCGTTCATCCTGGTCTACCTGTTCGTCAACGCCGCCACGTTCGTCGTCGGCTCGGTCATCCTCTTCACGCTCGACCCCCTTCTCGCGCTGATCGTCACCGCGATGGCCGTCCCGGTGATCGTGCTCAGCCACTACTTCGAGAAGCGGTACCGCGTGGTCACCCGCCGCGCCCAGGACCAGGCCGGGGACGTCGCGACGCTCATGGAGGAGTCGGTGCTCGGCATCCGGATCCTCAAGGCGTTCGGCCGCAACCGGGCGATGGACCGCAAGTTCGACGCCATGACGCGCGAACTGCGCCGCACCGAACTGCGCAAGGCCCGCCTCGTCGGCGTCATCTGGGCCGTCCTCATCGCCATCCCCGAACTGGTCGTCGCCGCGGCCATGCTGGTCGGCGTGCTCCAGGTCGCCGACGGCGCCATGACGACCGGCGAACTGATCGCGTTCTTCTCGGTCGTGATGTACCTGCGCTGGCCCGTGGAGTCGTTCGGCTGGCTGCTGGCCGGGGCGACGGACGCCGCGGCCGCCGCCAACCGCTACTTCGAGGTGATGGACGCGCGCGGCGACACCCCCGAGCGCGACAACCCCGTCGACCCCGTGCGGGTGGGCGGCGCACTCGCCTTCGAGGACGTGCGCTTCCGCTTCCCCGAGACCCCGCCCGGCACCCCCGACCTGCTGCGCGGCGTCGACCTGGCGATCCGCCCCGGCGAGACGATCGCCCTCGTCGGCCCCACCGGCTCCGGCAAGACCACGCTGACCTCGCTCATCCCGCGCCTGTACGACGTCACCGGCGGCCGCATCGCCCTCGACGGCGTCGACCTGCGCGACCTGCCGATCGAACGCCTGCGCCGCATCGTGTCGGTGGCGTTCGAGGAACCGGTGCTGTTCTCGATGAGCGTGCGGGAGAACGTCCTGCTCGGCTTCCCGGAGGGCACCGAGGCCGACGTGGAGCGCGCACTGCGGGTCGCCCAGGCGGAGTTCGCCCACGACCTGCCCTGGGGGCTCGACACGCGCATCGGCGAGGAGGGCCTCGACCTGTCCGGCGGACAGCGCCAACGGCTCGCCCTGGCCCGCGCGGTGGTCTCCCGCCCGGCCGTCCTGGTGCTGGACGACCCGCTGTCCGCGCTCGACGTGCACACCGAGGCCCAGGTCGAACGCGCGCTGCGGAACGTCCTGGCCACCACGACCGCACTCGTCGTCGCGCACCGCCCGAGCACCGTGCAACTCGCCGACCGGGTGGCCCTGTTGACCGACGGACGCATCGCCGCCCTGGGCACACACGACCAACTGCTCCAGCGCAGCGCGGCATACCGGCACCTGATGGCCGCCGACACCCCGCGGCTCCGGTCCGCGGCGGACGAGACAGAGATGGAGACGGGGACGGAAACGGGGCACGAACCGGCCGAGGAGGCAGTGTGAGCAGCGGAGGCGACGGCCGGGCCCGGCGTGGGAACGGCGCGTACGGCAAACCCCAGGAGCCCGACGGGGTCGACCTGACGTCCTGGCGGGGCATCAGCACGCGGTCCGACGACGACCTCGCGCGCGAGGCGGAGGCCGAGGACGCCGGCACCCCGCTCGCCGAGACCCCCCTGGGCCGGGCCCGCGCCGGCGACGCGCGCCGCCTGCTGCTGTCCTTGATCGCGCCGCACCGCCGCACCCTGCTCGTCGTCGCGGCCGTCACGCTGGTCCAGCAGGCCTCGATGGTCGTCGGGCCGCTGCTGATCGGCCTCGCGATCGACCGCGCGGTGCCGGACGCGATCGCCGGCGACCACGCCACGCTGATCTGGATCGTGGCGGCGTACGCGGTCTGCGGGCTGGTCGCGGCGGCCGCCAATCTGGCCTTCCAGGTACTCGGCGGCCGGGTCAGCCAGGGCGTGCTGTTCGACCTGCGCGGCCGCATCTTCGGCCACGCGCAGCGCCTCAGCCTGGACTTCCACGAGCGCTACACGTCCGGTCGCATCGTGTCGCGCGCGACCGGCGACGTCGACGCGGTGCAGGAGCTCCTGGACGACGGCGTGGACGGCATCACCCAGGTGATGCTGAGCTTCTGGGTGTCGCTGGCCTTCCTGTTCGTCCTGGACGTGCCGCTCGCGCTGCTCGTGCTGTCCGGGCTGGTCCCGCTGGCGGCCGGGACGGTGTGGTACTCGCGGCGCTCGACCCGGGCATACCGCGCCACCCGGACCACCAGCGCGGCGCTGACCACGCAGTACATCGAGACGCTCAACGGCATCCGGGCGGTCCAGGCGTTCCGTCGCGAGCCGCGCAACATCGGCATCTTCCGTGCCCTGAACCGCCGTTACACCGACGTCAACACCGAAACCATCGTGCTCTTCGCGTGGTTCGCGCCGTTCCTTCTCCTGGTCGGCAACCTGACACTCGTCGCGGCGCTGGTCGTCGGGGCGCACCGGGTCGCCGACGGCGGCCTGGAGCTGGGCGTGCTCGCGGCGTTCGCGCTCTACATCCGGCGCATGTACGAACCGCTCGACGAGCTGGCCATGTTCCTCAACACCTACCAGTCCGCGGCGGCCGGGCTGGAGAAGATCGCCGGACTGCTCGCGCACCGGCCGGGCGTCGCCGAACCGGCCAAGTCCCGTGCACTGCCCGAGCGTTCCGGCAAGGGGCGGACGGTGGCGTTCGAGGACGTCCGCTTCGGCTACCAGGACGGCGTGACCGTGCTGCCGCGCCTCGACCTGACGATCCCGCGCGGGCAGACGGTCGCCCTGGTGGGCGAGACCGGCGCGGGCAAGTCGACGGTGGCCAAGCTGCTCGCCCGGTTCTACGACCCCACGGCCGGCACGGTGCGGCTGGACGGCGTCGACGTACGGGAATTGACGACGCCTCAGCTCCGCGGCGAGCTGACGATGATCACGCAGGAGTCGTTCCTGTTCAGCGGCTCGGTGGCGGACAACATCGCCATCGGGCGGCCGGACGCCACGCGCGCGCAGGTCGAGGACGCCGCCCGGGCGCTCGGCGCGTACGACTTCATCGCGGCCCTTCCGGACGGCTTCGACACCGACGTGCGCAAGCGCGGCGCGCGACTGTCCGCCGGACAGCGCCAACTCGTGGCCTTCGCAAGGGCGTTGCTCGCCGACCCGGCGGTGCTGATCCTGGACGAGGCGACCTCGTCGCTCGACATCCCGGGCGAACGGGCCGTGCAGCGCGCGCTCGCGACGGTCCTTGAGGGCCGGACCGCGGTGATCATCGCGCACCGCCTGTCGACCGTCGAGATCGCCGACCGCGTGCTCGTCGTGCACGACGGCCGCATTGTCGAGGACGGCACACCGGACGACCTGGTGGCCGGGTCACCCGGCGGCGAGGGCCGCTTCGGCGCCCTCCACCGGGCCTGGCGCGAGTCGCTGGTCTGACGGGCGCCGGAACAGCGCCCCGGCACGCGCCGGGCGGCCCACCGCCGTCCGGCGCGGCCGACGCTCCCGCGTCCCCGACGGCCTCAGACCCCCGGCAGCCCCCACTCCCGCGCGATGATCTCGTACGACGCGAGCCGCGCCGCGTGCCCGTGCACGTTGCTGATGACCATCAGCTCGTCCACCGCCGTCCGCTCGACCAGGTCGGACAGCCCGCGACGCACCGTGTCGGCGTCCCCGATCACGTGCTGCCGCTGGTACGACTCGACGAAGTCACGCTCCGCGGGCGTCCACGGGTACTCCTCGGCCTCCTCCGGGCTCGGCTGGAGCCCCGGACGCCCGCCGCGCAGCCGCAGCATGCCCAGCGCCTGGGCGCGCCCCAGCCGCTCCGCCTCCTCCGCCGTGCCCGCCGCGATCACCCCGGCGGCGATCATCGCGTACGGCTCCTTCAGATCCTCGGACGGCTGGAAGTGCTCGCGGTACAGCGCCAGCGCGGGCAGCGTGTGCTCGCCGCTGAAGTGGTGCGCGAACGCGAACGGCATGCCCAGGATGCCCGCGAGCTGCGCGCTGTAGCCGCTCGACCCGAGCAGCCAGATCGGCGCCCGCGAGGCGTCCCGCTCCCCGCCCGGCTCGATGCCGGACGCCGGGCCCGGCACCGCGTGGATCCGCGAGTACGGGTGCCCCTCGCGGAACGACCCGGTCAGGAACCCGATCAGCTCGCCGAGCTGCTGCGGGAAGTCGTCCACCGACAGCGCCTCGGCGGTGCGCCGCAGCGCCCGCGCGGTGTGCTGGTCGGTGCCCGGCGCCCGTCCGAGACCGATGTCGATGCGTCCCGGATGCAGCGCCTGGAGCGTGCCGAACTGCTCGGCGACGACCAGCGGCGCGTGGTTGGGCAGCATCACGCCGCCCGACCCCAGCCGCAGCGTGGTGGTGTGCGCGGCGAGGTGGGCGAGCAGGACCGGCGGCGAGGAACTGGCGATGCCCGGCATGTTGTGGTGCTCGGCCACCCAGAACCGGTGGTAGCCCCACTGCTCGGCGCGCCGGGCGAGTTCGGTCGTGGTGCGCAGGGCCTCGGTCGCGGTGTAGCCCGTTCCGACCGGGGCGACGTCCAGCACGGACAGCGGTATCGACGGAGTCGAGGCATGAGAAGGCACGTCAAGGGGCAACGTGACCAGCATGCGTGTTGTTCCGGCGGGTCCCCCGGACTTTCCGGGGCGGGCATTCCGGAACGGCTCCAAGGCCGTGGATCTCCGCATATTTGGGGCCGGCACATTCTGATCATGCGCGTTCTCTTGAACTAGTCCAGAATGTACCTATATTGGAAATCATGGCCGGGACGTCCCGCGAGGACATACCCCAACAGCTGCGCGAGGCGGGGCTGAGGGTCACCGCCGCGCGTGCCACGATCCTCGACCTGATCCGGACCCGGCCGCACAGCGACGCGGAGTCGCTGGCGCGCGCCGCACGCAGCCGGCTCGGCAGCGTCTCGACCCAGGCGGTGTACGACACACTGCACGCGCTGGTCCGCGCGGGCCTCGCCCGGCGGATCGTCCCCGCCGACCATCCGGCCCGTTTCGAGGCGCGCACCGGGGACAACCATCACCACATCGTGTGCCGGGGATGCGGCGCCGTCGAGGACGTGGACTGCGTCGTCGGCGCGGCGCCGTGCCTGACCCCCGACGACGCGCACGGATACGACCTGGACGAAGCCGAGGTCACCTTCTGGGGCCGCTGCCCGGACTGCCGCGCTTCGGCCGCCGGTCCAGGGTCTCCCACCCAGAAAGAGTGAACGGCATGACCGATCGGCCCACGACCACCACCGACGCCGGCATCGCCGCCCCGAGCGACGAATTCTCCCAGTCGGTGGGCAGCAACGGCCCGCTGCTGATGCAGGACCACTATGTGATCCAGAAGATGGCGCAGTTCAACCGGGAGCGGGTGCCCGAGCGCGTCGTCCACGCCAAGGGCGGCGGCGCCCACGGCATCCTCAAGATGACCGCGGACGTCAGCCAGTACACCAAGGCCGACCTCTTCCAACCCGGCCGCGAAACCCCGCTCTTCCTGCGCTTCTCCACGGTCGCGGGCGAGCTCGGGTTCCCCGACACGGTCCGCGACCCGCGCGGGTTCGCCATCAAGTTCTACACGCAGCACGGGAACTACGACCTGGTCGGCAACAACACCCCGATCTTCTTCATCCGGGACCCCAGCCAGTTCTCCGACTTCATCCACTCGCAGAAGCGCCGCCAGGACACCCACCTGCACGACCACAACATGCAGTGGGACTTCTGGACCGGCACGCCCGCCTCGGCCCACCAGGTCACGTTCCTGATGTCCGACCGCGGGACGCCGCGCACCTGGCGCAACATGCACGGGTTCGGCTCGCACACCTTCATGTGGATCAACGCGGGCGGCGAGAAGTTCTGGATCAAGTACCACTTCAAGACGAACCAGGGCATCGAGAACTTCACCGACGCCGAGGCCGCCGCGATGGCCGGCGAGGACCGCGACTTCCACATCCGCGACCTGTTCACCGCGATCAAGTCCGGCGACCACCCGTCCTGGACCCTCCAGGTGCAGGTCATGCCGTTCGAGGCGGCCGCGGACTACCGGTTCAACCCGTTCGACCTCACCAAGGTCTGGCCGCACGGCGACTTCCCGCCGATCGACATCGGCACGATGACGCTGAACCGGAACCCCGAGAACTACTTCGCCGAGGTCGAGCAGGCCGCGTTCGAACCCGCCAACCTGGTGCCCGGCATCGCGGCGAGCCCCGACAAGATGCTCCAGGGCCGCCTGTTCAGCTACCCGGACACCCACCGGTACCGGATCGGGCCGAACTACCTCCAGCTCCCGGTCAACCGGCCCAAGGTGCCCGTCCACTCGTACAACAAGGACGGCGCCATGAGGTACGAGAACTACGGCGACCCGGTGTACGCCCCGAACTCGTACGGCGGCCCCGTCGCCGCCCCCGAGCTTTACGCGCACGAGGGTTACGGGGTCACCGGTGAGATCATCCGCTCCGCGTACCGCCTGCACGCCGAGGACGACGACTTCGGCCAGCCCGGCACGCTGTACCGCGACGTGCTGTCCGAGACCGACCGCGCCAACCTGGCCTCGAACATCGTCGGCCACATGAAGAGTGACGGCCCGGTCACCGCCGAGATCCTCCCCAAGGTGATCGCGTACTGGACGAGCGTCGACGCGGACCTCGGAGCGCGCGTCTCGAAGCTCTACAACGGCGGCTGAACCGCCGCGCCGGTCAGCGGGCCTGCGTGAACGTCCAGACCGCCCCACTGGCGGCCGGGACCAGGCGCAGGCCCTGCTGACCGCGCACCTTCTCGCCCACGGCCAGCGCCTGGCCGCTCCGGTTCACCAGCACGAAGCCCTTGCCGCTCGGCCGCGCCTGCCACTGCTGGCGCTCCTTGCCGCAGCCGTCCTGCACCGCGTGCCCGCCCTGCATGTCGAGGCATTTGTTGCTCACGCGCGAGACCAGGTACACGTAGCCGCCTCCGGCGTCGTGCACGGTCCACTGCTGGTTCGCCTTGTCCGGGTTGGACGTGTAGACGATGACGGGCGTGTTGTCGTCCTTGTCGCCGCCGTAGACGTCCATGGCCCGGCCGCCCAGCGTCAGCACATACGTCGTGCCCGACTTGAGCGACGGCGGCTTGGACGTCGTCGGCGACTTGCTGGGGCTCGCACTCGTGGACGGCGGGCTCGACGACGGCGGAGCGCTCGACGGGGCCGCGGACAACGGGCTCGGACCGGGCGGGGCGGACGTCGGGGACGCAGCCGCGGCGGGCGACTTGTCGTCGTCCCCGCCGCCCAGCACCCCGAACACCCCGCCGAAGAGCAGGCCCACCAGCGCGGTGGCCCCCAGCGCGATGGCCACTATTCGGCGCGACACCATGTCCGCTCGACTCCTCCCGGGCCACCCGTCGCGGCCCCTCAGGGCGGCCATCCTGGCAGAAACCCGCCCCGCGGGTCAGCCGTGGGGCGGGCAACGGACGATTCGGGGGCGTCGGCCGGACGGAGGACGGACAGGCGTCCGGGTCAGTGGCCCGCGCCGCCGGTGAACTTCAGGCCGACGATCGCGACGACCATCAGGCTCAGGAAGAACAGCCTTGCGGCGGTCGCCGGTTCGCCGAGAATGACGATGCCCAGCAGGCCGGAGCCCACCGCACCGATGCCGACCCAGACGCCGTACGCGGTGCCGATCGGCAGCGACTTGGCGGCCATCGACAGCAGCACCATGCTCCCGGCGATGCCGAGACCGGTCAGAACGCTGGGGACGAGCTTCGTGAAGCCCTCGGTGTACTTGAGGCCGATCGCCCAGCCGACCTCCAGAAGACCGGCGATACCGAGCAGGACCCACGCCATGACAACGCACCTCGCACGCGTCGTCGTCATGGCCCGGTACGTCGCACCTCGTCGGGGGCGGGACCACATCGTCGGCCCGGCCGCCTCCAGCCTCTCAAACGGGGTCGGGGAGGCAAAACCCGGGCGCGGTGAGGTTGGTCACCGGGGTCGGGGCGCGGTGGGACGGGTCTCGGAGACACGGCATTCGGAGGAACGCCGTGTCAGGGTGACGCGGCTTCGAAAGCACGAACCTCGCAGGTACGCGGCCTCGGAGGTAGACGGCCTCAGGCGCATGCGGCTTCAGAGGTATGCGGTCTCAGGGGTACGCCGCCTCGGAGGTACGCGGCCTCAGAGGTACAGGCCGGTCGCCTCTCCGGAAGCCTCGACGCGCTCGGCCGCCACCGCGTGCAGGTCCCGCTCGCGCAGCAGTACGTACGCCACCCCGCGCACCTCGACCTCGGCGCGCTCCTCGGGGTCGTACAGCACCCGGTCGCCCGGCTCGACGGTGCGCACGTTCTGGCCCACCGCGATCACCTCGGCCCACGCGAGCCGTTTGCCGACCTGCGCGGTCGCCGGGATCAGGATGCCGCCGCTGGAACGGCGGTCCCCCTCCCCGGCGTCCTGCCGGACCAGAACGCGGTCGTGCAGCATGCGGATGGGCAGCTTCTCGCCGAGGCCGGCCACCGGGCCGTCCTGGGAAAGGGAAGCGGAAGTCTGGGACGCGTCGGAGCTCACGCATGAAAAGTACCCGCCCGAGCGCCCGAGTGTGACACCAGGGCAGGGATCGGATCCGGACCGCCGCCCGGATCCGCCCGCGCGTGCCCGCTACTTCTTCTTGTCGCCGCCGCGGCGCTTGAGCAGCGCCACCAGCACGACCAGTCCGACCGCGGCCCCCGCGATCGGCGCGATGCGCTCCATGCGCGGGGCACCGGTGTCGGTGTCGATGAACTGCGCCCGGACCTTGTCCGAGGTACGCCGCGCGACATTCGCCGGTTTGACCCGGTCCACCAGCTCGTCCAGCGTCGCCGCGAGGCTCGTCCGCGCGCGCTCGATGTCCGCCTCGATCTCCTGCGGGCTGCGCGGCGCGGCGTTCACCTCCGCCCCGGACGAACCGTCGGCCGGCTCCACCCGGGTCTTCTCCGCCTGGACCGTCACCTGGCGCCCCAGAGCCGCCCGGCCGGCCCGCTCCAAATCCGCCGCAGAACGCTCCGGCCCGCCGTGCCCGTTCTCGCCCACAGCCCGTCCTCTCGCTTCCGCTGCCGCACCACGAATCACGCCGTCTTCCGCGTGTGCCCCCAAGTCAAGCAGGTATCCGGACCAGGACGCGGCATCCGGGTGGTTCTCAGCCGTGTTCGACCCCGCAGGTGGGCCCGGGTGCCGGCGGCCGCCACGGGCCGCCGCGGGCGTCGCGCGGGGCGCAGTGGGGGCAGTCCGGACGGGCGTACCCGTACGGCAGCTCCAGCCGGTGCGCGTCCATCAGGTCGCGGTCCGCGAGGAGTTCGCGCGTGGGCCCGTCGGCGGCGATGACACCGCCGGACAGCACCAGCGCGCGGGGGCACAGCTCCAACGCGTACGGGAGGTCGTGGGTGACCATCAGCACCGTCACGTCCAGCCCGTCCAGGATCTCGGCCAGCTCGCGGCGACTCGCCGGGTCGAGGTTGGACGACGGCTCGTCCAGCACCAGGATCTCCGGCCGCATCGCGAGCACCGTGGCCACCGCCACGCGGCGGCGCTGACCGAAGCTCAGGTGGTGCGGCGGCCGGTCGGCGTAGCGCTCCATGCCGACGCGGCCCAGCGCCTCGGCGACCCGCTCGTCCAGTTCCGCGCCGCGCAGGCCGAGGTTGGCCGGGCCGAAGGCGACGTCCTCGCGTACCGAGGGCATGAAGAGCTGGTCGTCCGGGTCCTGGAAGACGATGCCGACCCGGCGGCGGATCTCCCGCAGGTTCGGCTTGGCCACCTCCAGGCCGGCCACGCGCACGGTGCCGCGGCCGGTGCCGGTGGCCGCCGAGAGAATGCCGTTGAGGTGCAGCACGAGCGTGGTCTTGCCCGCACCGTTCGGCCCGAGCAGCGCGACGCGCTCCCCGCGCCCGACGCACATGTCGACCCCGAAGAGCGCCTGGTGGCCGTCGGGGTAGGCGAAGGCCAGACCCTCGACCTCCAGGGACGGGGGTACGCCGGGGGCCGCGGGCGGGTGCGCGGGGGCGGCGTGGCCCGCGGGGGCGGCGGCCTCGGGCCCCGGATCGGGCCCGGCCCCGGTCGCGGGCCCCGACTCGGGCTCTGCCTCGGTCCCTGCCGCGGTCCCTGCCTCGGTCCCTGTCGTGTCACCCATGGGGCCCATCCTCACCCACCGGCCAACCACGCCGCCGCGCAGGCCAGCGCCGCCGTCAGCGGGAGCGCCGACGCGGCCGCCCACTGCCGCCCGGACGCCTCCACCTCGACGATGCGCGGCATCGTGCCCTCGTAGCCCCGGCTGAGCATCGCGAGGTGCACGCGCTCGCCGCGCTCGTACGAGCGGATGAACAGCGCCCCGGCTGACTTCGCCACGACCGGCAGCTGGCGTACGTCGCGCGCCACGAAGCCGCGCGACTCACGGGCCACCCGCATGCGGCCCATCTCGCCGCTGATGACGTCCATGTACCGCAGCATGAACTGCATGATCTGCACGAGGAGTTGCGGCATCCGCAGCCGCTCCATGCCGAGGAGCAGGTCGCGCAGCGGCGTGGTGGCGGCGAGCAGGATCGACGCGACGACGCCCAGCGTGCCCTTCGCGAGGATGTTCCAGGCGCCCAGCAGGCCGCTGTGGCTCACCGTGAGCCCCAGGAACTCCGTCTTGGGGCCGGTAGCAAGGAAGGGCAGCGCGACGGCGAACGCCACGAAGGGGATCTCGACGACGACGCGGCGCAGGACGTACCCGAGCGGGACGCGGCCGACCGCGGCGACGGCGGCGAGCAGCAGGGCGTACACGCCGAACGCCCAGAACCGCTCGCGCGGCGTCGCCACGACCGCGAAGACGAACAGCACCACGGCCACCAACTTGCAGTGCGGCGGCAAGCGGTGCAGCGGGGAATCGCCCGCCCGGTACAGGTTGTGCGCGTGCCCGGCGCCCATCAGCGCACCGGCCCCGACCTGCGGCGGATCCGCGGAGCGCAACGGTCCCTCGACCGGCGGCCGATCCGCGGCCCTGGGTGGGTCCGCGGCCCGGAGTGGGTCGCCCGCCCAGGTTGGGTCCCCAACCCGTGGTGGGTCCCCCACGCGTGGTGCGTCCCCGGCCCGTGATGGGTCCCCGGACCGTGCTGGGTCGCCAGCCCGCCGACCGGCGTCACGACCCGTCGGCTGCGGCGCCGACCCGGGGCTCGCCCGTCTCGCCCCTGCCGCCCGTTCCGCCATGGGCCCGGTCGTCCGCCGAACCGTCCACCGCGCCACGGCGCTTGACGACCCAGAAGATGCCGCTGCCGACCACCAGTGTCCCGGCGACGCCGAGGACGCCCGCCAGGCCGCCGGAGATGCGCTCGTTGTCCACGCCCTCCACGCCGTAGTCGGCCAACGGGGCGTCGGCGAGGGCGTGTTCCTCGACCTTGGTGTCCATGCCCTTGTCACCCGCGACCTTTTCCAGGCCGTCCGGGTGCGCGCTCGCGTAGAAGCTCACGATGCCCGCGAGGACGAGCGCGACGATCGCGCCGGCGATGAGCAGCGTGCGCGTACGAATCTTCGCCATATCCCTGACCTCTTCCCGGACCGGTCTCAAGCCTGCTGCGCGGCGGGGGCGGACTCCTGCGCACCCGTGCGGAGTTCCAGCGGACGGGCGAGGCCGCGCGCGCCGTACACGAGGTCGGGGCGTACCGCGAGCACGCTCGACACGGTGGCCGCGGTGATCAGCGCCTCGCCGATGCCGATGAGCACGTGCACCCCGATCATGGCGCCGGCCACCTTCGAGATGGGCACGTCGGTCGTGCCGCCGATCGCGTACACCAGCGTGAACACCGCGGCGCACACCGGCACCGACACCAGCGCGGCCACGAACGACGCGGCGCCGAGCGACCGCCGCGTGCGCGGCAGCACCCCGGCGAGCAGCCGGAACAGGCCGTAGCCGACGACGGCCGTGGTGATACCCATGATCGTGATGTTCACGCCGAGCGCGCTGAGCCCGCCGTCGGCGAAGAACACCGCCTGCATCAGCAGCACCACCGACATGCACAGCACACCGGTGTACGGCCCGACCAGGATCGCGGCGAGCGTGCCCCCGAGCAGGTGCCCGCTGGTCCCGGACGCGACCGGGAAGTTCAGCATCTGCACCGCGAAGATGAACGCCGCGACCAGGCCCGCCAGCGGCGCCGTCCGCTCGTCGAGCTCGCGCCGCGCGCCGCGGAGCGACACCGCGACCCCGGCGGCGGCGACCACCCCCGCAGCCACCGACACGGGGGCGTTGATGAACCCATCGGGTACGTGCATGGGGACCTCCTCCGAAAGAACACATGGCCACTGGCCGACCGCCGAGCCGTCCGATTTTATGAGGAGCGGTCGCACCTGCAACAGATGCGCAATTAGCGACCCTCGGCACATCGCGTTTGCCGTGATTCGGAGCCGGACCTAGCGTGGCCGGGTCAGGCCCCCGCGCATCCGCGGCAGCACGCACCAGATCCGGCCAAGAACCCAGAGAGAGGCCCCCGGTGAGCGAACGACTCCAGCCCGGCGACACCGCCCCCGCCTTCACCCTCAAGAACGCCGACGGCGACGACGTCTCCCTGTCCGCCCACAAGGGCCGCAAGGTGATCGTCTACTTCTACCCGGCCGCCCTCACCCCCGGCTGCACGAAGCAGGCCTGCGACTTCACCGACAACCTCGCCCTCCTCGCCGACGCCGGCTACGACGTCCTCGGCATCTCCCCCGACAAGCCCGAAAAGCTCGGCAAGTTCCGCGACAAGGAGTCGCTGAAGGTCACCCTGCTCTCCGACCCGGACAAATCCACCTTGGAGGCCTACGGCGCCTTCGGCGAGAAGACGATGTACGGCAAGAAGGTCACCGGCGTCATCCGCTCGACCTTCGTCGTCGACGAATCCGGCAAGATCGAACAAGCCTGGTACAACGTCCGAGCCACCGGCCACGTCGCCAAGCTCCTCAAAGACCTGAAGATCGCCGCCTGATCCTCCCCGTCATGGGCCGGATCGCCACCGGCCCGGCCCATGACGCAGAGTCAGAAAATAGTGTGATCACACCCCGAAACCCGCACACCTGTTCGTCGTTGACCACCCCGAGGGGGCTTCGCCACGCCCTACGGGGAGGACGAACGACGATGGCCACACACCGGAAGTACCCGCCTGAGCTGCTCGCGGAGCTGGCGGCCGAATCCCGGAGCATCAACGAGATGCTCCGCCGGCTCGGTCTGCCGATCATCGGCGGCCACCACACCCACATCAGCCGCCAGGTCCAGCGGCTTGGGATCGACACCAGTCACTTCACACACCTCGGCAAGCACCACAAGCGGCACACCTACACGCGCGAAGAGCTCGCCGAAGCAGCGGCGCGCAGCAGCAGCGTCCCGGAGATGCTGCGGTTTCTCGGCGTGGAGCCGTACCCGAGCGCCTACGGCTACATCCGGAAGCGGTGCGCGGACTTCGGAATCGATGTCAGCCACTTCACGACAATCGGCATGCGGCACACGGTGGACCCCGACGCCCTGAGGAAGGCCGTCGCGGAGTCCCGGTCCGTCGCGGGAGTGGCCCGCGCCCTCGGGCTGTCTCACGGGACGAACTCATACCGGCTCGTGCGGCGTTGGGCGAGCGAGCACTCCGTCGACCTCTCAGGGCTGCCGGGGCAGGGCCACAACAAGGGCAGGCGGGCGCCGAAGCTCGGTGCCGCCGACATCCTCCGGCACGACCCTGGCCGCGATCGGCGGACGAAGGTCCACCAACTGCGCCGGGCCCTCGCCGAGATCGGGCGCGCACCCAAGTGCGTGGTCTGCGGCATCGGCGCGGAGTGGAACGGCAAGCCGATCATCCTCGAAGTCGACCACATCAACGGTGATTGGCGGGACAACCGCCCGGACAACCTTCGGTACCTCTGTCCAAACTGCCACAGCCAGACCGACACGTTCTGCGGGCGTAATTCCTCCCTCGCTTCACGTGGCACCGGTGGGACTCCACTACGATGAACCGCACGTAATCCCCGGCCCCGGCCGCTGGAATTACGAGACGCGGCCGTGGCGCAAAGGCGACGCAGCAGGGTTAGGTCCTGTGACCTGCGGGTTTGTGGGTTCGAATCCCACCGGCCGCACACTGCGAAGGGCGGCCACCCTGATTGGGTGGCCGCCCTTCGGTTTTGGGTCAGGTGACGGTCAGGGCGATGGTGTGCCAGCCGGTGGCGCCGTCGGGGGCGACGCTTGCTTCTTCCTCGGTCTGGACCGCGCCGGATTTGTCGGTGGCGCGGATGCGGATGCGGTGGGGGCCGGGGCGGGGGGCGTCCCAGTACCAGACGAACTGGCGCCAGGTGTCGACGGAGTCCTCGGCGGCCAGTTGGGCCTGCTGCCAGGGGTCGTCGTCGATCTGGACCTCGACGGCGGCGATGCCGGTGTGCTGGGCCCAGGCGACGCCCGCGACGGGGACGCGGCCGCGGTTTCGGGGGACCTTGGCCATGTTCTTGGGGGTGTCTATGCGGGACTGGGTTTTGACGGGGCCCTGGGCGGACCAGCCGCGGGGAACCCAGTAGGCGTCGTAGTCGGCGAAGCGGGTGGCTTCTATCTCGACGATCCACTTGCACGCGGAGACGTAGCCGTAGAGTCCGGGGACGACCATGCGGACCGGGAACCCGTGCTTTATCGGGAGGGGTTCGCCGTTCATGCCGATGGCAAGCATCGCGTCGCGGCCGTCCATGACGGCGGCGGTCGGGGTGCCGATCGTCATGCCGTCGGAGGAGCGGCTCACGAGCTGGTCGGCGTCCGGACGGACGCCCGCCTCGCGGAGCAGGTCGGCCAGCGGGACACCGAGCCACTTGGCGGTGCCGATGTAGGGGCCGCCCACGTCGTTGGAGACGCAGCACAGGGTTATGTGGCGCTCGATGGTGGGGCGCGCGGCCAGCGTCGCGAAGTCGATCTCGATTTCCCGGTCGACCATGCCGTGGATGCGCAACTTCCAGTCCTCGGCGCGGATTTCGGGCACGACGAGGGCGGTGTCGATGCGGTAGAAGTCCTTGTTCGGCGTCATGTGCGGGCTCAGCCCGGGGATGCCGAGTTCGGTGCCGAGGGGTTGTGCGGGCGCCGGGGCGGCCGGGGGCGGGAGGACGACGGCGTTGCGCGAGCCGCTGACGTCGAATCGGATCTCCTGGAGCCAGCGTCCGATCCCGGCGAGCAGTGCGGCGGCTCCGGCGGTGCCGAGGACGAGGGTTCGGCGGGAGGGCCCGGCGGCGGTGGGGGTGTCGGCGGCGGTGGAGGTATCGGAGGGGAGGGTCACGGGGCCGGGCGCGGTGGTGGCCGGTGCGGAGTCGGCGGCGAGACGGGTCACCAAGTCGTCGTACGCCTCGGGGGGTTCCCGCCGCAGGAGTTCCGGTCTGGTGAGGAGTGTGAGGGTCGCCGCGCCCACCGCCACCGCGACGAGAGCGGGGATGACGTCGGTGCCCTCGTCCGCCGGGCGCGACACCGCGGCCGCGACGATCAGGACGCCGAGCAGTCCCACGCCGGCCAGCCCCGCCCAGAGCCACCGGCGGGCCACCGCGCCGAGCAGGGCCGAGAAGACGAGCAGGATCGCGCCGACCGAGAGTTGCAGCACGAGTTTGTCGTTCGTGCCGAACTCGCGGATCGCGTACTCCTTGAGCCCGCGCGGCGTGCGGTCGATGACGGACTGGCCGACGGTGACCAGCGGCGCGGCCTCGCGGCGCACGAACGCCGCGGCGAACTCCGACGCGGCCACCGCGGCCGCGCCCGCGAGCACGCCGCAGAGCGCGGCGGGGCCGTGCACGGTGAGCACGCGTCGGACGGCCGGTGAGAGGGGCACGGCGACTACTCCTCACAGTCGTGGTGCCCTCATCATCGCCCCGGGACGCGCGGAAAGCCCGTGCCCGGGCCTTACCGATTCGTGAACGACCGCCTCAGGCGCGGTCGGTGACCAGCTCGGTGACGATCGGCACGAGGGCGCGGAACGCCTTGCCGCGGTGGCTGACGGCGTTCTTCTCGTCCGGGGTCAGCTCGGCGGTGGTGCGACTGTCGCCGTCGACCTGGAGGATCGGGTCGTAGCCGAAGCCGTTGGTGCCGCGCGGTGCGTGGGTGAGCGTGCCGTTGAGGCGGCCTTCGACGACGCGCTCGGTGCCGTTCGGCAGCGCGAGCGCGGCGGCGCAGGCGAAGTAGGCGGCGCGGTGCTCGACGGCGATGTCGGACAGCTGCGCGAGCAGGAGTTCGAGGTTGGCGCGGTCGTCGCCGTGTGTGCCGGACCAGCGGGCGGAGAAGATGCCGGGCATGCCGTTGAGCGCCTCGACGCACAGGCCGGAGTCGTCGGCGATCGCCGGGAGGCCGGTGGCGCGGGCCACGGCGTGTGCCTTGAGCAGGGCGTTCGCGGCGAACGTCAGGCCCGTCTCCGGGACGTCGGGGACGTCGGGGAACGCGTCGACGCCGACGAGTTCGACGTCGAGCCCGGCGTCCTTGAGGATGTGCTGGAGCTCGGTGACCTTGTGGGTGTTGCGGGTGGCGAGAACAAGACGGCTCATGGACCGCAAGCCTACGCAAATCCGCGGGGTGCCTCCGGTGCATTTCCGCCGGTCGGCGGGCCGGGGCCGGGTGCGGTGCGCGGCCGGACACGGCTGAGGCCGGTACGCGGGGCCGTGAGGCCC
>NZ_JBPKBH010000013.1:80817-91717 GCF_051388915.1 Yinghuangia sp. YIM S09857 | reverse complement strand
CCCCCCGTACCGGCCTTGGGTACCGGCCTGGCTGCCGGAATCTGCGGCCGCGCCCGCCGGCAGCCGGAGGACGCGCGCGGGGGTCAGCTCGTGCAGGCGTCGCCGATGGTCTTGGCGCTGGTCTTCAGAACCGAGACGGCGTCGATCGACGGGGTCTCCTTGTTGGCGATCTGCTGGCTCAACTGCGTGACCTGGGCGGACATCTCCGCGATGGCGTCCTTGACGTCCTGCGAATCCACGTCGCCGGCCGCGTTGTTGAGGGTCTTGGTGATGTTCTCCAGCGAGTCGGCCGCGGCCTCGGGGTCGTTGATGACGCTCTGGAGGTTCGACACGTCGTTGGCGAGCTGCGTGCCGAGCTGGATGCAGTCGATCGCCTTCTGCGCCTCGGAGCACGCAGTCGCCGTGAACAGGGCGGCGGCGAGGGCGACGGCGGCGACGCTCGTACGCACGGCGCGGTGGGCACGGAACATGATGCTCCTCAGATGCGAAAAGATATGCGGGAAGATATGCCTGACTGGTGATCAGAAGGTAGCGGAGTCCGGCGTTCTGCGTCCGCGCCGGTGGCCGTTTCACACCCTCCCGGTTGCAGCCTCGTGACACTGGCAACCCGGGCGTTATCCACCGGCTCGGTCGATCCTCCGATATCAGGACAAAGGCGCTTCACGGACCGCGGGGCGACCTCCTCGGCGAGGCGTCAGCCCGCGGTCTCCTCCAGCGCGATCTGCTGGAGCAGGGCGAGTTCGGCGCAGCCCGCGGCCCCGAGGTCCAGCAGGCGGTTGAGCAACTCGCGGTCGAACGGCTCTCCTTCGGCGGTCCCCTGCACCTCGACGAAGCGCCCGTCGCCGGTGCAGACGATGTTCATGTCGGTCTCGGCGCGCACGTCCTCCTCGTACGGCAGGTCCAGCATCGGGACGCCGTCGATGATGCCGACGCTGACCGCCGCCACCGTCCCGGTCAGGGGCTCGGCCTTGGCCTTCACGAGCTTGTTGCGCTGCGCCCACGAGACCGCGTCGGCGAGGGCGACGTATGCGCCGGTGATGGCGGCGGTCCGTGTGCCCCCGTCCGCCTGGAGGACGTCGCAGTCGAGCTGGATCGTGGTCTCGCCGAGCGCCTTGTAGTCGATGACCGCGCGCAGCGAGCGTCCGATCAGCCGGGAGATCTCGTGGGTGCGGCCGCCGATGCGGCCCTTGACCGACTCGCGGTCGCCGCGGGTGTGCGTGGCGCGCGGCAGCATCGAGTATTCGGCGGTGACCCAGCCGAGGCCGCTGCCCTTGCGCCAGCGCGGCACGCCCTCGGTGACGGACGCGGCGACCAGCACGCGGGTGCGGCCGAACTCGACGAGGACGGAGCTCTCGGCGTGGTCGAGCCATCCGCGGTGGAAGGCGATCGGGCGAAGCTGCTCGGGGGTACGGCCGTCTGCTCGTGACATGCCCTCAGCCTAGGGCCGCGGCGGTCCGGTGCCGTGTTGTCAGACCTCGTAGACCGCGCCCGGGCGGGCCAGGTCGGCGGTGCCGGAGTACGCCTTGCGCGCGTCCGCGAGGTTGCGCTCGCCGTCCGTCCACTGCGGGATGTGGGTGAGCACCAGCCGCCGGGCGCCCGCGCGTTCGGCGTGCTCGCCGGCCTCGCGGCCGTTGAGGTGCACGTCCGGGTAGGTGTCGCGGCCGTCGACGAACGAGGCTTCGCACAGCAGCAGTTCGGTGTCCCGGGCGAGATCGACGAGGGTGTCGCTGTCGCCGGTGTCGCCGGAGTAGACGAGGTTCGTGCCGCCCGCCTCGATGCGGTAGGCGAAGGACTCGACGGGGTGGTTGACGTGCGCGGCGGTGAACCGGAACGGCCCGATCTCGAAGACCCCGGGGTTGACGTCGTGGAACGAGAACGCCTCGGTCAGGCTGGGCTCTCCGGCTATGTCGTAGGCACGGGAGAGCCGCGCCGCGGTGCCCTGCGGCCCCCACACCGGCAGCAGCGGGAGGCGGCCTTCGGGGTGGTAGTTGCGGTACACGAAGTAGCCGCACAGGTCGAGGCAGTGGTCCGCGTGCAGGTGGGACAGGACGACGGCGTCGACCGCCCCGAGGTCGGTGTGGTGCTGGAGGCTGCCGAGCGCGCCGTTGCCGAGATCGAGCAGCACGCGTACTCCGTCGGCCTCGACGAGGTAGCACGAGCACGGCGAGTCGGGAGCCGGATAGCTGCCCGCGCATCCGACGACGGTGAGTTTCATGCGGTCGCCCCCAGGGCGTCTACGTGGGTGAGTTCCGGACCCCGGAGACGTCGGCCGATCTCCCGGGACTGCGCGGGGCCGCCGGCGGTCGGGCGACTCGCCCCGGCGGCGGGCAGGCGGCAGCGCCCACGGGCGTCGCGCGGCTTCGCGCCGGGAACGCCGGGGTGTGCGTCGCTCAGATCTGCCACATACAGGAGGGTACGGTCAGGGCGGCCGGTTCTCCGGAGGGCTCACCCCCGCTGTGTCGGGAATCACCCCGGGCCGTACGCGCGGTCGTACGGCCCCTTCGGGGTGCCCGATGCCGGTGCCCTCGGCGGGCCCGGCGGTACTCGGGCCGAGACTTCAGGTCCGGAGTTCACGCTCAGTGCTCGCACCAGGTGCTCGAACCTGTTCGGACCTGGTGCTCAGGCCCAGTGTTCGGACCCGGTGCTCAGGCCCAGAGCTGGCCGTGCAGGCGCTCGATGGCCTCTTCGGTGGACGCGGCGGTGTAGATGCCGGTCGACAGGTACTTCCACCCGCCGTCGGCGATGACGAACGCGATGTCGGCGCGCTCCCCCGCCTTGACCGCCTTGCGGGCCACGCCCAGTGCGGCGTGCAGCGCGGCGCCGGTGGAGACGCCCGCGAAGATGCCCTCGTGTTCGAGGAGTTCGCGGGTGCGGCGGACGGCGTCGTGGGAACCCACCGAGTAGCGGGTGGTGAGCACGTCGGCGTCGTACAGCTCGGGGATGAAGCCCTCGTCGAGGTTGCGCAGGCCGTAGACGACGTCGTCGTAGCGCGGCTCGGCTGCGACGATCTGCACGCCGGGGACCTTCTCGCGCAGGTAGCGGCCGACGCCCATGAGGGTGCCGGTGGTGCCGAGGCCGGCCACGAAGTGCGTGATGGTCGGCAGGTCCTCCAGCAGCTCGGGGCCGGTGGTGGTGTAGTGCGCGTCCGGGTTCGCGGGGTTGCCGTACTGGTAGAGCATGACCCAGTCGGGGTGCTCGGCGGCCAGTTCCTTGGCGACGCGCACGGCGGTGTTGGAGCCGCCCGCGGCGGGCGAGGAGATGATCTCGGCGCCCCACATGCGCAGCAGTTCGCGGCGTTCTTCGGAGGTGTTCTCCGGCATCACGCAGACGATCTTGTAGCCCTTGAGGCGGGCGGCCATCGCCAGCGAGATGCCGGTGTTGCCGCTGGTGGGCTCCAGGATGGTGCAGCCGGGGGTGAGGACGCCGTCGCGTTCGGCGGCCTCGATCATGTGCAGGGCCGGGCGGTCCTTGACCGAGCCGGTGGGGTTGCGGTCCTCCAGCTTGGCCCAGATGCGGACCTCGGACGACGGCGACAGACGCGGCAGGCCGACCAGCGGAGTGCGGCCCACCGCGTCGATCAGCGAGTCGTAGCGCATGTCAGGCGCCGCCGGCCACGGCCGGGAGGATGGTGACGGTGTCGCCGTCGTCCAGCGTCGAGGCGATGCCGTCGATGAAGCGGATGTCCTCGTCGTTGAGGTAGACGTTGACGAAGCGCCGGAGCGTGCCGTCCTCCTCGACCAGGCGGTGGCGGATGCCGGCGTGCCGGGACTCCAGGTCGTTGATCAGCTCGTCGATGGACTTGCCGGATCCCTCGACGGCCTTCGCGCCGCCGGTGTAGTCGCGGAGGATGGTCGGGATGCGGACCTCGATGGCCATGGGGCGCTCCAAGAATGCGGGTACGTGAGTGCAGGCAAGGGGTCGCTCCGGCACGGCCGGATACGCGACGGGCTGTGGGCTGCCGGTGCGGGCCGTTCGCGGGTTCCGCGGGGCGGCGGCCTGGTCAGCCCTGAGGCAGGGCGCGACAGAGTGCGCTGGACAGTCGGCCTAGGTCGACGTGCAGGCGCGCGACCAAGAGCGTGCCGGGGGCGGTGCCCGGGCTCGTGGTCGTCATGTCCATGCCTGCGTAACGCATATCGTCATGCTAGCCATTCCGCTGCGGCCGATCCGAGGGTGGCTCGTATGTTGGAACGCGGTATTTCGCATTGCGAGATGGCGCGGGGGGACGAATGGTGACCAATGCAGCTTTGGTGACGAATCGGGTGTGCGGATTTCCACGGCTGCTGCGTATCGAACCGCGTGCGCTGTGTGTCGGCCTCGTAGGCCGCGATCTCGGTAGGCCGCGACCCCGGAAGGTCGGGACCTCGGAAGGTCGGGACTTCGGAAGGTCGGGACCTCGGTTCGCGGCGGCGTCAGCAAGCGGCGACCTCAGTAGGCGTCGACGAAGCGGACTTCCTCCTCGGTGATCTCGCCGTCCACGATCCGGAAGGAGCGGAACTCGTACGGACCCTCGTGTCCGCCGGTCTCGCGGGTCGAGACGAGGACGTAGTGGGCGAAGGGCTCGGAGGCGTACGAGACGTCCGTCCGCGACGGGTAGGCCTCGGTCGCGGTGTGCGAGTGGTAGATCACCACCGGAACCTCGTCGCGGTCGTCCATCTCGCGGTAGAGGGCCAGCAGGTCGCCCGAGTCGAACTCGTAGAACGTGGGCGAGCGCGCCGCGTTCAGCATCGGGATGAAGCGCTCGGGGCGGTCGCTGCCCTCGGGGCCCGCGACGACGCCGCAGGCCTCGTCGGGGTGGTCGGCGCGGGCGTGCGCGACGATCTGGTCGCGCAGTTCGGTGGTGATCGTCAGCATGCGTCGAGGGTACGCACGCTGCGGCGTCACGGCGTCAGCGACTCCACCAGGGACTCCTGGAGCATGCCGAGCCAGTGGTACACCGCGAGCATCGCGAGGCGCGGGTCGTCCGGCTCCAGGCTCTCGGCGAAGGCGTCCAGGTCCTCGGTGACCCCGAGGTTGGTGCCGAGGGCGAGCCGCAGGTCGTTGAGCGCGCCGAGCCAGGCCTGCGAGTGCCGCTCGTCGAGGACGATGTGCCCCTCGGCGCCGGACGCGGCGATGTCGGCGCGCACGGTGCGGGCGTTGTCGCACTTGCGCAGCCGCAGGTCGTTCTCGGTGTAGCGGCGGAACTCCGAGGCGGCGTCCGGGTCGTCGCGGTACGCGTCGGGCAGCAGCCGGGCCAGCACCGGGTCGTCGGGGGCGGTTTTGGGGGCGGCCTTGGGTTCGCCGTCCAGTCCGCCCCAGTCGAGGCCGTCCAGCCCCAGTTCGCGCGCGAGCGGGTCGCCCTCGGGCTCGCCGGGGGCGGGCTTGGGCTCGACCAGCTCGACCACCTGGCGGCACAGGTCGGCCAGCAGTTGGCCGTGCAGCTCGTCGAGGACGATCTCAGGTCGGCCCGTGCGCCCGCGTACGAATTGGCCGTTCACTGCTCAGGTTCTCCCGGTGCTCACGTGATCGTGCGTGGTGGCGTGGTGGCATGGCTTGGCGTGTTGCGCGTGACGCGGCTTGTCCTGCGCGACCGTGGCGCGGCTGCCGCCGCTCGGCGGCCGGCGCGGGTCATTTGTCGTGCTGGACGGTCGCCCAAAGGCCGTACCCGTGCATGGCGTTGACGTCGCGCTCCATCTCCTCGCGGGTGCCCGAGGAGACGACGGCCCGGCCCTTGTTGTGCACGTCGAGCATGAGTTTCTCGGCCTTCCGCTTCGAGTAGCCGAAGTAACTGCGGAAGACGTACGTCACGTACGACATGAGGTTGATCGGGTCGTTCCACACAATGCAGACCCATGGGGTGTCGGGCAGAACCTCCTCGTCCGACTCCGGCTTCTCGACCTCGACGGGCGCGACACTCATGGGCTCCATGCTCCCATCAGCGCTGGGCCGAGGCGAACGTGCCCCGCGGGAGGCGGCGGGGACGCCGTGGCGAACCGCCGGGACGAAACGCCGACCACTAATCGTCACTCTGACGAGTAGTGGTGCTATGCTCGCTCGTATGAACGCGATGGGGACTGCTGCCACCACAACGGGGACGACCGCGGGTGCCGCCCGGGCTGCCGGCGCGGCCGGCACCGCCCTGCTCACCGACCACTACGAGCTGACCATGGTCGAGGCCGCGCTGCGCAGCGGGGCCGCGCACCGGCGGTCGGTGTTCGAGGTGTTCGCCCGGCGCCTGCCGGACGGCCGCCGCTACGGCGTGATGGCCGGGACGGGCCGCCTGCTCGACGCGATCGAGGCGTTCCGGTTCGACGACGAGACGCTGGCGTTCCTGGCGGAGAACCACGTGGTGGGGCGCGCGACGCTGGACTGGCTGGCCGACTACCGGTTCCGCGGCAATCTGTACGGCTACCCGGAGGGCGAGTGCTGGTTCCCGGGCTCGCCGATCATGGTCGTCGAGGGGACGTTCGCGGAGGCCGTGCTGCTGGAGACGCTGATCCTGTCGGTGCTGAACCACGACTGCGCGGTGGCGGCCGCGGCGTCCCGGATGACCTCGGCGTCCGCGGGGCGGCCGTGCATCGAGATGGGGTCGCGGCGGACGCACGAGCAGGCTGCGGTGGCGGCGGCGCGGGCCGCGTACGTCGCGGGCTTCGCCAGCACGTCCAACCTGCGGGCGGGGCAGGCGTACGGGATCCCGACGGTGGGCACCAGCGCGCACTCCTTCACGCTGCTGCACGACGGGGAGCGGGACGCGTTCGCGGCGCAGATCGCGGCGCTGGGGAAGGACACCACGCTGCTGGTGGACACGTACGACGTGGCGGAGGCGGTGCGTACCGCGGTGGAGCTGGCCGGGTCCGAACTGGGGGCGGTGCGGCTGGACTCCGGCGACCTGCTGCTGCTCGCGCACCGGGTGCGGCGGCAGCTCGACGACCTCGGCGCGGCGAAGACGCGCATTGTGGTGACGAGCGACCTCGACGAGTACGCGATCGCGGCGCTGCGGGCGGCGCCGGTGGACGCCTACGGCGTGGGCACGCAATTGGTGACCGGGAGCGGACACCCCACGGCATCGCTGGTCTACAAGCTGGTGGCGCGGGCGGAGTCCGACGCGGCGGACGCGGCGATGGTGCCGGTGGCGAAGAAGTCTCCCGGCAAGCCGAGTCACGGGGGGCGGAAGACGGCGCTGCGGGCTTATGACGCGGACGGGGTCGCGGAGGCGGAGGTGCTGCGCACCGGGGAGGCCCGGCCGGTGGGACCGGAGCTGCGCGAGCTGCTGGTGCCGCTCGTCCTGGACGGCGAGACGGTGGGCCGCGAGCCCCTGGCGAAGGCCCGTGAGCGTCACGAACGGGCACGGGCGGAACTGCCTTTGTCCGCTACGCAGTTGTCCCGGGGTGAGCCGGTGCTGCCCACCGTGTACGAGTGAAACCCGTCGATCGAGAGGAACCCGCACCATGACCCGCGCACTGATCGTCGTCGATGTGCAGAACGACTTTTGCGAAGGCGGCAGCCTCGCGGTGGACGGCGGCGCCGGGGTCGCGTCGGCGATCCGCGGCCATGTCGCGCACAACGCCGCGGAGCAGCCGCCGGACCCGGCGTCTGCGCCTGCGGACGCGACCGGTTACACGCACGTCGTCGCGACCCGCGACCACCACGTCGACCCGGGCGCGCACTTTTCGGAAGCGCCGGACTATGTGGCCAGTTGGCCGGTGCACTGCGTCGCGGGCACGCAGGGCGCGGCGTTCCACCCGGCGTTCGCGCCCGCCGTCGAGAACGGCGAGATCGACGAGGTGTTCTCGAAGGGCGCGCACGCGGCGGCGTACAGCGGCTTCGAGGGCGCGGCCGACGACGGCTCCGCGCTCGCCGACTGGCTGCGCGCGCACGGCGTCACGGACGTCGACGTCGTCGGCATCGCGACCGACCACTGCGTCCGCGCAACAGCGCTCGACGCCGCCCGCGAAGGCTTCACCACGCGAGTGCTCCTGTCCCTGACCGCCGGCGTCGCCGCCCCCACCACCTCCCGTGCCCTCACCGAAATGACCGACGCGGGAGTTGAGCTGACCGGCACCCCAGTCGTCGCCTGACCCGTCCTCCCCCGCACTCCAACCCCTCCCGCCCGGTCCGCCCTCCCCCGCACTCCATCCCCCCGGCCTGACCCGTCCTCCCCCGCACTTCATCCCCTCCGGCCTGATCCGTCCTCCCCCGCACTCCATCCCCTCCCGCCTGACCCTTCCTACCTCGGGAACGTTCGCCGCCGAGGCAAAGTGCCGGCCACCTCCCACGACCACCCGAACCGATGAAGTCCCCACCATGTTCGACGTCGCGTTCGAGAAACGCTCAGCGGAGCCGGGCCGCAAAACAGCTCGGCTTCACCATGGTCGACGTCGCATTCGAGAGACGCTCACCGGAGCCGAGACCGCAAATCAGCTCGGCTTCACCGTAATTCGCACTGCCTCGCCGACCCGGGCCCTGCCCTCCACCTCCATGCGCACCCCCACCGCCGGGACCTTGACGCCCGTCAAAGGCGCCCGGGAGGACCAGTATGCGGTCGTGCGGTCGTCGAAGGCGGGAGTGCCCGGCCGGGCTCCGAGGGTGGTCCGGCGGCCCGGGGAGCCGATCAGGATCGGGTCGGTGCGCTCCTCCGGTGCGCTGAAGGGTGCGTCGAAGGTCGCCAGGCGCCCGCGGGCCGGAGCGCCGCCGTCGACCATGAGCGGGTCGGGGTGCGCGTCGATCGGCAGGATCAGACCCTCTCCGGGGTGGTCGGCGACGTCGTTGTCGGCGAACGACGGGTCCCAGAGCCACACCATGACGCCGGATGCGTACGGGAAGTGGCCGGAGTTCTCCACCCCGGCCGCCTGGCCGTCGTACGGGCCGGTGCGCAGGACCGCGTCGGTGCCCGCGTACTGCCGGTTCTCCACCACGTACCAGCGCGGTTTGGCGCTGCCCCTGCGCGGTGGCAGCGGGATCAGGACCGCCTGTGGATCCCCGGTGGACTGGAGCGGCGCCAGTATGGTCGTCGTGGCGGTCTTGGGATCGGCGATCATCCAGTCGAGCCAACCCAGTTGCAGGCGGTCCCACGCGGACAACGAGCCGGGCGAGTTGCCGACGCCGCCCGTTCCGCCGTCGCCGAGGTAACCGCCGAGGCCCATCAGGGACCAGAACGCGACCGGCGACCCGCTGAGGGCGTCCCGCCGGTCGTAGAGGTCCGGCAGGCCGAGGTCGTGGCCGAACTCGTGGGCGATGACGCCGAGTCCGCCGTTCTCCGCCTGGAGGGTGTAGTCCCCCGCCCACACCCCGGTGCCGCCGACCCGGGTGCCGCCCGCGAGGTTTCCCGGCGGGCCGGTGCGTCCGGCCTGGTCGCTGTACGCGTACCACCGGTGCGACCACAGCGCGTCGGCCCCCTGCGCGCCGCCGCCCGCGGCCTCGTCCTCGCCCGCCTTCACGATCTCCAGGTGGTCGATGTAGCCGTCCGGTTCGTCGAACACGCCGTCGCGGTCGTGGTCGTCGCGGTCCCAGACGTCGAACGGGCCGAGGGCATCCGAGATCTGACGGGCGTTCAGGCCGTTGGCCGAGAGGTTGGCGTACCACTCGTTCATGGCATCGCGAACGAGGTCCCACGCGTTGGTGCAGACCTGCGCGCCGCAGTCGTTGCTGCCGTAGCGGGCCTCGTTCCACGGCACGCGCACCCAGTCGGTGACGTTGCCGTCGATCTCCATGCGGCCCGACGACTGCGCACGGTAGTGCGTGGCGAGGGACGGCCCGTGCGAGCCGTCGCCGAAGAAGATCTCGTGGAAGTACGCGCGGTCGAACGTCGGATGCCAGATGGTCGAGGTGTCCACGCTGCGGTCCGGTTCCGGGATGGTGGCGTGCCGCGGTCCCGGAATGCCGCCGTACGACTGCTCGTCGCCCGGGTCGGCGGGCGTCCCGGCGGCCCCGCCGCCCTCCTCGGCGGCCCGCCCCACGCGGTCGCCGAACTCGACGAGGATGACGAACACCCGGGCGTGCGCCGGGGGTCGGAGCTGGACCTTGGGGCCCTGCGGAAGCTGGACGAAGTCCGGTGCGCTGTGCGGGCCCCTGCCGAGGCCTTGCGAGGCGGTCACGACGGACGAGACGGCCGCCTCGCGCTGGGAGCGGCGGGTTTCGGTGAACGGGCCGGGGAGGTCGTCCCCGACGGCGGAGGCGGCAGCCCTCGCGGCCGCCGGTTCGGCAGGTGCGGGAGCGGGCACCGGCTCAGCGGCGGCAACGGAAGGCGGTACGCCTCCCGGCCCCTCCACGCCGCCGGGCCCCTCCGCGCTGCCCACCGCCGCGGCACCGCCCGGCCCCCCTCCGCCGTCCTGTCCGGTCCCCTGTCCGACCCCCTGCCCGCTCCCCGCAAGCAGGCAGCAGGCCAGCCCCGCGACGGCCAGCGCGGCGGCCGGACGCACCCCGCGGTGCGTCCTCCCGTTCCCCGAGAGGTTCCTCAAGTCGCCCATGGCAGCTCCGTGTTCGCGGTGTTCGCCGACAGCCTCCAGTAGGAACGCCTACGGGGGACGGAGTACCGTGGCCCGAGGACCCGGGCCATGGGGACCCGGCCAAGGCGGGGAGGTGGGCCGGCCGTGAACCGACTCGACATCACCCATCTGTCGTTTGGAGCGCTGGTCGCAGTCACCGCGACCGCGTTGTTCCTCGTGCTCTCCGGAACCCGGTCTCCGGGCGGCGCCGCGGTCGCGGCACTGCTCGGGGTCGTGCTCGGGACGGCGACTGTGCTGCAACTGACCCGGACTCCGGTCCGGTCGAAGGCAGTTCGCCGCCGGAGCCCCGGGGCGGGATCGGGCCGTACGCCGTCGGACCGCCGGCGTTAGGGCTCTGTCGCGTCCCCCGGGGGCCGAAGCCGCCCGAGGGAGCCACAAGGGAGAGGTGCGGTGCCGGGCCACGTTGGGTGTGGCCCGGC